>NZ_JAHCLR010000001.1 GCF_018455725.1 Mycolicibacter acidiphilus
CAACCCCACCGACCAAACCAATTCCGCAACAGCCCGCCAACTGGCGGTTCGCCGGTGAACTCTGCACGCTCGGCGAGGGGTGGGGGCGAGGCCAGGTAATCTTGGCGCCGTGAGCAGCAGCGGATTCGACGCCATAGCCCAGCTGGGCACCGTGCTGACCGCGATGGTGACCCCATTCGGTGCGGACGGCTCGGTGGACACCGACGCCGCCGTGCGGTTGGCGCACCGTCTGGTGGACGCCGGGTGCGACGGCCTGGTGGTCTCCGGCACCACCGGGGAGTCACCGACCACCGCGGACTACGAGAAGCTGACGCTGCTGCGTGCCGTGGTGGAGGCGGTCGGGGACCGGGCCCGGATCATCGCCGGCGCCGGCAGCAACGACACCGAGCACAGCGTCCGGCTGGCCGAGGCGTGCGCCGGGGTGGGCGCGCACGGCCTGCTGGTGGTGACCCCGTACTACTCGCGGCCGTCGCAGGCCGGCCTGCTGGCGCACTTCACCGCCGTCGCCGACGCCAGCACGGTGCCGGTGATGCTCTACGACATCCCGGCGCGCTCCGTGGTGCCGATCGCCCCCGACACGATCTTCGAACTGGCCGAGCACCCCAGAATCGTCGCGATCAAAGACGCCAAGGGCGATCTGCACGCCGCCGCCCAGATCATGGCCGAAACCGACCTGGCCTACTACTCCGGCGACGACGCACTGAACCTGCCGTGGCTGGCGATGGGCGCCACCGGGTTCGTCAGCGTCATCTCGCACTTCGCCGCCGGGCAGCTGCGCGACATGCTCGCCGCCTACCAGGCCGGCGACGTGGAGACGGCCCGCAAGATCAACGTTTCGATCGCCCCGCTCTGCAACGCGATGGCCCGCACCGGCGGCGTCACCTTCGTCAAGGCGGGACTGCGGCTGCAGGGCTTCGAGGCCGGCGACCCGCGACTGCCCCAGGTGGCCGCGACATCGGCCCAGGTCGAGGAGCTCGCTCTCGACATGCGTGCGGCGGCAGTGCTCGGGTGAGTGACGAACTCACCCCGCCGGGGCCGCTGAAAGAAGGCGCACTGCGCGTCACCGCACTCGGCGGCATCAGCGAAATCGGCCGGAACATGACCGTTTTCGAACATCTCGGCCGGTTGCTGATCATCGACTGCGGGGTGCTGTTCCCCGGTCACGACGAGCCCGGCGTCGACCTGATCCTGCCGGACATCCGGCACATCCAGGACCGGCTGGACGACGTCGAGGCGCTGGTGCTGACCCACGCCCACGAGGACCACATCGGCGCGATCCCGTTCCTGCTCAAGATGCGCGGCGACATCCCGATCGTCGGCAGCAAGTTCACCCTGGCACTGGTCGCGGCCAAGTGCCGGGAGCACCGGATCAAGCCGGTGTTCGTTCAGGTCGCCGAGGGGCAGAGCAGCACCCACGGCGTGTTCGAATGCGAATACTTCGCCGTCAACCACTCCATCCCCGACGCGCTGGCGATCGCGGTGCACACCGGCGCCGGCACCGTCCTGCACACCGGCGACATCAAACTCGACCAGCTGCCCCCGGACGGACGGCCCACCGACCTGCCCGGCATGTCGCGACTCGGCGACGCCGGGGTGGACCTGTTCCTGTGCGACTCCACCAACGCCGACGTGCCCGGTGTCGGGCCCAGCGAGAGCGAGGTCGGCCCGACCCTGCACCGGCTGATCCGGGGCGCCGAGGGACGCGTCATCGTCGCGTGCTTCGCCTCCAACGTGGACCGGGTGCAGCAGATCATCGACGCCGCGGTCTCGCAGGGTCGACGGGTGGCGTTCGTCGGACGGTCGATGGTCCGCAACATGGGCATCGCCAAGGACCTCGGGTTCCTGAAGGTCGGCGACCGAGACGTCGTCGACATCTCGGCGGCCGAGGAGATGCGGCCCGAGAAGGTGGTGCTGATCACCACCGGCACCCAGGGCGAGCCGATGGCGGCGCTGTCGCGGATGTCGCGCGGTGAGCACCGGTCGATCACGCTGACCTCCGGTGACCTGATCGTGCTGTCGTCGTCGCTGATCCCGGGCAATGAGGAAGCCGTCTACGGGGTGATGGATGCGCTGGCCAAGATCGGTGTCCGGGTGATCACCAACGCCTCGGCGCGGGTGCACGTCTCCGGGCACGCCTACGCGGGAGAGCTGCTGTTCCTGTACCGCGGCGTCAAGCCCCGCAACGTGATGCCGGTGCACGGCACCTGGCGGATGATGCGCGCCAACGCCGCGCTGGCCGCCCGCACCGGGGTGCCGGAGGAGTCGATCCTGCTGGCCGAGAACGGGGTCAGCGTCGACCTGATCGCCGGCAAGGCGAGCATCGCCGGGGCGGTCCCGGTCGGAAAGATGTTCGTCGACGGGCTCGTCGACGGGGATGTCGGCGACGCGACACTGGGCGAGCGGCTGATCCTGTCGTCGGGTTTCGTCGCGGTGACGGTCGTCGTGCGCCGCGGCACCGGCAAGCCAGCCGCGCCGCCGCACCTGCACTCGCGCGGCTTCTCCGAGGACCCCAAGGCGCTTGAGCCGGTGGCCCGCAAGGTGGAGGCGGAATTGGAATCCCTTGCCGTGGAACGGATCACCGACCCAGTCCGGATCGCGCAGGCGGTGCGCCGCACCGTCGGCAAGTGGGTGGGGGAGAAGTACCGCCGCCAGCCGATGATCGTGCCGACGGTGATCGAGGTCTGAGACCTCAGACCTTCTCCGCGTACACCGACCATTCCAGCTCGGAGGCGCGCAGGTTGCGCCCGGCCGGTTCGACGTAGCGTCGCAGGAACTCGTCGGGGCCGGCCTGATCGACCAGTCGCCACCCGTATTCGGCGAGGAAATCCGCGACCTGCCCGGTGCGCAGCCCGAAATGCCACAGCCGCTTGGTGACGGCCGTCCGGTACAGCCGCGCCGACCCGTACCGGTTGGTGCCGTCGAGGAACTCACTGCGCACGTAGGTGAACACCAGCCGGCTGCCTGGCGGTACCGGCCGCAGCCCCTCCAGCGTCGTACGCACCGCGGCCTCGGTGAGGTACTGGGTGACCCCCTCCCAGACGAAGAAGGTGCGCCAGCCGGGCCGGTAGCCGTGCTCGGCCAGGATCGTCAGCAGGTCGTCGCGTTCGAAGTCCAGCGCCACCAGTCGGACCGCCAGTGGCAGCGCGCCCAGCACCCGGCGCACGATGGCGGCTTTTCGGGCGATGTTGACCGGTTGATCCACCTCGAAGACCGGGATGCGAGCGCGCCGGGTCAGCCGGTAGGCGAGCGTGTCGAGGCCGGCGCCGAGGACGACGACCGCGTCGACGTCGTCACCCGCCTCGTCCAGGCGGTCGGCGATGAACCGTTTCCGGCAGGTCAGGTTGGCCCACAGCCCGGGCCCGGACCGTTCCACGGCGGCGGTGAACCAGCGCCGCAGCGGTGCGGGTCGCAGCGCCGCCACCAGGGCCCGCAGCGGAGCCGGCAGGAATTGTGCGGCCAGGTCGTCGTCGACGAGTCGGCGCCCGGGCGGCTCATGCTGCTCGATCGCCGCCAGCACCATCGGGCCGTAGGCGGTTGCGGCTGCGCGATTGCGTGCCATCGGCTACCCCCGCAGCAGGCCCTTTGCGGCGCCGCCCGCGGGGACGGGCCGCAGCATTGTGATGTCCGGCGGGGCGGCCAGGTGCTCCTTGAGGCTGTCGAGCAACTCCGTGACGGCTGGTGCCGCCGAATGTGTCTTCAGCGCGTCGGCGTCGGCCCACTGCTCGATGAACACGAAGGCGCCGTCGGTCTCGTGCAGGGAGTACAGCTGGCAACCGGGTTCGTCGTGCACCCGCGGAACCGCGGCGGTGCAGATCCCGCGGACGGTCGCGACCGAATCAGGTTTGACGGTGAATGTGGCGACCACGACCACGGGGATCTCCTTCGCTGGTGGTGACCGTTCGACTCTACCCAGCCGCCCGCTCGGATGGACGGCTACCAGTGTGGCCTGTGGTGCATATGAGGTAGTTGCGACTACGCTTGCCGCCATGGCTAGTAAGACGGCTAGTGGATCGTCGGGTGCGACGAAAGCTCGCTCCGGGGGTCAAACCAGCAGGTCGAAGGCCGGATCGCGCGCCAAGTCGCGGCCGGCGCGGCCCCGGCAGCCGGCTGCGGCGCGCCGCAAACCCCCAGCCCGCAAGCGGTCCGGATTCGCGACCGCCGGGCTGGCCTGCGGCCGGGCCGCTCGTGCGACATGGCTGATGGTCGCCAAGGGTGCCGGCGGTGCCGCGCGCTCGGTGGGCCGCGCCCACGACATCGACCCGGGGCATCGCCGCGACGGGATCGCCCTGGCACTGCTGGCGCTGGCGGTGGTGACCGCCGCGAGCAGCTGGGTGGACGCCGCCCGGCCGGTCGGCGCCTGGATCGACACCGGTCTGCGGGCGGTCGTCGGCTCTGCGGTGGTGCTGCTGCCGGTGCTCGCCGCCGTCGCCGCGGTGGTGCTGATGCGCACCGAACCCGACCCGGAGACCCGACCGCGGCTGATCCTCGGCTCGGCGATGGTGGCGCTGCCCTTCCTGGGCCTGTGGCACCTGTGGGCCGGATCGCCGCAGACCCCCGACGGCCGCCTGCGCGGCGCGGGATTCGTCGGCTTCGTCATCGGCGGCCCGCTCTCCGATGGGCTGACCCCCTGGATCGCGGCGCCGCTGCTGTTCATGGCGGTGATCTTCGGGGTGCTGCTGCTGACCGGCACCACCCTGCGCGATGCCCCCGAGGCGCTGCGCACGATGTTCACCGCCCGCGGCTACTACGACGACGAGTACGACGACTACGACGACGAATACGACGACGGGTATGACGAGTACGACGACGAGGACGACGAACCCGCCGCCCCGGTAGCCGACCGGGTCGACGACACCGCGCCGTCGGACTGGCGATCCCGCACCCCCGAAGACAACTACCCGCTGGACGAGGCTCCGGCCCCGGTCCCGGTCGAGATGCAGCCGACCAAGCCGATCCGCCGCAAGCCGGTCAAAGCCGAGAAACCCGCCAAGGCCGACAGCCAGGACACCCTGAGCCTGGATCGGGTGGTGGAGGGGCCCTACACGCTGCCATCGCTGAACCTGCTGACCGCCGGCGACCCGCCGAAGCTGGTGACCGCCGCCAACGAGGCGATGTCGGATGCGATCACCTCGGTGCTGGAGCAGTTCAAGGTCGACGCCAAAGTCACCGGCTGCACCCGCGGACCGACCGTCACCCGCTACGAGGTGGAACTCGGCCACGGCGTCAAGGTCGAGAAGATCACCGCGCTGCACCGCAACATCGCCTACGCGGTGGCCACCGAGAGCGTCCGGATGCTGGCGCCGATCCCCGGCAAGTCCGCGGTCGGTATCGAGGTGCCCAACACCGACCGGGAGCTGGTGCGCCTGGCCGACGTGCTGACCGCGCCGTCCACCCGCCGCGACCACCATCCGCTGGTGATCGGGCTGGGCAAGGACATCGAGGGCGACTTCATCTCCGCCAACCTGGCCAAGATGCCGCACTTGCTGGTGGCCGGCTCCACCGGTTCCGGTAAGTCCAGCTTCGTGAACTCGATGCTGGTCTCGCTGCTGGCCCGAGCCACCCCGGAGGAGGTCAGGATGATCCTGATCGACCCGAAGATGGTGGAGCTCACCCCGTATGAGGGCATCCCGCACCTGATCACGCCGATCATCACCCAGCCGAAGAAGGCGGCCGCCGCGCTGGCCTGGCTGGTCGAGGAGATGGAGCAGCGCTACCAGGACATGCAGGTCTCGAAGGTGCGCCACATCGACGACTTCAATGCCAAGGTGCGCTCCGGGGAGATCACCGCCCCGCTGGGCAGCGAACGGGTCTACCGGCCCTACCCGTACATCCTGGCGATCGTCGACGAGCTGGCCGACCTGATGATGACCGCGCCGCGCGACGTCGAGGAGGCGATCGTGCGGATCACCCAGAAGGCCCGGGCCGCCGGCATCCACCTGGTGCTGGCCACCCAGCGGCCCTCGGTGGACGTCGTCACCGGCCTGATCAAGACCAACGTGCCGTCGCGGCTGGCATTCGCCACCTCGTCGCTGACCGATAGCCGCGTCATCCTCGACCAGGCCGGCGCGGAGAAGCTGATCGGCATGGGCGACGGGCTGTTCCTGCCGATGGGCGCCAACAAGCCGCAGCGGTTGCAGGGCGCGTTCATCACCGACGAGGAGATCCAGGCCGTCGTCAGCGCCTGCAAGGAGCAGGCCGAGCCCGAATACACCGAGGGCGTCACCACCGCGAAACCCACCGGTGAGCGGACCGACGTCGACCCCGACATCGGCGACGACATGGACGTCTTCCTGCAGGCCGTCGAGCTGGTGGTGTCCAGCCAGTTCGGCTCGACGTCGATGCTGCAGCGCAAGCTGCGGGTCGGCTTCGCCAAGGCCGGCCGGCTGATGGACCTGATGGAGACCCGCGACATCGTCGGGCCGTCCGAGGGCTCGAAGGCCCGGCAGGTGCTGGTCAAGCCCGACGAACTGGCCGGCACGCTGATGCTGATTCGCGGTGGCGGAGAACCGGATTCGGACGACGACACCGACGACGAGGACTAGCTAGGAATTGACCACCAGCGAAAGGCCGTGCCGGTCACGGGCTTTGCGCCGCCGGACGCTGCAGGTCCGCAGCCGGGCCACCGCCGCTTCGACACCGCGGGCCAGTTCGTCGGCGTCGGGCACCGCACTGAAGTCGGTCAGAATGCCGAAGTACAGGCTGTCGGCGTAGCTCAGCACCGCGGTGCCGGTGCGCAGCTGCATGGCGATCGGGGGGATTGGCAGCACCTGAGTCACGTTGCGCCCCATGATCTGCAGCGCCTGACCCGGGCCGGGAACGTCGACGGCCAGCGTCATCACACTGCGCTGCGGCAGCCGGGACAGCAGGTTCGCCGCCCACGCGGTCACCGGGAACGGAACCGTGCGGGCGACGGCACCGAGCACACCCAGCGGTCCCTGGTCCCCGGCGGCTTTCGCCTGTGTCAGCCGGGCGTGCACCATCCGCAGCCGCAACACCGGATTCTCCTCATCGACCGGCAGTCGCGGCATCAGCACCGTGCTGCGGGTCGGTACCAGCGTGCGCAGCGAGTCCGGGCGTGGCTGGCCGCCGCGGCGGATCAGCATGGTGCGATAGCTCTCGGCGAGCGCCGCCAGCGCCACGTCATTGACGGTGACGTCGAAGGTTCGACAGATCCGTTGCACGTCGGCGAGATCGACCCGGGCCGTCGTGTAGCGCCGCCGCCCGGCCACCGGGCCGGTCAGCGGCGACTCCGGGCGCAACAAGCCGGCGGCGACCTCGACCGTGCCACGCAAGGTCTGCTCGGCCCACCGCGCACCGTCCAGCGTCGCCCCGGCGAGCGCGGCCGCGCCGCGCAACGCCGCACGCCAGCCCTCAACCGGCGGCGGCACCTGATGCAGTTCGGCGGTGCCCCGGTGGTGGCCGGCACCGTGCACCCCCGCATCGGACAGGCCGGTGAGGATGTGGACCGTAGCGATCGCGTCGGCGACGCACGGGTGGACCTTCATAAGCATCGCCCAGCGTCCGTCGGACAGCCCGTCGATCACCCAGATCTCCCATAGCGGGCGGTTGCGGTCCAGCCGCCACGACATCACGTCGGCGACCAGCGCGTGCAGGTCGGCGTCGGTGCCCGGTGCGGGGACCGCGACCCGCCGGACGTGGTGGGTGAGGCGGAAGTCGGCGTCGTCGATCCATTCCGGGGCGCCGAGGTCGAGGAACCTGCGCCGCAGCCGCTGGGCGAACCGTGGGCAGGCGGCGATCCGCTCGCCCAGCGTCGACAGCAGTGCGTCGTAGTCGGGGACCGGCCCGTCCAATATCGCCAAGCCGCCCATGCCGAGGTTGGTATGCGGGTCGGTGTCTTCGAGGTGCAGGAAACCGACATCCAGTGGAGTGAGGTAGTCGGCCATGATGACCTCCAGTTATCTGAAACTTCCGGTATCACTATCCTCCGTTCGGCGGTCCCGACAACAGGGCCGGAAGTCCTCAACAAGAGCCCGGGGCGAAACCGACGAAGGTGACAGGCCCGCTGGTCATCGGGATAATCGCCAGGTGGATTGGGCCAGACTCTTCAGTTTCGACACGCCGCCACTGGAGATCTTCGTGCGCGGCACGGTGATCTACGTAACGATCTACGCACTGCTGCGGGTGGTGCTCAAACGGGAAGCCGGCACCAACGGCATCACCGATCTGATCGTCGTGGTGCTGATCGCCGACGCCGCGCAGAACGGCATGGCCGGCGGGTACAAGTCGATCAGCGACGGCGTGCTGCTGGTCGGCGTGATCATCGGCTGGTCGTTCGTGCTGAACTGGATGGCGCACCGGTGGACGTGGGCGGCGCGGATTCTGCGGCCGGGGTCGCTGCTGCTGATCCGCGACGGCGAACTGCTGTTCCGCAACATGCGCAAGGAGATGATCACCGAGGATCAGCTGCGGGAGCAGGCGCGCAAACAGGGCATCGCCGACCTCGCCGTGGTGCGGGAGGGCCGGATGGAGTCCGACGGCCACTTCAGCTTCCTGATCGGCGCACCGCACCGCGCGTTCTCCGCGGCAGGCCACTGATTCCTCAGAGCACCAGCAGCATCCGGGTATTGCCGAGGGTGTTCGGCTTGACGTAGCTCAGGTCCAGGAACTCGGCCACCCCGACGTCGTAGGAGCGCTGCATCTCCTCGAACACCTCCGCGGTGACTGGGGCGCCGTCGATCTCGGTGAACCCGTGCCGAGCGAAGAACGCCGTCTCGAACGTCAGCACGAACAGCCGCTGCAACTGCAGCTCCCGCGCCACCTGCAGCAGCCGGTCGACGATTGCGTGCCCGATGCCGCGGTGCGTCAGCGTGGGGTCGACGGCGATTGTGCGCACCTCGCCCAGATCCGACCACAGCACATGCAGCGCACCGCACCCGAGGATCTGTCCGGGCTGGTCGGGATCCTCGGCCACCCAGAACTCCTGGACCGCCTCGTAGAGGGTCACCAGGTTCTTCTCCAGCAGGATCCGGCCCGCGTAGATGTCCACCAGACGCTTGATCGCGGGCACGTCGGAGGTCCGTGCACGCCGGACCAGGGGCCGGTGCGCCGGTGAATCGCCCGCTTCGTGCACGAATGCACAGTAGCTGTTTCGGACTCCGGGCCGGGGAACCGATATTCTGTCTGCCGTGTCGGGGCAGCCTAAAACCGGTTCCGCGGTGAAGCGCGTCTCCGTACTGAACCTTGCGAACGTGCTGACCGTGCTGCGGATGGCGCTGGTGCCGGTGTTCTTGGTGGAGTTGTTCGCCGCCGGCGGCCACGAGCCGGGCCATCGCATCGCGGCGTTCGTGGTGTTCGTCGTCGCCATCATCACCGACCGGTTGGACGGTGCGTTGGCCCGCAACTACGGGATGGTCACCCCGTTCGGGGCGCTGGCCGACCCGATCGCCGACAAGGCGCTGATCGGCGCCGCGCTGATCGGACTGTCGATGCTCGGCGACCTGCCGTGGTGGGTGACGGTGCTGATCCTGGCCCGCGAGATCGGCATCACCCTGCTGCGATTCGCGGTGCTGCACCGCGGTGTGATCCCCGCCAGTCGCGGCGGCAAGCTGAAAACGCTGGTGCAGGCCGTCGCGATCGGGCTGTTCGTGCTGCCGTTGGCCGGCCCGTGGCTGGTCACGGCCTGGGTGGTGATGGCCGCCGCGGTGCTGCTGACGGTCGGGACCGGGATCGACTACGTGGTTGCGGCGGCAGCCGATCTGCGCAGGGGATCCGACCGGAGTTGAGCGGCCGGGAACCGGAAGGGCGGGTGTCGACGTTGACCTCACGTGACTCTCGAATTGCCAGGTCGATCCGTGAGGGGGATGCGCGATGACAGCGTTGCTGCGTGAAGCGGTCGGTGACGTGCTGCGCCAGGCCAGAACGGGGCAGGGGCGCACGCTGCGCGAGGTGTCGGATGCCGCGCGGGTGAGCCTGGGCTACCTCTCGGAGGTCGAGCGCGGCCGGAAAGAGGCGTCCAGCGAACTGCTCAACGCGATCTGCACGGCGCTCGACGTGCCGCTGTCGGAGGTGCTGTTCGGCGCAGGCCGGCAGGTGTCGCGGTCCGAGCAGGTGCCCGCCCGGGTGGCGCAGCGCACCGGTACCGCCCGCATCGACGCCGGCACCCTGGTCGTCATCCCACCCGTTTCGGCGCTGGCGTCGGCCTCCCGGTCGGCCTGACGGCACCCGGCGGCTGGGTTGAATGTGCACCCAACGTACGGCGACCCGATAAGTTGACTAGCGGTAACCGCTGGACCGACAACATTCGAACAAGCAGACGGAGCTGACTGATGGCCAACCCGTTCGTCAAGGGGTGGAAGTACTTGATGGCGCTGTTCAACTCGAAGATCGACGAGCACGCCGATCCGAAGGTGCAGATTCAGCAGGCGATCGAGGAAGCGCAGCGTCAGCACCAGGCGCTGACCCAGCAGGCCGCGCAGGTGATCGGCAACCAGCGCCAACTGGAGATGCGGCTCAACCGGCAGCTGGCCGACATCGAGAAGCTCCAGGTCAACGTGCGTCAGGCGCTGACCCTGGCTGACCAGGCCACCGCGGCCGGTGATGCCGCGAAGGCCACCGAGTACAACAACGCCGCGGAGGCGTTCGCAGCTCAGCTGGTCACCGCCGAGCAGAGCGTGGAAGACCTCAAGACCCTGCACGATCAGGCGCTGTCGGCGGCGGTGCAGGCCAAGCGGGCCGTCGAGCAGAACGCGATGGTGCTGCAGCAGAAGATCGCCGAGCGCACCAAACTGCTCAGCCAGCTTGAGCAGGCCAAGATGCAGGAGCAGGTCAGCGCGTCGCTGCGGTCGATGAGCGAGATCGCGGCCCCGGGAACCACACCCAGCCTCGACGAGGTCCGCGACAAGATCGAACGGCGCTACGCCAACGCGATCGGTGCCGCCGAATTGGCGCAGGGCTCGGTACAGGGCCGGATGCTCGAAGTCGAGCAGGCCGGTGTGCAGATGGCCGGGCACTCCCGGCTGGAGCAGATCCGCGCGTCGATGCGCGGTGAGGCGCTGCCGACCGGTGGGACGGCCGGTGGTACGGCGGCCGCCCCGGCCAAGCCGCCGTCGGCAGCCGAGAAGCCGTTGCAGCAGTAGGGGATTGGAATGGCAGTAGCACCCGCGGTGCGGACACGACGGCCCGGATTGGCCCAACGCGGGATCGACCGGGCCAGTGAACTCGCCGATCTGCTGGCCGACAAGCTGAGCGCGATCGCCGACCCGCGCGCCCGGTTGCTGCGCAAACGGCGCTGGGCGCTGCGGCTGGGGCTGCTGTTCGGCGGTGCGTGCGGCTTCTGGGTATTGACGACGATGCTGCTGGCCTCCTGGTCGACCCCGGCCTGGGTGCTGCTGATCACCGGACTGATCGCGGCCGGGGCGGCGGCGCCGGCCACGTTGCTGCTGCTGCGGTATCGCTGGCTGCGTTCGCTGCCGCTGCCGACGGCACGCCCAGGTTCCGACCGGCGACTGCCGCCGCCGGGATCCGTTGCCCGGCCGGCGATGTCGGCGCTGGGCGCCTCCGAGCGGGGGATGTTCTCGCTGCTGGGTGTGCTGGAGCGCGGACGACTGCTACCGGCGGACGAGATCGGTGACCTCACCGCGGCGGTGAAGCGGAGCGCGTCGACGATGGCGGCCACCGCCGCCGAGGTGGTGTCGATGGAGCGAGCAGTGCAGCACAGCCCGGACGCGCGCGCCTACCTGGTGCCGACGATCAACGCGTTCACCGCCCAACTGGGCGCCGGTGTCCGCCAGTACAACGAGATGGTCACCGCCGCTGCGCAATTGGTGTCGTCAGCGAATGACGGGTCGGCGACACCGTCCGGTCTTCCGGTGAATTCGCCGATGTCCCAACGGCGTTACCGTGACGAGTTGACCGAGGCCACCGACAAATTACTCGGGTGGGCGCAGGCGTTCGATGAACTCGCGGGGTCGACCCGGCTCTGACCGGTATCGGCTACAGCGTCGGGCGCAGGGCCGGGACCACCGTCGCGGCCAGCGCCCGCAGTGTCGCCTTGAACATGTCGAGGAAGTCGAAGTAGTCCCGCCACAACGTGATCCGGCCCTGGTGGACCTCGAACACGCCGCACACCCAGAACTGCAGCCGCAGCGGGCCCACGGTGAGCGCGTCGGTCCGCTCGGTGAGCACCGCTGAACCGTCGCCGGCGATCCGGTGGATCTTGACCTGGAACGCCGCACGGCCCGCCATCTTGCGGAACACCCCGATGGTGGCGTTGCGCCCGCGGATCGTCGGCAGCCCGACGTTCTGATAGACGACGTCGTCGGCGAGGGCCGCGGCCGCGGTGTCGAGGTCCTCGTCGGCCAGCGCGTCCAAGAACACCTCCACGAGGCGAACGTTGTCTTCCGGGTCGATCGGAGTCGGCTGCACGCTCGGTTCGGTCATGCCTGTCAGACTAGGCCCGCAGCGCTGTGGCACGGTAGGCCGATGCGAGTGGTGGTGGTGGCCGGGCCGGATCCCGGTCACGCGTTCCCGGCGATCGCACTGTGCCGGCGGCTGGCCGCGGCCGGCGACACCGCGACACTGCTGACCGGTGTCGAGTGGCTGGCCACCGCGGCCGCCGCGGGTGTTGACGCGGCCGAACTGCTCGGCCTGGATCCCGAAGCCGGCGATGACGACTTCGATTCGGGCGCCAAGATCCACCGGCGGGCCGCGCGGATGGCGGTGCAGAACCTGGACCTGCTGCGCTCGCTGACGCCGGACCTGGTGGTCTCCGATGTGATCACGGTCTGCGGCGGGCTGGCCGCGGAGCTGCTGGGCGTGCCGTGGGTGGAGCTCAGCCCG
This sequence comes from Mycolicibacter acidiphilus, assembly GCF_018455725.1. Taxonomy (GTDB): domain Bacteria; phylum Actinomycetota; class Actinomycetes; order Mycobacteriales; family Mycobacteriaceae; genus Mycobacterium; species Mycobacterium acidiphilum. Next base: position 12,799 of record NZ_JAHCLR010000001.1, read on the forward strand.
CATCCGCTGTACCTGCCGTCGAAGGGCCTGCCGCCGATCGGCAGTGGCCTGGCACCCGGCACCGGGGTGCGCGGCCGGCTGCGGGACACCGTGTTGCGGACGCTGACCGCGCGGTCGGTGCGGGCCGGGGATCGGCAGCGTGCGGTGGCTCGGTCCGGGATCGGGCTGCCGGTGCGCGACCCGGGGCCGGTTCGGCGGCTGATCGCCACGCTGCCTGCGCTGGAGGTGCCGCGGCCGGACTGGCCGGCGGAGGCCGTCGTCGTCGGGCCGCTGCACTTCGAGCCCACCGACAGTGTGCTGGCGGTGCCGCCGGGTGCCGGCCCGGTGGTGGTGGTGGCGCCGTCCACGGCGTCGACCGGCATGGCGGGGCTGGCCGAGGTGGCGCTGCAGGCCCTGGTGCCCGGTGTCGGGCTGCCGGCCGGTGCGCGGGTGGTGGTGTCACGGCTGGGTGGGGCGGACCTGGATCTGCCGCCGTGGGCGGTGGCCGGGCTGGGGCGGCAGGACGAACTGCTGGCACACGCCGATGTGCTGATCTGCGGCAGCGGACACGGGATCGTCGCCAAGGCGCTGCTGGCCGGGGTACCGCTGGTGGTGGTGCCCGGCGGCGGTGACCAGTGGGAGATCGCCAATCGTGTTGTGCGCCAAGGAAGCGGGGAGCTGGTGCGGCCGCTTTCCGTCGAAGCGCTGGCGGCCGCCGTGGGTGCGGTGTTGGGGTCGCCCGATTACCGGGCGGCCGCGCGCCGGGCGGCGGACGGTGCTGCGACGGTGGCGGATCCGGTGCGGGTGTGTCACGAGGCACTGGCCTGCGCTGGGTAGGTTGAATCGGTGCGGCTGACCGAATTCCATGAGCGGGTCGCGGGGCGCTTCGGGGCGGCCTACGGCGGGTCGGTGCTGGCTGATCACGTGCTGGCCGCAGTCGGCGGGCGCACGGCCGCGCAGGCCATCGAGGACGGCGTCGAACCCCGGGATGTGTGGTGGGCGCTGTGCGCGGACTTCGACGTGCCGCGTGATCAGTGGTGAGGACTCGGGCCGAGGATGCTGCGGACCACCGCGGTGCTCAGGTCGGCGCAGACTGCGGCCAGGTCGGCGATGCTCTCCTGCGGGTCGGCCAACCAGGCTTCGATGACCTGGTTGGCGCCGCCGACCAGGAACAGCGCGCCGCGGCGTAGCGCCGCGGGTGCCGGGGTCTCGCCGTCGAGCACGGCGGGGGAGAGCGCCACGATCAGCTCGGTGATCATGTCGAGCACGCCGGCGCGGTGCTCGCTCAGCCCGGGCACCCCGGACAGGTCGCTGGTGGCGATGCGGTGGATGTGCGGGTCCGCCACCACGAGTTCGAGGAACGCGGTCAGCGCCGACCGGAGTTTGTCGGTGAGCGTGCCCGGGTCGCCGGTGCCCGCGGCCACCAGGGCTGCCAGCAGTTCGTCGCGGACGTCGTCGGAGACCGCGAAGATCAGCGCGTCGCGGTTGGGGAACTGCTCGTAGAAGTAGCGGGGGATCAGTCCGGCCGCGCCGCACACGCCGCGGACGGTCACCTCACCGATCCCAGACTCGCCCCACAGCCGTCGTCCGGCGGCCAGCAGACGTGCCCGGCGCTCGGCGCGCCGGTCGACGGCGCTGATCCCGCCGTAGTCACGCACCACTTCCGCGCGTTTCATTGACATCACCATACCCGCGCCCTACATTCGGAACACGATTGTTATCCGAATGTCGTCGCGGAGGTCGCCCCGATGAGCACGCCCATCCCCACCCGTCATCCGGATTCGTTCGGGTCGGTCCCGGCCACGGTCCGGTTGCTGGCCGGGGCGCTGGCGATCGCCAAACCGGACCCGCAGCGCTGGCACGAGATCGGCGAGGGCCTGACCGTCGGCGACGAGCCGATGCGCCGACTGGTCGAGTGGATGTCGGCGACCGGGACCAAGCAGACCCGGCCGATCTTCGACCGAATCGTCGCCGAGGGGCTGGCGGCCGCCCCGGACGCGCCCGAACCGCTGCGCGAGTTCTTCGCCGCGGTCGAGCCGATCCCGGCCTGGGTGGACATGGCCAAGGTGCGCCGCGGACAGCGCGCCCTGGTCCGCGGCGGCGCCGACGGCACCTACATCGCCCGCGACGTGTCGTTCCTCGGCGGCTACCAGTTCGCGTCGTTCAACAAGACCCTGCTGCGCACCGGTGTGCTGGAGAAAGGCTCCAACAAGCGGTTCGCCGAGACCCTGCAGTGGGCGATGGACGTCACTTCCGAAGGCGGTCTGGACCCGCTCGGGGCCGGCTATCAGGCCACCATCCGGGTGCGGCTGATCCACGAGTACGTGCGACGGCATGTGGCGGCGCTGCCGGACTGGCGCGGCGACGAGTGGGGGCTGCCGGTCAACCAGACCGACATGGCGGCGACACTGGTGGGGGCGCTGATCGCCCCGCCGTCGGCCGCGATGGGGATGGGGATCCTGCTGTCGCCCGGCGAGTTGGACGCGATCGCGCACCTGACCCGCTACGTCGGCTGGCTGATGGGCATTCACGACGAATGGCTGCCGCGCAGCTTCCGCGACGCCGTCCGCATCCTGTACCACACCCTGGGGGCGCTGTCGGAACCCGACGAGACCACCCGGCAGCTGGCGGTCCCGATGGCCGACGACCCGATGGAGTGGCACTACCGCGCCATGACCCGCCTGCGCCGCCGGATCGCGCGGGCGCAGCACCTGTCGGTGACCAGCGGATTCCTGGGACCCTGGACGATGCGCAAGCTGGGCCTGCCAGCCTATGTGCCGCCGTGGTACCAACTGCTGCGGATGCCGGTCAACCTGGTGCGCAGCGCCGCCGCCCTCACACTGCCAGGTGGGGCGGCCCGCGCGGCGGTCCGCGGGCGACGCGAACAGGAGGTGTTCATGCGAACCATGATGGGCGGCGACGACACCACGATCGGCGCGTCGGCGCGGGTGCTGCGGGTGGCCTAGCGGGGATCGCGAGCGCGGCGGAGCCGGGCGCGGCGGGTCGCCACCATGTGTACAGCGGACGTCGTGGTGCTCGGGCGACACACCGCGTGTCGCACTTGATTCGAACACGCGTTCGCCTACTGTGGATGGAGTTCGGCGGGTTGTCGGACCTTGTCGCTAACGTCACCGCCAATCGACCGGGAACCGGTCAACCGAACACCGAACCACAGGAGAGGCATCATGGCACAAGCCCCTGATCGCGAGAAGGCACTCGAACTGGCGATGGCCCAGATCGACAAGAGTTTCGGCAAAGGCTCGGTGATGCGCCTCGGTGACGAGGTACGCCAACCGATCTCGGTCATCCCGACCGGCTCCATCGCCCTGGACGTGGCGCTGGGCATCGGCGGCCTGCCGCGTGGCCGGGTCGTCGAGATCTACGGCCCGGAATCCTCGGGTAAGACCACGGTGGCCCTGCACGCGGTGGCCAACGCCCAGGCGGCCGGCGGGATCGCGGCGTTCATCGACGCCGAGCACGCCCTGGACCCCGACTACGCCAAGAAACTCGGCGTGGACACCGACGCGCTGCTGGTCTCCCAGCCCGACACCGGTGAGCAGGCACTGGAGATCGCCGACATGCTGGTGCGCTCCGGGGCGCTGGACATCCTGGTCATCGACTCGGTGGCCGCCCTGGTGCCGCGCGCCGAGATCGAGGGCGAGATGGGCGACAGTCACGTCGGCCTGCAGGCCCGGCTGATGAGCCAGGCGCTGCGCAAGATGACCGGTGCGCTGAACAACTCCGGCACCACCGCGATCTTCATCAACCAGCTGCGGGAAAAAATCGGAGTGATGTTCGGGTGCTTCAACTACAGCACCCGGGTGACGCTGGCCGACGGCAGCACCGAGAAGATCGGCAAGATCGTCAACAACAAGATGGACGTCGAGGTACTGTCCTACGACCCCGTCACCGATCGAGTTGAGCCGCGCAAGATCGTGAACTGGTTCGACAACGGGCCCGCCGAGCGGTTCCTGCAGTTCACCGTCGAGAAGTCCGGCGGCAACGGCAAATCCCAGTTCGCCGCCACCCCCAACCACCTCATCCGCACCCCGGGCGGCTGGACCGAGGCCGGCGAGATCATCGCCGGTGACCGGGTGATGGCCGCCGAGCCGCAGCTGCTCAGCGACCAGCAGTTCCAGGTGGTGCTCGGGTCGCTGATGGGCGACGGAAACCTCTCGCCGAATCGCCACGACCGCAACGGGGTTCGCTTCCGGCTGGGGCACGGTGCCAAGCAGGTGGACTACCTGCAGTGGAAGACCGCGCTGCTCGGCAACATCGGGCACTTGACCCGGGAGAACGCCAGGGGCGCGCACTTCGCCGACTTCACCCCGCTGCCGGAGCTCGCCGAACTGCAGCGCGCGGTGTACCTCGGGGGCGGCAAGAAGTTCTTCTCGGAGGACTACCTCAAGGCGCTCACTCCGCTGGCACTGGCGGTCTGGTACATGGACGACGGCTCATTCACCGTGCGCTCCAAGGGATTGCAGGAACGTACCGCCGGTGGCAGTGGGCGGATCGAGATCTGCGTCGAGGCGATGAGCGAGACGACCCGGCCCCGGCTGCGCGACTACCTGCGCGACACGCACGGTCTGGATGTGCGGCTTCGGTCAGCAGGTGCGGCCGGCAAGGCGGTGCTGGTCTTCTCCACGGCCGCGTCGGCGCAGTTTCAGGAATTGGTGGCGCCGTACATGGCCCCGTCGATGGAGTACAAGCTGCTGCCCCGACTGCGCGGCCAGGGATCGGTCACCCCGCAGTTCGCCGAGCCCACCGAGCGGCTGGTGCCGGCCCGAGTGCTCGACGTGCACGTCAAGCCACCGACCAAGTCGATGCACCGCTTCGACATCGAGGTGGAGGGCAACCACAACTACTTCGTCGACGGTGTGATGGTGCACAACTCGCCCGAAACGACCACCGGTGGAAAGGCTTTGAAGTTCTACGCATCCGTGCGCCTGGACGTGCGGCGGATCGAGACGCTCAAGGACGGCGCCGACGCGGTGGGCAACCGCACCCGCGTGAAGGTGGTCAAGAACAAGGTCAGCCCGCCGTTCAAGCAGGCCGAGTTCGACATCCTCTACGGCCGGGGCATCAGCCGTGAGGGGTCGCTGATCGACATGGGCGTGGACCAGGGCTTCATCCGCAAGTCCGGTTCGTGGTTCACCTACGACGGTGAGCAGCTGGGGCAGGGTAAGGAGAACGCCCGCAACTACCTGCTGACCAACCCCGATGTGGCCAACGAGATCGAGAAGAGGATTAAGGAGAAGCTGGGGGTCGGTGCGGTGCTGACCGACGAGGGTTCCGATGACGTTCTGCCCGCTCCCGTCGACTTCTGAGTCCGTCGAGGCTGATCCGGCCAAGCGTGAGGAGCAGGCGAAGACGGTGTGTCTTCGCCTGCTCACCGCGCGGGCCCGCACCCGGGCCGAACTGGCCGAACAGCTGACCAAGCGCGGGTACCCCGACGACGTCAGCGAGCGGGTGCTGAACCGGCTGACGACCGCCGGGCTGATCGACGACGCCGACTTCGCCGAGCAGTGGGTGCGATCCCGGCACGAATACGCCGGCAAGGGCCGCAAGGTGCTGGCCGCCGAACTGCGGACCAAAGGCGTCGCTGACGACGTGATCGCCGAGGCGCTCGCCGACCTGGATTCCGACGCCGAGCGCGACCGGGCCGAACAGCTGGTGCACGCCAAACTGCGCCGCGAATCCCTCGGTGAGGACGACGTGAAGGTCACCCGGCGGCTGGTGGCGATGCTGGCCCGCCGCGGCTACAACCCGTCGATGGCCTACGAGGTGGTCCGCGACGGGATTGCCGGCGAGCGAGAGCGGCGGCAGGTGTGAAGCGGTTGAGCGCGCATCCACCCGTGACCGGATCGCAGCGACGTTGGTTCGCCGCCCGCACTGCGAATCGTCGCTGTGATCCGACGTGGGATCTATTCTGTGAAGTAATGTGTGATGTGACTGGATTTCGAGCGGGAAAGAGGTGTATCCGATGACGATCACTTCGCCGAGGCCTGACCTGGCCGCCTACCGTGATGCTCTGACGATGACCAGTGCGGAGCTCGTCGGCGCTCTCCGCGACCTGCTCGGAGCCAAGTTGGTCGCCTACCTTGGCGGCGTCAAGGAGACTCGTGCGGTCCGTCAGTGGGCGGAGGGCGCCCGCACTGTTGGTAAGCCTGCTGACCTGGAACGGCTGCGCTTGGCATATCGGGCGGCGCGAATCATCGCAGAGCGTGACTCCGCACAAGTCGCGCAGGCATGGTTTCAGGGGCTCAATCCGAGCCTGGATGACCAGTCGCCGGCCCGTGTGCTGCGCAACGGCGATTTGGAGGCCGATGGTGCGCGCGTCATCGCCGCCGCCCGACAGTTCGCCGCCATCGGGTAAATGAACGCGTTTGCCCTGATCCAGACTGCGTCAGGGCCGCTGCGGTACCACCACATTTCTGATACCGGGGTTTATAGGGTCGGCTACCCGGTCGGTCCGTGGAGTTGGACGCCGTGGGAATACGCCGATCACGGCCGATTCGACGGTCGCTGGGATGACCCCGACGGTATCTGGCGCACGTTGTACGTCGGGTCGTCGGCACTGGTCTGCTATCTCGAGGTGCTGGCCCGGGAGCCGTCGGCGGTGACGCGGACCTTCGTCGGGTCGACCTCGGTGACGGTGTCGATGGCGGTGCAGAACGTGGCGGCGGTGTCGCGTACCAACTCTGACAGCCGGAGCACGTGTACGAAGAACCCGTCGGTGGCTTCCTCGACCGCGGTGACCAGCCATTCGGCGTCGCGGACCAGCACCACCGAGCCGGGGGCGGCGGTGAACTCGGCGGTTCGCGGCTTGTTTGCCATCAGGGTCACAGCTACTCCGGTCGGGGGCTAGCCACACTCGCCGCAGATGCCGGTGAGCGGCAACTCCACATAGCAGGTGCTGCAGAGCGCCGCTTCGCGTCGGACGTCGCGAGCCCGTGTGCTGCCCGGACGCACCTGAGTCGTCGGATGCGCCACGTACCACGTTCCCTTCCGTGAACTGGGTCCGCGGTCGGCACCAGCGCCGGCGAAGCGAAGGACTTCGTCTTCGGAGACGAAACCGGTGGTGTACCCGTAGTAGATGTGGAGATCGGGGAGACCGTCTCGCCGTCTGGCACGGACATACGGCTTGTCGACGTTTACCACCGCCTGGCACCCGGCGATCCCGACGGCCGTCGTTACACGCTCGATGAACCCGTGGTTCTCCAGGGAAATCTTCGCCTTGGAAAGTGCTCCGAGGAGGGAGTCGGCTCGATCTTCTGCTGTTGTCATGGTTGCCCGAGAATAGGCCTGACCGCCGACATTTCGGTGGATGGTGCAGCCGGGGTTGCCACCGGGAATGCATCGAAGCACCCCGAGGGGAGGACCGACGGATTCAGCGCACCGCGCCTCAGGCGTCCTTCTCGTCGCTCTCCCCAGTGAAGACCTCCTTGGTCCGCTCAACCGCGTGGCTGGCGATCTCCATGGAGTCCTGCACGATCGCGCTGACCCCGCCGGAGATGTCGCCGCGGATGATGTCACCGGCGTCCTCGACGATGTCCGAGGCCTTGTCGACCGCATGGGCGGCGATGTCCCGGACCGCGTTGAACGCATCCTTGGGGGTGAGGGCCATGGAAGTCTCCTGTCGTTGACGGTTGATCAGACTCTAGCCCGCCGAACCGCACGCGGGCAGGGGCTAAACGACCGGGGCACCGGGGGCGCCCTCCGGCTCGATCGTCGCCGCCTCCAGCGGACTGCGACGCGAACGGCGCAACCGGCCCTCCAGTCCTATCGCGCCGGCCGACAGGACCAGGTTGCCGACGATCATCAGCGCGGCGATCACCAGCAGCGCGGGCAGGTAGTTGCTGTACTGGGAGCCGACCACGGTGCCCTGCCGCACCATCTCCACGAACGTGATCTGATACCCGATCGCGGTGTCCTTGAGCACCACCACCAGTTGCGACACCAGCACCGGCAGCATCGTGGTGATCGCCTGCGGCAGCAGGATCAGCCGCATCGATTGCCGCCAGTTCAACCCGAGCGCGGCCGCGGCCTCGGACTGCCCGCCCGGCAGTGCGTGCACTCCGGCGCGCACGATCTCGGCGATGACGGCGCCGTTGTACAGCGTCAGCCCGGTGATCACCCCGGCCAGCGCGATCTGCTGCGGCGGAAACGCCTCCAGCATCCCGTAGAGGAAGTAGGCGAAGATCATCATGATCAGCACCGGGATCGCCCGGAAGAACTCCACCAGCACGGCGCAACACCACCGCACCGGCCGGATCCCCGACATCCGGCCCACACCGAGGGCCACCCCGAGCAGCAGCGCCAGCCCGATCGACCACGCCGCCGCGGTCAGCGTGCCAGCCACCCCCGGCAGCACGTAGGTCCGCCACAGGTCGGCGGTGAGAAACGGCGCCCATTTCTCCCCAGTCAGCTGTCCCTTGGCCGACAGCCGCGAGAACACCGCCCAGCCCAGCAGCACCGCGATCAGCACGGTCAGCACCGACAGCGCACGGTGTCGGGCCCGAGCCCGGGGACCGGGTGCGTCGAAGACGACGGTGGCGGCGGTCATCGGGTCGCCGCCCAGCGTCGGCCCAGCCAACCGAAGAACAAGCCGAGCGGCAGTGTCAGCACCACGAAGCCGGCCGCGAACACAGTGCCCACCTCCAGCAGCGCCGCGGTGTTCTCGATCATCGTCTTCATCAGCAGCGCCGCCTCGGCGACCCCGATCGCCGACGCCAGTGTGGTGTTCTTCGCCAGAGCGATCAGCACCGAACCCAACGGGATGATCACCGCCCGAAAGGCCTGCGGCAGCAACACGATCCGTAGATTCTGACTGAAACTCAACCCCAGCGAGCGGGCCGCTTCGGCCTGCCCCATCCCGACCGTGTTCACCCCGGCCCGCAGCGCCTCGCAGACGAACGACGCGGTGTAGACGGTCAGGCCGAGCACCGCCAGCCGGAAGTTGCTGTCGTCGATCGACGTCGGCGACTGCGGGTCGACCAGGGTCACCCCCAGGGTCTGCGCGAGGCCGAACGAACACAGCAGGAGCAGCAGGGTCAGCGGCGTGTTGCGCACCAGGTGCACATAGCCGGTGCCGAGCCACCGCAGCACCGGCACCGGGCCCAGGCGCATCGCCGCCAGGACGGTGCCCAGGATCAGCGCCCCGACGGCGGAGCACACCGCCAGCGCGATCGTGGTGGTGAACGCCTCCACGATCTGCCAGCGGTAGTCCGCGACGGCGTTCACGGCTGCTCGATCGGCGGGGGAGCGGGCACCGAAATCCCCGCCGCGCCGAAGTTCGCCAGGAACGCCGTCCGCCACGCGCCGTCGTTCTCCATCTCGGCGATCGCGGAGTTGATCCGGTCCCGCAGGCCGTCGCGGCCCTTCTTCAGACCGATCCCGTACAGCTCGGTGGAGAACGGCTCGCCGACCAGTTTGAAGGCGCCGGGGCTCTGCGCGGCGAACCCGGCCAGGATCACGTCATCGGTGGTGACGGCGTCGATCGCGCCGTTGCGCAGCGCCTCGATGCAGGCGGCGTAGGTGTCGTAGCGCTGCAACTGCACGCCCGGATAACGGTCCTTGATGCGCTGCGCCGGGGTGGAACCCGACACCGAACACAGCTTCTTGTGGTTCTGCAGCGACGCGGTGCCGGTGATGTCGTCGTGGTCGGCGCGCACCAGCAGCGACTGCCCGGTGCGCAGGTACGGCCCGGCGAAGTCGACGCGCTGCCGGCGAGCGTCGGTGATCGAATACGAGGCCACGATGTAGTCGACCTGACCGTTGCGCAGCAGCATCTCGCGCTGCCCCGACGGCGCCTCGATCCAGGTGATCCGATCCGGCGGGTAGCCGAGCCGCCCGGCAACGTAGCGGGCCACGTCGACGTCGAAACCGCTCAGCGTCCCGTCGGGCTTTTTGATGCTCAGCCCCGGCTGATCGAATTTGACGCCGACGGTGATCGTCCCGCTGTCATGCGCCGTGCAACCTGCCAACGCCGACAGCACCGCGACGGCGGTGCCGGCCGCCGTCAGCGCACGCGTCAGCCACCGGGGCACCATCAGTGGTCGAGCACCTTCGCGAGGAAGTCCCGGGCGCGGGCCGTCGTCGGGTCTGCGAAGAACTGCGCGGGCGGGGCGTCCTCGACGATCGCCCCGTCGGCCATGAACACCACCCGGTCGGCGACGCGGCGCGCGAACCCCATCTCGTGGGTCACCACCACCATCGTCATCCCGTCGGCGGCCAGCGCCGTCATCACCGACAGCACCTCGGTGACCATCTCCGGGTCCAGCGCGCTGGTCGGCTCGTCGAACAGCATCACCTTGGGGTCCATCGCCAGGGCGCGGGCGATCGCCACCCGCTGCTGCTGCCCGCCGGAGAGCTGACCGGGATGCTTGCCGGCCTGATCGGCGACGCCGACCCGCTCCAGCAGGGCCAGTGCCCGCTGTTCGGCGTCCCGGCGCGACGTCCCGTGCACCTTCATCGGTGCCAGTGTGACGTTGGCGAGGACGGTCTTGTGCGGGAACAGGTTGAACGACTGGAACACCATGCCGACCTGCGCCCGCAGCCGGGCCAGGTCCCGGCCCTCCGCGGGCAGTGGCTGGCCGTCGATGGCGATGACGCCGGAGTCGACGGTCTCCAGTCGGTTGATGGTCCGGCACAGGGTGGACTTGCCGGACCCGGACGGGCCGAGGATCGTCACCACCTCGCCGCGCGCCACGTCGAGGTCGACGTCGCGCAGCACGTGCACGTCGCCGAAATGCTTGTTGACGCCCCGGATGGTGATCATCGGCACCGGGTCCGACTCCGGGGCCTTCGACGGCGTCTGGGGCCCGCCGTTCGTCATGGGGTTCGACCCTACCGAGGACCCGGCCGCCCCGGTGCCGCAAATGGTGCGGTTCCGCTGATCGACCCGAACCGCCGTACCATGTCCGGGTGAGTTCGACGGCGGTTGAGCAGCGGGTGCGCACCTACGAGGTGCGCACCTATGGCTGTCAGATGAACGTGCATGACTCCGAGCGGATCGCCGGGATGCTGGAGCAGGCCGGCTACCGGCGGGCGTCCGAGGGGGCCGACGCCGACCTGGTGGTCTTCAACACCTGCGCGGTCCGGGAGAACGCCGACAACAAGCTGTACGGCAACCTGAGCCACCTGGCGCCGAACAAACGCAGCAACCCCGACATGCAGATCGCGGTCGGCGGGTGCCTCGCCCAGAAGGACAAGGACGGCGTGCTGAGCAAGGCGCCGTGGGTGGACGTCGTCTTCGGTACCCACAACCTGGCGTCGCTGCCGGTGCTGCTGGAACGGGCCCGGCACAACAAAGAGGCCCAGGTGGAGATCCTGGAATCGCTGCGGGAGTTCCCGTCGTCGCTGCCGGTGGCGCGGGAATCCGCTTACGCGGCATGGGTTTCCATCTCCGTCGGCTGCAACAACAGCTGCACGTTCTGCATCGTGCCGTCGCTGCGGGGCCGCGAGGTGGACCGCAGCCCCGACGACATCCTCGCCGAGGTGCGGGCACTGGCCGAGCAGGGCGTGATCGAGGTGACGCTGCTCGGGCAGAACGTCAACGCCTACGGGGTGTCGTTCGCCGACCCGGCGCTGCCACGCGACCGCGGTGCGTTCGCCGCGCTGCTGCGGTCCTGCGGTGAGATCGACGGCCTGGAGCGGGTCCGGTTCACCTCACCGCACCCGGCCGAGTTCACCGACGACGTCATCGAGGCGATGGCGCAGACCGCGAACGTCTGCCCGCAGTTGCACATGCCGCTGCAGTCCGGGTCGGACACCGTCCTGCGCGCCATGCGCCGGTCCTACCGGGCCGACAAGTACCTGGGCATCCTGGACCGGGTGCGCGCGGCGATCCCGCACGCCGCGATCACCACCGACCTGATCGTCGGCTTCCCCGGCGAGACCGAACAGGACTTCCAGGACACCCTCGACGTGGTGCGGGCATCCCGGTTCTCGACGGCGTTCACCTTCCAGTACTCCAAGCGGCCCGGCACCCCGGCCGCCGACCTGCCCGGCCAGCTGCCGAAAGAGGTCGTGCAGGAACGCTACGACCGGCTGATCGCGCTGCAGGAGGAGATCTCCTGGTCGGAGAACAAGGCGCAGATCGGCCGCGAGGTGGAACTGCTGGTCGCCGTCGGGGAGGGTCGCAAAGACGCGCAGACCGCGCGGATGAGCGGACGAGCCCGCGACGGCCGACTGGTGCACTTCACCCCGGGCGCCGACGAGGTGCGCCCCGGCGACATCGTCACCACCACGGTGACCGGCGCCGCGCCGCACCACCTGCTCGCCGACAGCCCGCTGCACAGTCACCGCCGCACCCGCGCCGGCAACAGCCACGGCGCTCCGGCGCCGGGCGTGGGCCTGGGCATGCCGAAGATCGGACCGCCCGGAGGTGCCCGGTGAGCGGCGGTTCCGGAGACGCCGACTTCGAGGCCTACCGGGCCGACATCGAGGCCGCCGAACGCCGCGTCGCGCAGGAGATCGACCCCGGCGGCCGCGCCCTGGTCGTCGCCATCGGGGTGTTCGTGCTGCTGGGATCGTTCCTGCTGCCGCACACCGGCAGCGTCCGCGGCTGGGATGTGCTGTTCGCCGACAACGGCGCGCGCGAGGCGCTGGTGACGCTGCCGTCGCGGCTGTTCATGTGGATGGCGCTGGTGTTCGGGGTCGGCTTCTCGCTGCTGGCGCTGCTGACCCGCCGCTGGACGGTGGCCTGGGTGGCGCTGGCCGGCACGGCCGTGACCAGTGTCGTCGGACTGCTGGCGGTGTGGTCCCGGCAGACGGTGATGGCGGGCCACCCCGGCCCCGGCATCGGGCTGATCCTGTCCTGGCTCACCGTGATCGTGCTGACGTTCCACTGGGCGCGGGTGGTGTGGGCGCGCACCGCGGTCCACCTCGCCGCGGAGGCGCAGCGCCGTGAGCACTCCGCGCACCGGCAGACCCGCGGCCTGCTGGACGGCCTCGGCGACGGCGACCCGAAGCCGCCCGTCGAGTAACGCCTCAGCGCTTGGTGACGGCCTGCTCGGCCGCCTGCGCCCACTGCCGCCACTGCTCGGCGCTGGCGTTGGCCTCCGCGGCCTCCTTGTCCTTGCCGGCGGCCTGCGCCTTCTGCGCCTGACGTTCGAACTGCTCTGCGCGGGTGCGGAATTGGGCCGCCCGCGCGGCGGCCTCCGGGTCCACGGTGCTGACGGCGGGCTCGGTGGCGTCGCGCACCTTCTTCTCCACGGCGCGCAGCCGGCGCTCCAACTCCTGGGACCGCTCCCGCGGCACCCGGCCGATCTCATCCCACTTGGTCAGGATCGACCGCAGGGCGTTGCGGGTGGCGCCGCGGTTGGCCGGGTCGAGGCGCTCCGCGTCGGCCAGCAGTGCCTCCTTGGCGGTCGCGTTGGCCTCCAGTTCGGCGTCCCGCTCCGCGTTCTGCGCGTTGCGGGCGCCGAAGAACACGTCCTGGGCGGCCTTGAATCGCTTCCACAGGGCGTCGTCGGTGTCCTTGCTGGTCCGCCCGGCCGCCTTCCACTCGGTGAGCAGGTTGCGGAACGCGGCGCTGGTGGCGGCCCAGTCGGTGGAGTTGGACAGTTCCTCGGCGCGCCGGCACAGCTGCTCCTTGCCCTCCCGTGCACCGGCCCGTTCCCGGTCCAGTTCGGCGAAGTGCGAGCCGCGCCGCCGGTTGAACCCGTCGCGCGCCGCCGAGTACCGCTTCCACAGGGCGTCGTCGACCTTGCGGTCCAGGCCGGTGATCGTCCGCCACTCGTCGAGGATCGCCCGCAGCCGTTCGCCCGCCGACTTCCACTGGGTGGAGTTCGCGGCCAGTTCCTCGGCCTCCACCGCCAGCGCCTCCTTGCGGGCGGTGAGCTCCGCACGCTGCTCGTCGCGCTGGGTGCGCTGCTCGGCGACGGCGGCCTCGGCCTGCCCGACGATGGCGGTGATCCGCGCGGTCAGCGCCTCGACATCGCCGAGCACACTCGCGGTGGGCAGCGACTCGGCCAGGGCCGCCGCTGACGCCTTGATCTTGCGCGCATCACCGCTGCCCGACGCCAGCCGCTCCTCGAGCAGGGTGACCTCGGTGCTCAGGTCGTCGAACCGCCGGCCGAAGTGCGCGAACGCGGCGTCGGCGTCACCGGCCTGCCAGGAGCCGATGCTGCGTTCGCCGGCCGGGCCGATCAGCCACACCGTGCCGTCGTCGTCGACCCGGCCGAACTTGCGCGGGTCGTTCGGCGGGGTCCCGGCGGGCGGGCCGGCCTGGACATTCGCACCGGCACCCGGCCGGGGACCGGGCCGGGGCCCGGGGCGCGGACCGGGCCGAGGCCCAGGACGAAGCCCCGGTGACGGCAGGGAACCGGGGGAGTCGCTGCTGGTGGTCATATCGTCGTCACCTATACCCTTCGCGCAGACCGCCCGGTCGGACCGTCCGCACCTCTGCCGCGCATCGCGGCGCACCTACTGGCTCTGCCTATTGAAGCAGTTGCCCCCCGCAGCGCGTCGCCACCTCGGCGGTAACCTGACCGATCGCCACTCGGCTGGCGCAGTGAAACCCGAATCCTCAGGAGGCCGGCAATGGCGAAGGAGACCCTCGCCGCGCTGCTGGCGCTGGGTGCGGCGCTGTTCATCGCGATCAGCGACGTGATCCATCAGCGCAGCGCACACGAGGTTACCGACGAGTCCATCGGCCACGTGGAACTGTTCACCCGGCTGCTGGCCGATCGCCGCTGGTGGATGGGGAGCCTGGTCGCCGCGGTGGGCTTCACCCTGCAGGCCGCCGCACTGGGCCTGGGCTCGATCCTGTTGGTCGAATCACTACTGGTGACGTCGCTGCTGTTCGCCCTGCCGATCAGCGCCCGGCAGGCCGGCCGCCGGCTGGGCCGTTCGGTGTGGCTGTGGTCGGCGCTGCTGGTGGCGGCCGAGGCGGTCATCATCACCGTCGGCCGTCCCACAGCCGGACTGGAGCGCGCCGAACTGCGCACCTGGATCTGGGTGCTCGCGGTGCTGGCCCCGCTGGTGCTGCTGTGCCTGATCGGGGCCCGGCGGTGGCCGGGGCGGCCGGCGGCGGTACTGCTGGCGGGACTCTCCGCGCTGTGCTGGGGGGTCTTCGCGGTGCTCACCAAGGGCGTGGTGGATCTGCTCGGTCACGGGCTGTGGCCGCTGCTGACCGCGCCGGAGCTCTACGCGTGGGCGGCGGTGTCGGTGGCCGGGACGGTGTTCCAGCAGTCGTCGTTCCGGGAAGGCGCGCTGACGGCCTCGCTGCCGACGATGACGGGCTGGAGCCGATGGTGGCCGCGGCGCTCGGTGTGGCACTGCTCGGCGAGGTGCTGCGACCGCACCGGGACGGCTGGTTCACCCTCATCGCCGCCGTCGGTGTGCTGATCGCCGCGGTGGTGGTGCTGTCCCGCGATGAGGCGGTTGTGGAGGGCGGACAGGTATCGTTGCCCGCTTGAGGAGGTCAACATGTCGACTGCGAATGTCATAGCGGCGCTGCTCGCGCTCTGCGCCGCGCTGGCGTCCGCGATCGGGGACGTGGTGCGGCAGCGCTCCGCCCAGGAGATCACCGACAAGGAAGTCGGCCACCTCGAACTGTTCTGGCTGTCGCTGCGCGACGCGCGGTGGTGGGCCGGTGGCGGGGCCGCGGTCGCCAACTACGTGCTGCAGGCCGCGGCCCTGGCGGCCGGCTCGGTGATGCTGGTGACCGGCTTGCAGGTGACGGCGCTGCTGTTCGCCCTGCCGATCTACGCCTGGGTGATCAAGCGCCGGGTGAGCAGCTGGGAGTGGACGTGGGCGGCCGTGCTGGCCGCGGCGCTGGCGGTGGTCGTGGTGGTCGGTGACCCGACCGAGGGCACGCACTCCGCGCCGACCCGCACCTGGGTGCTGGTGAGCCTGGTGGTGGGGGCGCTGCTGGTGGGCTGCGCGCTGGCCGCCCGGTTCTTCAGCGGCGGACCGGCCGCCGCGGTGCTGCTCGCGGTGGTCGCCGGCACCTCGCTGGCGGTGTTCGCGCTGCTGACCAAGGTGCTCGTCGAACTGCTGAAGCACCACGGCTGGGCGGCGGTGCTGCATTCGCCGGCGCTGCTGCCCTGGCTGGCGGCGACGCTGGCCGGGATGATCTTCCAGCAGTCGGCGTTCCGCGCCGGTGCGCTCACCGCGTCGATGCCGACCATGGTCGTGGCGAAACCGCTGGTGGCGACCGCGCTCGGCGTGGTGCTGCTCAACGAGCGGATCGACGCCGGCGGTCTCGAGGACCTCACCGTGGTGATCGGTGTGATCCTGGTGATCATCGCGACCGCCGCGCTGGCCCGCGGCGAGGCCGCCAGCCTCGCCGCCGAATCCGGTGGCAGCGACACGGCCCGCCCACCGGCGGTGTCGCCGGTGAACAGCTGACCACGCCCGCGTGCTGGGGGCGATCGCGATCGTGCCGTCCGCGCCGGTGCTCGTCCCGGAGCTGACGGGTGCCGGTGCCGCCGCTGAACTGAGCGACCTGCGGTCTGCGGTATGCGCGGCGGCCGGGGCGCTGCCGGCGCGCTGGGTGGCAGTCGGCGCCGGTGCGGCCGATGCGGTGTTCGGACCGGATGCGGCGGGCACGTTCGCCGGGTTCGGCGTCGACGTGCCGGTGCGGCTGGCGCCGGACGCCGGTCGCGCGACGGACCTGCCGCTCTGCGCGCTGCTGGCCGGCTGGCTGCGCGGCCTGACCCGGCCGGATGCGACGGTCGAGGTCCGCGTCTACGGCCCCGACACCGACGCTGACGCCGGACAGCGGTTGCGCGCCGAGATCGACGCCGCGCCGGAGCCGGTCGGGGTGCTGGTGATTGCCGACGGCGCCAACACGCTGACCCCGGCCGCCCCCGGCGGCCACCACCCGGACGACGTCGCGGTGCAGGACGCACTGGATGCGGCACTGGCCGCCGGTGACACCGCGGCCCTGGCTCGCCAACCCGAGCAGGTCGTCGGCCGGGCCGCCTGGGCGGTGCTGGCCGGCCTGACCGAACCCGGCCCGCGCTCGGTCACCGTGCTGTACCGCGACGCCCCGTACGGCGTCGGGTACTTCGCCGGGGTGTGGCAGCCGTGAGGCCGATCGCGGTCGTCGGGCCCACCGGCACCGGAAAATCCGACCTGGCGCTGGCGCTGGCCGAACGGCTGGGCGGGGAGATCGTCAACGCCGACGCCATGCAGTTCTACCGCGGCATGGACATCGGCACCGCCAAGCTCGCGGTTGCGGACCGTCGCGGCGTACCGCACCACCAACTCGACGTGCTTGACGTGTCCGAGACTGCGACCGTCGCCCGCTACCAGGCGGCGGCCGCCGCCGATGTGGCCGCGATCGCGGCGCGCGGTGCGGTGCCGATCGTGGTCGGCGGTTCGATGCTGTACCTGCAGGCGCTGCTGGACGACTGGTCGTTCCCGGCCACCGACCCGGCGGTGCGCGCCGCCTGGGAGCAGCGGCTGGCCGAGGTGGGGGTGGCCGCCCTGCACGCCGAACTCGCCGTCCGCGACCCGGCCGCCGCCGCGGCGATCCTGCCCACCGACGGGCGGCGCATCGTGCGGGCGCTGGAGGTGGGGGAGCTGACCGGGCAACCGTTCGCGGCCTCCGCGCCGGTGATCGGCGAACCCCGTTGGGGCACGGTGATCATCGGCCTGGACTGGGACACCGCGGTGCTCGACGAGCGGCTGCAGCGGCGCACCGACACGATGTTCGCCGCCGGCCTGGTTGACGAGGTGACGACGCTGCTGAGCCGCGGTCTGCGCGAGGGGGTGACCGCGGCCCGCGCGCTCGGCTACGCCCAGGTGATCGCCGACCTGGACGCCGGCGGTGCCGGTGAGGGCGCCCGCGGACCCACGTTCATCGGCACCCGCCGGTACGTGCGGCGGCAGCGGTCGTGGTTCCGCCGTGATCACCGGATCCACTGGCTCGACGGTGCCGGGACCGGGCTGGTCGATGACGCGGTGCGCGCCTGGCGGCACGTATCCTGAGCTGGTGATGTTCGCCAAGGGGCACGGCACCCAGAACGATTTCGTGGTGCTGCCCGATCCGGACGCCGAGTTGACCCTGACGCCGGCCGCGGTCGCGGCGCTGTGCGACCGCCGCCGCGGAATCGGCGCCGACGGGCTGCTGCGGGTGACCACCGCGGGCGCCGCGCTGGCGGCCGGGGTGCTGCAGCGGCTGCCGGAGGGGGTGACCGGCGCCGACTGGTTCATGGACTACCGCAACGCCGACGGGTCGATCGCCGAGATGTGCGGCAACGGGGTGCGGGTGTTCGCGCACTACCTGCGGGCGGCCGGGCTGGAGTCCCGTGACGAGTTCACGGTCGGCTCGCTGGCGGGGCCGCGGCCGGTGGTCCTGCACCACGCCGATCAGGTGACCGCCGAGGTCACCGTGGACATGGGCAAACCCAGCCGGCTGGGCAGCGGTGTGGCCACCGTCGGTGGACGGAGCTTCCACGGGCTGGCGGTCGACGTCGGCAACCCGCACCTGGCCTGCGTGGACGCCACCCTGTCCGACGCCGACCTGGCCGCCCTCGACGTGGGCGGGCCGGTGCTGTTCGACGCCGGGCAGTTCCCCGACGGCGTCAACATCGAGGTGCTGACCGCGCCGCGCGACGGGGAGGTGTCGATGCGGGTCCATGAGCGCGGCGTCGGCGAAACCCGGTCCTGCGGAACCGGAACCGTCGCCGCCGCAGTCGCCGCGCTGGCGCACGCGGGGGAGACGGCCGGAACCGTCCGGGTGCGGATTCCCGGTGGTGAGGTCACCGTCGACGTCACTGACACCACCAGCTATCTGCGCGGGCCGTCGGTGCTGGTCGCCCGCGGGGAGATCGCCGAGCAGTGGTGGTCGGCGCAGCGGTGAGCGACCCGCAGATCCCCAGTACCGGCGAACTCGCGCTGGAGGACCGCTCCGCGCTGCGCCGGGTGGCGGGGCTGTCCACCGAACTCGCCGACATCACCGAGGTCGAATACCGCCAGCTACGCCTGGAACGGGTGGTGCTGGTCGGGGTGTGGACCGACGGCAGCGCCGCCGACGCGGACAACAGCATGGCCGAGTTGGCCGCACTCGCCGAGACCGCCGGCTCCGAGGTGCTCGACGGGCTGATCCAGCGCCGCGACAAACCGGACCCGTCGACGTACATCGGCTCCGGCAAGACCATCGAGCTGCGGGAAACGGTGCTGGCCACCGGCGCCGACACTGTGATCTGCGACGGCGAGCTCTCGCCGGCGCAGCTGACCGCGCTGGAGAAGGCGGTCAAGGTCAAGGTGATCGACCGCACCGCGCTGATCCTGGACATCTTCGCCCAGCACGCCACCAGCGCCGAGGGCAAGGCGCAGGTGGCGCTGGCACAGATGCAATACATGTTGCCGCGGCTGCGCGGCTGGGGTGAGTCGATGTCCCGGCAGGCCGGCGGCCGGGCCGGTGGCGCGGGTGGCGGGGTCGGCACCCGCGGCCCCGGCGAGACCAAGATCGAGACCGACCGGCGTCGCATCCGGGAGCGGATGGCCAAGCTGCGCCGGGAGATCAAGGAGATGAAGAAGGTCCGCGACACCCAGCGCAGCCGGCGCCTCGGCAGCGACGTGCCGTCGGTCGCGATCGTCGGCTACACCAACGCCGGCAAGTCCAGCCTGCTCAACGCGCTGACCGGCGCCGGGGTGCTCGTCGAGAACGCGTTGTTCGCCACCCTGGATCCCACCACCCGGCGCGGAACATTCGATGACGGTAGGGATTTCGTGCTCACCGACACCGTCGGGTTCGTCCGTCACCTGCCCACTCAGCTGGTGGAGGCGTTCCGCTCCACGCTGGAGGAGGTCGCCGACGCCGACCTGCTGGTGCACGTCGTCGACGGGGCCGACGCGAACCCGCTGGCCCAGATCAACGCCGTGCGCCAGGTGCTGCGCGAGGTGATCGCCGAGCATGACGGCGAATCGGCGCCGGAGTTGTTGGTGGTCAACAAGATCGACGCCGCCGACGAACTGGCGCTGGCGCAGCTGCGCAGTGCACTGCCGGGGGCGGTGTTCGTCTCGGCGCACACCGGGGAGGGGCTCGACGAACTGCGCGCCCAGCTGGCCCGGCTGGTGGCGCCGACCGACGCCGCCGTCGACGTGGTGATCCCCTATGACCGGGGCGACCTGGTGGCCCGGGTGCACGCCGACGGGCGGGTGCACAGCACCGAGCACACCGAGGCCGGTACCCGGATCACCGCGCGGGTGCCGCAGGCGCTGGCCGCCAGCCTGCGCGAGTTCGTGGTGAACGGTCGCTGACGCCGGGCGTGGCCGGATCAGTGCAGACGCTGGCCGATGTCGAACGTCGCCACGCCGAGGTCACCCCATGCGGCCAGCAGTCGCTGGTCGCCGGAGGCCGCGACGACGTCGTCGTCGTTGAGGTCGTGGGCCGCTGCGCAGTGCACGGCGTCGTAGCCGCGCAGGCCGCAGCGGTGCGCCATGTCGGCGGCCCGTAATACGGCCTGCTCGTCGACCTCGATGACGTCCATCTGCGACCACATTTCGTCCAGACGTCCACGGCATTCCAGATAGTCAGCCTCGATGAGACGGCCCATTCGCTGTGCCTGCGCCACCGCTGCGACGGCCTCCACATACAGCAGTCTCGATGACACGATCACGTCGGCATCGTCCCAGAACCGCCGGCATGCCGGACTGGTCGGTTCGTCCACCAGTAACGGCACGAAGGCCGAGGTGTCCAGGTAGCCGATCACCCACGCTGCTCGCTGATGAGGTCGCTGACCGTCCCGGTGGTGGTCAGCGGGGCAGGTGCGGGCTGTTTGCGGGTTCGTGCGTGTTGGACGCGGCCTTCGGCGCGCAACTGTTCCAGCTTCGTCGGCCGCAGCACCGGAACAATGCGCGCGATCGGGTGCCCGTGGTCGGTGACGGTCACGGTTCGTCCCTCGCGAACCTCCGCCAGGTGGCGGCTCAACTGGTCACGCAGTTCGCGAACGCCGACCTCCATGACCGACCTCCCGTTGATGTGGCGATTATCTCTAATCCGATTGTAGCCATCCGCTGGGCTGGACACGCCGATACGGTAAGCTGACTTGCGACGTTGGCGTCCGTTGATGCCGACTACGTCGTGGAATGTTCATTCACCACGTGTGAGCAGTGCGGTAACGCGCAAACTCTTTCTCACGGCGATCGATTTTGCCCACCGGCAATCTCGCCACCTCGTGCCCTGCGCAGCCATGGAAGGCATGGACGGCTGTCCGGCACCACCGATGCCCGAAAGGCACCTAGAACCATGACCCCCTCATTCGCCGACCTCGGCGTGCCTGAAACTCTGGTGAAAACCCTTGCCGCGCAAGGTAAGGAAGCGCCGTTCCCGATCCAGACCCACACCCTGCCCGACACCCTGGCCGGACGCGACGTGCTCGGCCGCGGCAAGACCGGCAGCGGTAAGACCCTGGCGTTCTCCCTGCCACTGGCCGCACGCCTGGCCGGCGTCAAACGGCAGCCGAACCGGCCCACCGGCCTGGTCCTGGCCCCGACCCGCGAACTGGCCACCCAGATCACCGCAACCCTGGAGCCGCTGGCTCAGGCCGGCGGGCTGAAGGTCACCACGATCTTCGGCGGTGTCTCCCAGGTTCGCCAGGAGGCCGCGCTGCGGGCCGGCGTCGACATCGTGGTGGCCTGCCCCGGCCGGCTGGAAGACCTGATGAAGCAGAAGCTGATCAGCCTGGACGCCGTGCGGATCTGCGTGCTCGACGAGGCCGACCACATGGCCGACCTGGGCTTCCTGCCCGGTGTCACCCGGATCCTGGCGGCCACCCCGGCCGACGGCCAGCGACTGTTCTTCTCGGCCACCCTGGACAACGGCATCGACAAACTGGTCAAGCGCTTCCTGCACGACCCGGTGTCGCACTCGGTCGACCCCGTCGACGCGCCGCCGGTGGCCATGACCCACCACGTCTTCCACGTCGCAGGGGCGCAGGACAAGAAAGACCTGGTGCACCGGTTGGCGTCCGGCCCAGGCCGTCGGATCCTGTTCATGCGCACCAAGCACCAGGCGCGCAAACTGGCCAAGCAGCTCACCGAGGCCGGGGTGCCGTCGGTGGATCTGCACGGCAACCTGTCGCAGCCGGCCCGGGACCGCAACCTCGCGGCGTTCAGCGACGGCACCGCCCGGGTGCTGGTGGCGACCGACATCGCCGCCCGCGGGGTGCACGTGGACGACGTCGAACTCGTCGTGCATGTCGACCCGCCGGCTGAGCACAAGGCCTACCTGCACCGATCCGGCCGCACGGCGCGGGCCGGCAGCGCCGGTGACGTGGTGACGGTGGTGCTGCCCGAGCAGCGCAAGGACACCCAGGTGCTGCTGCGCAAGGCCGGTATCACGGTGGCGCCGCAGCAGGTGGCCGCCGACTCCGCGCCGGTGCACGCGCTGGTGCCGGAGGTGGCCCCGCTGCAGATGCCGGCCCCGAAGCCGCCGGTGCAACCCGCGCAGTCCGCCCGCTCGCAGGGCGGCCGTCCCGGCGGTGCCCGGCGGCGACGCGGAGGCGGTGCCTCCGGTGGTGGCGCCGGGGGTGAGCAGCGCCAGCAGGCGCAGCAGCGTCAGCGGCCCCAGCAGCGTCAGCAGGCCCCGGCGCGAGACGCCCAGCCGCGCCGTCGTGCCCGGCGTCCGCAGGAGGGCGCCCGGTAGGGCGGACCGCCGGTCCCACCAACCATCCGGTTGGTCTATCCTCGTCGAAAAGTTCCCTGGATCACTTTTCGGAGGTCACCGTGAGCGCAGCCGTCAAATACCAGCGCACCCTGTTCGAGCCGGAGCACGAACTGTTCCGCGAGTCCTACCGGGCGTTCCTGGACCGGCACGTCGCGCCCCACCACGAGGAGTGGGAGAAGGCGAAGATCGTCGACCGCGGCATCTGGCTGGAAGCCGGCAAGCAGGGCTTCCTGGGCATGGCCGTGCCGGAGGAGTACGGCGGCGGCGGCAACCCGGACTTCCGCTACAACACGATCATCACCGAGGAGACCGTCGCCGGCCGGTACAACGGACTCGGGTTCGGGCTGCACAACGACGTCTGCGCGCCGTACCTGCTGGAGCTGTGCAACGAGGAGCAGAAGCAGCGCTGGCTGCCCGGGTTCTGCACCGGTGAGCTGATCACCGCGATCGCGATGACCGAACCGGGCACCGGCAGCGACCTGCAGGGCATCAAGACCCGCGCGGTCCGCGACGGCGACCACTACATCCTCAACGGATCGAAGACGTTCATCACCAACGGCATTCACTCCGACCTGGTGATCGTCGTCGCCCAGACCCACCCGGAGAAGGGCGCGCAGGGCTTTTCCCTGCTGGTCGTCGAGCGGGGGATGGAAGGATTCGAACGCGGTCGGCACCTGGACAAGATCGGTCTGGACGCCCAGGACACTGCGGAACTGTCCTTCGTCGACGTCAAGGTTCCGGTGGCGAACCTGCTCGGCCAGGAGGGCCTGGGCTTCATCTACCTGATGCAGAACCTGCCGCAGGAGCGGATCTCGATCGCGATCATGGCCGCCGCCGCAATGGAGGCGGTGCTTGAGCAGACCCTGCAGTACACCAAGGAGCGCAAGGCTTTCGGCCGGTCGATCGGAAACTTCCAGAACAGCCGGTTCCTGCTCGCCGAGCTGGCCACCGAGGCGACCGTGGTGCGGCTGATGGTCGACGAGTTCATCCGGTTGCACCTGGACCGCAAGCTCACCGTCGAGCAGGCGGCGATGGCCAAGTGGTACTCGACCGAGAAGCAGGTGTACCTGATCGACCGCTGCCTGCAGTTGCACGGCGGCTACGGCTACATGCGGGAATACCCGGTGGCGCGGGCTTACCTGGATTCCCGGGTGCAGACGATTTACGGCGGCACCACCGAGATCATGAAGGAGATCATCGGCCGCAGCCTGGGCGTTTAGCCGCCGTGAGCCGCCGTGACCTGAGCGTTCGATCGTCCGGCGCCGGCAAACCGGCCATCCGGTAAGGCATCGATTTCGTATCGGCTAGGTATCCGTTTTCGTAATATCGGCGGCTAAGCTTCGTAATTTCCGTCGGTTGGGGGAAAGTCTATGCCGGAAATGCATGCGTCAAGGGTTGTGGCTGGGAGGACTCCGGTGGCTGGTCGACGAGGTCGATTCGGTAGGGCGGCAGCACGTATCTCACTGGCACTGGCGGCGACGGTCGCCGTGCTGGTGTCGATGCAGACGGCAGCGGCGACGCCAGAGAGCGACGCGCACGACGCCATCACGGCGGCCTGGCAGGCGGCCGGCGGGGACAACTCACCGCTGGGCGCACCGCACGGCGACGTCTACGGCGCCGGCCCCGGATTCGTGCAGGACTTCGCCGGCGGCAAGATGTTCTTCACCCCCGACACCGGCGCCAAGGCGCTGGTCGGCGCGATCCTCGACAAGTACGAGTCGATGGGCGGCGCGGCCAGCGGTCTGGGCTTCCCCAACATCGACGAGGTGCCCGGGCTGGTCAGTCCGGACAGCCGGATGGTGACGTTCGCCGCCCCCGACAACCCGGTGATCTTCTGGACCCCGGAGCACGGCGCGCATGTGGTGCGCGGGCCGATCAACGCGGCGTGGGACAAGCTGGGCAGCTCGACCAGTCCGGTGGGCGTGCCGGTCGAGGACGAGAGCTACGACGGCGCCGTCGTCACGCAGAAGTTCAGCTCCGGTGAGCTGTCCTTCGACAGCGCCACCCGGACGTTCACCACGGTGCCGCCGGAGTTGGCGGGCCAACTGGCGGATCTGCAGGTGCAGCCCGACCCCGCCGCGGCCATCGACCAGGTGTGGCGGGCGGCCGGCGGGGCGTCGGGGATCCTCGGCGTCAAGCAGGGCGAGCTGTACCCGGTCGGCACCGCCGGGGTGGGGCAGAACTTCGCCGGCGGCAAGGTGTACTGCACGCCGACCACCGGGGCCAGCGCCGTCGACGGCGACGTGCTGTCCAAGTACGAGTCGCTGGGCGGCCCGGAAGGCAGCGACCTCGGGTTCCCGATCACCAGCACCGCCGACGGCCCGATCGCCGGCAGCCGATTCAACTCGTTCGGCGCCGACGACGACCCGGTCATCTTCGCCAGCCCCGACAACGGTGCGTTCGTGGTGCGCAGCGCGATGAAAGCGGCCTGGGACAAGCTCGACGGCGCCTCCGGTCAACTCGGAGCCCCGGTCGGCGACCAGACCGTCGACGGCGACCTGGTGTCGCAGAAGTTCACCGGCGGCAAGATCTCCTGGAACCGGGTGCAGAACACCTTCAGCACCGAACCGGCGGACCTGGCGAAATCCCTGTCGGGGCTGCAGATTCCGGGCATGAACCTGCCGAACGGGAGCACCGTGGCGACGGGCGGCGGCGAGGAGTCGCACTTCAACCTGCTGTGGGTGCTGATCCCGATCGGCGTCCTGGCGGTGCTGGGGACACTGGCAATCGCCGCGCTGTGGTGGCAGCGGCGCAAGCCCGCACCGGCACCCGCCCCGGCGCGGGTGTCCGCGCCGCGCAGCGCTTCGGTGGCCGTGCCCCGGTCGAGCGGTCAAGACGACTACGACACCGACGAGCGCTGGTCATCGACCGCCCACCACGACGCCGAACCCGCGGCACACCACGACGAGGGGACGGTGCGCCTGCCGCGGCGCTACGGAACGCTGCCCACCGAGCCGGCGTTCGGCGCCGAACTGGCCGATCAGGGATCGGATTCGCCCTGGACGCGGTACGGCGAGACCGAGTCGCATGACGAGGACCGGATCGATGACGACGACGACTCCGACACCACCCCCACCCGGGTGGTGGTGGAGGAGGACTTCGGCACCGGGCGCCACGCCGTCGTCACGCCGCCTGCGACCCCGCCTGCTGCTCCGCCGGCGGCAGCGCACTTCCAGGCCGACGAGTCGGTGCATCCGGTGATGCATCTGCCGCTGAACGACCCCTACCAGCAGCCGGGTGGCTATCCGATCAAGGCGAACATCGGTTCGGGGCTGTACTACACCCCGGACAACGCCCTCTACGACGACACCCTCGCCGAGATCTGGTTCGCCACCGAGGAAGCCGCCCGACTCAACGGGTTCGTCCGGGCCAGCTGAGACCGGTCACCGCAGCGGCGGCGGCTGGTCCCGCTCGGACTGCGTTCGGGGCCCGAAGATCCGGCGCTGGTCTTCGGTGATCGCGACGTCGTCGATGCTGGACTCGCGGCGGCTCATCCGGCCGTCCGGTGCGAACTCCCACAGTTCGTTGCCGTAGCTGCGCCACCACTGCCCGTCGGCGTCGCGGCTCTCGTACTGGTAGCGGACCGCGATCCGGTTGCCCTGGTAGCACCAGAGCTCCTTGCGCAGTGCGTAGTCGCGTTCGCGATCCCACTTGCGGCGCAGGAACGCCACGATCTCATCGCGGCCGGTGACGAACTCATCGCGGTTGCGCCACACCGAATCCGGTGTGTAGGCGCCGGCGACGCGCTCCGGATCGCGGGTGTTCCAGCCGTCCTCGCCGGCCTGCACCTTCCGCCGGGCGGAATCCTCGTCGAACGGCGGGCACGGGTGCAGCGGGGTGCTGTCGGTCATGGCGTTCTCCTCGGGTGCGTCAGGGGGTCAGCCGGGCCACCGCTTCGGCGGCCGGGATGATCGCCCGGTGGATGCGGTGGATCGTCTCGCCGGCGTACAGCGCCGACCGGTCCACCATCGCCGGATCCATCCCGGCCACCGGCAGTGCCGGGGTGTACATCGGCACGGTGGCGCGCTGCAGGCCGACGAAGGTGTCCACGGCGCCCAGCGGCATCAGCCGACTCAGCGGGGCGCCGAGCCGGTTGACACCGCGCACCGGCCACGGACCGAGATCGCTTCCGCGGCACCACCGGTCGGTGAGCGCGTTCGGGATCACCCGATGCGCCAGCGGCCAGCCCATCCCGAACAGCATGGTGCGCAGCGTCCGCTCGGCGCCCAGCACCCGCTGCTTGTACTCCGGGTGCGCCCCGGACTCCTCGGTGAGCAGGAACCGGGTTCCGGCCACCGCACCGGCCGCGCCGGCCGACAGCAGCGCCCGCACGTCGGTGGCGTCGGCGACGCCGCCCGCCGCCAGCACCGGCGCCCCGCCGGCGGCGTCGAGCACCTCCGGCAGCACCACGGCCAGCGGCCGATCCGCAACCAGGTGCCCGCCGGCCTCGACGCCCTGCGCCACCAGGCCGCTCGCGCCGGCGGCCAGGGCCCGGCGGGTGTGCGCTGCGCTGCCGACGGAGCAGAACACCGGGATGCCGGCGGTGCGCAACCGGGTGATCCAGTGCTTAGGGAAACCGTCGTGGAACACCACCAGCGCGGCCCCGCCGGTAATGCACGCATCGATGTGTGCCCGGTGGGTGAACGGCACCAGCAGGTTGGCCGCGACCGGCCGCTTGCCCGCCGCCGCGACCGCCCGTTGCAGTTCGGCGGCGAAGCGATCCGGCGCGGCGATCCCCACCGTGCCGAGCCCACCGGCAGCGGACACCGCGCCGGCCAGTTCGCCGCCGGCCACCCCGCCGCCCATCCCGGCTTGAACGACCGGGGTCTGCAGTCCTAACGATTCCAGCAGGTTCACATTCACCTCGCGGGTCGGGTGGAGTCAGTCGGTGTGATGGCGGGTGCCGCGCCAGAAGACGCCCCGGCCGGACCGCTCCGACGGCTGCACCACCACGCAGCACCGGCCGTCGCAGGGCGCCAGCACGGCACGTTGCGGCGACTCGCCGGCCCCCTCCAACATGCCCTGGATCAGGTCCAGGTTCAGTCCGCACACCTCGGCGGTGTGCCGGCGGGCGAGTCGATCGAAGGGGCAGTTGCGCAGTTCGATCTGCCCGTCGGCGGTCAGGATCGGCTCGTAACCGCACTCCCGCAGCGCGCCGATGATGCCGTGTTCGGCGGCGCTGGCCTGTCCGGCCCGGCGCGCCGCGGCGGCCACTGTGGTGCGCACTGTGGCGGTCTCGTCGTCGGCCATCGCGGTGACCAGCAGATCGGCCAGCAGGCTGTAGTTGCGCGGCGGCACGCTCACCGACAGTTCTTCGCGGGTGCGGGCGTAGCGCTTGGCGGGCCGGCCGGCGCCCGGGCCGGAGCGCCCGGCCGGTCTGGCGTAACTCACCGAGAGGATGCCGGCGTCGGCTAGTTTGTCCAGATGGTAGGCGGCCAGGGTGCGGCTGATGCCGGCGGCGAGGGCGGCGTCGTCACGCGCGACCGGCTCGTCGCACGAGGCGATGTACTGGTAGAGGCGGCGTCGCACCGGGTCGTCCAAGCTGCTCAACCCGGCTAGCGGGTCCAGGCCGCCGCAGGTGGGAGTGCTCACCAATTCAATGTAACACCAAAAAAACTTGACAAACAGAGCCGGAGACCGCCACTCTAAACACAATAGCGATTGTCGATACGGGAGGGTGATATGTCGGTTGCCATGCACGCCGATCT
The DNA here is from genome assembly GCF_018455725.1 of Mycolicibacter acidiphilus. Classification (GTDB taxonomy): domain Bacteria; phylum Actinomycetota; class Actinomycetes; order Mycobacteriales; family Mycobacteriaceae; genus Mycobacterium; species Mycobacterium acidiphilum. Next base: position 41,116 of record NZ_JAHCLR010000001.1, read on the forward strand.
GCGGGTGGTCGATCGTCCGGTTCCGGATCTGGCCGCCGCCGAGGAGGCTGCGGCTGCATTCCTCGAGGCGCTCGGCGTCTCGACGGCTCAGGAGCACATGCGCGACACCCCGGGCCGGATGGCGCGCGCCTACGCCGAGATGTTCACCCCGCGGCCCTTCGAGCCGACCACGTTCCCCAACGATGAGGGTTACGACGAGTTGGTGCTCGCCCGCGACATCCCGCTGCGGTCGGTGTGCGAGCACCATCTGCTGCCGTTCACCGGAACTGCCTGCGTCGCATACCTGCCCGGTGACCGGATCCTGGGGCTGTCCAAGCTGGCCCGGGTCGTCGAGCACTTCGCTTCGCGTCCGCAGGTGCAGGAGCGGCTCACCAAGCAGATCGCCGACTGGCTCACCGAGCAGTTGCAGCCGCGGGCGGTCGGTGTGGTGATCCGTGCGGAGCACACCTGCATGACGCTGCGCGGCGTGCAGGCCGTCGGGTCGAGCACCGTCACTTCCACACTGCTGGGGACGCTGCGCACCGATCCGGCCTCGCGCCAGGAGTTCTTCTCGCTGACCGGGATGGGCGACTGCCGCTGAGCCGGGCCGGCCGGGCATCGCAAAGGGGGCGCCGCTTCGGCGGCGCCCCCTTTGCGCGTTCCCGTCAGATCTTGCGGATGACGGTGACGATCTTGCCCAGCACGACCGCGTCGTTACCCGGGATCGGGTCGAACGCGGGGTTGTGCGGCATCAGCCAGATCTGACCGGCGGTGCGTTTGAACGTCTTCACGGTCGCCTCGCCGTCGATCATCGCGGCCACGATGTCGCCGTTCTCGGCGACGTGCTGCTGGCGCACCACCACCCAGTCGCCGTCGCAGATGGCCGCGTCGACCATCGACTCACCGACCACCTTCAGCAGGAACAGCTCACCCTCGCCGACCAGTTCGCGGGGGAGCGGGAACACGTCCTCCACCGCCTGCTCGGCGAGGATCGGCCCACCGGCCGCGATCCGCCCGAGGACCGGCACGAATGTCGGTTCGGGCAGTGAGTCCGACCCGGCGACGTCGGTCGGCGCGGCGGTCGCCTGTGCCGCGCCGGCCTCATCCGAGCCGCGGACGTCGACGGCGCGGGGCCGGTTGGGGTCGCGCCGGAGGTAGCCCTTGCGCTCCAGGGTGCGCAACTGGTGGGCCACCGATGACGTCGAGGTTAGGCCGACGGCGTCGCCGATCTCCCGGATGCTGGGCGGATAGCCCCGTTCGGTCACCGAGGCGCGGATGACGTCGAGGATGGTCCGCTGCCGCGCGGTCAGCGCTCCGTCGGGTGTCGTGGCCGCCGTGGTTCTGCTGCTATCGCCCATGCGGGCGAATGTAGTCGCGTGACGACCATTAATCAAACATGTGTTCGAGGTGTGTCGCGTACGGACCCGGGTCGTCGGTGGTCGCCGTTAGAGTCCGACACGCTCGCTCAAATGTTCGTATTCGAACGTGTTATCGATTACGGTTCGAACAACCGAGCGAATTGGATCGGAAGACAACGAGTGAGGGAGGACCCCCATGATGCTCATCGAGGTGATCGGGACCGGATGGACGGCTGAGCCGGTTGCGGTACGGCCGGCGTCTCCGGCGCGCCCGTCGGCGTATCGGGCCCGCCCGGTCCGGACCGCCCCCGTCCGGCGCCGGCCCGCCGGCGCGCCGCTGCGTCATCGCGGCACCGGGGTGGCGATGTCCCAGGCGGTGCACCGGCCGCGCCCGATCACACCGCTGACGACGGTCCTGCTCGCCCTGGTAGCCGCGGCGATCACCGTCTGGCTCGGTCTGGTCGCGCAGTTCGGCGCGACGATGACGGGAGCCGCGCCGGCGGTTCCCGACCAACTCGGGGTCGTCCGCGTCCAGAGCGGGGAGAACCTGCAGCACCTGGCGGCCCGGGTGGCGCCCGATGCACCCACCGCGGCGGTTGTCGACCGGATCCGAGAGCTCAACGGCCTGGAGTCGGTGGCCCTCGACGCGGGCCAGACCCTGATCGCACCGATCGGCTGAGCGCGGATGCCGTACCCGCCACCGGCGGCACCGGACACTGTGGGGCGCTGCGGTATTGCCGCGCAGGTACGCTCGCAGGTGTCCGAGCCGCCTCCGCTGGTGGAGGAACCCGGTTCTCGGTACGGCGAAGGAGCGGCCATGCACTGCCCGTTTTGTCGCCATCCCGATTCCCGGGTGGTGGATTCGCGCGAGACCGATGAGGGACAGGCGATCCGCCGACGGCGGTCCTGCCCGGAGTGCGGTCGCCGCTTCACCACCGTGGAGACCGCGGTGCTGTCGGTCGTCAAACGCAGCGGGGTCACCGAGCCGTTCAGCCGCGAGAAGGTGATCAGCGGGGTTCGGCGATCCTGCCAGGGTCGGCAGGTTGACGACGACGCCCTGAACCTGCTGGCGCAGCAGGTGGAGGATGCGGTGCGGGCCGCGGGGTCGCCGGAGATTCCCAGCCACGAGGTTGGACTGGCCATTCTGGGGCCGCTGCGAGAACTCGACGAGGTGGCCTACCTGCGGTTCGCCTCGGTGTACCGGTCGTTCGAGTCGGCGGCCGACTTCGAGCGGGAGATCGAGTCGCTGCGCGATCACCGCCGGGTGCCAGACTCGACCGCTGGATAGTCTGATCGCCATGACACCCGAACTGCACCCGAACCTCGTCGGGCTCGCCCCGCTGCTCGGCACCTGGTCCGGCCGTGGCACCGGGGTGTACCCGACCATCGCGTCGTTCGACTATCTCGAAGAGGTGACGTTCGCACACGTTGGCAAGCCGTTCCTGGTGTACGGGCAGCGGACCCGGTCGGCGGTCGACGGGGCGCCACTGCACGCCGAGACCGGCTACCTGCGGGTGCCGGAACCGGGCCGGGTGGAGTGGGTTCTCGCCCATCCCAGCGGCATCAGCGAGATCGAGGTCGGTGGTGTCACGGTGGCCGGAGACGTCATCGAACTCGACCTGGCCGCGACGACGATCGGATTGACACCCACCGCGAAAGAGGTTGTCGCGCTGAGCCGCCGCTACCGTTTCACCGGCGACGAGCTGTCGTACACGCTTGACATGGGTGCGGTCGGCCAGCCCGCGCAGAACCACCTCACCGCGACGCTGCACCGCGCCGGCTGATCAGGCCCCGTCTCAGATCTCGTCGTCGCCGGAGGTTTTCTTCGCCTCCTGCGCCAGGAACCGTTCGAACTCGGCGCCGAGCTCGTCGGCGCTGGGCAGGTCCTCATCGCGGGCCAGCAGGGAGCGGTTGGCCTGCGCGGCCACGTAGGCGTCGTACTGGCGTTCCAGCGCCGTCACCACCTGCTGCACCTCGGTGCTCGCCTCCACCTGGTCGTCGATCTTCGCCCGGATCTCGGTGCCCGCCTCGGTGAGGGCGGTGAGCGGTAACTGCAGGGACCCGGCCTTGGCGGCCTGCTCCAGCAACGCCTGCGCGGCCTCCGGATAATCGGTTTGGGACAGGTAGTGCGGCACGTGGACGGTGAATCCGACCACCTCGTGGCCGTGCTGAGCCAGCCGGTACTCCAGCAGATTCGACGCACTGCCGGGAACCTGCACCTCGGTGATCCACGGGGTGAAGTCACTGATCAGCTCGCGATTGTTCGAATGCGCGGTCAGGGTCACCGGCCGGGTGTGCGGAACGGCCATCGGGATGGTGCCCAGCCCGATGGTCTGACGCACCTCGAGCCGTTCGACCAGCAGCCGCACCGCGGTGATGAACCGCTCCCACTTCAGGTCCGGCTCCATCCCGGCCAGCAGCAGGAACGGGGTGCCGGCACTGTCATGCAGTGCGTACAGGCTGAGCTCGGGTTCCCGGTAATCGGTGAAGTGGTCGGTCTTGAACGTCATCAGCGGGCGGCGGGACCGGTAGTCCAACAGCTCATCGATCGCGAACGACGCGACCAGTTCGGTGTCGAGCGTGTCCTTGAGGTGCGTGGTGGCCAACCGGATGGCGTGGCCGGCGTCGGAGAAGCCCTCCAGCGCGTGGATCAGCACCGGACCCTCGCCATCGGGTGAGGTCAGTTGCGGCGCCGGGAATTCCAGCTCGTACATGCCGCTCTGCTCGGGCTGGTGACGTTGGTTCGAACTCGGTCCGCTGTCGGGACGCCCACTGTCGGCCATCGGTTTCGCCTCCTCGTTGCGGTGCCGTGCCGCACCGCTGTTTCCAGTCTCCCTCAAGGCCGGCGGCTCAGCGAAACCGACGGCGTATGCGTCGGGCAACGTCTCGCCCGGTGGTCGACATTCCGGTCGGGTGGGCGGATTCGCTCGGGGCGAACGCGGCGGTGATCGGGGGAGCGGTGATCCACAGTCGCCGATTCATCCACAGCCCGCCCGATTAGCGGCGCCCGGGTGCAGTCCGATGACGGTGCCGGGAGGCACCGTTGCGGCATGACGAAAAAGCAACCGGATTTCACGTTGAACCGCCCCGGTGCCCTGATCGCGGCGTTGCCGGCGATCCTCGGCTTCGTTCCCGAGAAGTCGCTGATCCTGGTCTCGGTCGACGGCGGGGAGCTCGGCGCCGTCATGCGGGTCGACCTGTCCGCGGACTTGGCCGACGGTGTGGGCCGGCTCGCCGAGATCGCCGCCGCGGCGGCGCCGGCCTCGGCGATTGCGGTCGTCGTCGACGCCGACGGGGCGGGCTGCCCGGTCTGCACCGAGGAGCACCGCGAATTGTGCACGGTGCTCACCGACGGATTGGCGGAGCACGGCATCGAACTGCTTGCCGCGCACGTGGTGGACCGGGTGGCGGCGGGCGGGCGCTGGCACTGCGCCGACGGCTGCGGTGCATCCGGTGTCGTCGACGATCCGGAGGCGTCGCCGCTGGCGGTCGCCGCCGTGCTGGAGGGCAGAAGGCTGTACGCGCACCGGGCGGACCTGCTGGCCCTGATCGACCCCGACGCCCCAGAGCGCAGCGCGGCCGTCGCCGCCGCCATCGAGGAGTGCGCGACGACGCACACTGCGGCCCGCCGGGCGGACCCGCGCGGGCAGGCGCGGCAGGACGTCGAGCAACTCCTGACGGCCGCAATGGATTTCGCAGACGGCCGACCGCCGACCGATTCTGAACTGGCGGTGCTGGGCTGCACGCTGTCCGACCTGACGGTCCGGGACACGGTCTGCGCACTGGCGATCGGCGAGAACTCCGCCGAGGCGGAGAACCTGTGGGCGCTGCTGGTCCGCAGCCTGCCGCAGCCGTGGCGGAGCGAGGCACTGGTCCTGCTGGCGTTCAGCGCGTACGCCCGTGGCGACGGGCCGCTGGCCGGGTTGTCGCTGGAGGCGGCGCTGCGCGCCACGCCGGAGCACCGGATGGCCGGTCTGCTCGACACGGCCCTGCAGTCAGGGCTGCGGCCCGACCGGATCCGCGGGCTCGCCGAGACCGGCTACCGGCTGGCGCGCGAACTCGGTGTCGTGCTGCCGCAGCGCCGGCGGTTCGGCCGACGCGCCGGGTGAACCGCCGGCTCAGACCTTTTCGACCTTGACGGCGTGCGCCATCTCGTATGGCAGGCTCACGTCGGCGTGGCCGGGCATCACGATCGTCACGCCGTCAGCTGCATCGGCTTCCACCGTCACCCGCGCGTTCGGCACCACACCCGCTTCCTTGAGCCGGGTGATCAGGTCGACGTCGCCCTGGACGTGCTCGGTCAGCTGACGCACCACCACCGCGACCGGCGAACCGGCCGGCAGTTCGGTCAGCCGAACCAGATGCGCGTCGGAGATACCCGCGCCGGCGCCGAAGCCCAGATCCAGCAGCCCCGGGATGGGGTTGCCGAACGGCGACGTCGTCGGGTTGTCGAGCACCTGCACAAGGCGGCGCTCCACCTCCTCGCTCATCACGTGCTCCCACCGGCACGCCTCGGCGTGCACGTCTTCCAGCGGCAGACCGATGACGTCGACCAGCAGCCGTTCGGCCAACCGGTGCTTGCGCATCACCGCCACCGCCAGCGCACGGCCCTTCTCGGTGAGTTCGAGGTGGCGATCGCCGGCCACCCGCAGCAGTCCGTCGCGTTCCATCCGGGACACGGTCTGGCTGACGGTCGGCCCACTCTGCTCAAGCCGCTCGGCGATACGCGCGCGCAGCGGGGTGACACCTTCCTCCTCGAGGTCGTAGATCGTCCTCAAGTACATCTCGGTGGTATCAACCAGATCATTCATTCGGCACCCTCCGTCTTCGCCGAGTCTACTTGGCAGCTGAGTGAATGGTTAGTTAGCAATACCTCAATCAGAGGGCGTCACAGCACATATGCGAGGAGGCCACCGCGCGGTGCGCGGTGACCTCCCCGGATTCGATTGTCAGCTCGCGTAGGAACGCAGCCGGTCGGCACGCTCGCCGTGCCGCAGCTTGGTCATCACCTCGCGCTCGATCTGACGGACCCGCTCCCGGGACAGGCCGAACAGCTTGCCGATCTGATCGAGGGTGCGGGGCTGGCCGTCGTCGAGGCCGAACCGGAGCCGGATCACCTGGTGCTCGCGTTCGTCCAGGGTGGCGAGCACGCTGCGGATATCGGTGTGCAGCAACTCGGCGATGACGGCGTTCTCCGCCGACATGGCTTCGGAGTCCTCGATGAAGTCACCCAGGGGGGCTTCCTCGTCGGATCCGACCGGCATGTCCAGGCTGACCGGGTCCCGGCTGTGCTCCAGCAGGTCGCCGATCTTCTCGGCCGGGATGCCGGATTCGGCGGCGAGTTCCTCGTCGGTGGCCTCCCGGCCGAGCCGCTGATGCATTTCACGCTTGATCCGGGCCAGCTTGTTGACCTGCTCCACCAGGTGGACCGGCAGCCGGATGGTCCGGCTCTGGTCGGCCATGCCGCGGGTGATGGCCTGGCGGATCCACCAGGTCGCGTAGGTGGAGAACTTGAAGCCCTTGGCGTAGTCGAACTTCTCCATCGCGCGGATCAGGCCCAGGTTGCCTTCCTGGATCAGATCCAGCAGCGGCATCCCGCGGCCGGTGTAGCGCTTGGCCAGCGACACCACCAGGCGCAGGTTGGCCTCCAGCAGATGCCGGCGGGCGGCCTCACCGTCGTGGGCCACCGTCGCGAGTTCGGCCCGGCGCTTCTCGCCGAACCGCTTACGGGTGTCCAGCAGATGCTGCGCGTACAGACCGGCCTCGATGCGCTTGGCAAGCTCCACCTCATCGGCGGCATTGAGCAACGCGGTCTTGCCGATGCCGTTGAGATATACCCGCACCAAATCGGCTGCCGGGCTCTGGGCGTCCAGATCGCGGTCGACTCGACGAGTGGTGGTTGCGTTTGCCATTGCGGCCTCCCCAAAGATCGGCGTCAACTATCACTCCTGTTAACGCCCAACCCGGGTCTGGAGTTCCCCGCGCGATCCGGCCGTCATCCTCGCTGACGTGCGCAGATGCGTCGGTAGCCTTGAGAATGTGCTAAGAACCGTCCGTTTCCGGGGGTTCCGGCGACTCCGGTCGCGCCGACGGCGGCTGCTGACGCCAGGATTCCTCCAGCGCGAGATGGGCCGGACCGGGGAACAGCGGGATGTTGCGCGGCTCGGCGTCGTAGCGCCGCGGCTCGTCGGGCCGGCGCGGCGGACGGTCGTTGGCGATCAGCACCGCCATCCACGGCAGTGGGATCGACGCCGCCAGGATCGCCAGCGAGATCAGTCCGTTGTGCCAGGCGCCGTACGCGAGGGCCGCCAGCAGTAGTGCCGGAACGCGGAACGCCATCATCGTGAGGTACTTGCGAACCCGTTCACGGTGCTGCTGCTCATACGATGGCGCGGCCGTGGTGATGAGCACGGGCTGGCCGTCGTCGTCGAAACCCAGCTGGGGGCCCTGCTCCATGGCTCCACTGTCCCACACCGCCCCGTCGGTGGCACAGGGGGTTTTCGCGCAGAAAGGTTTGGGGATCGTCACCGGTTCTGGGCACAATGTGAGGCATGGGCATGCAGACCGACACCCTCGAACGCACTGACACCGATGAGCGCGTCGACGACGGGACCGACGGCGACACCCCGAAGTATTTCCACTATGTCAAGAAGGACAAGATCGCCGAGAGCGCGGTGATGGGCACGCACGTGGTGGCGCTGTGCGGTGAGGTATTTCCGGTGACGAAGAGCGCCAAGCCCGGCTCACCGGTCTGCCCGGACTGCAAGCGGATCTACGAAACCCTCAAGAAGGCCTGATCCGCTCGGCGCGGGCGCGCAACCGGGCCTGCAGCCACTCCCGCAGCAGGGCGGCATGGGTGTGCCGCACCGGCCACTGCTCCTGGACAGCGGCGTTGAGTTCGGCGCCCAGCATGATCGCGAAGCCGCCGAAGAACGCGAACAGCAGGAACGCGATCGGCGTTGCGAGGGCGCCGTAGGTGTAGCCGGTGCTGGTGATCCAGGTCAGGTAGATCCGAAGGCCCAGCGTCGTGATCAAGAAGACCGTGGTGGCCAGTACCGCGCCGTAGATGAGCCGGTGCGACGGCAGCGGCCGCGGCAGTGCCACCCGGTACAGCACGGTGATCGCCAGCAGCAGGCCGATGACCAGCGCGGGGTAGTAGCCCAGATGCAATGCCCGGCCCCAGCTCTCGGGGATGTACTCGGCTATCTTGCGCGGTCCGAGCGCGACGAACGGCGCCGTCGCGATCACGAAGACCAGGCCCACGACGTAGAGGAACAAGGCGAAGAACCGCTGCCGGACCGGGTGACGCAGCGGTGTCTGTCCGTGCGCCTCGACAACCGAGTCGACGAACGCCGAGACCGCCGACGAGCCGGCCCACAGCGAGATGACGAACCCCAGGGACACCACCTCACCGCGGGCGCCCTTGTCGATGTCGGCGATCGTCGGCTCGATGATCTCGTTGACGACACTCGGCGAGAAGAAACTGTGTGCCATCGACACCAGGCGCTCTTCGACGACGGCCATGGTGTCCGCGCCGAACATCGGCGCCACGTAGGCCAGACTGCCCAGCAAGCCGAGCAGCAGCGGCGGCATCGACAGCGCGGACCAGAACGCGGCCTGCGCGGCCTCGGAGAAGATGGAGTCGTCCCAGCTTTTCGACAGGGTGCGGCGGGTGAGATGCCACAGGTGGTGGCGCGACGGCTTGGCGGGCTGATCCGGCATGCGGTGTGCGATGAGTTCCGACGACCGGCCGCGCTGCCTCCCCGTGGCGCGCGGCGGTGCGTCTCGCTCCTACGACTCCAGCGGTTCGCCGACTTCGAGGACGGCCGCGATCTCGACCAGTCGCGCCTCGTGCTCGTTGGCGTGATGCTGGCAGAACAGCAACTCAGCTCCCGACGGGAGGGTTGCCCGCACGCGAGCGGCCGCACCGCAGCGGTCGCAGCGGTCAGCCCTGGTCAGTTCCGGACCGGTCAGGGTTGCGTTCATGGCTCCTCTTTTCGACGTGTACCTCGACTGTCTCAGACGTCGAGGGGTATCGCGATGTTCCCCGCATCGGTGTGTCGTGTCTCACCGCCTTTCGCGGCACCGCCGGCATCGGGCAGGGTGTAGCCGATGACCGACGATGCGCAGACACTGGTGCACCTGTGCGGCGCCCGCGACTGGTCCGAAGCCCAGCGCGGTGGCCGGGTGGATCCGGATCCGGAGGTCGGATTCGTTCACCTGTCCACACCGCAGCAAGTGCACCTGCCCGCCAACCGATTCTACCGGGGGCGCGACGACGTTCTGCTCCTGCACATCGCCGCCGACCGAGTCGACGCGCCGCTGCGCTGGGAGCCGGGGACCGACTCCGACCCGGACGGAATGACGTTTCCGCACCTGTACGGCCCGTTGCCGGTCGCCGCGGTGGTCGCCGTCACCGAATACCGCCCGGACGCCGACGGTGTTTTCGGTGCGATCAGCCGGTAGCGAACACGGTGTCGGGGGCCGACTACCTAGTCCAGGTAGTCGCGCAGCACCTGCGAGCGGCTGGGGTGGCGCAGCTTGCTCATCGTCTTCGACTCGATCTGACGGATCCGCTCGCGGGTGACCCCGTAGACCTGACCGATCTCGTCTAAAGTCCGCGGCTGACCGTCGGTGAGTCCGAACCGCAGCCGGACCACGCCGGCTTCGCGCTCGGACAGCGTCTCCAGCACCGACTGCAGCTGATCCTGCAGCAGGGTGAACGAGACGGCGTCGACGGCCACGACGGCCTCGGAGTCCTCGATGAAGTCACCGAGCTGCGAGTCGCCCTCGTCGCCGATGGTCTGGTCCAGCGAGATCGGCTCCCGGGCGTACTGCTGGATCTCCAGCACCTTCTCCGGGGTGATGTCCATCTCCTTGGCGAGCTCCTCGGGCGTGGGCTCGCGACCCAGGTCCTGCAACAGCTCGCGCTGGATGCGGCCCAGCTTGTTGATCACCTCGACCATGTGCACCGGGATGCGGATGGTGCGGGCCTGGTCGGCCATCGCTCGGGTGATGGCCTGGCGGATCCACCAGGTGGCGTAGGTGGAGAACTTGTAACCCTTGGTGTAGTCGAACTTCTCCACCGCGCGGATCAAGCCCAGGTTGCCCTCCTGGATCAGGTCCAGGAACGCCATGCCGCGGCCGGTGTAGCGCTTGGCCAGCGACACCACCAGGCGCAGGTTCGCCTCCAGCAGGTGGTTCTTGGCACGGTCGCCGTCCCGGCAGATCCACACCATGTCACGCCGGTAGGCGACGGCCAGCTTCTCACCCTTGTCGGTGTGCTCGGTCATCTTCTGGGTGGCGTACAGGCCCGCTTCGATGCGCTTGGCCAGCTCGACTTCCTCTTCGGCGTTGAGCAGCGCCACCTTGCCGATCTGCTTCAGGTAGGCGCGCACCGAGTCCGCCGAGGCGGTCAGTTCGGCGTCCTTGCGGGCCTGCCGCAGCGCCTCGGACTCTTCCTCGTCCCAGACGAAATCACCTGAGGCCTTGTCCTTTTCGGACGGCTCGGCGATCTCCTCGTCTTCCTCGTCGGCGGCGGTGCCGGCGGCTACGGCGGCGGGGCCGGGCGCGGCGTCGTCGGCCTCGTCGGTGTCGTCGTCGAGGGCGAGGTCGGTGTCGTCGATGTCGTCGTCGCCGGGCTCACCGTCGAGTTCGACGTCGGTGTCCAGGTCGTCGCCGGCCAGATCGGGGTCGGTGTTCTTCGCCGAGGCCTTGGTGCCCCGGGCCGCGGCCTTCTTCGCCGGCGCCTTGGCGGCCGACTTCGCGGTGGTCTTGGCGGCCTTCTTCGCCGGCGCCTTGGCGGCGGACTTCGCGGCAGCCTTGGCGGGTGCTTTGGCGGCGGCCTTGGCGGGTGCTTTGGCGGCGGTGCGCTTCTTCGGCTCGTCGGTCTCCGGCTTTGCCTTGGTCGCTGCCACGGCCACCCCTTCGGTCGGACTTACTTCCGGTTCGCAGGGTCGTGCGCAACCGCAAGTGTCGGGTATGTCGAATATCGGCTCTATATCAGCCGAGAAGTCAGCTGGGATAGTCGCCGCTATCGGTCAGGCGGCCGCCGCGGACCATTGTAACGACAGTCGGGGAGTGTTCCTGCCAAGCGGGGGATTTCAGCGCGTGACGTCGGCGGCGGCCGCCATCGCCGCGCCGACGATGCCCGCGCTGTTCTGCAGCGTCGCCGCGACCACCGGGGTCCGGTTGTCCAGCAGCGGCACCCACTGGTCGGCTTTGCGGCTGATCCCGCCGCCGGCGACGATCAGGTCCGGGCAGAGCGCATTCTCGATGGCCACCAGTACCTTGGTCACCTGCTTGGCCCATTTCTTCATCGACCAGCCCTTGCGCTCCTTGACCGATGCGGCGGCCCGGTGCTCGGCCTCCTTGCCGTCGACCTCGAGGTGGCCGAGTTCGGTGTTGGGCAGCAGCTTTCCGTTGTGGATCACCGCGGAGCCGATCCCGGTGCCGAACGTGAGCAGCACCACCAGGCCCGTCTTGTCCCGGCCGGCCCCGTAGCGCTCTTCGGCGAGTCCAGCGGCGTCGGCGTCGTTGAGGACGACAACGGGCTGTCCGCCGAGTTCGGCGGCGATCGCCTCCTGGGCGTTGACGCCGATCCACGAGTCGTCGACGTTGGCGGCGGTGCGGACGACGCCGTCGACCACGACGCCGGGGTAGGTCACCCCCAGCGGGCCGGTCCAGTCGAAGTGGCGGACCACCTCGGCGACGGTCTTGGCGACCGCGGCGGGGGTCGCCGGACTCGGGGTGGGCAGCTTGTACCGATCACCGACCAGTGCGCCGGTATCCAGATCGACGACGCCGCCCTTGATGCCGCTGCCGCCGACGTCGATGCCGAAACTCCGGTGTGGCGATTCCGTACTGCCGGTCATCGGGTCTCCTCGGGCTCGGGATGCTCGTCACACCCTAGCCGGGGAACCTGGCGGTCGGCTGGCGGTCAGCAGGTGCCGGAGTGGATCTTGGTCAGCAGCGCCGGGTCGGGCAGCCCGGTGGCGTCCGGGCGCAACCCGGCCAGGGCCGCCTGAATGTCGTTGCTGTGGGCCAGCGACGTGAAATCGGTTCCGATGGCCAGGTCGACGGAGTCGTCGGTGCGGTCGTCGCGGAACAGTTCGGTGCACGGCGCCACCAGCCAGACGGCGGCCGCTGCCGCCCGCCCGGCCTCACCGAACCGGATCTGGCCCTGGCAGTCCAACCGGGCGCCGTCGTAGACCGGGTCGTTGGCGGCGGCCGGTTGGGCGAAGCCGTCGTCGCGCATCGCGTCGGCGACGTCCGCGGCCTGTCCGGCCCGTCCGGTGGCGTTGAGCACGGTTGCTTTGACCTCGGCCAGTTTGGCCGGCGTGGTGCTGGCCAGTGCCGTGCGCGGCACCTGGGCACCGAGTCGTGGCTGGTCCGGTCCGGTCGGCGCCGGCGGCGGGTTGCACGCGGCGATCTCATGGACATCCGGTGGTCGGGTGAGTGCCACCACCCACACCGCGCCGGTCAGCAATGCCAGGCACGCGAGGGCGTAACCGGCGGGTCGAAAGTTGCGTCTCCGGAACGGCCGACCATGCTTGTCGAACTCGCTGCCTTGAGTGATTTGCGCGACCACGTAGGCACTCTAAAGGGCGCGCGTGCCACGGATAACCGTGGTCAGACATGAAATGTGGCGCATATCACAGTTAATCTGGCTGCGAAGCGGGCACGAATCATTTGGTGGATGCGTTCGACGCTGGTACAAAGCTCGCGCAGGGTTACGAGGGGAGTTGAGGGGAGAACGCGATGGCTACTGACTATGACGCTCCACGGCGCACCGAGACGGACGACGTTTCGGAGGACTCGCTGGAGGAATTGAAGGCGCGGCGCAATGAGGCCCAGTCGGCGGTGGTCGACGTCGACGAATCGGAATCCGCGGAGTCCTTCGAACTGCCCGGCGCCGACCTGTCCGGCGAAGAGCTGTCGGTACGTGTCATCCCCAAGCAGGCCGATGAGTTCACCTGCTCCAGCTGCTTCCTGGTCCAGCACCGGAGCCGGCTGGCCAGTGAGAAGAACGGCGTGATGATCTGCACGGACTGCGCGGCCTGACGGCCGCTCAGTCCTGCAGGGCCGCCAGCAGTCGCTCCGGGTGCCGGCAGCTCACCAGCCAGTAGGGCGTCGGGTCGTCGGGGTCGTCGAGAACCAGCAGCACCATCGGCCCCACCCAACCGCGATGCACCACGAACGCGGCCGGGTCGAGCTGACGCCCCAGTGCCGCCGACTTGGCCGACTGCGGCACCTCCGCGGCGCGGGCGATCACCGACGCCGGCAGGTGCGCGTCCCCGGCCCACAGTTCGGCTCCACTGTCACCCGACGTGACCTGCACCCGGACCCGGCCCAGCCACAGCAGTGCCGCCACCGTGATCGCGAACACCACCGCGAACGGCAGCCACGGCGGCAGCATCCGCAAGCCCAACCGGACCTCGTAGGCCAGTAGCCCCATCCCGAAGAACCCCAGCGGCCACCACCACCACGGCACCCGAAGCTGCTCGCGGTAGCGCACGGTTTGCGATGCCCGGTGGTTCACACGCAGTCCCGACACGCGGCTAAGAGTAGTCTTCTGGCTCGTGTCGACCAGCCTCCCGGTAGTCCGCCTGGACCCTGACCTGCCGCTGCCCACCCGAGCTCACGCCGGTGATGCGGGTGTGGACCTCTACAGCGCGGTCGACCTGGAACTCGAGCCCGGACAGCGGGCGCTGGTGCCGACCGGCATCGCCGTGGCGATCCCGTTCGGCATGGTCGGTCTGATCCATCCCCGCTCCGGCCTGGCGACGCGGGTGGGACTGGCGATCGTCAACAGTCCGGGGACCGTGGACGCCGGCTACCGCGGCGAGATCAAGGTCGCGCTGATCAACCTGGACCCGGCGATGGCGATCATCATCCACCGCGGCGACCGCATCGCCCAGCTGGTGGTGCAGCGGGTCGAACTTCCCGACCTGGTCGAGGTGGCGTCGTTCGAGGAGGCGGGGCTGGCCGACACGACCCGGGGTGCCGGCGGGCACGGGTCCTCCGGTGGGCATGCGAGTTTGTGAAGATGATGGTGCCGGGAGGGCACCGGTGACGGTGCCGAAGCGGTGCGATGACGAAGGGCGGCGATTGTGATGGTGGACGACTACGACGAGCCGGGTTCGGACGAGGAGTTGGAGGGCCCGTTCGACATCGAGGACTTCGACGACCCCGCACAGGCGACGCTGGCACGACTCGACCTCGGGTCGGTGCTGGTGCCGATGCCCGAGGGGGCGCAGGTCCAGGTCGAGCTCACCGACGCCGGTGTGCCCAGCGCGGTGTGGCTGGTCACCTCGAACGGCCGGTTCAACATCGCCGCCTACGCGGCGCCGAAGTCGGCCGGGTTGTGGCGCGAGGTGGCCGGTGAACTGGCTGACGCGTTGCGCAAGGACTCGGCGAACGTCGCCATCATCGACGGCCCCTGGGGTCGTGAGGTGGTCGGCTCGGCGACCGGGGCGGTCCGGTTCATCGGTGTCGACGGGTACCGCTGGATGGTGCGCTGCGTCGTCAACGGCGCCCACGAGACGATGGACGCCCTGACCGAACAAGCGCGGGAGGCGCTGGCCGACACCGTGGTTCGCCGTGGCGACACCCCGCTGCCGGTGCGCACACCGCTGCCGGTGCGGCTGCCCGAGCCGATGGCCGAGCAGCTGCGCGCCGCCGCCGCGGCGCAGGAGGCCGCCCGGCAGAACGCCGCCCAGGAGGGCGGTGGCACTGCGCCGTACGGCGGTGAGGTCCCGCCGCCGCAGCCCGCCGCACGTCGCAGCGTGGATGGGTCGGCGATGCAGCAGTTGCGGACTATCACCGGCGGTTAGCGAGCCTCGACGGAGGAGAGGCGAAGCTGGACCGCCGCATCAGACCCGGCGGTTAACGGCCTCGGCCAGCGCCGCCACGCAGGCGGCGCCGAGCGCGGCCGGATCGGCGCCGATCTGATCCAGTGTCACCGTGTGCAGCGCGGCCCGCGGCGCGGCGGCCACCCAGTCGGCGGCCGCCTGCAGTGGGTGCACCGCGTCGTCCACGGCCGCCACCACGGCCAGCGGTGGGGTCAGGCTCTGCAACTGGGCCCGGGTCGGCGCCACGTACTGCGCGGCCTGCTCCAGCGCGTCGGGCAGCTGCGGCCACTGTGCGGTCCAGGACCGGGTCAACTCCGCGGCCAGCCACGTCGGGCTGGACGCGTGCAGCCGGGCCACCACCGCCGGCAGGCCGTCACGGCGCAGTTCGGCGGCGCTGTGTCGGGCCGCCAGTGCTGCCGGGGCGGTGTCCGGCGACCCCAGCCAAGCCGGCAGAGCTGCCAGCACGGCGACGGTCCGGTCCGGGTGGTGCAGCGCCCATGCGGTCGCCACCGCGGCACCGATCGACACGCCGCCGACGATGATCGGCTCCGATTCGGCCGCTGCGTCCAATGCGGCCAGATACCCGTCGATCAGGCGTGCCGGCTGCGGCCGGTGCGTGATCAACCGGACGCCGGCACGGTCCAGCGGCTCGGCGAAAGCCCGGTGGACGTAGTCGTCGTCGGATCCGGTCCCGGGCAGCAGGACCGCGGTGCGCCCGCGTGATTCGAATGCCACCACATGATCGTGCCGGGTGTTGTCAGCAACTCGACGGGCACCCCGGAGGCCGGTCGTGTGGCATTAGGCAATCAACAGGTCTAGCGTAGCGGGCGCACACAACGGACTAGATCCCACAGCTGGGTTGTTGCCACTGATGGGTTATGTGAAGTGGGAGATGTGATGGCGGTAGCGAAAGGGTATCTGCGTCGGCTGACTCAGCGGCTGACCGAAGATCCCGAGCTGCGCGATGTCGAGGAATTGTCCGACGAAGCCGTCAACACCGGTGCACAGCGCGTCATCGACTGCGAGCGCGGCCAGGAGGTCACGATGGTCGGTGTGCTGCGCAGCGTGGAGGCCTGCGCGAAGGGCTGCTCGGGCGGCGTCCGCGCCGAATTGTTCGACGGCACCGACACCGTCACGCTGGTCTGGATGGGGCAACGCCGGATTCCCGGCATCGAATCCGGTCGCACGCTGCGAGTGCACGGCCGGCTCGGCAAGCTGGAGAGCGGCGCCAAGGCGATCTACAACCCGCACTACGAAATTCAGCAGTGACCGATTTCGGCTATCCTCGCCGGTGAATCATGTCCGGTGACTACAGCGCCCAGCGTCTGCTGGAACAGATCGGCGGAGTGGCCGGCCTGGTCTACTCCTCGCTGCCGATCGTCGTGTTCGTTCCGGTCTCCACGGTCTGGGGGCTGCGCGCAGCGATCCTGTCCGCACTGAGTGTCGCCGCGGCGGTGCTGGTCTGGCGGCTGATCCGCCGAGAGTCCACCCAGCCGGCGTTCTCCGGCTTCTTCGGGGTGGCGGTCTGCGCGCTGATCGCCTACCTGATGGGGGAGTCCAAAGGCTATTTCCTGCTCGGCATCTGGACGTCACTGGCCTGGGCGGTGGTGTTCGCGGCATCGATGGTGATCCGGCGTCCGGCGGTCGGCTACATCTGGAGCTGGTCGAGCGGCCAGGATCGGAGTTGGCGGGACGTCCGGGCGGCGGTGTACGCCTACGACCTCGCGACGCTGACCTGGGTGCTGGTGTTCGGCTCGCGGTTCGTCGTGCAGGGCCTGCTGTACAACGCCGACCGGACCGGCTGGCTCGGGGTGGCGCGCATCGGGATGGGCTGGCCGCTGACGGCGGTGGCGGCGGTGGTGACCTACCTGGCGGTCAAGTACGTGCAGCGCACCCTGCAGGCCTCGGCCGACGCACCGGTCGACCCCGCATCCGACGAGGTCGCCGAACCGGGGTCAGCGCGTCGGTAGCAGCAGTTCGCGCAGCGCGTCCTCGACGCCGGCGACCGCGACGAACAGCAGTTCGTCACCGCCCTCCAGCGGTTCGTCGTCCTGCGGCACGATCACCCGCGGTCCGCGCAGGATCGTCACCAGCGCGGCGTCTTTGGGCAGCGCCAGCTTGCGCACCGGCTTGCCGCCCCACGGCGTGTCGTCGGGCAGTGTGATCTCCAGCAGGTTGGCCTCGCCCTTGCGGAACTCCATCAGCCGCACCAGGTCGCCGACCGCGACGGCCTCCTCGACCATGGAGGCCAGCATCCGCGGGGTGGACACCGCCACGTCCACCCCCCAGGCGTCGGTGAACAGCCATTCGTTGCGCGGATCGTTGACCCGGGCCACCACCCGCGGCACCGCGAACTCCGTCTTGGCCAGCAGCGACAGCACCACGTTGGCCTTGTCGTCACCGGTCGCGGCGATCACCACGTCGAAGTCCTCGAGCCGCACCGACTCCAGCAGACTCAGCTCGCAGGCGTCCCCGAGGTGCCATTGGGCGGCGGGGATGGCGTCGAAGTCGATGTGCTCGGGGTTGCGTTCGATCAGGGCGACCTGATGGTTGCTGTCGAGCAGTTCGCGGGCGATGGACCGCCCGACGGCACCGGCGCCGGCTACCGCGACCTTCATTTGTCCAGATCCTCGCTCGGCGGCAGCGCGGCGATCGCTATCGCCTCGCCGACCCGGCCGGACACCGCGATGATGTACACCTGATCGCTGGCCTGGATGATCGTCTTCGGTTCGGGCAGCACCCCGGTGCCGAATCGGGTCAGGAACGCCACCCGGGCACCGGTGGCGGTTTCCAGGTCGGTGACGCGGTGACCGATCCAGCCCTCGTGCAGGATGACCTCGACCACGGCGACGGTGCCGGTGGGGTCCCGCCACTTGGTGATCTCGCCCTCGCGGGTCAGCGCGTCCAGCAGTCGGTCGGTGGTCCACGGCACGGTGGCGATGGTGGGGATGCCGAGCCGCTCGTAGACCGCGGCGCGCTTGGCGTCGTAGATGCGGGCCACCACCCGCGACACACCGAAGGTCTCCCGGGCCAGCCGGGCCGCGATGATGTTGGAGTTGTCGCCGGAGGACACCGCCGCGAACGCTCCGGCCTCCTCGATGCCGGCCCGCAGCAGCACGTCCCGGTCGAAACCCATCCCCAGCACCCGCTCGCCGGTGAATTCCGGGCTGAGCCGGTTGAACGCGGTGCCGTCGCGGTCGATGATCGCAACCTCATGACCGATCCGGGACAGCCCGTCGGCCACCGAGGCGCCCACCCGGCCGCAGCCCATCACCACTACCCGCACGTTGAGGTTCCCTTCGACCGGCGTCGTGCTCGTCTTCGGTGCACGCTACCGCCAACGCCGGTTGGGCTTACCCTTGGCTCTCGTGTCGAAACTTTCCACCGCTGCGCGGCGGCTCGTCCTGGGCCGGCCGTTTCGCAGCGATCGGCTGAGCCACACCCTGCTGCCGAAACGGATCGCGCTGCCGGTGTTCGCCTCCGACGCACTGTCCTCGGTGGCCTACGGGCCGGAGGAGATCTTTCTGGTCCTGTCGGTGGCGGGGATCGCGGCCTACCGGCTGACACCCTGGGTCGGCGTCGCGGTGGCGTTCGTGTTCGTCACCGTGGTGGCCAGCTACCGGCAGAACGTGCACGCCTACCCATCGGGCGGCGGCGACTACGAGGTGGTCACCACCAACCTCGGTTCCACCGCGGGGCTGACCGTGGCCAGCGCGCTGATGGTGGATTACGTGCTCACGGTTGCGGTTTCGATCTCGTCGGGGATCGCCAACATCGGCTCGGCGGTGCCGTTCATCTCCGCGCACAAGGTGGTGTTCGCGGTCGGCACCGTCATCGTCGTCGCCGCCATCAACCTGCGCGGCATCCGGGAGTCCGGCACGGCGTTCGCGTTCCCGACGTACGCGTTCATGGTCGGCATCTACATCATGCTGGGCTGGGGGCTGTTCCAGATCTTCGTGCTGGGCCATCCGCTGCGCGCGGAGTCGGCGGAGTTCAAGATCTCCTCGACCAACGGCGAACTGGTCGGCTTCGCACTGGTGTTCCTGGTGGCCCGATCGTTCTCCTCGGGCTGTGCGGCGCTGACCGGGGTGGAGGCGATCAGCAACGGCGTTCCGGCGTTTCGCAAACCGAAGTCGAAGAACGCCGCCACCACGCTGCTGATGCTCGGGGTGATCGCGGTGACGCTGATGATGGGGATCATCGTGCTGGCCCGGCAGACCGGGGTGAAGATGGCCGCCCGCCCGGCCGACCAGCTGATCGGCGCCCCGGCCGACTACGACCAGAAGACACTGCTGGCGCAGCTGGCCGAGACGGTGTTCCACGGGTTTCCGCCCGGCCTGTGGCTGATCGCCGGGGTGACCGCGCTGATCCTGGCGTTGGCCGCCAACACCGCGTTCAACGGCTTCCCGGTGCTCGGATCGATTCTGGCCCAGGACTCGTATCTGCCGCGCCAGTTGCACACCCGTGGTGATCGGCTGGCGTTCTCCAACGGCATCGTGTTCCTGGCGGTGGTGGCGATCGCGTTCATCGTGGCGTTCCGCGCCGAGGTCACCGCGCTGATCCAGCTCTACATCGTCGGGGTGTTCGTCTCGTTCACGCTGAGTCAGATCGGCATGGTGCGGCACTGGAACCGGTTGCTGCGCACCGAAACCGACCGGGCGGCGCGGATCACGATGATGCGCTCCCGGGCGGTCAACACCGTCGGGTTCATCTGCACCGGGACCGTGCTGATCGTGGTGATCGTCACCAAGTTCCTGCTCGGCGCGTGGATCGCGATCGTGGCGATGGGAGCGCTGTTCGCCCTGATGAAGCTGATCCGCCGGCACTACGACGCGGTCACCCGCGAGTTGGACGAGCAGTCCGCGGCGGAGGAGGACCAGATGGTGCTGCCCAGCCGCAACCATGCGGTGATCCTGGTGTCCAAGCTGCACCTGCCGACCCGGCGCGCGCTGGCCTACGCGCGGGCGACCCGGCCGGACTCCCTGGAGGCGATCACTGTCAGCGTCGACGATGCCGAGACCCGAACCCTGGTCCGGGAATGGGAGGACAGCGATATCACGGTGCCGCTGAAGGTGATCGCCTCCCCGTACCGGGAGGTCACCCGGCCGGTACTGGACTACGTCAAACGGATCAGCAAGGAGTCGCCGCGAGCCGTGGTGACCGTCTACATCCCCGAATACGTGGTGGGTCACTGGTGGGAGCAGTTGCTGCACAACCAGAGTGCGCTGCGTCTGAAGACCCGGCTGCTGTTCATGCCCGGGGTGATGGTGACTTCGGTTCCGTGGCAGCTCAATTCGGCAGAGCGGCGCAAGGTGCTGGCACCGCACCATGCGCCTGGCGACACACGACGGGGATTCATGGAATGACCGAACTGATTCTGGACGTCGGCCCGCCCGCCAACGGCGGCAGCTGCATCGCCCGGCATGACGGCCGGGTGGTGTTCGTGCGCTACGCGCTGCCCGGGGAGCGGGTACGGGCCCGGGTGACCGCGCAGCGCGACTCCTACTGGCAGGCGGAGTGCGTCGAGGTGCTCACCGCCTCGGCGGACCGGGTGGATTCACTGTGCCCGATCGCCGGGGTCGACGGCGCGGGCTGCTGCGATCTGGCGTTCGCCGACCCGGCTGCGGCGCGCGCTTTGAAGGGTGAGGTGGTGGCCAATCAGCTTGCCCGGCTGGGGGATTTCGCCTGGGAGGGTGCGGCCGAGCCGCTGCCCGACGGTGGTGCCACCGGTTGGCGCAGCCGGATCCGGCTGGACGTCGGCGCTGACGGGCGGGCCGGGTTCCATCGCTACCATTCCGACGCGCTGGTCACCGACCTGAGCTGCGGGCAGTTGCCGACCGGGATGACCAAGGGGCTGCCCGAGGAGTTCCGGGCCGGCGACCACGTGCACGTGGTGCTCGACGACGACGGCGTGCGCCACGTGGTGAGCACCGGGCGGGAACACCGGCCCTACATCGTCGAGGGCGACTACCACGCCACCCAGTGGGTCAACCGGCGGCGCTGGCAGATTCCGGTGACCGCGTTCTGGCAGGCGCACCGCGGTGCGGCCGCGTTCTACAGCGATCTGGTGACCGAGTGGGCCGCAGTGGAGTCCGGCGGGACCGCGTGGGACCTCTACGGCGGCGCCGGGGTGTTCGCCGCGGCGCTGGCGGCGGCGGTGGGGGAGTCCGGTCGGGTGCTGACCGCCGACACCTCACGGGCCGCTTCCGGTGCGGCGCGAGTGGCGCTGGCCGATCTGCCGCAGGTGAAGGTGGTGACCGACTCGGTGCGCCGGGTGCTGGCCGCGCAGTCCGGCGCCGCCGACGTGGCGGTGCTGGACCCGCCGCGCACCGGCGCCGGCCGCGACGTGATCGAGGCGCTCGGCAGTGCCGAGGTGCCGCGAGTGGTGCACATCGGTTGCGAGGCAGCGTCGTTCGCGCGCGACATCGGGCTGTACCGGCGGCAGGGCTACACCGTCGAGGCGATCCGGGTGTTCGACGCGTTCCCGCTCACCCACCACGTGGAGTGCGTGGCACTGCTGACGCGGTAGGCGCTCCACACTCCGCCGACGTGCCGACGGCCGTCAGTAGTGGTAGCGCGCCTGCAGCACGACGATCGGCTCGTCGGTAACCAGGTAGACGAGGCGGTGTTCGTCGGTGATTCGCCGTGACCAGGTTCCCGGCAGGGAATGCCTCAGAGGTTCGGGCTTCCCGATTCCGACGAACGGATCGCGCTGAATCTCGGAGAGCAGTCGGAGTATCCGCTTGGCCGTCGTCCGATCATTCAGGAGCCAGTGGGTGACGTCTTCCCAACCCTGTGCGTGGAAGGCGAGTCGCCTCACTCTGGGTCGACCATCGCCTGGAGTTCTGAAAGCGTGTGTTCGATGAGGTTGCGGTCGGCAAGCGCGTCGGTGTACGCCGTGAGCAGGCGACGTGCGTTCGCCGGGGCGCGGAGCAGATGGGCGGTCTCCTGCAGTGCCGCGTAATCGTCGGCCGAGATCAGGACGGCGTTGCCGCGCCGGGAGACGATCTCGACCGCAATGCGGTCGTCGTTGACCTGCTCGATGAGGGGAAAGAGGTTTCGACGAGCTTCGCTGGCAGTGATCGACACCGACGGCTCCAATCCTTAAGTGGTACCATCTCACGGTACCATCGACGGGAAGCTGTCGTCATCATCGTCGCCGCAGATCAGCCCAGCACGAAATACCGCAGCCACAGATACACCGCCGACAGTGCCACCGACACCGTCGTCACCACGATGCCCTTACGGGTGAACTCCCAGAACGAGATCGGATTGCCGGCGCGGCGGGCGATCCCGAGCATCACCACGTTCGCCGACGCCCCGACCGCGGTCAGGTTCCCGCCGAAGTCCGCACCTAGCGCCAGCGCCCACCACAGCGTGTCCGGGTGGTGCTGGCCGGGGATCGACGCGGAGAGTTCCGCCACGATCGGCGTCATCGTCGCCACGTAGGGGATGTTGTCGATGATCCCCGACACCGGCGCGGACGCCCCGAGGATCGCCATCGTCGCCAGCAGCGCGTTACCGCCGGTGGCCTCGGTGGCCGCCTTCGCCAGGTCGGCGATGACCCCGGTCTTGACCAGCGCGCCGACCATGATGAACAGCCCGGCGAAGAACAGCAGCGTCTCCCACTCCACCCCGGACAGGTAATCGGAGCGCTCCAACCGTGAGATCACGATCAGCAGCCCGGCGCCGAGGAGCGCCACCGTCGACGGCTCGATGTGCAGTACCGAATGCGAGACGAACGCGGTGAACACCGCGGCCAGCACCGCCCCGCACTTGATCAGCAGTCCGCGGTCGCGGATCGCCTCGCCCTCCTCCAGCGACATCACCTCGGCGACCCGGTCGGCGTCGACGTGAAACGATCCGGGGAACAGCCGGGGCAGCAGCACCACGAACACCGCCATCACGATGACGACGATCGGTGTCATGTGCACCAGGAAAGCGTTGAACGACAACCCCGCCCGGCTGGCGATGATGATGTTCGGCGGGTCGCCGACCAGGGTGGCCGCGCCGCCGATGTTGGAGGCGAACACCTCCGCCATCAGGAACGGCGCCGCGTTGATCGCCAGCCGGTCGCAGACCAGCAGGGTGACCGGTGCGATCAGCAGCACGGTGGTGACGTTGTCCAGCAGCGCCGAGGCGACCGCCGTGACCAGCACCAGCAGGATCATGATGCGCAGCGGGGAACCG
This sequence comes from Mycolicibacter acidiphilus, assembly GCF_018455725.1. Classification (GTDB taxonomy): domain Bacteria; phylum Actinomycetota; class Actinomycetes; order Mycobacteriales; family Mycobacteriaceae; genus Mycobacterium; species Mycobacterium acidiphilum. The sequence continues at coordinate 64,496 of NZ_JAHCLR010000001.1, forward strand.
TTGGCGCGCTTGGCCGCCCAGATCGCCACGTACTCGAACACGCCGGTCTGGCGCAGCACGCTGACGATGATCATCATGCCGAGCAGCAGGAAGATGACGTCCCAGTCGATCCCGGTCTCGCGGGAGTAGAACATGTCGTCGGAGCTGATCACCGGCAGGCACGCGACCACCGCGGCGCCGGTCAGCGCCACCAGTGTCTTGTTGATCCGGTCGGCGGCGATGAACAGGTAGGCGATCACGAAGATCGCGACCGCGAGGAATGTCAGCATGCCGCTCAGACCTTCAGCGCCGCAGCCAGCAACCGCGATGCGGTGATCACCCCGTGCAGCTCACCGTCTTTGACGACCGCGATCAGCGAGGTGCGCAGCCGGGCCATCGCGGCGGCCACCTCGATGATCGTGTCGGAGGCGTCGGCGGCCGGGACGTTCTGCAGCCGTTCGGGCAGCACGTCGCGAACCGTCTTGCCACGCAACTTCTCCGCCGCCCGGTCCGCGGTGGCCTCGCCCAGCACCCCGGCCAGTGACGGGTCGTCCTGGATGTAGCCCGGCACGATGAACCGCACCACCTCGGAGGCCGGCAGTACCGCGTACGGCCTGCCCGACCCGTCGGTGACGACGATCCCGGGCAACCGGTTGTCGGCCACCATCCGGGCCGCGTCCAGTGCATCGGAGTCGATCGTCACCACCGGAAACTCTTCGGCGATCTCCTCGGCGTGCATGCGCATGACCCTACGTCGGCAACGCCGGGGACGGCGGTACCCGGGTGCGTAGACTGGCCGGATGCTTGAAGGGATCCGCGGCCCCGCCGATCTGCAGCGCCTCTCCCAGCGGCAGTTGACCGACTTGGCCGCCGAGATCCGGGAGTTCCTCATCCACAAGGTCGCCGCCACCGGCGGCCACCTGGGACCCAACCTGGGCGTGGTGGAGTTGACGCTGGCGCTGCACCGGGTCTTCGACTCGCCGCACGACCCGATCATCTTCGACACCGGCCACCAGGCGTACGTGCACAAGATGCTGACCGGGCGGGCCCCGGACTTCGACACGCTGCGGAGCAAGGGCGGGCTGTCGGGGTATCCGTCGCGCGCCGAGAGTCAGCACGACTGGGTGGAGTCCAGCCACGCCAGTGCTGCGCTGTCCTACGCCGACGGGCTGGCGAAGGCGTTCGAGTTGACCGGGCACCGCAACCGGCACGTGGTCGCCGTCGTCGGTGACGGTGCGCTGACCGGCGGCATGTGCTGGGAGGCGCTGAACAACATCGCCGCGGCGAACCGGCCGGTGATCATCGTCGTCAACGACAACGGCCGCAGCTACGCGCCGACCATCGGCGGGTTCGCCGACCACCTGGCGGCGCTGCGGTTGCAGCCCGCCTACGAGCGACTGCTGGAGCGCGGGCGCAGCGCGGTGCGCGGGATGCCGGTCATCGGCGAACTCGGCTACCAGGTCATCCACGGCATCAAGGTCGGTATCAAGGACGCGCTGGCCCCGCAGCCGCTCTTCACCGACCTGGGGCTGAAATATCTCGGGCCGATCGACGGTCACGACGAGGCCGCGGTGGAGTCCGCGCTGCGCCGGGCCCGCGGCTTCGGCGCCCCGGTGATCGTGCACGTGGTCACCCGCAAGGGGAAGGGCTACGACCCGGCCGAGAACGACGAGGCGGAGCAGATGCACGCCTGCGGGGTGATCGATCCGGTCACCGGGTGTGCGGCCGAGACCGGCGGGCGGGGCTGGACGGCGACGTTCTCCGACGTGCTGATCGAGTACGGCGCGGCCCGCCGGGACGTGGTGGCGATCACCGCCGCGATGCCGGGCCCGACCGGGCTCAAGGCTTTCGGGGAGCGCTACCCGGACCGGATGTTCGACGTCGGCATCGCCGAGCAGCATGCGGTGACCTCGGCGGCCGGTCTGGCGATGGGCGGCCTGCACCCGGTGGTGGCGATCTACTCGACGTTCCTCAACCGCGCGTTCGACCAGGTGCTGATGGACGTCGCCCTGCACAAGCTGCCGGTGACGCTGGTGCTGGACCGCTCCGGGATCACCGGGCCCGATGGTGCCAGCCACAACGGCATGTGGGATCTGTCGGTGCTGGGGATCGTGCCGGGAATGCGGGTGGCTGCCCCGCGGGATGGCGCCCGGCTGCGCGAGGAACTGGGCGAGGCGCTGGGCGTCGACGACGGCCCGACCGCGATCCGGTTCCCCAAGGGCGATGTCGGCGAAGATATTCCGGCGATCGAGCGGCGTTCCGGCGTGGACGTGCTGGCGGTCCCGGCCGAGGGGCTGGGAGACGACGTGCTGCTGGTCGCGGTCGGTGCGTTCGCGGGCATGGCGCTGGCGGTCGCTGATCGGTTGCACAACCAGGGCATCGGCGTGACGGTGATCGACCCGCGCTGGGTGCTGCCGGTCAACCCGCTCATCGGTGAGCTGGCGCGCACCCACAAGCTGGTGGTCACCTGCGAGGACAACGGGGTGAACGGGGGAGTCGGCTCCGCGGTGTCGGCGGCGCTGCGGTCCGCCGAGATCGACGTGCCGTGCCGTGACGTCGGTGTGCCGCAACGGTTTTACGATCACGCCTCGCGCGGTCAGGTGCTGGCCGAGGTGGGGTTGACCGACCAGAATGTGGCCCGCCAGATCACCGGCTGGGTCGCGGCGATGAACAGTTGCGACTGCATGACCGAGGTCAGCGAGACACTGGACTAGACGCGAGATCGACGTGAGCGCGAACCCTACTTGGAAAACCTCGCGCTGACGTCGATCTCGGCGGTCAAGACCGCGTCAGTGCTATGGCCAGTGCCGGCACCGTCAGCTCCCGTTGCCACGGCCGTGCGGCGCCGGCGGTCAGGAATTCCTCGATGGCCGCACCGGCGTCGGTGGCACCCGCCCAGTCCCAGCACAACCGGCGCAGCAGATCCGGTGTCAGCAGGTTCTCCGTCGGCACCGAAACTCGTTGCGACACTTCACCGAGCGCGGCGCGCGCGGCCTCCAGTCGGGCGGCGGCCTCCGGTTTGCGCCGCGCCCAGCGGGCCGGCGGCGGCGGGCCGCCGTTGGATTCGGCGGCGTCCGGCGGATTCGGGTTCTCCCGGGCGGCGGCCAGCGCGCCGAGCCACGTCTGCGCGCTGCGCCGCTGCCTCGGCCCGCCGAACACCGGCAGTGCCACAAGGTCGTCGACGGTGCGCGGGTCGGCGATCGCGGCGGCGATGATCGCCGAATCCGGCAGGATCCGCCCCGGCGCGATGTCGCGTCGCTGGGCGATCTGGTCGCGCATCAGCCACAGTTCCCGCACCGCCGCCAGGCCGCGCCGGTCCTTCACCTTGTGAATGCCCGACACCCGGCGCCACCGGTCCCGGCGGGTCGAGGTGGTGAAATCGGTGACCCGCACATGGTTGAATTCCTGTGCCGCCCAATCGCTTTTGCCCTGCTCAGCCAGGACCCCGGCGATCGCGTGGCGCAGTTCGATCAGTACCTCGACGTCCAGTGCGGCGTAGTTCAACCAGTCCGGGGGCAGCGGCCGTTTCGACCAGTCGGCCGCACCGTGGCCCTTGGCCAGCCCCAGGCCCAGCAGCCGCTGCACCATCGCAGCCAGGTTGACCCGGTCGAAGCCGGCCAGCCGCCCGGCGAGTTCGGTGTCGTACAGCGTCTTCGGCCACATACCGACCTCGGCCAGGCAGGCCAGGTCCTGGTCGGCGGCGTGCAGGATCCACTCGTCGTCGTCGAGCACCTCGGCGACCGGGCGCAGCAGCGCTGCCGGGTCCTCGCCGGCGCCGACCGGGTCGAGCAGCACCGTGCCGGCCCCGGCCCGCCGGATCTGGATCAGATAGGCGCGGTTGGAGTAGCGGAAACCGGACGCCCGCTCGGCGTCGACCGCGAACGGACCGTGCCCCGCTGCGAGTAGTGCGGCCGCGGCGTCGATCTGCCCGCGGCTGACCGACACCTCCGGGACACCGTCGGCCGGGTGCGTCAGTGGGGTCGGTTCCGCCTGGTCGTCGGCGAGTTCGCCGGCCTGCGGGTCGGGCTGGTCGGGTGCGTCGGATGTCATCTCAGACGCGGGTTCGCGAACTCAGGTCGGTGATCCCGACGGGCGGCAGTCCGGCGGCGTGTTCGAGTACCTCGCAGAACGCCTGGACGTGTGCGCCGAGCTCCGGGGTGGTCGCCGTCCAGGACGCCCGCAGCTCCAGCTGATGGCCGCGGGGCGGCCCGGAGATGTCGCCGTAGCGGACCGACGTGGTGGCGGTGACGGTGCCGCCCAGCGCGGTGACGTGCTCGGTGCGGGAGTTCAGCGCCTCCACCAGCCAACTCCACGCCACCTCCGGCAGCAGCGGATCGATCGCCTCATGGGAGTCCAGGTCGGCCTGGATGAACGCCACCAGTCGCATGGTGCCGTCCCAGGCGTCGGTGCCGTCCGGGTCGTAGAGCAGGATCAGCCGGCCGAACGCGTCGCCGTCGGAATCCTCCGGGATGATGTCGGTCTCGGGGTGCTTGACCTCCGCGCCCAGCGCGTAGCTGTACGGCGCCAGCCGCTGCGGCGGGCGGATCGGCCCCAGCTCGATCTCGGATCGCACGGCTGCGGTGTGCATGGTCGCCACCGCTTCCCGGAACGGGGCAGGCTCGGCTGATGTCACGGATGCCGCTCCTTTAACTCATCGCTTCGCGTCGCGTCGCAGCTGACGGGCCCCCCGATTGCTGTTGTGCGCCGCTGCGGTGCGGGTCGCAGGATGCCACGCTAACCCGCCCGGGCCGCCGGTGGCGACAGGCGCGCCGAACCGGTCATGGCAGCATTGACCGCGATGAACGCCCGTCGTGAACTGCCCGATTCGCCCTACCTGGCCGCCGCCTGCGGTCGCACCCCCAGCCGCACCCCGGTGTGGTTCATGCGCCAGGCCGGCCGCTCGCTACCGGAATACCGGGAACTACGCGCCCAGCACAGCATGCTGGCGGCCTGCTTCGACCCCAAACTGGTCTGCGAGATCACCCTGCAGCCGGTCCGCCGCCACGACGTCGACGCGGCGATCCTGTTCTCCGACATCGTGGTGCCGCTGCGCGGCGCCGGGGTGGACCTGGACATCGTTCCCGACGTCGGGCCGGTGATCGCGAATCCGGTGCGCACCGCCGCCGACGTCGCCGCCCTGCCCGCGCTGGACCCGGACCGGGTCGCCCCGGTTGCCGAGGCGGTGAAACTGCTGGTCGGCGCGCTCGGTGAGGTGCCGCTGATCGGTTTCGCCGGCGCCCCGTTCACGCTGGCCTCCTACCTGGTGGAGGGCGGGCCGAGCCGCACCCACGCCCGCACCAAGGCGATGATGCTGGCCGACCCGGACAGCTGGCATGCCCTGATGGCCACGCTGACCGACCTGACCATCGCGTTCCTGACCGTGCAGCTCGACGCCGGGGTGGACGCCGTCCAGCTGTTCGACTCGTGGGCCGGGACACTGTCGCTGGCCACCTACCGCAGCCATGTGCTGCCGCACAGTTCCCGGGTGTTCGCGACGCTGGCCGATCGCGGCGTGCCGATGACGCACTTCGGGGTGGGGACCGCGGAACTGCTCGGCGCGATGGGTGAAGCCGGAGCCACCGTGGTGGGGGTGGACTGGCGCACCTCGCTGACCGACGCCGCAGGCCGGGTCGGCGCCGGCAAGGCACTGCAGGGCAACCTGGACCCGACGGTGTTGCTGGCCGGCTGGCCGGTGGTGGAACGCGCCGCCCGCGCCGTGGTCGACGACGGTCGCCGGGCGCTGGCCGCCGGGGCGACCGGGCACGTGTTCAACCTCGGCCACGGGGTGCTGCCCGAGACCGACCCGGGGATACTCACCGACCTGGTTTCGCTGGTCCACTCGCTGTGACACTGTCGTACTGCGTCGTCGGGGGCGGGATCTCCGGTCTGGCCGCCGCCCACCGACTGCGGGCGACGCTCGGCGACACCGCCGACATCACGCTGTTCGACCCGGCGGACCGGCTCGGCGGGGTGCTGCGCACCGAGACCATCGCCGGTGTCCCGGCGGACGTCGGCGCCGAGGCGTTCATCGCCCGCCGGCCGGAGGTGCCGGCGCTGCTGGCCGAACTGGGCCTGGCCGATCGGCAGTGCACGCCGACCGGGGTGCGGCCGCTGATCTACAGCGACGGGCGGCTGCACCCGCTGCCGGCCGGCACCCTGGCCGGTATCCCGGCGGCGCCGGAATCGCTGCGCGGCCTGGTCGACGAGGCGACCCTGGCCCGGATCGCCGCCGAACCCGATCGCCCGCTGTCTTGGACGCCGGGCGACGACCCGACCCTGGGCGCACTCGTCGTCGACCGGTTCGGTGAGCAGGTGGTGGCCCGCTCGGTGGATCCGCTGATCGGCGGGGTGTACGCCGGGTCGGCGGGGTCGGTCGGGGTGCGCGCGGCGGTGCCGGGTCTGGCCGCCGCCCTGGACGCCGGGGCCACCAGCCTCACCGACGCGGTGCGCCGGGCGCTGCCGACGGCCACCGACGCACCGGTGTTCGGGGCGATCAGCGGCGGGTACGCGGTGCTGCTCGACGCGCTGGTCGGCAGCAGCGGGCTGCGCTGGCATCAGACCGCGATCACCGGCATCGAGCCCGACCGAGGCGGCTGGGTGCTGACGGACGCCGCCGGTGGGCGGCATGCCGCCGACGGCCTGGTGCTGGCGCTGCCGCCGGCCCGGCTGGTCGAGCTGACCCGCGGCTTCGCACCCCGCTGTGCGGGCGCCGCCGCCCGGATCCCCAGCGCATCGTCGGTGGTGGTGGCGCTGGCGGTGCCCGCCGGTGCGGCGTTCCCCGATAACTCCGGGGTGCTGGTGGCCGGTGGTGAGCGGCTGCACGCCAAGGCGATCACGCTGTCGTCGCGCAAATGGGGCTGGGCCGGCGGGCCGGAACTGCTGCGGCTGTCGTTCGGCCGGTTCGGGGAGTCGCTGGCCGGGGTCTCCGACGCCGAACTGACCGCCTGGGCGCTGGCCGATCTGAAGACCGTCTTCGGCGTGGCGGTCGAGCCGGTGGACGTGCGGGTGCAGCGCTGGGACGCGGCGCTGCCGCAGTACCGGCCGGGGCACGCCGAGGTGGCCGCGGAGCTGCGCGCCGGGCTGCCGGCGACCGCGGCCGTCGCCGGGAACTTCCTGGACGGGATCGGCGTGCCGGCCTGCCTCGCCGCCGCCGATTCGGCGGTCGCCAAGGTGATCAGCGCCACCGTCACCGGCTAGAGCGGACTGTGCGGTTCCGTGGCACGATGTGCGCCATGGCCAAACTCGACTACGAAGCACTCAATGCCACCAAGCAGTACTTGATGTACTCGGTGTTCTCGGTCGAGCCGGGCGCCCTCGACGACGGGCAGACCCGCGAGGAGGTGACCGCCGAGGCGGCGACCTTCTTCAAACAGCAGGCGGACCGCGGTGTGACGGTCCGTGGGCTCTACGACCTGGCCGGCTTCCGGGCCGACGCGGACTTCCTGGTGTTCACCCACGCCGAGACCGCCGAGCAGCTGCAGGCCACCTACTCGGATTTTCGGCGCACCACGGTGCTGGGCCGCGCCAGCGAACCGGTGTGGAGCACCATCGGGCTGCACCGGCCCGCCGAATTCAACAAGAGCCGCATCCCGGCGTTCATCCTCGGTGAGGAGCCGCTGGCCTACCTGTGCGTCTACCCGTTCGTGCGCTCCCACGAGTGGTACCTGCTGCCGGAGGCGGACCGCCGCAAGATGCTCGCTGAACACGGCAGCAAGGCCCGGCAGTTCCCGGGCGTCAAACCCAACACGGTGTACGGGTTCGCGCTCGGCGACTACGAGTGGCTGCTGGGCTTCGAAGGCCCGGAACTCGAGGAGATCGTCGACCTGATGCGCGAACTGCGCAACACCCAGGCGCGGTTGCACACCCGCGAGGAGACCCCGTTCTTCACCGGTCCGCGGGTCAGCGTCGAGCAGCTGGTGGCGTCGCTGCCGTGACCGGTGACGCGGAGCGCTTCGAGAAGGTCTACCGCGACGACGCGGCCATGCGCGGGCTGCCGTCGTCCACCCCGTGGGACATCGGCGGCCCGCAGCCGGCGGTGCGACGGCTGGTCGCACTCGGCGCGATCCGCGGCGAGGTGCTGGACCCGGGCACCGGGCCGGGATACCACGCGATCCACTACGCCGAGCACGGGTTCGCCGCGACCGGCGTCGACATCTCCGGTGCGGCGATCGAACGGGCGAAGGAGAACGCCGCGGCGGCCGGAGTGTCGGTGAACTTCGAGGTCGGCAACGCCAAGACGCTCGACGGTTTTGTCGACCGCTTCGACACCGTCGTCGACGTCGCGTTCTACAACACGTTCGCCGGTGAGCACGACGCCCAGCACGCCTACCTGCAGGCGCTGCATCGGGCCACGAAGCCGGGGGCGCGGCTGTATCTGATCGAGGCCGGCGACTACAACATCAACGGCTTCTTCATGCCGCCGAAGATGTCGGTCGAGGACTTCCGGCGCGGGCTGCCGGCGGCCGGCTGGGAGATCAGCTACCTGGGGCCGACCAGCTATCTGGTCAACGTCAGCGCCGCCGGTTTCGAGGCGATGATCGAGGCGAATCCGGCTGCGCCGCCGCGGATCCGACAGATCGCGGAGCGGCTCGGCGCGGTCGAGCCGTTCCTGGACGGTCAGCTGGTGCACGCCCCGTTCTGGGAAGTGCATGCCACCCGGGTGGACTAGGTTCGCCCAGACAGCAGCCCAGATCGACGGCAGCGCGGAAAACCGCGAGAGGGCAGCACGGTGGCGTTGATCTCAGTGGTCCGAGGCGGGCCGATTACGTCGCCGGCGTCAGCCGCAGGCAGATCGAGTTGATGCAGTACCGCTGATCGGTCGGGGTGGGGTAGCCCTCGCCTTCGAACACGTGGCCCAGGTGGCTGTGGCAGGCCGCGCACAGCACCTCGGTGCGGCGCATCCCCAGCGAGTCGTCGTGGCGCAGGATCACCGCGTCCGTCGAGGCCGGGTCGAAGAACGACGGCCACCCGCAGTGCGAGTGGAACTTCTCGGTGCTGCGGAACAATTCGGCGCCGCACGCCCGGCAGCAGTAGACGCCCTCGGTGGTGGTGTCGGTGTACTCACCGGTGTGCGGCGGTTCGGTGCCGGCACGACGCAGCACCGCGAACTCCTGCGGGGTGAGCTGCTGTCGCCATTCGTCGTCGGTGCGTGAGACCTGCGGAGACGTCATGCCTCCACGCTAGCGCGCCGCGGTTCGCTCGGCAGCCAGGCCGGATCGATGCCGTCGGCCAGCCGGTTCTCCTCGCGGGCGTCCAGGTAGCGGTAGATCAGCACGGTGGTGGTGACGATCAGCACCAGCGACCAGCCGTAGGTGATCTTCAGGTAGTCCAGCGGTCGTCCGACCACCATCCACCGGAAGATCAGCCACTTGTCCAGGGTCATGAAGCCGTAGATGCCCAACCAGGCCGGCCAGTTGCGCAGCACCGAGTTCGGCAGTACCACCGTCATCAGGAACGGGAACAGCACGATGGAGTAGTAGCCCTGGCCCAGCGACAGCACCAGGAACGACGCCAGCAGCAGCGCACCCGAGGATGTCAGCATCCAGAACCGGGGGTCGCGCTCCCGGTAGTAGCGGTACAGCAGCCACAGGCTGATCGCCGCGAGCGCGGTGAACCCCACCCGCATGAACAGGATCAGTGCGGGCGGCAGGCCGAAGAACACCCCGTTGCCGAGGATCGAGGAGTTGAAGTAGTCGCGGGTGCCCAGCATGTAGGGCAGGGTGCCGGTGAAGAAGTCCTTCGGGTCGGCGACCAGGGGCAGGGCGGCGAGGTTGAAGACGACCGGCACCGCGAACGCGGTGACCAGCGTGCGCCACTGCCGGCTCAGCAGTGGCAGCAGAAGCAGCACTCCCAGCACCGGTTTGACCACCAGCGTCAGCCCGATCGCGACGCCGGCCCACCACTGCCGGCTCTCCCGGCCGTCCAGCAACCACCGGAAGAACGCCACCTCGGCCAGCAGGATGACGCCGTTGATGTTGGTGAAAACCAGGGTGCTGGAAACGCTTTCGGTCAAGAACATGGTCGCCAGCAGTGCCGGCGCCGCCACCGAGGACAGGGTGAAGTCGAACAGGCGCAGCAGCAGGTAGGCGGCGAGCACGATCGCGATCGCGTTGGCGCTGATGAACGCCAACCGTGACAGTTGCTCCGACAGATACCCGAACGGGGACAGCAGCAGCGTGCCGCCGGGCGGGTACAGGTAGTGCGGGTCGACGTAGTCGAAGTGCTCGTTGTACAGGTCCAGGTGGTGACGGAAGTTCAGCACCGCGCGGTACACCGGTTTGAAGTCGTCGGTGATGTTGCCGTTCAGCGGAAGCACCACGACGCGGTGGATCATCGACATGATCGCCACCGGCCAGAGCACCGACCGCAGCACGGTCGCGGTGCTGGGCGGGCTGGTGGGTGGCCGGAACGCGGCCAGCAGGGCGGTGCGGATGGAGTCGGCTGCCGTCACGTGCGAACCGTACACCGGGGCCGGGTCAGGCCGGGCAGTAGACGTCGGTGTCGGGCAGTTCGCCGCTGTCCAGATAACCCACCAGTGGCGGCACCGCGCACGCCGAGTAGATCGTGGCGCCGTGGCCGATGCCCTGCCACATCACCCGCTTGCTGGCCGAGTCGGCGTTGATGACGGCGGCGGCGGTCGCGGCCACGCCCTCCTCGCCGACGATCGGGTCGTTCTGCACACCGAACAGCAGCACCTCGATCTTGAGGTCCTTCGGCGGTTCCGGTGTGGCACTGCTCGGCCAGCTCAGGCACTGCGCCATGTCCAGCGCCGCGACGGTGCCGAACTCCGGGTACAGCTTGCCCCAGGCCACCACCAACTCCCGGATCCGGTCCGGCGTCGGGCGATTCAGGGCGTCGGCGCACGAGTTGATGAAGCGACCGTCGCTGCCCGTGATGGTCTGGGACCGGTTGATCAGGTTGGTCAGGAGGTTGGTGTCGCCGGTGCGCGCCGCCGCCAGTGCCCCGGCCAGCGCGTTGGTGTTGCTGACCCGGTCGGCGGTGGGGTAGCCCAGGGCGGTGACGATGGCACGGGTCACCGCGGCCACCGAGGCGCCGCCCGGCCCGCGCCCGCCGCGGGCAGCGGCCAGCAGGTCGTCGACGGCGGCCTTCGGGTCGGGACCCAGCGGGCAGTTCACCGCGACGCACTGCGCGACGAACGCGTTGAAGGCGTCCTGCTGCCCCTTCACCCGCTGTTCGGCCGCGGTCTCGGCGGCCACCCCCAGCGGGATCGGCGAGTCCAGCGCCAGCCGGGCGACCTTGCCGGGATGCGATCCGGCGTAGGCCATCGCGATCTGGGCGCCGTTGCCGATCCCGATCAGGGCCAGCGCCGGCACGTCCCAGATGCTGCGCAGCCGCTCCAGGTCGGTGGCGGCGTGCGTGTTGTCGTAGGACGACTCGCCGGGGGAGATGGAGTCGGTGCAGTCGGTGGTGGCGTTCGTGACGACCGTGCCGAGCTTGGCCACCGGGTCGTCGCCGGGGGTGAACTGCGCCTGGTTCCAGATCTGGTCGCGCTGGGTGCGATCCCGGCAGTCGATCGCGCTGGACAGCCCGGTGCCGCGCCGGTCCACCGCGACGATCGGGTGGCTCTTGAGCACATCGGCCCCGGCCCGCGACAACCAGACCGGCAACTGCAGCGACGACGGCATGTCCCAGCCGGTGGTGAACACCACCGGACCCGCGTCGGCCGGGGTCTGCACCGACCGGGCGCGCACCACCCCGATGCTCACCGACGTGGAGCCGCCGCCCAGCGGGTCCAGGTCGGCGTCATAGCTGCCGCAGTCCAGGCGCACGCCCGGGGTGGCGGGCACCGCGGCGTCGCTGAACACCCGCGCGGTGCAGTCATGCCAGGGCAGGTCGCCGTGCGGTGTCTCGATCGGCGGCGGTCCGGCCGCATCCGCGGTGGAAACCGGTTGCCCCTGCGGCCCGGCACCGGAATCGGTGGCGAACCGCGGGTTCGCCGCCAGGCCGGGCGCGCAGCCGGCCAGCATCGTGGCGAAGGCCACCGCAAGCAGAATCGTGGGCCGGCGCATGGCCCCCACCTTAAGCGACCACCGTGACCGCGGTGCCTCAGACGTCCCGGACGTAGCGGGTGTAGAGATAGCCGGATTCGTCGGTGAGCAGGTGCGCGCAGCGCATCGGGGTGCGGGCGCTGCCGGTGCCGGTGGCGATCCGCCGGGCGTCGCCGGCGACCAGGTACGGCGCGATGGTCAGGCACAACTCGTCGAGCAGGCCGGCCTCGATGAACGATCCCAGCAGTGACGGGCCGCCTTCGGTGAGCACCCGGTGCAGCCCGCGGCCGGCGAGTGCGGCCAGGGCCGCGGCCTCGTCGACCTGATCGGGGGCGTCGCCGGAGCAGTCGAGGACCTCGGCGAGCCCGGCCAGCCGCCGGCGGGTGTCGTCGGCGGAGGCCCGGCAGGTCAGCACCAGCGGCGGCAGTTCGGTCTCGGTGAACACCCGCAGGCCCGGATCCAGCCGGCCCGACCGGGTGACGATCGCCAGCGGTGGCACCTCGGTCTGCCCGGCCTCGCGCCGCTGCTGGCGGGCCGCGACGCCCAGGTGGGCGCCGCCGTAGTTCTCGGCGCGCACCGTGCCGGCTCCGACCACGACGACGTCGGCGAGCGCGCGCAGCAGCATGAACAGGCTCCGGTCGCCGGGCCCCGCGAGTCCGCCGGACCGGCCGGCCACCGTCGCGCCGCCGTCGACGCTGCCGATGAAGTTGGCCCGCACCCAGGTGCCGGTCTCCGGGTAGGCGTAGAGCCGGGCCAGTTCGTCGTCGTCGGCGCGGCCCGCCGGGTTCAGCAGCGTGAATCGTGTCTCAGCAGGCAGTTCGGGCATGACCACGATTGCACCATCTGGCTACAGTTCCTGAGTGCATAACCCAGACGGCGACGGTAATCCGGCGGTGGCCCATCTGGTGGACCGGCAGCCGGCGGTCTCCCCGGAGCGATTGATCGCGCAGCTCAAGCCGCCGCCGACGTTCGCCGACGCGAGTTTCGCCAGTTACCGGCCCGATCCCGCGCAACCCACCCAGGCCGCCGCGGTGGTGGCCTGCACGAACTTCTGCCGGCAGGCCGCCGAGCGGCGCGCGGGCCGGCGCAAGCTGCTGGGCAAACGCGAGGTGCTGCCCGGGGTGGGTCTGTACCTGGACGGCGGTTTCGGGGTCGGCAAGACACACCTGCTGGCATCGGTGTACCGCGACCTGCCGGACTCGGCTGAGCATCCGCGGGCGTTCGCGACGTTCATGGAGCTCACCCAGCTCGCCGGGGTGTTCGGGTTCACCGAGTGCGTCGATCTGCTGGGCGACTACACCGTGGTCTGCATCGACGAGTTCGAACTCGACGACCCGGGCAACATCACGCTGGTGTCGCGGCTGCTGTCGGAACTGGTGGCCCGTGGGGTGTCGGTGGCGGCCACCTCGAACACGCTGCCCGAGCAGCTGGGCGAGGGCCGGTTCGCGGTCCAGGACTTTCTGCGTGAGATCAACACGCTGGCAACGATTTTCACCACCGTCCGGGTCGACGGCCCGGACTACCGGCACCGGGATCTGCCGCCCGCGCCGCAGCCGCCGTCCGACGAGCAGGTCACCGCGCAGGCGGTCGCCGTCCCGAACGCCACCCTGGACGACTTCGACGCGCTGTGCGCGCACCTGGCGACCATGCACCCGTCGCGGTACCTGACCCTGATCGAAGGGGTGAGCGAGGTGTTCCTCACCGGGGCGCACCGCATCGACGATCAGAACGTGGCGCTGCGCCTGGTGGCGCTGGTCGACCGGCTCTACGACGCCGGCGTCCCGGTGGTGGCGTCCGGGGTGAAGCTGGACGACCTCTTCGGCGCGGACATGCTGGCCGGCGGGTACCGCAAGAAGTACCTGCGGGCCACGTCGCGACTGCTGGCGCTCAGCGCCGCCGGTTAGCTCAGAGGTTCCACTGGGCCAGGTGCAGGCCGGTGGTGCGGCTCAGCATGACGACATGGGTGACCAGCCCGCGGTAGACGTCCCAGTACACCGGGCCGCTGACGGTGGAGCCCTGCGGGGCGTTGGTCAGCGCGGCATCCAGCGAAGTCGGGTCGTCGGTGTGCTTGGAGACGTAGGCGTCGGCACCGGGCGTGACGCCGTCGAAGGTGACCGAGGCCGCCATGATGTACGGGTTGGGCACCGAGATCGGGTGGACGGTGATGTTCGCCCGCCACGGTGCGCCCTGGGCACGCCAGCGCGGTGCGCCGTTCCAGCCCCAGCCTGGCGGGATCTCGCTGGGCACCACATCGTGCAGGGTCACGTCGGCGACGATCTTGCCGAACGCCTCGTCCTCGTACTGGATCCGCAGCGTGTCGCCGATCCGCCCGATCGGCGCCTCCGGGGTGGTGGTGGGCGTGGCGTGCGCCACCGGGACCGTCAGAACGGCCAGCACGGAGGTGATGGAAGTGATCAGAGCGAGAAGCCAGCGGTGCATCATGTCCTTCTTCGATTGCCTGTGGGCATGATTACACACCGGTGCTGCGGGTGCAGCCGGGTCACCCGCTCCCGCCGTCACGCCGCCTCCAGGCGCAGCAGCGCCGACTTGGCCTCGGGACCGCCGGCATACTGGCCGATCGAGCCGTCCGAGCGGACCACCCGGTGGCAGCCGATGACGACCGGCAGCGGGTTGCGGGCGCACGCGGTGCCGACGGCGCGCACCGCCCGGGGACTGCCGACCGCGGCGGCCACCGTCGCGTAGCTCTCCCGCTGCCCGTAGCCGATGTGCTGCAGGTGTTCGACGACGGCCCGGCGGAAGCCGTGCGCCAGCCGCAGATCGACCGGGACGCTAAACCGCTGCCGCCGGTGCTGGAAGTACTCGTCGAGCTGGTGGGCGGTCTCATCGAGCCGGGCCGGGGAGCGCAGGATGCGCGGGCTGACCGATGCGGCCAGCTCGGCGAGCGCGGCCTGCCCGTCGGCGGAGTCCTCGGCGCCGAACGCGACCCGTACCAGCCCGATCGGGGTGGCCGCCAGCAGCAGCGCACCGACCGGGGTGTCGACGGTGCGGTAGGCGACGTCGAGCAGCCCGCCGGTGTCGGCGGCGCGTTCCAGTCGGGCGTGCAACCGGTCCAGGGTGTCGGAATCGTCGGGGTTGGCAGGGAAGATGTTGAAACTCATGGTGTTTTGGCTTTCCGGTAGATCCTGCGCAGTGTTTTGAGTCCGTCGGCGGCGGCCCGGCGAGCGGCCTCGGGGGAGTTGCCCAGCAGTTCGGCGATGTCGGCGTACGGCAGCCCGGCGATGTGGTGATAAGCCAGTGCGCGACGCTGCTTGTCGGGCAGCCGGGCCAGCGCGTCCCACACGTCCGTCGTCGCCGGGTCGGTGTGCGGTGCCGGTTGATCGGCGATGTCCGGGGTGGGGACGGGCCGCCGCGTCCGGGACCGGGCGGCGTCCAGCGCGCGGCGGTGGGCGATCGTCACCAGCCAGGCCTGCACATTGGCGTCCGCCGGCAGTCGCGGGTAGGCCCGCAGCGCCGACAGGAAGGTCTCCGACCAGGCGTCTTCGGCGTCCTGGGTGTTTTGGGCGCCCAGGACCGCCCGGCAGACCCGCAGTACCGTCGCACCGTGTTCGGCCACCACGGCCTCGAAGGCCTCGAAGGCCTCGAACGGCGGTTTCACCGATCCCATATCAGGTAGACGGCGCGGCGGGCTGTTTCGTGAGATGCCCTCCGGCTTAAGAGAGCACCCATTCGCCGAAGTCGTCGGCGAAGCCGGCCGACGGCAGGTACTTGACCCGGGCCGGGCTGACCCCGTGCGGCAGTGCGAAGACGACGCAGCCGGTGGCCGACTCGCCCGGGCTCAGGTGGAACGCCCCCGATTCGAAGTTCGTGCACTCGGAGACGTCGTTGAGATCCGCCGTGTAGCTCTGATCGTCGGAGCCGACGACCGAGACGTTGATGTTGACGTCACCGTCGATGGCGGCGGTCCCCGGGTCGGTGATCTTGAGTTTGGTCGCCAGATACGTCTTGGTCGGGTCACCGCCGCCGCCGGTGACGGTCGCCGGGCTGATGATCTGCTCCAGGGTGACGGTGATCGTGCTGCCGTCCGCGCGGGTCAGGGTCAGACTGTCGCCGGTGTGCCCCTTCGGCTTCGCCGCCGCAGCAGTCTGTGGCGCGCTGGAGGCGGCCGGCGCCGTGCTGGACGCCGATTCGGCCGTCGGGGCGCTGTTCTTCGAGCACGCCGCCGCCGGGCCGGCGGACAGCAGGGCGAGCACGGACAGGGCGACGACAGAACGATTCATGGGTGACCTTTCGCAATCCGTTCACGGGCGTCGACGACGTCTTCTTCGCAAGTCTTGCCCTGGGTCAAGGCTATGTCGACATTCCGGTGCGGTGTGACGTATGGGTGAATCGCCGGCGAGCGGATGGAGCCGCCTGGCCTGGTCACCGGCTGCTGCGCCCGTAGCCTTTGATGATGAGTGAGACAGTTCAACGGGAGTGTGGACTACAGGCATTGGTCTACGCGCTGCAGCGAGACGCGCCGGACGTACGACGGCTGCTGGTCGAGCGGTTCGGCCAGGTGCACATCAACGGGCATCAGATGCGCTCGCTGATGACGGCGCTGGGCTGGCAGTGGGTCAACACCGCCGGTGCGACGATGGGCGACCTGCCCGCTCAGGGGCGGCTGGTGGTGGTGATGCGTCGTGGTTTCACCGCCCGGATCGACGGTGAGCAGCCGGAGCCGGACTGGTCTAGGCACGGCCGGGTGTGCGGATACTACACGCAACCGGCGCGGTGAGCTGCCGGCGGGTCAGGGCCGATCGTCGACGCAGTTCAGCAACCGTTGCCGGATGCTGCTCGGTGCTTCTGCGAGGTCGATCGACAGGAAGCGAATTCGATGCCCCTGGACGGTCACCGCACCGTCGAAGACGTCACGGCCGTCTGTCCGCACGAACAGCAGGACGCCTTCGGCGGTGTCGGCTCGGTGGTCACCACGGCCGGACTGTGAGGCGAGGTAGGCGTAGAGCTGGTAGAGGTACGCAGGCTTGATCGTCGTACTGCCGTGATGCTCGACCAGTGCGTCGGTGAACTTGGTCTCGATCACGATGCGCCGTTGCAGCACTTCGTGATCGAGGGTGAGGTCCGTCTGCATCCGCGGCACGAAGCGCGGCTCCGACCGGCCGTCCGGAGTCCAGTGCAGCTGCCGCCGGGACACTTGCCAGCCGTGCCCGTGCAGGGTGTGCGCGAAGAACCCGCGCATCGCGTGCTCGAAGAGCCGGCGGTGCAGGTGCGGGTCATCGCTGAGCAACGGTGCTCGGGGCAACCCCGCCCGGTGCTCGGGAAGCGTCATCTGCCGCAGCAGCCGAGCCGCATCCAGCATCCGTTGGTCGGCGATGTCGTTGCGGCTCAGGCGATCAGCCGCCAGTGCTGCCCTCGACGGCGGCTGCTGGCCGACCCCGAGCCGGTGCATCCGGAATGCCGCCGCACGGCACCGCTGCCCGATGTCGGTGCCGACCGCTGGAACCGCGAACAGCAGCGAGTCCGCGATGAACCGATTGCGGGGAGAGTCGATGGTGAGTTCTTCGAACCGGCATGCGATGCGTCCCCGTTCGGACAGTCGCTGACTGGCTGTTCGAAGGTGGTCGATCCGACCCCTGACCCGCGACAGATCGGCTCGCCGGGGCTGGTAGTGCAGCGTGAGATCACGTCGCAGTCGGGCTTCGACCTCGTCGGCGAGTACCTCGGCGATCAGGTCGGCAAGATCGTCGTCACGCTCGCCCTGGGTGATCGTCTCCTGCTGCGCGGTGCGCAGCCGGGGGAGCAGGTCCGATGCGTACACAAGGAGAAACCACAGGCTGCGAACGGGAATCCGCGTCTTGCCCGCACCGGCGACCAGGGTCACGGTGTCCCTCCTCAGAGTCGCAGCTTGCCGACTTCGGCTTTCGCCTTGTCGGGGTTGTCGAACCAGTACTCGGCGAGTAAGGGTGCAATCTGCGTCTGCACAACTCCGTCGAACCAGCCGCGTGCGTCGTCGTGCCGGGTCACCGGGGTGACGAAACTGTGTCCGACCGCAAAGTGCGGGCCCAGCATCGGGTCATCGGCGATGGTGCGGTTCAGTGTCTCTATCCGCAATCGGATCTCATTTGTGGCCACCGCATCGTTACCGAGTTTCTCGGCGGTGTGCGTCGCCCACGCGTCGGTCAGAGCGGGTTCCAGAGTCTCGAACGCGAACCGTCGTCGCAGTGCGAAATCAACCAGGGCCAGGGATCGGTCGGCGACGTTCATCGTCCCGATGATGTAGAGATTCTCGGGGAGGTGGAACTGCTCGTCGTCGAAGTGCCGGTAGCTCAGGGTCAGCGCGTCGCGTGCGGATCGTTTGCTCGCCTCGATCAGGGTCAGCATCTCGCCGAACGCCTGTGCCGGGTTACCCCGGTTGATCTCCTCGATGATCAGCACATGCGGAACGCCAGCGGACTTCTCGGCGAGGCCGGCATGCTCGATGAGTGCGCCGTCGATGAGTTTCAACCGCCCGTCTGCGTCTGGTCGCCAGCCCCGCACGAAGTCCTCGTAGGAGGTGTTCGGGTGGAACTGGACGATGCGGATCGCCTCGGTCGACGGAGAGCCGATCAGGGCCTGTGCCAGTCGTTTGGCGAGCCACGTCTTCCCGGTGCCCGGCGCCCCTTGAAGAACCAGATTCTTCTTCTCCTGCCAGCGGGTCAGGATGTCCTGCAGCCGATTCCGATCGTGGAAGCAACCGTCGCCGACGATGTCATCGATCGAATACCGGGAGGACTCAACGGGATCGGAGTCCTCGCCATCGCTGAGTGGTTCATCCAGCCAACGCGGGCGCCATGTCGCGTCGTAGAGGTCGACCGGGCCACCGGCCTGCGCCTCGATGCTGAGGATGATCTCCCGGATTCCGGCGTCAACATCGTCGCGAAACAGGTATTCCGACAGTCGATTACGTAGTCGGCTCCGGTGGTCGTCACTGACGATCGGGGGAAAGTGCCGCGGCTGGAACAGGTACAGCAGGGCGTGGCGCTGCACTTGCGCCTTCGGTCCGGGTGCGTCGCGTACCAGGGAACTGAGCGCGTGGTGGTCGCTGGCGGATCTGCAGCGGACATCGGTGTCCTGCTGCTTGACGTGTGTGACGAACTCGACGAGGAATGACAGGTACTGCCAACGCTGCCGGTGCAGGCCCTGGCCCTTGTACAGCACCCCTTCGGCGAACGCGTCCAGCACGTCCGAGGTCAGATCGACCGGCGTGTCGAGCTGGTCCAGCAGCTTCTCGACCTCCTGGATTTTTGCCGCCCGGTCGAGGGTGTGCGGCAGCAGGTACAGGATGTCGATCTCCGCGTAGAGCTGCCGGGCGGCAGGTGATGCAGCTGGAAGTTCCTGCACCCTGGCTTCGGATACTGAAACCGGGGCATCCGGTGTCTTGGCGAAGAAGAGTTGGAGTTCGGTGGCGGTGTCCAGATTCCAGATGGATGCACCCGGTGTCAGCAGGGACCCGTCGCTGATCAAACAGTCCTGCAGAATCTGCGCCGACACCTTTTCGACCTGTGGGGCATTTCTCCGCCCCAGCGTCGGTTCCGCGAAAACCATGCGGACCACTCTGCACCACGCTTGCGGTGCTGCAGCCCGGGCCTGTCGCCTTGGACCGCCGCGGGGTGTCGCCCGACGTTGATCGATGCGTTGGGGTAACGACGGCGGTCTCGGCCGGGCTCCGGCGGAGGCGATTGCTAGTTGATCTAGCTACCGAGTCGTACCTGGTGAAACTGTTGTGCGCAGTACTGGGATTGAACCAGCGACCTCTTCCGTGTCAGGGAAGCGCTCTCCCGCTGAGCTAACCGCGCTTGATGCTGCTGTATGGAGGTGGAGACGGGAATCGAACCCGTGTGCACGGCTTTGCAGGCCGTTGCCTCACCACTCGGCCACTCCACCGCAAGGGGTTGATGCCACTTGACACCCTCGAGCGGATGACGGGATTCGAACCCGCGACCCTCACCTTGGCAAGGTGATGCGCTACCAACTGCGCTACATCCGCGTGCAACGGATGAGATCGTCATCCGGTGCGAGACAGAACATTAGCCCAAACATGTGAGACGACACAACTTGGCCTGTCAGACGGGCGATTCGCGCGAAAACCGGCCTGGCATTGAGGCTCCCGCCAGTGGGCGTGCTAGTGTTCGTCCTCGTCCACCCGGTCTCGTAGCTCAGGGGGAGAGCGTCCGCCTCACACGCGGAAGGTCGCTGGTTCGATCCCAGCCGGGACCACCTGGTAGATGATGGTTTTTAGATCGGCGGGCCGAATACGGGCCGGATAGGCGCGGGCGGTTGACCTGCGCGGTCACATCGGAATCGGCTCCAGTGCAGCGCATCTCGACGCACGAACCCTGCGCTCTGTGTCGCTGCCAATCGCTACGATCCTGCGAATGATGGGCCATCGCACTAACCGAGCGAAGGAGCGGGATGGACGACAACAACGAGCAGGTCGTGGAGGGAACCGGCTGGATCGACATGCCGGGGTTCGGTCGGATCAATCCGCGTCGCGACAACGTAGCGGGCGGACGCCAGTACTTCACAGCCATGACCGACAACGGCGAGTACGCGAAGGCGACGGGAGACTCCATCACCGGAGGCCCCGAGACTTGGCATTACGAGCCTGATCTACCTTTCCTGTTGGCGGACAGCGCCCGACGCTGCGTTGAGGTCACGATCTCCTTCCTGGTGGGTGGCCGCTATGCCGTGAAGTATCGCCCCGGAGCCTGGCCCGGCGGCGCGACCGGAGGGTGGTAGACCGGCCATGACTGACGGCGCAAATGTTCCTCCCGTGGCGGTGCGCTGGCGATCCAGTGAGCTGAAGTGGGGTCTCGCCCACCCCGAGGTCCATGGCCTCGGCGACGCGCTCAATGGCCGCATCAAAGCGCCCGTTGAACCAGCACCTGGCTACGTCACCGACGACGACCGCGAGACCTACATGATCGTGGCGTCAGAGGACCAGATATGTAATGCCGTCGTTGAGGTAAATGAGTGGCTGGCCGACCGCCCCAACGGAGCAGAGCCGCACGCCGATGGTTTTCAGAAGGCCCTCGCATACCGACAGCGCACCGAGACTGACGACGACTAGACACCGCCGCGCTGGCCGCGTGCTGCCGCTCGCTGAGGGTCAGGGGTCGGTCTCCACGAACTGCGGCATCCATGCCCCGCAGCTCTGGCAGTCGATGCAACTCACGAACTCCACCCGCCCGGTCGCGTAGGCGACGGCCTGCTGACTCGTCACGTGACGCACGGCGCGCTGCGCCTCGATGTCGGTGAGCGGTGCCGCCGGGGCGCACTTGCCGCAGTCGCAGCCGTCGGTCGTCGTCGCCGGGGCGGGTGTCGTCAGCTCCTCCCGCAGCCGTCGCCGACCTGTGCGGGCCAATGCCCCTCCACGGGGAGAATGCGCGGCTCCGGGGCACTCGGGTGGCGCAGCGACAGTCCCGGTGCTCACGGGTAGAGCACCCGCGTGTGCTGGAGACCGCGCAGCGGGTCGTACCCGTCGCGGCGCGGCCCGTTGACGCGCTGGGCGAGCTGCCGCTGGACCTTGAGCTGTGCCTTGAGTGCGGCGACCTCGGGGCAGGTCTCCGGGTCGTCGCCGCGTTCGGTGGCGCGACGGCGGGCGGCGGCTTCCGCCACCATCGCGTCCACCAGCGGGCGGGTGAAGTTCGTCATCCGATCCTCCTGCCCAGGTACGCGGCGATGCTGACGACGCTGGCGCTGTCGCCGACGCCGGGGATGCCGAACGTGATGCGGGCACCCGCCGCAGCGGCCAGCGTCTCGAAAGCGATGGTGGCGGCGGCAACCGAGTCGGGCTGGTGCTGCCCGGCCTGCCAGGTCGCCATGTCGGCCTCCAGGTTGTCGAGGCGACCGGCGATGCGGCACTTGCCCGTTTCCAGCGCCGCGATGAGTCCTTGCGACCGGGCCAGCGAATCACCCAGCCGGGGCGAGCCTTTCGGGGGCCAGGTGGACACGGCAATCGGGTACGGCGGCGCGGCTCGCTCCACCGCCTCCACCAGCAGGCGGCGGTAGGTCTCGGCGGCGCTGTAGCCCTCCACCACGATCCGGCTCGCGCCGATGGTCACCGCCAGCTCCACGGCGCGATTCGACCACTGGTCCGAGGTCAGGTGCGCGGAGACATCGTGGGTGAGGACGATCCGCCCGTCGCGGCCCAGCGACCCCGCCACGATGCCGGTCTGATCGCCCTCGCCGCTGTCTGCCGGGTCGACCCCGACCACTGTCAGCGTCGGGCCACGCGGGGCGGCGATGAGCCGGTGCCCGTCGAGCCAATCGCGCTTGATGAGACCGCCTTCGGGTGAGGTCGGCACTCCCTGGAACAGCGCGTACCAGCTGCGCGACCCGATGGACTTCTTGATGTCGGCGAACCCCTCGGCGGTGCGTCCGAGCGCCGATGTCATGGCGACGCCGACGGGCCGGTCCAGCGCGTCGGGTATTCCGGCCTCGGCGATGGCCGGAATATTGATGTGCTCCCAGCCGCCTTCTTCGAGCAGGGTTCCGATCAAGTCCTGTTCGTGCCAGCGGGTGCCGATGACGACGACGGACCCGTTCGGGTGTAACCGCGTCATCAGGGTCGAGCGGAACTCACCGAGGATGCGGCGGCGGTGCGCGGTGGAGTCTGCCTCCTGCTGGTTCTTCACGACATCATCGAGCAGCAGCAGCCCGGCCCCGTGGCCGGTGATCCCGCTCAGGATGCCCGCCGCCAGCAGCCCGCCGTCGCGGTCGGCGACCCGCCACCGCCCCACGGCCTGCTTCTCGGCGCTCAGCGCGAATCCGAGCACGTCGGCGCGTTCGGTGATGTGCCGCCGGGCCTCCCTGGAGTGTTCCTCGGCCAACGAGTCTGCGTAGCTCGCCAAGATGATCTTGAGGTCGGGGTCATCGGCGAGGGCGAACACGGGGCCGATCTGCGACACCAGCACCGACTTCCCGGTGCGTGGTGGGCAGCTGATGATGATGCGCTGGTCCGGTTCGGTCACCGCACGCCGCAGCGCATCGGAGATGAGCGCGATGGCCGGGGTCACCCGGTAGCCGGGGATCAGCCGCCGGGCGAGGTCGGCGGGCGAGGCCGGGCGGCGACGCCGGGCAACAGCACCAGCACCGCGCGCTGCCGTCAGTAGGCGCACCGCAGGGAGGAGGGGACCACTCCCTGCGGTGCGGGCTATGCGACGGGCCATCGTCAGACCGCCAGCGGAGCGGTCACCGAGCGGTGGAAACGGTCGCGGTCGGCCCGTGCCCGGTCGGCGGCGTCACCCTTGGCGAGCATCCACTGGCCCTTGACCGAGCACATCCACAGCGTGCCGTCGGTCCACATCGCGGTCACCACATCGGGAGCGAGGTCGCGCAGCTCAGGCGGGATCGACCGCACGATGCGGGACCAGGCGACGACCTCCCGGCCATCAGCGGCGATGGCCGACAGGATGCACCGCTCCAGCTCGGCGCGCTGTTCGGCGGTCGGGCTGGGCGAGTCCTCCTCGAACGCCGCCACGAACGCCGCGAATCGCAGCTCATCGGTACTGGTCATCGGTCACACCGCCGCCGGGGTGACGGTGAAGGTTCCGGGTCTCGCGCCGCCCCGGATCAGCGACAGTGCCATCTCGCCGCCGGTCTCGGGCACGCCGAGCACGTCCAGCACGGTCGTGTGGCCGACCTCGCCGTCAGCGTGAATCCGCTGCGCCAGGGCGACGATTGACCCCCAGCAGCGGTCAACGAGTGCGTTGACCTCGGCGAACACGTTGGTCACCGTCGCACCGCTCGCGGTGATGGCGTCGAGGTCGTGACCGCCGCTGCCCTCCAAGATTCTGTCGACCTCGCGCCCGGTGGGCATCCGCCGCCCGCCCGCGTTGAACCGGGCGTGAGCGACAGGGCCGGCCAAGTGCATCAGCTCGGGCCGGGTGGGCTGAACCGCGAACGCGACCACGCCGTTCAGTTCAGCCTCGAAGTGCTCGCCGCCGATCTCGGTGGCACGGGCGGGGTTTGCCGTCGCGGTGCGGACCTCGCCGCCGTAGATCGTGCCGACGACGGCGTGCGCCGCTTCGTGAGTCAGGTTCCCGGCCAGGGCGAAGCGTTCTGCGGTCAGCTCGGCCACGGTGAGCGCCAGCCGGTCTCGCAGCCCCGTGAGCTTCGATGCCGTCACGGCCCGGTCAGCGTCGGCCCGCAGCGACATCGACGTGGTGGCGGGTAGCGCCGGAGGTAGCGCCGCCGCACGTAGTGGCGCACGACGGCGACGCGCAGCTACCGCTGCCCTGATCTTGGCGGGGTCGATTTTGGTCATGCTGTTCACGCTCTCGTTCTCGCGGGTTGGTTGCCGTGACGCCGGGCGACATCACGATGTGCGGTGACCGCCGGGACGGTGGAGCGGCCCGGAGCCAGACCCCCACCGTCCCGACGGTTACCTTCGCCGACAGGAGACGACGATTTATGTTGCGCGGATTGCGATTTGAATTGCTTCGACCGCCGCTCACGATCCTTGGCCTCGCGGGCGTCGTGACGCGTCGCCCCGTCGGCCAGGTAGGCGCGGATGCACTTCGAGCAGGTGTAGCCGTGAACGGTGCCCTTCCAGTGGACGCACGGCTGATCGCAGATCGGGCAACGCGGCATTCCCTCCGGCCCGGTCCAGTCGTCGGGGTGGACGGTCACGGGGTGCCGATCTTCACCGCCGCCACCGCTGCCTCGTAGCCGACGACTACCGACCGCTCGGCGATGGCGGCGTAGGTGTTGTGCTTGGTCTCGAATGCGGGGCGCACGGTCGGCTGATCGCGCCACCCGTACGTCGGGCTGGTCGCCACCAAGGTCTGACCCAGCCCGTCCACGTACCCGCCGCCGAACACCCAGAGATGCCCCAACGGGGTCCGCAGCGCAGCCCCGGTTCTGGTGATGAGGTTCGCCGCAGCCGCCGCCGACGCCAGCACCGGGTTGGCGTGGATGAAGCCCACGGTGTTCGTCACCGCGAACTCCGCTTCGAGCGCCGCCACAGCCGCAGTCACGTCAACTACCGAGGTCACGGTGCCCGCGTCGGCCTTCATCCGTGCGCTGAACTCCCGCTCCACCGCCACCGATTCGAGCAGCCGCAAGTTCTGCTGCACGCGGGTCTGGACCTCGGCTTGCGACGGCGAGGTCATGTCGCACTCGTCGTAGGCCCACACCGTCACCGGGTCGAACGCTTCCAGGCCCGTGGGCCGGGTGCCGGCTTTCAGGTCGTCCTCGGTGAGGTCGTCGGGCTGGGCGCACCAGTCGGCGGTCCAGATGCCGAACGCCGACCCGCCGCCGTAGTTGTGCGGCCTGATCTGCACGCCGCTGGTGATGAACCGGCTCGGCTCATCCGGCGGGGTCTCAGTCCAGCTGGTCGCCGCGTACAGCCCGCCGGGGCTGGGGTTGACCAGCGGGGCCTCGAAACTCACGGGGAGCAACGAGGATTCGGTGGTAACGGTCATGCGTCAATTCCCATCTGTGCCAGTTCGGCGCGGGCCTGCGCCTTGGGGTCACGCGCCGCCCGTGCGGCAAGGACGTGCTGGTATTCCTCGGCGCAGACTGCGTTCCACTTGAGCCGCTGCGTCAGCTCTAACGCAGCGTGGTCGACCTCGCGCAGCGCCGCCTCCAGCAGCTCAGACGCCGACCTGTTCGGCTCTGCTACACCCGGCGGTTTGGCGCGGCCAAGGTGCTTAGCGAGCGGGTCGGAGTACGGGCGGGCCATCTCGACTAGCACCGTCGCCCAGCTACCCGACGCCAGCGCCGTGTCAGTGATCTCGGGGAGCTTGGGCCGTTCGGCCAGGTCGACCATGAGCCGGATCGACCGCTCACGGGCACCGGGGGCGACGTTGGCTGCCTTCTTCTGCGCCTGGGCCTCGGCAAGCCAGCCGACGACCGAGCCGACCAGCTCATGCACCGCCTCGGCGAGGGCTTGCACGTCGTCGCGGCACCGGCACGGCGTCGGTTCGGGTGCGGCGGCGACCTTTGCGGCCAAGGGCGTGCAGATGTCGGCGATCTCCTGAACGAGGCTGAACGTGCCGCCGTAGTGCAGCGCCAGCTGACCGCGCCGCCGGTCGCGCTGCTCGCCCTGCGGGGCCTTCGGCGACGGCTTCTTGAACTTCGGGCCGGGCGGCGGCGGGGCGCCCTTCGGGCCGTAGTAGACGGGAAGTGCCATCAGGACGCCACCGCCCCCGACAGCTGGCCCCGCAGACGATCGACCCCGGCCCGGCTCAGCTGGCCGCGCTCGGCGTCGATGGAGCGCCGCACGCGCCAATACGCGAGACCTTCGCGGCACTCGATGATCCGAGGGTCGTCGTCGGGTACGTGACGGGACTTGAGCGCGGCCAGGCGAGCCGACCACGATGACGCGGTGCGGCTGGCCGGGTCGACCACAGGTGCTTGAGGCATGGCCCCGACGTTAATGGGCGACCGTGCAAACGCAGCGGCGCAGCGGCGCTATCGGCGAGTCTTAAATCCCGTCAAAGTCGGGGAATAGCAAGGTGTTTCAGACAGTCGACGTTTCACGTGGAACTGAGTTCCCCGACAGTCGCGGGCGAACTTCGGGCGAGAGCCGTTGGGGCGTCGGGCGGGTAGGGCGAGGTCGCGGCCCTGCGGCCCGTAGATGGGGCGAGACCCGTTGGGGTGGCCCGATTAGCCGACGACGGGCCGATAGGCCTGGAGCGGCCCAGCGAGCCCGTGAAACGACGCCGAAGGCCACCCCGCCCCGGTCGACGGGGCGAACCGGGGCGGGTGTGGATGTCGGGGCGGGTCAGTCGCCGATGTGGTAGCGCGGGCTGATGGCGGGCTGGATGTTGTCCTCGCTGATGACCGCGCACATGTTGCCGCCGGGCGAGTAGCCGCCGGGGTTGCCGCCGACGCCGGGCACGTAGTTGGCCTGCCACTGCCAGCACCGCTGCCAGGTGCCGTCGGGGCGGATCGGCCCATCGCAGTACAGGGTCGCGTTCATGAACCCGCCCGACTCACAGCCGGGGTTGGGGTCGCCGGGGTAGGCGACGGCCACTGGTGCGGCAGACAGGGCGGCGATGGTCGCCGCGGACGCCGCCACGGTGGCGATGATCCCGATGGTGCGATGCCTCATGGTGGTGGTCTCCCTGCGTTGCGACGGGCGTCGATCAGGTGATGATGCACGATCCTCCCGACAGGCGAAGTCCGTCGAGCCGGTTACTTGGCGCCCGCGTCGTGCTCGCCGTTGAGGTAGCGGTACATCACGGCCCGGCTGACGCCCAGCGTCGCGGCGATGGATGGCACCGGCTCGCCGTTGGCGTGCAGCGTCTCGGCTTGGCGCACCTGCTCTTTGGTGAGCTTGCGGGGCCGACCGATGGGCAGGTCGCGGGCCTTGCGGGCTGCCTTGGCCGCTGCCCGGCGCTCGCGGCCCAGCTCCAGCTCCAGCTCGGCAAGCGACGCCATGACCCCGGCGACCATGCGCCCGGTCGCGGTCGACGTGTCGACTCCCTCGCGCAGCGACCGAATGACGATGCCCTCGGCGATCAGGTCGCGGATCGTCAGCATGACCTCGGCGGCGTTGCGGCCCAGCCGGTCGATACCGGCGACCACGATCACGTCGCCGGGCCGGGCGTAGTCCAGTAGCGCGGCCAGGCCGGGGCGCTGCTCTTTGGTCGACGTGCCGGTGAGCTTGTCGCTGTAGACGCGGGCCGGGTCGACCCCGGCGACGGTCAGCGCGTCGGCCTGGGCGTCAAGGCTCTGGTGGCCGGTCGACACGCGGGCGTACCCGAGCAGGGCACCGCCGCCGGGCGGGGTGGCGGGTTGGCCTCCGGCGTCGTGGTCGGCGTTCGCGGTCATCGTGGGGTCTCCCGTCTCGTAGGTCGTGCTTACCAGGCACGCGGCAGGATGCCGCGCTGGGCGTCGTGCTTCCGCCGGGCGTCGGCCAGCACGGCGTCGAGGTCGAGCCGCGCCGCCTGGCGGTCCAGGTCGGCGGCGAGGTCGTCCAGCTCGGCGGCGTCCACGCGCAGCTCATCGGCGCGCCGACGGTGGCTCTCGGCATCGAGGCGAAGGTGGTCGGCGTTGGCGGCGAATGGGTTGCTCATCTTGACCTCTCCCGGCGGGCCGGTCCCGCCTTATGCCTAACCCTATCTCGAAACGTCGCGTATCGCTATTCCGATACGAGACAACTAACGAGACTCACGACCGGCGGCGACACTGTGAGCTGCGTAGGCGACAGGGGTCGTCTCTAATCTTTAGTTTCGAGACGGTTATGGCTGGCCTGGTCGGGGTGGCCGAACGGACGGTGACGCCGTGGGTCAGCGGGACGCCGCCGCTGCGCCGCCTCGCTGGCCGCAGGGCCGACGATCAGGCCGGGGCCGGGGCGTCGGTGCCCCCAACGCGGGAGCGGGCCACGGAGAGCCATTCTGCGATCTCGTCGGCGGGCAGGTCGCCGCGAGCCAGCACCCGCCGGGCGACGGCCACCTGGAGGTCGGCCAACGGTGAGCCGGGTTCGTGGTCGGCGTCGATCAGTGCCGACAGCTCGGCGACAAGCTCGGCTTCGAGGTCGGCGGGGTCCAGCCGCCCGGCGGCGATGTCCTCGGCCACCGACAGCGCCGCGTCGGCGGCGTCGCGCTTCGTCATCGTGGTCACTGCTCGATCTCCCTCGTCTCGATCACTTCGGCGTCGATGGCAGCCATGAGCCGCTGCCGCGTCTCGGCCAGCAACGCCGCCGGGGTCTCGGTCACGGTCACGTCGACCTCGGCGCGCTGCGGCGCATACGAGCCGTGCAGCTTGGCGCGCTCGCCGACGATGCCCCGAATCTCCTTCGCGTACTTGATCGCCGTCTCGTCGTCGCGGGCCTGGTCCGCCCGGAGGAACCCCGAGAACATCCGCTGCTGCAGCAGGCGAAGGGTGCTGTCGTGCTTGGCCCGCGCCTGTTCGACGGTCTCGGGCGGGGTGGTGTTGCGGAGCCGCTGCACCGCCTTGATGGCACCGCCCCGGCTGGCGAAGCCGAGCGCGTCGGCGATCTCCTGCCAGCTCGCCCCGGTCGCGTGCATCCGCTCGGCCTGCTCGGCGCGGTGCCGGGTCAGCTGACGGTTCATCGTCGGTGCCATGCGCCCATTATGCGTACATTCCAATGTGATCGAGAAACATGCCCTTTGTCGGGTAAGTGACTGCGCTGCTGGGGATTACGCCGCCTGCCACACGGCTCCACCGCTCACTTTCCTCCGACCGCGCCATCCACCGACCCACCGACTCACCGACTACGCCGACGGCCCGGAATCGGTCCCCGAGAGAATCCCTACTAACGTCGGGGAACTCGTCTACCTGGTAAAACAAACGATTATTAAGGGTTTTAGACGACGGCGGGGTCCGTCTAACCCAGAGTCGGTGGGTCCGGGCAGTCGGTGAGTCGGTGAGTCGGTGGGTCGTCGGTGACTCACCGACTGCTCCGTCTCAGTCGATCAGCTCCACGAACTTCGACTTGCGGGCACCGTCGCGCAGCCTCACCCGCGACTCGCGGGCCAGTTCCTCCAGCGCGACGGCGGCGTGCTCGGCGTCAGTCTGGTTGAAACGGCGCACGATTCCCTTCTCTCCCGACCACCTGTGCTCGCCCGCCCCGAGTTCGGTCAGGTAGCCGACGATCCGGGCCTTGGCGCGACCGACGGGGGTGGCGCGGGCGTCCTCGTCCTCAATGGCCTCACCGAGCAGCCGCCTGCGTTCTTCCCGTTTGGCCTTGGTCCCCCGGCGGCGGTGGTCGGCGGCGGCGAGCTGGGCGATAGCGACCGACGTGGAGAACATGACCTCGGCCAGCTGCCAGTCGTCCTCGTTGAGCACCAACAGCCCCGTATCGTCGGTCTCGGTGCGGCCATCGAGGATCGCCAGCAGCCCCGCCAGCCGGGCGACCATCGCGACGCGCTGCGATTTCAGGTCGGGTTCGTCGTCGGCGTCGTCGTCACGCAGCCACTCAGTAATCCGCTCCTCGTCCACCTTCTCCCGCAGCGAAGCGCACAGCCGCATACCGACGGCGGGAACGCTCACCGTGAGCGGGTCGCGGTCGGGGAGAGCCTTCAGCATCTCCCGAGACACCTGTTTCGGGTCGGGCTTCGACCACGCCGCATAGAACCGTTGCGGGGTTCCGACGAGAACCTGCTCGGCGGTCAGAATCTCCGCCAGCACCGACAGGTGAAACCCGACGCTCAGCGCCAGCCGGTAGCTGCCGCGCTCCACGAACCTGTACCGGGCAGCCTCGCCGTTGCTCTGCCCGATGTGCTGACCGGACCACCCTTCGCGCAACGTCTCGCCAACGGTCTGCTTCGCGTCGAGGATGTACTTGACCAGGCTCGATGCTTCGTCGGTGTGCATGAGCACGTTGGAACGGATGCGCCGCCGCACCTTGACCGGCTTGCCCTTGAGGTCGGGCACAGTCGCGTCGCCCCAGAACGCCTCGGCGATACCCTCACCCGACCGGATTTTCCCGACCCGAGGGAACGGCTCACCGTCGGGAACCATGACGGGGCAGTGCTCCTCGTCGTGGCTGTCCATCGGGTCGGTCGACCAGCTCGGGACCAGCCGGAGCACCCGGTCTGCGGCCTCGGTCGCCGAAGTCTTGCCCTTACCCGACCACGACACCGCCGCCGCGTAGAAGTTCAGCGAGACCGGCGACATGATGCCGGTGTCGACAGTGACGCGGGGCGGTGTCCACGCGGAGATGCGGGCCAGCGCCGCCGCCAGCGTCGCGTCGGGCGCAGCCCGGTCCTTGAGCGCGGCGTCGCGCACGTGCCTAAGCGACTCGCGGGCCTCCCAGAACGACGAGGGCAACGTAACGTCGCGGGGCACGGAGCGGGCACCGTCGGCCCGCTGGGCGGGGTGGCCTTCGGCGTCGAAGTCCTCCATGCCCTCGGCGACCAGCGCTGCGAACTCCGCTTCGCCGTGCTCGGTGTCCCGCAGCTCGGTCATCGCGGCCCCTTCGTCGTTGTCGTAGTAGATGGCCGCGACCGCCCGCAGCCGGGTCAGGTGAGGCCCGAACTCGGCCACCTTCGGCCCGAACGGCTCAATTTCGCCGTCGGTCCAGATGTGCAGGCACGGGTCAGGCGAGCCGGGGTACTCGGGACACCCGGCCTCATGCGCGGTGGCCGATTTCGGGCTGGCGTGAACGCCCGGCGCGGTCCACGTCGCACAGCCGCAGGTGTCGGCCTTGCCGGTGGGCTGCCACCCCGGCACACCGGCCAGAATCTCGGCCCAGCTGGTCGACGCGCCCCACGCCGCCACCACGTCGCCGTTCAGGCCGGAGACCGTGCGTTGTGCCCGCTGCGCCCGTGCCCGTCCGTGGGCGGTGATCGCCTCAGCCAGCCAGTTGGGCAGCGGTGCGACGGTGCCGGTGACGGTGTACGCGCCTTCGGGCCGGGTCGACGGCGGGATGAGCACGTAGCCGTTGCCGTACTTGACCGCGTAGGCGTCATCGCCGCCCGACGTGAAGCCCGCCCCGGCGGCGGCGGGCAGCTCCACACCGTCCGGCACGGTGAACCACCAATGCCCGCCGTCGCGGTGCGCCATCTCGCCGGTCGCCGGGTCGAGCTGGCCGGGCGTGGCGACGGTCGGCGGGCCGTCGGCCCCGAACGCCGCGACCTGTTCCGGGGTGTCGGCGTCGACCACCACCAGCCGCGACGAGCCAGCGGCCACGGCGAGGTTCACCGGCACCCCGTCGGTCCACTGGTCGGCGAGGTCGGTCAGGTACTTGTCCAGGTACCCGTCCAGTACGGCGGTGTCCGTGGTCGCCAGCGCCACCCCTGCCGCACTCTTGACTTTGGCCCACAGCCGATTACCCGCCGCTTCCGCCGCCTCACGGGCAGCCTTGTCATCGGCGCTGCGCTTGCGGGGCGTCCGCATGTCGGCGGGCAGCTTCGAGTCCGGGTAGATCATCAGCACCGCGCACCCGGCCTCGGCGAGCCGGTGCATGAACTTCCGCACGGCTTCGTGATCGGTGTTGTCGGGGGCTTCGGCCAGCAGCGCACTCAGCGCAGCAGCACGGGCCTCGGTGCCGTCCGTCTTGGTAACGTGGCTCATGTCAGCCTTTCTTGGTGGGGCTGGTGGATCAGCCCTCGGGGTTCTTGGGTTGAGTCGGTAGAGCGCCGCCGGGTCGAGGCCATTCACCCGGCGGCGCTGCCGATTACGGGCCAGCTCCAGGCATTACGGTGTGCGCGTCGAGCCACGCGGCCACGTCGGCGGGCCGATAGCGGATGCGCCGCCCAAGACGGACGTACGGCAATCCGGTGCCACGGTGGCGGTCCTGTCGCAGCGTGCCGACCGGGATACCCGTCTCGTCGGCGGTGCGGTGCTCGTCCCACAGCTGCACGTCGGGGGCGGTGGTGGTCATGTTTACCCCTTTCACGGGCTATGCCAATACGTTACGGGTGTCGGGTGCAGAATCGCTTGCGGCGCAAGGTGTTTCCGCCCTAGTCGGGATTGTCGGCGTGGCGAGTTTCGGGCAGCCGGGCAAGCAGCTCTTGCAAGTAGTCGACGCTCCGTTGCAGACGCTTCCGTACGTTGCGGGCGGCTACCGTCGGGCGGCTGGCGTAGTCGGTGAACTGGTCGCCGCTAGCGTGCCGACTGAGTTTCTCCACCGCATCGGCAGCGGCGAATGCCTTGCGAGTCATGTCCTCGCGGTACCGTCTGCGGCGCTTGGTGTCGCTGGGCGGCGGCTTCTTCGGTGCCTTCGGCTTGCGGGGGTAGGTCTTGCCGTCGACTCCGGTCGTCGCCATCTGCTCGGGGGCATCGCGCACCACGTCGGCTGTTGCAGGCGTCCCATTGCGGGACACCTGCATATCGCGCTGGACCGTCGACTTCGACGCCCCTGTTGCCTCCGCGATGGCGCGCACCGACATTCCGGCACCAGCCATCAGCTCCACCACGTCGAGCCGGGCATCGGAGGACAGCTCCAAGTGACCGCCCAGGGCGTCGGCAACATAGGCGGGCCACGACGGGTATCCGAGCGTGCGGTGAATCTGCCCGGCTCGCGCTTCATCGAGCAGACGCCCGATGGTGACGAGCTGCCCGCCGACCTGAGTCGCCAGATTGCGGATACGCATGTCCAATTTCCGGGCATCGGCCTCGGCCATCGGCGGCACATCATCGGTGAGTTGTTGCGAGATAACGGTCATGCCGCACCGCCTTCCGTCGGCCCGGCGGTATGGGCGCGGAGCATCAGTTCCACGAACTGCGTCCGCGCCTTGAACAGCGTTGAGCGGCTGGCGCGCTTACCCATCAGGCGGTCGTCGGTGTAGACCTGCCAGAGCATGTCGCAAGGCTCCCCGGCCTGCACGAACTCCAGGCCCTTATCGCGGGTCGGTGCGTCCCACCCTCGCGTCATCTGGTCGTGGCACAGGTGGCACAGGGCGACCATGTTGTCGGCTGTGTCCGGGCCTCCGTACACCCGGTCCCGCAGGTGTGCGCGGTCGAGCCAGCACGATGCCCTGTCCCACATCGCATAGACGTAGGTGGTGGGGTCATCGTGGGGGATGCCGTGGTCACTGACCGGGGCCAGCCATCCGCACCGGAAGCAGAACGGCTCCCCCCAACCGATGTACCAGGACTTCAACCACTTGCCCTCGTTTTCCATCCAGAACGCAACGACGGCCCGCCACGGCGGCATCGACCGGGGCGGCTGGTCGAGAACCACCGCATCAACGAGCTGGGCGGCGGTGCTCATGCCAGCACCGCCTTGGACGCTGCGATCTCCGCCGGGATGACCGGCTTCATCAGCGCGTCGATGTCGGACAGCTTGACCTTGATACGGCTGCCGGGCTTGTCGCTGATCCGATAGGCGGGCAGCTCGCCGCTGGCGACCTTCTCCCGCAGGGTGAATACCGAGTACCCGCTGTAGGCGGCGGCGTCGGTGAGGCCGACGTACTGGGGTGTAATGGATTTCTTCGCACTCACGGTTCTCTCCGTCGTAGAAGACGTTCCCCGCGAAATGTGGAGGGGGTGAGAGTGCGAGTGCGGAGGCGGCGGCGAGTGTGAGTGTGAGTTGGTCCGGGGGCTGCGACCGACCGCTAGTTTAGCCGATGGCCGCTATAGGCGCGTTAGAGTCTCGTTGGGTAGCCGAGAGTCGTTGCCGTCCAGCCGATTTCAATGTTCCGTCGGCGCGCCGCCCGCCGGAGGGTGTGCCAACGCCGACAGCCGATCAGCCAGCAGGTCGGCCCGCCCAGCCGCCACGTGCTGGTAGCGCATCGCGGCGGTACTGGTCGTGTGCCCGAGGCGGTCCATGACTTCCTTCGTGGTCGCCCCGGCCACCGCCGCCATCACCCCGCCGAAGTGCCGCAGGTCGTGGAAATGCAGCTCCTCCTTGCCGATGGCTGCGCGGGCGGCGAAGAACGGCACCCGGAACCGACCCTCGGTGTAGTGGCTGCCGGTCACCGGGTCGGGGAACAGCAGCGCGGTCTTGGCCGGGCCGACGTACTGCGCCAGGTGCTCGATGACCACCGGGCGCAGATGCGTCGGGACGGTCACCGTCCGGTTCGACTCCTTGGTCTTGGGAGGGCCGACGACCATCTTCCGGGCCACCACGGTCACGCCCTTGTTGATCCGCAGCGTCGACCCGTCGGCGGCGATGTCGGCACGGGTCAGCGCCAGCAGCTCACCCCGCCGCAGCCCGCACCAGCCCGCCAGCAGCACCGCCAGCCGCAGCGGGCCGGGCATCTTGTCGGCGAGGGCCGACAGCTCTCCCGGCTCCAGCAGCACCACCGTACGGCGGTGCTTGACCGTGCTTGCACCCTTGATGCGGGCGGGGGAGCGGTCGATCAGCCCGTCATCGACGGCGGTGTTCAGCACCGCCGTCAGCACCCCGTACGCCCTCGCGTTCCGGGTCTCGCGTTCGGTGCCCAGCCCGGCGAACCAGGCGCGCACGTCGTCGGTCGTCAGCTCGGTCACGGGAGTGTCGCCCAGCACCGGCAGAATGTTGTCCTCCAGGTGCCAGTAGTAGGTCTCCCTGGTGCGCGGCGCGATGTTGGTGCGCTGCTCCAGCCACCGCACCGCGTAGTCCCGCAGGGTGAGCTTCTTCGCCGTCGCCTTCGCCACCCGGTCGGCGGGCGGGGTCCACGTCCCGAGGTCGATCAGCTTGCGTTCACCGGCCAGCCACGCCGTCGCGCTGTCTTTGTTCGGGAACGTGGCCGGTGCCCGCCACAGCTGCCCGTTGTGCGTGTAGTTGACGGCCCATCGCCCCGAGTCGCGCTTGCGGAGCTGGCCGAACCCTCGCCGGGTCCGGGCGGTGTCGGTGGTCTTGGTCGGGGGCATCAGCGGGTCTCCTCACGGAATCATTTCGGGCCGAATGCGGGCCGAATAGAACCTTACAGACCCTAACGGAACCTAACGGACGCTAGAGACCGATCACCGGGTCTACCAGCAAGTTTAGCGCCATATCCGCTGGTAGCGGCGACCGTGGGGAGATTATACCCGGCTAGTTCGATCCCAGCCGGGACCACAAGGAAGCCACCTGGAAACGGGTGGCTTTTCTCGTTTCAGGGCTATTCGCCCACCGGTCCGGTATGTCTCGGTCCCTTTCTGTCGTAGCCCGTTGAGAGACTGGATTCGTCGGTACCACAGCGGTGCCGAGGATCGAGGTCGGGCCATGCCTGCCGAACAAACCGCAACGATGATCGTGTGGCCGAAGGACTGCGGCCACGGGGGAGCAGTGCTGGAACTGGTGGAGCATTTCCGCCCGTATTGGCTGGGACGACGGGCGGGGCGTCGCGTGTCGGCGGTGCTCTTGGCGTCGGAGAACGCGCTGGCCACAGGCCTGTCACTGGCTGATTCGGACACCGGGGAGGGTTTCGCGGAGTGGACGGGCCGTCGGGTGACCGTGCTGCGTTACCCGGGATGCGTGCTGACCGATGCGGAGGTCGACCGGGCTCGCGAAGCCGGCGTTGACGTCGAGGTAGTCGAGATCGCGGCCGGGGCGGACTCCGACGGGCACCGATCGTGACCAGTCTCGGCGCCGAGCGGTCCGTTCAGTTGTTCCCGCCGGCCGACTGGCTGCACTACGACTGGGCGGCGGGTGCTGATGCCCCCTACCCGGGACTGCGGCCCACCGGTTCGTGGCTGCTGACCCCGGACCGGCAAGTGCACGGTCTGGACGCAGTCGAGTCGGGCTGGCAAAACCGCACGACAGGTGAGTCGGTCGAGACGGCGGATCGCATCTGGGTGCTGGCGTACGGATCGAACGCCGACCCGCTGAAGTTGCTGGAGAAGGACGGATTCCTCGGTGGCGACAGCGTCATCGCGCTACGGGCGGCGATCATCGGGTGGGCCGCCGCCTGGTGCGACGCTCGCCGCGACGAGGGCAGCGTCGTCGCCACACTGGTGCCGGCCCCCGGCCGTGTCGAGGTCCACCCGATCCTCGGGCTGACCGAGCACCAACTGGCGGTCATGGACGACTGGGAACGCCACCCGAACACCTACTGCCGTACCCGCCACAACGACCCAGTGCTGCTGGAATCCGGTCAGCCCGCCGAACACGTGCAGGTCTACCTCGGTACCCAACAGCGCCGCCCCGCACTCCTGCACGACGGCCGGCACCTGCTGTGTGCCGACGTGCCGTATGAACAGGCTGACGCGCTGGTGGCGCGCTGAGCCGCCTCAGACCATCTCGGGGGCGTTCAGGTGTGCGATCGCCAGGTCGAACTCCCTGGTCTCCAGCACCTTGGCAGCGGCGTCGTTGACCGCCTTGGCCCAGAGGACCTGCTCGGCCTGCCGGCTGGCGACCATCGCTGCCCGGTCGTCGAAGCTGATCGAGGACACGGCACGTCCGGAGTCCCGGTCCACCAGCAGCGTGGTGCTGCAGAACCCGTCGAGGTCCGCCATCTCCGGCATCAGCGCCAGCTTGTAGGTGTCGATCATTCGGTCGACGCCGGCCGGGTCGGTGCGCAGCCAGGTGGCGCGTACCCCGGCATGCCGGCGGGAGCGGCGGTCGCGCCGCACCGCGGCGATCTCCCAGTGCGCGGTGTCGGTGGTGGCATGGAAGATCTCGGTGACGTGGTCACGCAGCGGCGCTGTGCGCTCCTCGCTGGCGCGCAGCGTGTCCTCGTCCAGCCAGGATGACGTGACGATGCAGCGGCCGGCGTCCCGGTCGACCAGCATGGACAGTCCGGCGCAGCCGTCCATGTCGGCCAGGGTGGGCATGAGGACGTCGCGGACGTGGGTGATGCCCTCGTCGAGGAACGACGGGTGGGCGTGGATGGTGAATGAGCGCGCGAACATGTCGGCCTCCGTCAAGATCGGGGGCGACGCCCCGGCGGCGCCACCGGATACCTTCCACGATGCTCCGATGCCGCGCCGACCACAACGGTTACCGGCCGGTTAGGTTCAAACTCCGTCACTCGGTGACGGGGTCGGGTTCCCGGTCGTGCTGGGCCGCCAGTTCGGCGATCTGATTGGAGATCCGTCCGCGCAGCGCGATGGTGCCGATCACCCCGCCGAGCACCGCGACCAGCAGCGCCACCCAGGAGAACCGGGCCAGCCAGTGCTCGGCGGCCATCCCGGCGTAGTACACCAGCGCCGTGGTGCCGCCGGCCCAGCACACCGCGCCGGTCACATTGGCCGCCAGGAACTGGGGGTAGGGCATCTTCAGCGCCCCTGCCAGCGGCCCGGCCAGGATGCGCAGCAGCGCGATGAACCGGCCGAAGAACACCGCGAGCGTGCCCCAGCGGGTGAACAGGTGCTCGGCGTACGCGACATGCCCCGGGCCGAAGTGCCGCGGGAATCGCTGGCCCAACCGGTCGAACAGCGGCATGCCGAACCGGCGGCCGATGGAGTACCCGATCGAGTCGCCGATCACCGCGCCGACCACCGCCGCCGCACCGACCCCGACCGGATTGACCGCGAGGTCGTGCCGCGACGACATCAGTGCTGCGCCGACGAGCATGATCTCCCCGGGCAGCGGGATGCCCAGGCTCTCCAGCCCGATCACACCGCCGACCATCAGGTAGACCAGGACGGGTGGGATCGATTGGAGCAGGACGTCCACTGACATGCGCTCAAGCATGCCCGACCGGTGCCCGGAGCCACCCGCTGCCCGCCGGATATCGGCCGGGTACCGTACCGGGGGCAGAGCCGGTAAGGAGATCTCGTGGAATTCAACCTCGCCCAGGTGTTCTCGGCGATGGCAGCGGCCTACCCGGACCGCGAATGCATTGTCTTCGGTGACCAGCGATTCACCTATGCGCAAACCGAGGACCGCGCCCAGCGATTGGCGCGGGCGCTGCACGACTGGGGTCTGGGGGTGCGCCGGGAGCGGTCCGAGCTGGCCGGCCACGAGTCGGGGCAGAGCCTGCTGGCGCTGTACCTGGCCAACGGCAACGAATACCTGGAGGGCATGCTCGGCGCCTACAACGCCCGGGTCGCGCCATTCAACGTCAACTACCGCTACGTCGCCGACGAACTGGTCTACTTGCTGACCAACGCCGGTACCGAGGCGATCATGTACCACGCCCGCTACGCGCCGACGCTGGCCGAGGCGCTGGAGTTGGCCGGTGACAAGCTGCCGTCGCCGAAGCTGATCCACGTCGACGACGCCTCCGGCAACGAGCCGCTGCCTGGCGCGGTGCGCTACGAGGAACTGCTGGCCGCGGCGTCCGCCGAACCGCTCGGACTGCCCCTGTCGCCGGACGACCTGTACGTGCTCTACACCGGCGGCACCACCGGCATGCCCAAGGGCGTGCTCTGGCGTCAGCACGACATCTTCATCAATGCGATGGGCGGCCGGGCGTTCGGCACCACCGAGGTGCCGACCACGCTCGACGAGGTGGTCACCCGGGCGCAGTACGGCGGGCCCGGTTCGATGACGGTGGCGCCGCTGATGCACGGTGCTGCGCAGTGGGCGGCGTTCACCTCGCTGCTGGCCGGCCGGCCGTTCATCATGTCGGCCACCACCGACCGGTTCGACGCGGCCGAGACGTGGACGCTGTGTGCCCGGGAGCGGGCGATCTCACTGTCGATCGTCGGCGACGCGTTCGGCCGGCCGCTGGCCGACGAGTTGGAGGCCGGGGATTACGACCTGTCCGGGCTGTTCGTGCTGGCCAACGGCGGCGCCGCGCTCACCGCGCCGCTCAAGGAGCGGTTCCACGAACTGCTGCCGCACCTGACCATCCTCGACGGGGCCGGCTCGTCGGAGGCCGGCGCGCAGATGGGGCAGGCGTCCAGCAAGAGCCAGGCGGCCAGCGGCCGGTTCGCCCCCAACCCGGGTGCAGTGGTGGTCAGCGAGGACCTGACCCGGGTGCTGGCGCCCGGTGACGACGAGATCGGCTGGCTGGCGCAGCAGGGTTACGTGCCACTGGGCTACCTCGGCGACGCCGCGAAGACCGCGGCCACCTTCCCGGTGATCGAGGGCATCCGGCACTCGGTGCCCGGTGACCGCGCGCACTGGGACGCCGACGGTGGCATCGAACTGCTGGGCCGCGACTCGGTGACGATCAACTCCGGCGGGGAGAAGATCTTCGCCGAGGAGGTCGAGGCCGCGGTCGCCCATCACCCGGCGGTGTACGACGTGATCGTGGTCGGCCGGCCCAGCGAACGCTGGGGCAACGAGGTCGTGGCGGTGGTGCAGTTGGCCGACGGTGCGCAGGCCGACAGCGACTCGATCGTCGCCGAGGCGGCCAAGCACGTCGCGCGCTACAAGCTGCCCAAGGACGTGGTGTTCCGGGCGAAACTGCAGCGTTCACCGTCGGGCAAGGCCGACTACCGGTGGGCCAAGGAGCAGGCGATCGCCGGGGTGTGACCCGGGCGTCTCATTCGTCACTTCGGCCCCTGGTCTGGACCATGAGGGTCTACTGGAAATAGCTATCGCCGGCGATATCACCCATCGGTGATAGCGGATGCGACATCGTTTTCCAGTAGACCCTCATGGTTCAGAGACGGTGCCGGTGTGGCCGGTGTGACGAATCCGTCAGAACAACGGCAGCGTTTGCAACCCGCAGTGGGTTGCGATGACCTCGAAGTCGCGGTCGCGATGCGCCACGGCGAGGTTCATTCGCAACGCCATGGCGGCGATCTGGCAGTCGATCAGGCTGCGGACGGTATCTCCGCCGCGGCGACAACGTCGGTGGATCGCCGCCGCGTCCTCGGAATCGCGCACCGGCGCCAAGGGTTCGATGCTGAATCGGCGGAGGAATCGCCGTCGGGTTGCCGCGGCCCGCTCGTCGGTGGTGCCGATCATCAGTTCCATCAGAACGACTTCGGGTACGACCAATCGTGTCTTGTCCACGATGCGGTCGGCGACCCAGTGGCTGGCGGTTGAGTCGGCGGACTGCAGAAATTCGATCCAAACAGAGGTGTCGACAATCATTCCACGGCGTCTGCAGCGTTGTGATCCGGTGCTGAGAAAGCCTCGATCTGTTCATTGCTGAAGTCGAAACCGGTGCCCTGCAGTGCCAGTGCTTCATCGACACTGAGTGCCTCACCGACCAGTCGTCGAAGCGCTAGTTCGACCGCGCTGCGTTTCGAGTCCAGGCGATAGATGCGCTGTGCGGTCGCGATCAGCTCGTCGTCGATCTCGATGTTGGTCCGCGACATGACACCACGATACACATTGTGGTGCATCGACGGGGTTCACCGGGGGATGCGCTCGGCAGTCGCGGTTCCGATGGCGACCCACTTGGCGAGCTGACGTGTGGTGCGCAGGTGGTCCGTCTCGACGTGCAGCCATCCTCGCACTGCACGTCCCTTCATCCGCATGGGTTCTGCGGCCCCGGTCACCAGCAGACGGTCGGCATCCGCCGGGTCGACGCGCACCATCAGTCCGCCCTGGCCGCTGGCCGCGACCGCTATCCGTCCGGCTACCAGGAAGTCGAGTCCACCGAACATCGGCTGTTCATGCACTCCGCGATTGCCGGCCAACTGCTCCCGAATCCGGTCTGCGAGGTAGGTGTCGTAGGCCACTATGCCTGCGCGGTGTTCCAGTCCCGGATCGCCGCCGCGAACTGTTCCGGTGCATCGGACGGCACGAAGTGGCCGGCGCCTTCGACGACGACGGTCTGATGGTGGGGAAGGATCTGTTCCCAGCGCCGCAGTTCTGCGGTGCCGAACGCGAAGTCGGCGTCGCCCCAGATGATGAGCGCCGGCAGGTCGGCGAGGCGGGCGAGTCCGGCCTCAACCCGCGCGAGAAAAGCACGGCTGGCGGTGATCTCCCGCGGGAAGACCGCCGATGCTTCACGCCGTGCGGTGCCGGCGAGAGCCTGGCGGTAGTGCGTCATCTCGGCGTCGGTGGGTTTCTTCAACCGATGCCCGATGGGGATCATCACGTTGACGAACAGATTGAACTGTCTGATCAGCAGCCGTCCAACAGGTCCACCCAAAATGTGGGAGAGCGCCTGGATGGGCAGAGCGTCGATTGGCCAGGCCCAGGTATTGGTCAGCACCAATCGGTCGAAGGCTGCGGGGCGTGCTTCGACGGCGGCTAGGCCGATGGGGCCGCCCCAGTCGTGCGCCACCAGGGTGGCCCCGCTCAGGTCGAGGGAGTCGACGAAGGCTCCGATTGCCCGGGCGTGTTCCTCGGGAAGGTATCGGTAGCCCGGCGCCGCGGAGGACAATCCGAAGCCGGGGTAGTCGACTGCGATGCAACGAAAATCGCCGCGCAGCGAACGGATCACATCGCGATAGTCGAACGACCAGGTCGGGTTGCCGTGCAGAAACAGCAGCGTAGGCCCCGAACCCTCATCGATGTAGTGGATGGTGTGCCCGTCGACGGTGATGAACCGACTCTGGAACGGGAACAGTTTGTCGTCGACCCATGCGGGCCGTTCGGTGACGGTCATCATGCCCCCTTCGAATTCATTCGCTTGATATAATCAAGTGGACTTTAAAATATCAAGGGATAACGTGAGTCGAAGCTACAGTCAGTACTGCGGGCTGGCCCGTGCGCTCGATGTAGTCGGCGACCGGTGGAATCTGCTCATCGTCCGCCAGTTGCTGGTTGCGCCAGCCCGCTATCAGGAGTTGCGTGACGGACTCCCCGGTGTCGCCACCAATCTCCTTGTCGATCGGCTCCGTGATCTGGAAGCGGCCGGCGTCATCGAACGGCGACTAGCCGACGAGAGCAGGGCCACCACGTACGCGCTCACGCCATGGGGCGCGCAACTGCGCGAGCCGATCGAGGGTCTCATCCGGTGGTCCACGCCGCTGATGATCCGCGGGCCTGAAGGCGATGTCTTCCCGGCCGGTGGGCTCCTGGTCGCGTTGCCCGCTCTGTTCAGTGGTCGGGTGTCAGCGGACCGATCTGCGGCGGTGGGCGTCGGCGTGAGCGGTGGGGGACACGACGTACAGGTCCTTGCCACGCCGACCGGCATCGAGGTGGGCCCTCGAGACGGCCGAGAACTCGACGCCGTGATCAGCGGTGATGTTCAAATAATTCTCGGCATGGCAGCGGGTATGCTTGCAATTGACGACGTCCTCGGGCTCGTCGACATCCAGGGCGACATTGCCGCTGTGCGAACGGTTTTCGGCGCCGCAGCGCCAGCGTGACCGGCCGTCGATCAACCGGTCAGCAGCAACCCTTGCCCTTCGACACCGCTGGGTTCGCCCCGCCGCCTGGCTTGTGCGCCAGAATCCCGACCGCGGCCAGATCCTCCTGGTGCTCGCGGAACATCCGGCGCATCGACAGCACCCGTCGGCGTCCCTCGGGATGCAGCAGCAGGTTCTTGGCGAACCGCAGCGCCCCGAAGAACCCCTCGTCGGCGATGAGGCGTTTGCGCTCCAGCAGGGCCATCGGGGTGGTGTTGACCGCATCCACCACCAGTTCGTGCTTGGCCAGCAGCCCCATCCACTCCGACACCGTCAGCGGGCGTGCGTTGACCTTCAAGGTGGTGGCCAGCGTCTGCTTGATGTCGGTCTTGGTGGCCTCGTCGATGGTGTTCGGCGTCAGCGCCAATTCGTGGATTGCGTACCGGCCGCCGGGGCGCAGCACTCGCGCCGCCTCGGAGATGATCGCCTCCTTGGTGGCGTCGCTCTGCATGCTCAGCATCGCCTCGCCGATCACCACGTCGGCGCTGCCGTTGGGCAGCCCGGTGTCGGCGGCGTCGGCGACCTTCACCGTGCCGCCGCTCTTGCCGACGATGCGCTCCACGTTGCGGGCGGCATCCGGGTCGCGTTCGGCGCCGACGTAGGACTTCGGCTGGTGGGCCAGAATCTCGGTGGCCGTGCGACCCATCCCGGGCGCCAACTCCACCACGTCGGAGTTGGGTAGGCCGGCCCGCTCCAGCAGACCCCGGGTCATCTCGATACCGCCGGGCCGCAACACCCGCTTGCCCAGTCGGACCAGCAGCCAGTGGCCCTGGATGCTGTCGTCGTCGCGATCCGCCGAGGGCAGTGCCCCGTTGACCTTGGAGCCGCTCATCGGGTCATCTGCGCGACGCCGGAACCCAGGCTCATCAGATTCAGGAACTGCCGCTTGGGGTTGATGGTCAGGTAGCGCAGCCCCTCGCAGCCGGCGGAGAACTGCCGTCGGGACCGCTTCGGCATGTACAGCAGCGCACCCGGCTTCAGGTCGATCGTGCCAAGCTCGGTGTGCAACTCGCCGTCGCCGGAGAGCACGTGGATCAGCGCGTCGACCTCGGGGCCGGTGTGCATGCCGGTGTCGCCGTGGGCAGGCAACTCGGTGACGTCGGCGTCGAGTTCGCGGTTCTGCACCTCCAGCTTCCAGACCAGGCCGGCCGGGTCCGGTTCCACGCCGGCGCCGGTGGTGGTGGTGTCGGTCAGCACCCACGGCAGGGCGGTGGTGCTCAGCCGGGAGATCTTGGTCCGCCACAACGCGCCGCGCTCGGCGCCCTTCTCCAGGTACTCCCAGCCGAAGCTGCCGGGGTGCTCGCGTTCGAACTCTTGGC
This sequence comes from Mycolicibacter acidiphilus, assembly GCF_018455725.1. Classification (GTDB taxonomy): domain Bacteria; phylum Actinomycetota; class Actinomycetes; order Mycobacteriales; family Mycobacteriaceae; genus Mycobacterium; species Mycobacterium acidiphilum. The sequence goes on from NZ_JAHCLR010000001.1 coordinate 108,273, forward strand.
GCAGCGGTTCCGGCTCATGGTCGTTGAGCAGCACAAACGCCTCGCCGACAGCCAGTTTGGCGAAGGTCTCGAAGATCGTCTTGTGCCTGACCGGCTTGGGCAGGATCCGGGCGTCGAGTTCGGTCTCCGGCATTTAGGCTTACCTTTCTAGTTTCTACAAGATCGCTTGTGTAAACTCTAGCCCATGGCATATGTGATCGGGAAGCCGTGCGTTGACGTGATGGACCGGGCCTGCGTGGAGGAGTGCCCGGTCGACTGCATCTACGAAGGCGGTCGAGCTCTCTACATCCACCCTGACGAGTGCGTGGACTGCGGCGCCTGCGAGCCGGTCTGCCCGGTTGAGGCCATTTACTACGAGGACGACCTCCCGGACGAGCTGCAGATCCACCAGGGCGACAATGCGGCGTTCTTCACCGAGGCCCTGCCGGGTCGCGACGAGCCGCTGGGCTCGCCCGGCGGCGCCGCCAAGATCGGCCCGCTCGGCGTCGACACCCCGCTGGTGGCCAGCTTCCCCCCGCAGGGTGACGCTGAATAACGGGGAGTGAGCGACATCGCCAAGCCGGCCGTATCCGGAGGGCCCGGAGGACGTCGCCTCGACGTGCTGCGGCTGGTGCAGGCCGCGGATGCTCCGATGAGCATCGCGCAGATCGCTGACGAACTGGGGGTGCACCCCAACACCGTGCGCTTCCACCTCGACACCCTGGTCGAGGAGGGGCGCGTCGAACTCGCCGAACCCGACCACAAAGGTCGGGGCCGGCCGGCGCTGCTGTTCCGCGCGGTCCGACAGATGGACCGCGGCGGGACGCGCCGGTTCCGGCTGCTCGCTGAGATCCTCACCATCGGGCTCGCCACCGACCGGGATCCGAGCGCCAAAGCGCTCGCGGCCGGCCGGGCCTGGGGGCAGCGGATGCGGCCGCTGGACGACGAGACCAGGCCGCTGGATGCTGAAGAGTCGACCGAGCATCTCGTCGACATGCTCGACGAACTCGGGTTCGAGCCGGAGTGGCTCGAACCCGAGGCCGAGCAGCCCGACGGCGAGCGGCAACTCGGGCTGCGGCACTGCCCGTTCCTGGAGCTAGCCGAGTCGTGCACCGACGTCGTCTGCCCGATCCATCTCGGGCTGATGCAGGGCGCGCTGGACGCCTGGGATGCGCCGGTGGCGATCGACCGGTTGGATGCGTTCGCCGAACCGGACCTGTGCGTGGCGCACTTGCGGCCGGTGACCGCGGGCAAGCCCCGGTCGGTCCCGAGCGGGGTCACCGTGGAGCATTCGCCCGCCGGAACGATACGAGTGGAAGGGACCACCGGGTGAGCATTGGCTCCGCCGTCGCGATCGCCGCGACATTCCTCTGGCTGGGCATGGTGACCGCGATCTCGTTCATGGAAGCGCCGCTGAAGTTCCGGGCGCCGAACGCCACGATCCCCGTCTGCCTCGGCATCGGCCGGATCGTCTTCCGCGCGCTCAACACCGCCGAGCTGATCCTGGCCGCCGTCATCGCGGTCACCTTCGTCACCGACCGGCCGTCGACGCCGGTGATCGTGGCGTTCGCGGTGGCCGTCGTGATGCTGTTCGGCCAGTTGCTGGGGGTGCGTCCCCGGCTGAGTCGCCGCGCCGACGAGGTGCTCGCCGGACTGGATGCGCCGCGGTCGAACGCGCACTACGCCTACGTCGGGCTGGAAGTGGTTAAGGTGGCGGCGCTGGTGCCGATGGGAATTCTTCTGCTGGCCCGCTGAGTTACCCGACGAGACAGATACCGACGAGCGTGAGGATTTGGTGATGGACTCTGTATCCCTGGAGAAGCTGGCCGACGAGAAGCTGCAGGACGCCCTGGCGCACCACAGCGGGCGTTCGGCGCACACCGTGTACGGCGGCGCGGTCCACCACCTGCGACAGACCCTGGTCGCGCTGAAGGGCGGCCAGGCGTTGGCCGAGCACGACAGCCCCGGCGAGTCCACCCTGCAGGTGCTGCGCGGCCGGGTGAAGCTGACCGCCGGCGACGACGTCTGGGAGGGTTCGGCAGGGGAGTTGTGCATCTTGCCGCGCACCCGGCACGCCCTGGACTCCCTGGAGGACTCCGTGGTGCTGCTGACCGTCGCGAAAACGGCGTCGCACGAAGCCGAAGGCTCACACTGACGGTGCTGACGCCGTGGGCCCGCAGCTTCGGGCTGCGGGTTCCGGTCGTCAACGCGCCGATGGGCGGCGTGGCCGGAGGGCGGCTGGCCGCGGCGGTGACCGCGGCCGGCGGCCTGGGCATGATCGGGATGGGCAGCACGTCTTCGGCTGAGGCTTTGCGTGTCGAACTCGGTTTGCTGGGTGAGGTTCCACGGTTCGGAATCGGCTTGGTGGACTGGGTGATTCGTGCCCAACCGGATCTGCTCGACGCGGCGTTGGCCGCCGGACCTTCGCTGCTGTCGGTGAGTTTCGGAACGGACCTCTCCTGGGTCGAGCGGGCGCGTGCCGCCGGAATCTGCACCGCCACACAGGTTTACGACGCCGACGGGGCCCGCGTCGCGCAGGACGCCGGGATCGACGTGCTGGTGGCCCGCGGCGCCGAGGGCGGCGGGCACGGTGAGGTCCGGCTCGCGACACTGCCCCTGCTGGACACCGTGCTGGACGTGGCGACGGTGCCGGTGCTGGCGGCCGGCGGGATCGGGTCGCCGCGCAGCCTGGCCGCGGTGCTAGCCGCCGGCGCCGACGGCGCCTGGCTGGGCACCTGCCTGTCGGCCTGCCCGGAGTCGCTCACCGGTGCCGGCGCCCGCTCGGCGCTGATCGCCGCGGGCAGCACCGACACCGTGGCCACCCGGGTCTTCGACATCGCCGCCGGGCTGCCTTGGCCGGACCGGTTCCCGTCCCGGGTGCTGCGCGACGAGTTCGCCGTCCGCTGGACTGGTCGGGAAACCGAACTGGCCGCCGCCGGGGTCGGTCCGTGCGATCCGGTGGACGCCGGTCAGGGGGTGGGGATGCTCACCGTCAGCACGGCCGCCGGAGTGTTGATCGACGAGATATGCAGCGGCGCAGCAGAATTGCTCAGCCGGTTCGGTTAATCCGGCGCGCTGCTCAGCACGACGCAGCACCGGCCCGGCGCCGGATCCAGCTGCGCCTGCGGGCAGTGCGGCGCCAGCGCCTGCGCGGCCCCGCTGATCAGGGCGTGACTCATCGCGCACGCCAACTCCGGCTGGGCCTGCGCCACCGCATGGAACGGGCAGTTGGTCAGCTGTACCTCGTCACCCCTGCGCTGCGGTTCGTAGCCGTACCCGTCCAGGGCATCGGTAAGTAATCCCAGTGCGGCGGCGGGGTCACCCGCGGGATGGTTTCCCGCGGCGGCCTGCCCGACGCCGATCCCGAACTCACGCGCTGTGCGGTTGAGCACCTCGGCCACCGGTGCGCCGGAGATCGCGGCCTCGGCGATGGCGTCGGCCATTAGTTGACTGGCCAGCCGATACGTCCGCGGCGGCACGCTGACCTCGATGTCGACCGGCGCCCGCCGGTACCGCTTGGCGGTGCGGCCCGCACCGGGGCCGGACCGGCCGGTCAGCCGGGCGTAATCGCTTTCCAGCAGCCCTTCGGCCTCCAGCTTGTCGAGGTGGAACTTGGCCTGGTGGCGGGCGATGCCGACGGCGTCGGCGGCCTGGTCGCGGCTGACCGGCTCCGGCGCGGCGGCGACCATCCGGTACAGCGCACGGCGCACCGGATCGGTGAGTGCGGCGATTCCGGCGGCGTTGCGGTCCAGTGCGCTCATCGTTACCAATTCTCTATCGGATAAATCGTTTGACGATACAGCGAGTCGCTCCTAGCATTGATGATGTAAGCCACGTCACACTAGCGGGAGGATGCCATGAGCACCAGCCACGACACTAGCTCACCTGCCCTGACGACACGATTGAAGGATCCGGTGTTCGAAGCGTATTTCCTGCTTCGCACATTGTTCACGGTCGCACCGATTCTGTTCGGCCTCGACAAATTCTTCAATGTGCTGCCGCACGTTCCGGGCGACACGATGACGAACCACTGGGATAAATACCTGGCCGGCTGGATCAACGACATCCTGCCGGGCAACGGGGACCAGGCCATGTACCTGATCGGCTGCATCGAGATCGTGGCCGGCCTGCTGGTCGCGTTCGCGCCGCGGATCGGCGCCTGGGTGGTCGCGGCCTGGTTGGGCGGCATCGTCGTCGACCTGCTGACGCTGTCCGGGTACTACGACGTGGCCCTGCGTGACTTCGGTCTGCTGGTCGCCGCCGTCGCACTGGCCCGGCTGGCCGAGTACGAACACACCAGGCATGTGACCTAAACACGGTCACCGTCGCAGGAGAACCCGCGACCGCGTCACGACAACCCGATCAGTTCGTGGCGCGGTCGCGTCATATCGCGTGCAGGTAGCGCCGGGCGATCGCGCGCTGCGCCAGCGTCGCCACCGGACCGGCGGCCCGCAGCCACCACGTGGCCGGCCGGGAGAACGCCCGCACCTGCGCATACACCGCGTCGTCGGCCGGGTCGTAACGCACCGCGAACAGTTCCTCCCCGCGCTCGGGATGCCCCGGCAGGGTGCCGTAGGCGAACCCGCGCCGGTTCGGCTCGTCGAGCAGGCGCACCACCCGGCAGGGTGCGGTCAGGAAACCGATCCGCACCAGCACCGTCGTGTCGACCGCGGCGACGTCGTGCTCCGCCTTAACCCGCAACCCGGCGCCGCGCTGCATCCCCCAGTGCAGCACCGCATCCGCTGCCTGCTCGAAACGCTGCCGGCCCCGGCCGATCGGCGCGGTGAGATCCAGGTGGTGGTACCCGTCGGGCAGCACCCCGACGGTGGCACCCACCTCCGCGTAGGTCAGCGGCAGGTCACGCAGCGTGCTGAAATCCATTGGTCCACCTTGCCATTTGCAGGCGTACCGTCGATCAGGTGAGCGCAGCGCAGGCGGGAACGGTGACCCTCGGCGGGGATTTGACCGTCAACCGGCTCGGCTTCGGCGCGATGCGGCTCACCGGCCCAGGGGTGTGGGGACCGCCCGCCGACCGTGCCGCTTGTGTGCGGCTGCTGCGCCGGGCCGTCGACCTCGGGGTGAACTTCATCGACACCGCCGACTCCTACGGCCCCTACGTCTCCGAGGAGATCATCCACGAGGCGCTGCACCCCTACGACGGGCTGGTGATCGCCACCAAGGCCGGGCTGCTGCGGACCGCCCCGGACAAGTGGATTCCGCTGGCCAACCCGCACTACCTGCGTCAGGAAGTGGAGATGAGCCTGCGCCGGCTCGGCGTGGAGCGCATCGACTTGTTCCAGTTGCACCGCGTCGACCGGCACATCCCGCTGGCCGACCAACTCGGCGAACTGGTCACGCTGCGCGACGAGGGCAAGATCCGCCACCTAGGTCTGTCCCAGGTCAGCGTGAAGTGGCTGGACGCCGCACAAAAGATCACCCCGATCGTGTCGGTGCAGAACCGCTACAACCTGGCCGACCGCAAAGACGATCCGGTGCTCGACGCCGCCGCCGAGCGAGGTGTCGCCTTCATCCCGTGGGCGCCGCTGGCCGCCGGACCGCTGATCGCCGCGGACGGGCCACTGGCCGGGCTCGCCGCGGCGCGGGGCGTCACGCCGTCGCAGTTGGCGCTGGCGTGGCTGCTGAAACGGTCCCCGGCGATGCTGCCGATCCCCGGCACCGCCAACGTCGAGCACCTCGAGCAGAACGTCGCCGCCGCCGAGATCACGCTGACCGACGCCGAATTCGACGAGCTGGCGGCCGCCGCGGCGGGTTGACTCTGCGTTGACGGCGGGATCCTCTCGCACTTCTGCGCCGTAGCCGCAGAGTCAACGCCGGATACGGTGTCCCGGTGACCAGCGCACCCGGACACCCTGGCGGGGGATTCACCCCGCCCGAACCCACCGCCAAAGGCGGGCCCGACTACGGCCGCTTCATCGAGACGATGCGGGTCCTGCAGGACCACGCCCGCGCCGTCGACGCGCCCGACGAGGTGATCACCCGGGCCGCCGACGCACTGGCCGAGGTCTGCGACCTGCTCGCGCCGTACGACACCGACGAATGGTCGTCGCCGTCGGGGCGCCGGCTGGACCTGCCGACCCGCGGCAACCTGCTGCCGGTGCCGATGCAGGTCCACAAAGTCCCCGGTGACGGCGGCGTCGACCGGCTGGCCGGCTGGGCGAGGTTCCGCCGCTTCCACCTGGGCCGCAACGGGGCGGTGCACGGCGGGGCGATCGCGCTGCTGTTCGACTCGGTGCTAGGCACCGCGTCGTGGCTGCTCACCGGCGGGCCGTATCAGCGCACCGCCTACCTGCACGTCAACTACCGCAAGATCGTCCCGATCGAGAAGGAGTTGCAGGTGCAGGCCGGCGTCAGCCGGGTGGAGGGCCGCAAGATCTTCCTGGAGACCCGGCTGTGCGACGGCGACACCCTGCTCGCCGACGGAGAGGCGCTGTTCGTGGTGCTCAAGCCGGGGCAGCCGTGAGGGCGCTCGGCGCGCCCGGCGTCGAGGCGACCGTCGGCGTGCGAAGCTGCCAGCCGTGCCGATCATCGTTTTCGACGAGATGGATACCGGCCCGGCGGAGTTCGCCGCACGGCTTCCGCTCAACGGCGAGCTGATCCGGTTTCTGGCCGGTGACGACCGACCGGACTACTGCCTGGTCAGGCTCGACCGGCCGATGCTGTTCGTACCCGAGCCACCGAAGGAGATTCCCGACTGGCTCCAGCAACGCATCGCGGTCAATGCTTGGCCGACGCCGGGATTCGACATCGCCCGGGCCAGCCCGGACCTGGTGGTCCAGACACCCGACGGCGTCGACGCGGTGTGGGTGCCGGCCCTGGTCATCTGCGCGCGAATGGTCGGAACGCAGATCAGCCGGACCATGCGCGATCTGTGGGTCGACGTCGCCTACGTGATCGACTCGGCCCAGATCGACGAGGAACGACTCGACTTCGCCAAGAACTACCCGTCCGCCATCGCGCGGATAAACCTGATCGAGCCCTAGTGACCGGCGACCTTTGCTCGACCTGGGGTAACGGCCGGTACCCGCCCCGATAGCATGGTCGCGGACATCTGTACCGCCCTGACCGACCATTGGAGAACACGCCATGAGCGCGCCCGCTACGCCTGCCGAAGCCACCCCGATCCGGGTGCCGGCCGGCACTATGGCGGCCGAGGCGGTGCGCGAGGCGGGGCTGCCGAGTCGCGGTGCCCCCGACGCGATCGTGGTGGTGCGCGACGCCGACGGGAAGCTGCGCGACCTGGGCTGGACCCCGGACGCCGACGCGCAGGTGACCCCGGTGGCCGCGAACACCGACGACGGCCGCAGCGTCATCCGGCACTCCTGCGCGCATGTGCTGGCCCAGGCCGTGCAGGACCTGTTCCCGGCGGCCAAGCTCGGCATCGGCCCGCCGATCACCGACGGCTTCTACTACGACTTCGACGTTCCCGAGGCGTTCACCCCGGAGGATCTGGCGAAGCTGGAGAAGCGGATGAAGGCCATCATCAAGGATGGTCAGCTGTTCGCCCGCCGGGTCTACGAGTCCAAGGAGCAGGCCCGCGCCGAACTGGCCGGCGAGCCCTACAAGCTGGAACTGGTCGACGACAAGTCCGGTGACAGCGACATCATGGAAGTCGGCGGCGACGAACTGACCGCCTACGACAACCTCAATCCCCGCACCAAAGAACGGGTTTGGGGTGACCTGTGCCGCGGTCCGCACATCCCCACCACCCGGTTCATCCCGGCGTTCAAGCTCACCCGCTCCTCGGCGGCCTACTGGCGCGGCGACCAGAAGAACGCCAGCCTGCAGCGGGTCTACGGCACCGCGTGGGAGTCGCAGGAGGCGCTCGACGCGCACCTGGAGCTGATCGAGGAGGCGCTGCGCCGCGACCACCGCAAGCTCGGCGTGGAGCTCGACCTGTTCAGCTTCCCCGACGAGATCGGTTCCGGGCTACCGGTTTTCCACCCCCGCGGCGGCATCATCCGCCGGGAGCTGGAGGAGTACTCGCGGCGTAAGCACATCGAGGCCGGCTACCAGTTCGTCAACACCCCGCACATCACCAAGTCCGAGCTCTACGAGACCTCCGGGCACCTGGCCTGGTACCGCGAGGGCATGTACCCCGCGATGCACATCGACGCCGAGTTCAACGACGACGGCACGGTGCGCAAACCCGGCCAGGACTACTACCTCAAGCCGATGAACTGCCCGATGCACCACCTGATCTTCCGATCGCGCGGGCGGTCCTACCGGGAACTTCCGTTGCGGCTCTTCGAGTTCGGCAGCGTCTACCGCTACGAGAAGTCCGGCGTGGTGCACGGCCTGACCCGGGTGCGCGGCATGACCCAGGACGACGCGCACATCTACTGCACCCGGGAGAGCATGCGCGACGAACTGGCGTCGCTGCTGCGCTTCGTGTTGGACCTGCTCGCCGACTACGGGCTCGACGACTACTTCCTGGAGCTGTCCACCAAGGACGAGGAGAAGTACGTCGGCTCCGACGAGGTGTGGGAGGAGGCCACCGAGACGCTGCGCGAGGTCGCCGAGGCCTCCGGACTGACCCTGGTGCCCGACCCGGGCGGCGCGGCGTTCTACGGACCGAAGATCTCGGTGCAGGTCAAGGACGCGCTGGGGCGCAGCTGGCAGATGTCGACGATCCAGCTGGACTTCAACATGCCGGACCGTTTCGAGTTGGAGTACACCGCATCCGATGGCACCCGGCAGCGGCCGGTGCTGATCCACCGCGCACTGTTCGGCTCCATCGAACGGTTCTTCGGGGTGCTCACCGAGCATTACGCGGGGGAGTTCCCGGCCTGGCTGGCGCCGCTGCAGGCGGTCGGCATCCCCGTCGCCGACAAGCATGTGCCCTATCTGGAAGACGTTGCCGCGCAGCTTCGCTCGCGCGGTGTGCGGGTCGAGGTGGACGGCAGCGACGACCGGATGCCGAAGAAGATCGTCAACCACACCAACACGCACGTGCCGTTCATGCTGCTGGCCGGCGACCGCGACGTCGAATCCGGTGCGGTGAGCTTCCGCTTCGGTGACCGAACCCAGATCAACGGGGTGCCGCGCGATCAGGCGGTCGACGCGATCGTCGACTGGATCACCGTGCGGAACAACAGCATTCCGACCGCTGAATCGGTGAAGGTGGGCGACAGCAAGTGACGGCTGACTGTTCGGGCGAACGCGCGATCGTTGATACGGGTGTCGGCGAGCCCGACCGGCTGGAGCGGCTGTGGACGCCCTACCGGATGACCTACCTGGCCGAGGCGGTCAAACGCGATCGCGGCGGCTCGGGCCAGCCGTTCACCGACATCCCCACCCTTCCCGACGAGGAGGGACTGGTGGTGGCCCGCGGCGAACACGTCTACGCGGTGCTGAACCTGTACCCGTACAACCCCGGCCATCTGATGGTGGTGCCCTACCGGCGGTTCTCGGAGTTCGAGGACCTCACCGAGGCCGAGGGCGCCGAGCTGATGACGTTCATCCAGAAGGCGATCCGGGTCATCAAGGCGGTGTCGCGCCCGCACGGTTTCAACGTCGGGCTGAACCTGGGCGAGTCAGCCGGCGGATCGCTGGCCGAGCACCTGCACGTGCACGTCGTGCCGCGCTGGGGCGGCGACGCCAACTTCATCACGGTCGTCGGTGGTGCGAAGGTCATCCCGCAGCTGCTGCGCGACACTCGCCGGCTGCTGGCCGATGAGTGGGCGAACCAACAGTGAGCCGGCTGCCGTTCCTGTCCCGGGCCACGTTCGCCGGCATCACCACACCGGTGGCACGGGCGTTCCTGTGGACGGGCCTGACCGCGGACGCCGTCACGATCCTGGGCACCGCCGGTGCGGTGTCGGCGGCGTTGACGCTGTTCCCGATCGGGAAGTTGTTCACCGGCACGCTGGTGGTGTGGTTCTTCGTGCACTTCGACATGCTCGACGGCGCGATGGCCCGGCTCAGCGGCGGCGGCAGCGCGTTCGGGGCGGTGTTGGACGCGACCTGCGACCGGATCAGTGACGGCGCCGTCTTCTGCGGGCTGGCCTGGTGGGCGGCGTTCGGGCTGCACGATCCGCCGCTGGTGGTCGCCACGCTGATCTGCCTGGTCACCTCGCAGGTGATCTCCTACATCAAGGCCCGCGCGGAGGCCAGTGGCCTGCGCGGCGACGGCGGTTACATCGAACGCCCGGAGCGGTTGATCATCGTGCTGGTGGGTGCGGGCCTGTCCGACCTGCCGGTCTTCCCGCTGCCGCTGGCGCTGCCGATCGCGATGTGGCTGCTGGCGGTCGCCAGCCTGATCACCTGCGCGCAGCGGCTGCACACCGTGCGCACCTCGCCGGGGGCGGTGGATCCGCTGCGCCCGGCCGGTGACGGGGAGGCGCAGTCGTGATCTCGCTGCGGCCCCGGATGCCCCGCCTTCCCGGGATGGATCTGCTCGACGAGTGGGCCACCGACACCGGATACGCTGCCGGCTGGATGGTGGTGCGCGCGATGCCGGAGTTCGTCGCCCGCAACCTGTTCGACGCCGGTGCGCTGTACGCGGCCCGTGGCGGCGGACCCGAGCAGCTGCGCAAGAACCTCGCCCGGGTGCTCGGGGTGCCCGCCGCCGAGGTGCCGTCGTCGCTGCTGCGCGCTTCGCTGGAGTCCTACGCCCGGTACTGGCGGGAGGCGTTCCGGCTGCCCGCGATGGACCACGCGGCGGTGGCCCGGCAGGTGGCGCAGACGGTGATCGGCAACGAGCACGTCGACGCCGCACTGGCCGCCGGGCGCGGGGCGGTGCTGGCACTGCCGCACAGTGGCAACTGGGACATGGCCGGGGTGTGGATGGCGCAGACCCGCGGCGGGTTCACCACCGTGGCCGAACGGCTCAAACCCGAGTCGCTGTACCGGCGATTCCTCGACTTCCGCGAGGGGCTCGGCTTCGAGGTGCTGCCACTGTCCGGCGGGGACCGGCCACCGTTCGATGTTCTGGCCGAACGCCTGGCCGCCAACCGCCTCGTCTGCCTGATGGCCGACCGCGATCTGACCCGCAGCGGGGTGCCCGTCGAATTCTTCGGCGAGACAACACGGTTGCCGGCCGGCCCGGCGCGGCTGGCGATCGAGACCGGGGCGGCGCTGCTGCCGACGCACTGCTGGTTCGATGGTGACGGCTGGGGCGTGCACATCCATGCACCGCTGGACTGCGGCAGCGGCGACGTTGCCGTGATCACCCAGGCGCTGGCTGACCGGTTCGCCGAGGGTATCGCCGCGCATCCGGCGGACTGGCACATGCTGCAGCCGCAGTGGGTAGCCGACCTGCCTGAGTCGCGACGGGCCCGGCTGGGGGATGGGCAGGCCTGATGCGGATCGGCATGGTCTGCCCGTACTCGTTCGACGTGCCGGGCGGCGTGCAGGCGCATGTGCTGCAACTGGCGGAGGTGCTGCGCTCCCGCGGCCACGAGGTCAGTGTGCTCGCGCCGGCCTCACCGCACATCGAGTTGCCCGACTACGTCGTCTCCGCCGGCAAGGCTGTCGCGATCCCCTACAACGGGTCGGTGGCCCGCCTGCAATTCAGCCCGGCCGCGCACCGCAAGGTCAAGCGGTGGCTCATGCGGGGTGACTTTGATGTACTGCACCTGCACGAACCGAACGCGCCCAGCCTGTCGATGCTGGCGCTGAACATGGCCGACGGGCCGATCGTGGCGACGTTTCACACCTCGACCACCCGGTCGTTGACGCTCAGCGTGGTGCAGGCGCTGCTGCGGCCGATGCACGAGAAGATCATCGGCCGGATCGCGGTCTCCGATCTGGCCCGGCGCTGGCAGATGGAGGCGCTCGGCTCCGACGCCGTCGAGATCCCCAACGGGGTGGACGTGGCCGCATTCGCCTCGGCCGCACCGCTGCCCGGCTACCCACGGCCGGGCCGCACCGTGCTGTTCCTGGGGCGCTACGACGAGTCCCGCAAGGGCATGGCGGTGCTCATCGGTGCGTTGCCGGCGCTGGTGGAGCGGTTCGGTGACGTGCAGGTGCTGATCGTCGGCCGCGGCGATGAAGACGAATTACGCAGCAGGGCAGGAGAATTCGCTGGGCACCTGAAGTTCCTGGGTCAGGTCTCCGATGCGGAGAAGGCATCGGCGCTGCGCAGCGCCGACGTGTACTGCGCCCCCAACACCGGTGGGGAGAGTTTCGGGATCGTGCTCACCGAGGCGATGGCCGCCGGCACCGCGGTGGTGGCCAGCGACCTGGACGCGTTCCGCCGGGTGCTGTGCGACGGGCGGGCCGGGCGGCTGGTGCCCGTCTGTGACTCCGAGGCGCTGGCCGCCGCGCTGATCGAGATGCTCGACGACGACGCCCTGCGCGCGTCCTACGCCGCGGCGGGCACCGACGCGGTGCGCCGCTACGACTGGCCGGTGGTGGCCGACCAGATCATGCGGGTCTACGAGACCGTCGCCGGTGTCGGCGGCAAGGTGTCGGTGGCGAGCTGATGGATCTGACGATCACCGCCACCGTCCTGCTGCTGCTCGGCGTGGCGGTGCTGGCCGTTTTCGCCGCCTGGGCGTATCAGACCGCCAACCGGCTCAACCGGTTGCACGTGCGCTACGACCTGTCCTGGCAGGCGCTGGACGCGGCGCTGGCCCGCCGTGCGGTGGTGGCCCGGGCGGTGGCCGTCGACGCCTATCACGGTGCGCCGGAAGGCAAACGACTCGCGACACTGGCCGACGTCGCCGAACGTGCACCCCGCAACCTGCGGGAGAACACCGAGAACGAACTGTCCGCCGCACTGGCCCTGGTGGATGCGTCGGCGCTGCCGGCGGAGCTGGTCGCCGAATTGGCCGACGCGGAGGCCCGGGTCCTGCTGGCGCGGCGGTTTCACAACGACGCGGTGCGTGACACCCGGGCACTCGGCGGACGACCGCTGGTGCGACTGCTGCGGCTCGGCGGCACCGCGGGGATCCCCGAATACTTCGAGATCGCGGAGCGCGCCGACGCCGCCGCCCGGGTCGGGCACGGTGTGCTCAACCCGCGTACCTCGGCGCGCACGGTGCTGCTCGACGAGACCGGGGCGGTGCTGCTGCTGTGCGGGTCGGACCCGGCGCTGGGCGAGGACGCACCCTGGTGGTGGTTCACCGTCGGCGGTCAGGTCGATGCGGGGGAGGCGCTGTCGGCGGCTGCCGCCCGCGAACTGGCCGAGGAGACCGGGCTGCGGGTCGACGGCGAGGCGCTGATCGGCCCGGTGTGGCGGCGCAACGCGGTGTTCAGTTTCAACGGCGCCACCATGAACAGCCAGGAGTTCTACTTCGTGCACCGCACCGCCCGGTTCACGCCGTCGCCGTCGTCGCGCACCGAACTGGAGCAGCGCTACCTGCACGGGCACCGCTGGTGCGACGCCGCGCAGATCGCGGAGCTGACCGCGTCCGGGCAGACCGTCTACCCGCTGCAGCTGGGCGAGCTGCTGGCCGAGGCCGGTGCCGTCGCCGACGCACCACCCGGGCCGGGGCGACCGGCCCGCTACATCCGCTGACCATCCCGCGACCGTGCACAATTGTCCGGGCCGACCTGCGAGTTTGGTGGTGAGTTCTGCACGGTCGCGAGGGAACGGAAGGGGGTCCCGTGGCGAGACACGGCGCAGCCAGGCCGGAGAAGATCCGACTCGGGATGTTCGAGTGGACGCTGATCGGGACCGCCGTGATCGCCGGGCTGGCCACCCTGCTGTATCTGGTGGGATTGGCCCGCGGTGACCGGATCGACTCCGGGCCGATGCCCTTCCTGATGGCGTTCGCGGCGGTGGGGTGCACAGGTATCGCGTACACGCTGGCCACCGCGGCGCCGGTGCGTCCCGCGGCGCCGGAACCGGTCGGCGCGCCGGCCGTGCTGCGGGTGTAGGTGCAGCTCGGTGTCGTGTTCTGGCTGTTCTCCGGTCTGGTCGCGGTGCTGATCGTGGCGACCGCGATGGTCGTCGAACGACTGCTCGGACTCCCCGGGTCCGGAATCGGGCCGGCGAATGAGTCATCGGGCGTGATCGCCGTGGCTGACTCACTGTCGATGCTCACGTTCCTGCTGGGCGGAATCCTGATGGCCACGGCGATTCCCCGTCGGATCCTGCGGGCACGCGACCGCACTCTGCTGTGGCTGTCGGCGGACGGCATCGGATACCCGCCCGTGGTGGTCGGTGATCCGGGGTTCATCGGCGGGGAGCGGGTGCAGCGGGTGTCCTATCTGGCTCAGACGGACGGCCGGGGGGTGGTGGTTCAGGCGCACCAGTGGACGGTCTATTTCGACAACCCGCAGAAGACCCGCACGTTCGAATACCCGTCCGGTGCCACGCCGCGGCCGCGGCGCATCCGCCGAGTAATCGACCACCTGATCGCGCAGTCTGCACCTGGCGAGGTGCCGCTGGACTATCCCGACAGGCTTTTCCAGCTTGGGGATCCTCGCTGGCTGTCGAGGCTGCTCGGCCCGCTCGCGTCGTCGGATCAGACGCCTGGCAGCCAGCGGCGACGGCCCAGGCAGCCACCACCCGAGCCGGATTGACCGTGCGCAATTGTCCATCCTGACCTGCGGTTTGCCGGGCAATCATGCACGGTCGCGGGCAAGGGGAGGACGGCGCGACCCAGCAATTAGACTGGGCGAATACCAATCGAAGGGAAGTCAGCAGTGGACAGCGCGGCGCAGAACGGCTCAGCCGGCACCGGTCAGACCGGGACCGCCCGGGTCAAGCGCGGCATGGCGGAGATGCTCAAGGGCGGCGTCATCATGGACGTCGTCACCCCCGAGCAGGCCAAGATCGCCGAAGCCGCCGGCGCGGTCGCCGTCATGGCGCTGGAACGGGTGCCCGCCGACATCCGTGCCCAGGGCGGGGTGTCGCGGATGAGCGACCCGGACATGATCGAAGGCATCATCGCCGCGGTCACCATCCCGGTGATGGCCAAGGTCCGCATCGGGCACTTCGTCGAGGCGCAGATCCTGCAGAGCCTCGGCGTGGACTACATCGACGAGTCCGAGGTGCTCACCCCCGCCGACTACACCAACCACATCGACAAGTGGAAGTTCACCGTCCCGTTCGTCTGCGGCGCGACCAACCTGGGCGAGGCGCTGCGCCGGATCACCGAGGGCGCGGCGATGATCCGCTCCAAGGGCGAGGCCGGCACCGGCGACGTCTCCAACGCCACCACCCACATGCGCTCCATCGGCGGGGAGATCCGCCGGCTGGGCTCGCTGTCCGAGGACGAATTGTTCGTCGCCGCAAAGGAACTGCAGGCGCCCTACGACCTGGTGGCCGAGGTCGCGAAGGCCGGCAAGCTGCCGGTGACGCTGTTCACCGCCGGCGGCATCGCCACCCCCGCCGACGCCGCGATGATGATGCAACTCGGAGCCGAGGGCGTGTTCGTCGGCTCCGGCATCTTCAAGTCCGGTGACCCGGCGGCCCGCGCGGCGGCGATCGTCAAGGCCACCACCTTCTACGACGACCCCGACGTGCTGGCGAAGGTCTCCCGGGGGCTGGGTGAGGCGATGGTCGGCATCAACGTCGAGGAGATCGCCCAACCGCACCGGTTGGCCGAGCGCGGCTGGTAAAACCGTCCTGTGGCGATCGAAGAAATCCTTGACCTCGAGCAACTCGAGATCAACATCTTCCGTAGCACCGTTGTCAACTCGTCGCCGGGGGCGCGCACCCGGGCGTTCGGGGGACGGGTGGCCGGGCAGTCGCTGGTATCGGCGGCGCGCACCGTCGACCCGCGCTTCCAGGTGCACTCGCTGCACGGGCATTTTCTGCGGCCCGGGGATCCGACGTTTCCGACGGTGTTCCTGGTCGAGCGGGTGCGTGACGGCGGGTCGTTCTGCACCCGGCGGGTCAGTGCGGTGCAGCACGGCGAGACCATCTTCGACATGTCGGCGTCGTTCCAGGTCGCCCAGCACGGTATCGAGCATCAGGATGAGATGCCGGCCGCGCCGCCACCCGACAGCGTGCCGCCGATCAGCGCGGTGATCGCCTTCGACGACGAGGGTTTCCGCCAGTTCGACGAATGGGACCTGCGCCGGGTGCCGCGCGACGAACTGCCGCACCTGCCCGGCAAGATCGCCGAGCAGCAGGTGTGGTTCCGGCACAAGGAGACGCTGCCGGACGATCCGGTGCTGCACATCTGCGCGCTGGCCTACATGAGCGACCTGACCCTGCTCGGCACCTCCTGGTCGATCCACCCCAAGGAACGCGACCACCTGGAGGTGGCCTCGCTGGACCACGCGATGTGGTTCATGCGGCCGTTCCGGGCCGACGAGTGGCTGCTGTATGACCAGTCGTCGCCGTCGGCGGGCGGGGGCCGTGCGCTGGTGCAGGGCAAGATCTACGACCAGCACGGTGCGATGGTCGCCGCGGTGGTGCAGGAGGGGCTGACCCGCTACCCCCGGGGCTACACCCCTCCGGAGTCGTGAGTCCCCCCCGGATCGGCGTTCTCGCACTGCAGGGTGACGTTCGAGAACATCTGGCCGCGCTGCGGGTGTGTGGTGCCGACGCTGTCCCGGTGCGCCGGCGCGCGGAGTTGGACGACGTCGACGCGCTGGTGCTGCCCGGCGGCGAGTCGACCACGATCAGCCACCTGCTGCGTGAGTTCGATCTGCTTGCGCCGCTGCGTGATCGGCTGGCTGCTGGGATGCCGGCCTACGGGTCGTGCGCGGGGATGATCCTGCTGGCCACTGAGATCGTCGACGCCGGTGTTCCAGGGCGGGCGGCGATTCCGCTGTCCGCCATCGATATGACGGTGCGGCGCAACGCATTCGGGCGTCAGGTGGATTCCTTCGAAGGGGACATCGCGTTCGATGGCTTCGCCGAGCCGGTGCACGCGGTGTTCATCCGGGCGCCGTGGGTGGAGCGGGTCGGCTCCGATGTGCAGGTGCTGGCCCGGGCCGCCGGTCATCCGGTGGCGGTGCGCCAAGGCAAGGTGCTGGCCACGTCGTTCCACCCGGAGGTGACCGGGGACCGGCGGCTGCACCGGTTGTTCGTGGAGATGGTGGCCGGACGGGCCTGACACGTCAGGGGCAGTGCGTCACAGCTGCCTCATCGGACGCATTCGTCACCTGGGTGGGACAGGTGGTGTTGTGCCCGCCTCGGCGCGACAATCGTGGCCGGACCGCTCTGCACGTCGGGACGGTAGGTGGGTGACATCGGCGCGGCACGATCTGGCACGTAGAATCGTCGGGTCACAGACATCGCAGGAAGCTGAGGTAGCGGTAGATGAGCGGCCATTCCAAGTGGGCGACCACCAAGCACAAGAAGGCCGTCATCGATGCGCGCCGCGGCAAGAGCTTCGCGAAGCTGATCAAGAACATCGAGGTCGCGGCTCGCACCGGCGGCGGTGACCCGTCCGGCAACCCGACGCTCTACGACGCCATCCAGAAGGCGAAGAAGTCCTCGGTGCCCAACGACAACATCGAGCGGGCCCGCAAGCGCGGAGCCGGCGAGGAAGCCGGCGGTGCGGACTACCAGACCATCATGTACGAGGGCTACGGGCCCAACGGGGTGGCGGTGCTCATCGAGTGCCTCACCGACAACCGCAACCGGGCGGCCGGCGAGGTGCGGGTAGCGATGACCCGCAACGGCGGCACCATGGCCGACCCCGGCTCGGTCGCCTACCTGTTCAGCCGCAAGGGCATGGTCACGCTGGAGAAGAACGGCCTGACCGAGGACGACGTGCTGGGTGCGGTACTCGACGCCGGCGCCGAGGACGTCAACGACCTGGGGACCAGCTTCGAGGTGATCTCCGAGCCGACCGATCTGGTGGCGGTGCGCACCGCGCTGGTCGACGCCGGCATCGACTACGAATCCGCCGAGGCCAGCTTCCAGCCGTCGATGAGCGTCCCGGCCGACGTGGACACCGCCCGCAAGGTGTTCAAACTCGTCGACGCGCTGGAGGACAGCGACGACGTGCAGAACGTGTGGACCAACATCGACCTCTCCGACGAGGTGCTGGCGGCGCTCGACGCCGACTAAGCGGGCGCGAAAGCTGTTGTGCGGGGCGGTGGATCGGATAATCTGTCGTCCGTCATGAGGATCGACGTCCGTCGATGAGGCCAGCGCGCGGACCGGAGGCAGGAGAACCGACCGTGGCGGCTATTCACTTCATCTCCGGTCTGCCGCGCTCGGGTTCGACGCTGCTGGCGGCGCTGCTGCGGCAGAACCCGCGGTTCTCCGCCGGCATGTCCGGACCGCTCGCCGGGCTGTTCGGGGCGTTGCTGCACGAGATGAGCGCCCGCAACGAGTTCTCGGTGTTCATCGACGACGCCAAGCGGGAGCGGGTCCTGCACGGGCTGTTCGAGAGTTTCTACGCGGACTCGCCCGCCGACGTCATCTTCGACACCAGCCGGGCCTGGTGCGGGTGGATGCCGGCGGTCGCGCGACTGTTCCCGGAGTCGAAGGTCATCGCCTGTGTGCGCGATCTGCCCTGGGTGGTCGACAGCATCGAGCGGTTGATCCAGAAGAACGTGTTCAGCCCGTCGTCGATCTTCAACTTCAGCGCTGGTGGCACCGTCTACACCCGCGCCAACGGTGTTGTGGGACAGGACGGCATGGTCGGCGCCCCCTACGACATGCTCAAACAGGCCTGCTACGGCGCGCAGCGGGACAGGTTGCTGCTGGTCCAGTACGAGACGCTGACGACCGCGCCGAGTCGGGTGATGAACGCGATATACGACTTCATCGACGAGCCGTATTTCCCCCACGACTTCGACAACGTGGACTACGACGTCACCGAATTCGATGAGCGGGCCGGTACCCCGGGACTGCACACCGTGCACGGGCAGGTCAGGGCGGTGCCGCGGGAGACGGTGCTGCCGCCGGATCTGTTCAACCGCTTCGTCAACGACGCGTTCTGGCGCGACCCGGCCAACATCCCGGCCGACCTGCGGGTGGTCTGACACCGGCTTCGTGTCGGTACGCCGCGGTATGACTGCGGCATGAGGACATGGCTGACGGTGTTGACCGTGGCACTGGCCGTGCCGTCCGCGCTGTGGTCGGCGGGACCGGCAGCGGCGGAGCCGACTACGACCGATGCGGTGTGCGGTGCGTTCCGGATGGGGGAGTCTCCGGGGCAGATCATCGAACGGTTGCAGCGCAACGACGCCCGGAACAATTACTGGCGGGCCAGGGACGGCACCGTCTGGCCGATCATCGATGGCGACTGCGATTGACCCCGCGTGTCCTGTCGGATACGACGGACCCGACCGGCTAACCTATCGAACAAATGTTCACTAGTGAGGTGGAGCGGATGCGGGTGATGGGCGTCGATCCCGGGCTGACCCGCTGCGGGCTGTCGATGGTCGAGGGCGGTGCCGGTCGCAAGGTGACCGCACTGGACGTCGACGTGGTGCGCACCCCCGCCGATGCCCCGCTGGCCAAGCGCCTGTTGGCGATCAGCGATCAGGTCGAACACTGGCTCGACACCCACCGCCCGCAGGTCGTGGCGATCGAGCGGGTGTTCGCCAACGCCAACGCCAACACCGCGATGGGCACCGCGCAGGCCGGCGGGGTGATCGCGCTGGCCGCCGCGCGACGCGGCATCGATGTGCATTTTCACACGCCCAGCGAGGTCAAGGCCGCCGTCACCGGCAACGGCCGGGCGGATAAGGCGCAGGTCACCGAGATGATCACCAGAATCCTTGGGCTGCAAGCGAAACCGAGACCGGCGGATGCCGCTGACGCCCTGGCGCTGGCGATCTGCCACCTCTGGCGGGCGCCGATGCTCGCCCGGATGGCGGCCGCCGAGGCGCAGGCGGCCGAACAGCGCAGGAAATACACCGCCCGACTGAAGGCGGCGAAGGCATGATCGCCTCGGTGCGCGGCGAAGTGATCGACATCGCGCTCGACCACGCGGTGCTGGAGGCTGCCGGCGTCGGCTACAAGGTGATGGCCACCCCGGCGACGCTGTCGACGCTGCGACGCGGCAACGAGATCCGGCTGATCACCGCGATGATCGTCCGCGAGGACTCGATGACGCTGTACGGCTTCGCCGACGGCGACGCACGCGATCTGTTCCTGACGCTGATCTCGGTGTCGGGGATCGGACCGAAGATCGCGCTGGCCACCCTGGCGGTGTACGACGCCGACGCGCTGCGCCGTGCACTGGCCGACGGCGACGTGACCGCGCTGACCCGGGTGCCCGGGATCGGCAAGCGCGGCGCCGAGCGACTCGTACTGGAGTTGCGTGACAAGATCGGTCCGGTGAGCGCCGGTGCGGCCGGCGGTGCCGTCAATGGCCATGCGGTGCGCGCACCGGTCGTGGAAGCACTTGTCGGACTTGGCTTTGCGATCAAACAGGCCGAAGACGCCACCGATAAGGTGCTGGCGGACGAGCCGGGCGCGACGACGTCGTCGGCGCTGCGGGCGGCGCTGAGCCGGCTGGGGAAGACCAAATGAGCGATCCCGACGACGTTGAGGAGCGGGAGGTCTCCCCGGCGCTGACGGTCGGGGAGAGTGACATCGACGCCGGGTTGCGGCCGCGGTCGCTGGCGGAGTTCATCGGCCAGGCGCGGGTGCGCGAACAGTTGCAGCTGGTGCTCGAGGGCGCCAAGAACCGCGGCGGTACACCGGATCACATCCTGCTGTCCGGCCCGCCGGGACTGGGCAAGACGTCGCTGGCGATGATCATCGCCAGCGAACTCGGCAGCTCCCTGCGGCTGACGTCGGGCCCGGCGCTGGAGCGGGCCGGGGACCTCGCGGCGATGCTGTCGAACCTGGTCGAGGGCGACGTGCTGTTCATCGACGAGATCCATCGCATCGCTCGGCCCGCCGAAGAGATGCTGTACCTGGCGATGGAGGACTTCCGGGTCGACGTGGTCGTCGGGAAAGGCCCTGGGGCGACGTCGATTCCGCTGGAGGTGGCGCCGTTCACCCTGGTCGGTGCGACCACCCGGTCGGGGGCGCTGACCGGGCCGCTGCGCGACCGGTTCGGGTTCACCGCGCACATGGACTTCTACGAACCGACCGAGTTGCAGCGGGTGCTGGCCCGCTCGGCGGGCATCCTCGGCATCGATCTCGGGCCGGAGGCCGCCGTGGAGGTGGCGCGTCGTTCACGCGGTACGCCCCGGATCGCCAACCGACTGCTGCGCCGGGTTCGTGATTACGCCGAGGTGCGCGCCGACGGTGTCGTCACCCGCGATGTCGCGAAGGCGGCGCTGGCGGTTTACGACGTCGACGAACTCGGGCTCGACCGGCTGGACCGAGCGGTGCTCTCGGCGCTGACCCGCAGCTTCGGCGGCGGCCCGGTAGGGGTGTCGACGCTGGCGGTGGCGGTGGGAGAGGAACCGGCGACCGTGGAAGAGGTCTGCGAGCCGTTCCTGGTGCGCGCCGGCATGGTGGCCCGCACCCCGCGGGGCCGGGTGGCGACCGCACTGGCGTGGACGCACCTGGGGATGGTGCCGCCGGCCGGGGCGGGGCTCGGGCTGGGGGCACCGCCCGCCTGCGAGGGACCGGTGCTGTTCGAGTAGCCGGTCAGTTCGACGTGCACGGCACTGCCGTGGCATCCAGGATCTCGCGATTTCCTGCGCGGACGCCGATTTAAGCCCAGCGGGTCAGTTCCCGCCGGCGATCAGCCCTTCGATTAGTTCGACGATGTGCTGCTGGCCTGCGGCTGTGGCGTCCAATCTGCCGCGCATCTCGATAAACCCGCTGTCGACCTGGTTGAAACGCTCAGCGACCTGGTTGAATCGATCGTTCATGTCCTCACGGAGCGCGTTGAAGCTAGCGGTGGTGGCGCGACGGAAGCCGCGCAGTTCGCCGTGCAGTCCGCGCAGTTCGGTCCTGAACTCCGCGACGTCGCGATCGGCGGCCCCGGCCAGGATCCGCGCTGCGGCTGCGTCCTGCTCGCTGGCCCGGACTCGTTCGTTAAGCTTGCTGACCTGCTGTTCCAGGGCGTCGATGCGAGGATCGGACTCATCTGATGGCATGGGAGGAGCCTACTGCCGGTATGACGGCAACGGGCCGGGTTATCCACAGGCAGCCGGGGCGGGGACGGGCTAGGTGGAGTCGGCTGCGCCCGGGCAGAAGGCCGGCTACTGCCGGCCCAGCGCCCCCGCCAGCACGTCCAGTCCGTCGAGCAGCAGCTCATCGCTGATCGTCAGCGGGGGCAGCAGCCGCACCACGTTGCCGTAGGTGCCGCAGGTCAGCACGATCACCCCGGCCGCCCTGGCCTGAGCGACCACCCGCGCGGTCAGTGCCGCATCCGGCTCCGCGGTGTCAGGATGCACCAACTCGAAGGCGATCATCGCGCCGCGGCCGCGCACATCGCCGACCCGGTCGTCGTCGGCCTGTAGCCGGCGCAGCCGGTCGAACGCCACCCGCTCGATCTGTCGAGCCCGCTCGATCAGGCCGTCACTCTCGATGGTCTCGATCACCGCCAGCGCCGCCGCGCACGCCACCGGGTTGCCGCCGAACGTGCCGCCCAGCCCGCCGCGCTGCGGGGCGTCCATGATCTCGGCGCGGCCGGTGACCGCCGACAGCGGCAGCCCGCCGCCGATCGCCTTGGCGGTGCAGATCAGATCCGGCACCAAACCTTCGTGCTCACAGGCGAACATCGCCCCACTGCGGGCGAAGCCGGACTGCACCTCGTCGGCGATGAACACCACGCCGTTGTCGCGGCACCACGCCAAAAGGGCCGGCAGGAAGCCATCGGCGGGCACGATGAACCCGCCCTCACCCTGGATCGGCTCGACGATCACCGCTGCCAGGTCGGCAGCCCCGATCTGCTTGTCGATCATGCTGATCGCCCGCGCCGCGGCCAGTTCACCGTCGGCGCCCAACTCCTTGTCGATCAGGCCGTCCCGGTACGGGTAGGACATCGGTGCGCGGTAGACGTCGGGCGCGAACGGGCCGAACCCGCTCTTGTAGGGCATCGACTTGGCGGTCAGCGCCATTGTCAGGTTCGTGCGGCCGTGGAAGGCGTGGTCGAACGCCACCACCGCCGGCCGCCGGGTGTAGGACCGGGCGATCTTGACGGCGTTCTCGACGGCTTCGGCGCCCGCGTTGAACAGCGTCGAGCGTTTCTCGCCGGACCCGGGGGTGATCCGGTTGAGCTGCTCGGCGACCGCCACGTAGGACTCATACGGCGTGGTGGTGAAGTTCGTGTGCAGGAACTCGCCAGCCTGGGCACGCACCGCCTCCACGACGCGCGGTGCGGTGTTGCCGGCGGTCATCACCCCGATCCCGGCACCCAGATCGATCAGCCGGTTGCCGTCGACGTCCTCGACGATGCCCCGGTCGGCGCACGCGGCATAGACCGGCATCGCACCGCCCACCCCGGCCGCGACGGCCGCGGCGCGGCGATGATTCAGCGCCACTGACTTCGGACCGGGGATCTCGGTGACCAGGTGACGGCTCTGCTCAAGCGGCACGGGCATGGGTCTCCTCAGCGGGCGGCGGCTGCGGCGGTTCTACATCTGGCCGAGCGGCCGGCAGGCGTTGCCGAACGGGTTCCACCACTGGCCGGGCGGGCAGTCCAGCGGGGTCGGGCCCTGACCGAGCGGCATGCAGGTGTTGGTGCTGGGCTCCCAGTACTGGCCGCCGGGGCAGTCCAGCGGGGTGGGGCCCTGCCCCAGGGGCATGCAGGTGTTGGTGCTGGGCTCCCAGTATTGGCCGCCGGGGCAGTCCAGTGGCGGCGCCGCCGAGCTCACTGCCGGCTCGTTGAGCAGCCCGATCAGGAACGGAGCCGCCGCCGTCGCGACCGCCGTCGTCAACCCACACACAATCTTGTTCATCGTGCACCTTCCCGTCAGTGCCCCCGGCGTCAGACCAAGACAGACTCAGACAGACTATGCCGTCCGTGCCAGTGGGGCTCGGTTGTCGGGCAGCACAGTGGCACACTGACACGGAAGATCGACTGACCGACACGAAAGACCGATACCTGTCATGAACAACATGGTTGCCTTCCTTCCGCTGCTCATCGTGATGGGTGCGTTCATGTTCTTCGCGTCCCGACGCCAGCGTCGGGCGATGGAGGCCACCATCGCGCTGCACGAGTCGCTCCAGCCGGGCGACCGGGTGAACACCATCGCTTACCTGCAGGGCACGATCACCGGCATCACCGACGACACCGTCGACCTGGAGATCGCGCCGGGCGTGGTGACCACCTGGATGAAACTGGCGATTCGGGACAAGATCGAGCCCGAGATGCCGGAGGACGGTTTGGCCGACGAGACCGCGGTGGAGCAGGCCGTAGAGGGCGCCTGAACCTCGGGCGAGAACCATCGCCCGCCCAACGCCCGAGCCGGACAGTGGACGACGTACCCTTTTGCGGGTGCGGTCGAACTGACCGGCCCGGGCGATGCACGCACGGACCAGTCCCGGCGATCCCGATAGCGGATCGCGCACGGAGCGAAGGAGACTCAACACGTGGCATCGCCTTCGGCACCGGTGCACCCTGCCCGCAACCTGGCGGTGTTCCTGGTCATGCTCGTCGGTCTGTACCTGCTGGTGTTCCTGACCGGCAACAAGCTCGCCGAGCCCAAGCTCGGGATCGACCTGCAGGGCGGCACCCGGGTGACGCTGACCGCGCGCACCCCGGACGGCTCCGCGCCGACCCGCGACGCACTCAACCAGGCGCAGCAGATCATCAGCGCGCGGGTCAACGGCCTCGGCGTCTCCGGCTCCGAGGTCATCATCGACGGCAACAACCTGGTCATCACGGTCCCCGGCAGTGACGGCAACGAGGCCCGCACGCTGGGCCAGACGGCCCGGCTGTACATCCGGCCGGTCGGCGAGGCGGTGCCGGTGCAGGCACTGCAGGGCGGTGGACAGATGCCGGGTCTGGCACCCGGGATCCCCGGCGCGCCCGGCCAGCCGGCTCAGCCCGGCCAGCCCGGCCAGCCCGGCCAGCCCGCCATTCCCGGTCAGCCGGGCCAGCCCGTCATCCCCGGCCAGCCCGCCGTTCCCGTCCAGCCCGCTCCGGGCGGTCAGGGCCAGTCGGGGGAGTCGGGCACGTCCGGTGAGGGCCTGTTCGGCGGTGAGCCGGCGCAGCAGCAGCCGGTGAGCCCGCCCGCGCAGCCGCGGCCGTTCCCGAAGGAGCCGACCCCGACGCCGGGAACCACCTCGGAGACGCCGGGTGAGCAGACCACCGCCCCCGAGGCACCCGCGTCCGGGGCGACCGAAACCCCCGGAACCCCCGCTACGCCCGCCGAGGGCGGCGCTGCCGAAACCCCCGCCGCGCCGCAGGCGCCGGCCGTCCGGCCCGGCCAGCAGGGCCTGGCCGCGCGCATCGCGATGGCCAAGAAGCTGCGGCAGAGCGACAACAAGATGATGCAGGCGCTGGCGATGCGGATGCAGGCCTCGCAGTGCGACAAGGACGACATCCTCGCCGGCAACGATGACCCGGACCTGCCGCTGGTGACGTGCTCGCAGGACCACCAGACCGTCTACCTGCTGGCTCCGTCGATCATCAGCGGCGACCAGATCGCCGACGCCAGCTCCGGCATGGACCAGCGCGACGGCGGGTACGTCGTCTCGGTGCAGTTCAAGAGCACCGGCGCCGAGATCTGGGCCGACTTCACCGCCGCCCACATCGGTGTGCAGACCGCGTTCACGCTGGACTCGCAGGTGGTCAGCGCCCCGGTGATCCGGGAGGCGATCCCCGGCGGACGCACCCAGATCAGCGGCAACTTCACCCAGGACACCGCCCGTCAGCTCGCGAATGTGCTGCGTTACGGGTCGCTGCCGCTGTCGTTCGAGGCGTCGGAGGCCGAGACCGTCTCCGCCACCCTCGGGATGACGTCGCTGCGGGCCGGGCTGATCGCCGGCGCCATCGGCCTGGTCCTGGTGCTGGTCTACTCGCTGCTGTATTACCGGGTGCTGGGATTCATCACCGCACTGTCGCTGATCGTCGCCGGCGCCATGGTGTACGCGATCCTGGTGCTGCTCGGCAGATACATCAACTACACCCTCGACCTGGCCGGTATCGCCGGTCTGATCATCGGTATCGGCACCACCGCCGACTCGTTCGTGGTGTTCTTCGAACGGATCAAGGACGAGATCCGGGAGGGCCGCTCGTTCCGGTCCGCGGTGCCCCGCGGTTGGGCCCGCGCCCGCAAGACGATCGTGTCCGGCAACGCCGTCACCTTCCTGGCCGCGGCGGTGCTGTACTTCCTCGCGGTCGGTCAGGTGAAGGGCTTCGCGTTCACCCTCGGACTGACGACGATCCTCGACATCGTGGTGGTGTTCCTGGTGACCTGGCCGCTGGTGTACCTGGCGTCCAAGTCGCCGACACTGGCCAAACCGGCCTACAACGGCCTGGGTGCGGTGCAGCAGGTGGCCCGCGAACGGCGGGCGGTGGCGAAAGCCGGACCGAAGGCCGGGGCGAAGCCGGGAACCAAAACAGCAGCCAAATCGGGCGCGCGGGTGACGGCCCAATCGACGGGACGGGGCTAGTCAGATGGCCAAACCGAGCACCAAGAGCGTCAAGAAGCCGGCCGCACCGGCGCCCAAGAAGAAGGCCGCCTCCGCTCCGGCCGCGCCGCCGCAGCACGGCTTCCTGTCCCGGCTCTACACCGGCACCGGCGCCTTCGAGGTCATCGGTAAGCGCCGGATGTGGTACGTGATCAGCGGTGCGATGGTCGCGATCGCGATCCTGTCGATCCTGATCCGCGGCTTCACCTTCGGCATCGACTTCGCCGGCGGCACCAAGGTGTCGTTCCCGCGCGGCGACACCACCGTCGCCCAGGTCGAGCAGGTGTTCCACGACAGCGTCGGCAGCAACCCCGAATCGGTGGTCGTGGTCGGCAACGGCAACGCGGCGACCGTGCAGATCCGGGCCGAGACGCTCTCCAACGAGCAGACCGAGAAACTGCGCACCGCACTGTTCGACGCGTTCGCGCCGGCCGGCCCCGACGGGCAGCCCAGCATGCAGGCCATCAGCGACTCGGCGGTCTCGGAGACCTGGGGCGGGCAGATCACCCAGAAGGCGGTGATCGCGCTGGTGGTGTTCCTGCTGCTGGCGTCGCTGTACATCACCGTCCGCTACGAGTGGTACATGACGATCTCGGCGATGATCTCGATGGTCTTCGACGTGGCCGTCACCGCCGGCGTCTATTCGCTGGTCGGCTTCGAGGTCACCCCGGCGACCGTCATCGGCCTGCTGACGATCCTCGGCTTCTCCATCTACGACACCGTCATCGTGTTCGACAAGGTGGAGGAGAACACCCACGGCTTCGAACACACCACCCGGCGCACCTACGCCGAAGAGGCGAACCTGGCGGTGAACCAGACCTTCATGCGGTCGATCAACACCAGCCTGATCTCGGCGCTGCCGATCATCGCGCTGATGGTGGTCGCGGTCTGGCTGCTGGGTGTGGGCACGCTCAAGGACCTGGCGCTGGTGCAGTTGGTCGGCATCATCGTCGGCACCTACTCGTCGATCTTCTTCGCGACGCCGCTGCTGGTCAGCCTGCGGGAGCGCACCGAACTGGTGCAGAACCACAACCGCCGGGTGCTGCGGCGCCGGGCCGGGTCGGGCGGGGCCAAGGCCGCCGCGGCGGGTGACGACGAGACCGCCGACGACGACACCCTCGACGACGCCATCGACGACACCGACGATGCCGGCGACGAATCCGCGGAACAGACCCCGGTCGCGGCCGGTGTCGGTGACGCGCCGACGGCGGGCACCAAACCGGTGCGCCCCACCAGCCGGCGCACCCAGCGGCCGACCGGCAAGCCGGGCGCCGGGAAGTAACCGGCGATGGCGGCCCGCGGTCGACGCGCTGCTGCACTGCTGGTGAGCGTCGCCACCGCGGTCGGCGTGTGGTCGGCGTCGGCGTGCAGCAGCGCTGAGGATGCGCAGATCGACTACGCCGTCGACGGGGCGCTGATCAGCTACAACACCACCTCGGTGGCCGGTGCCGCCTCGGCCGGCCCGCAGGCGTTCGCGCGCACCCTGACCGGTTTCGGCTACCACGGTCCGGACGGACAGGTCGTCGCCGACCGAGACTTCGGCAGTGTCGCGGTGGTGGGCCGGGCACCGCTGGTGTTGGACTACCAGATCGCCGACGCCGCGGTGTACTCCGACGGTGCACCCATCACCTGCGACGACCTGGTGCTGGCCTGGGCGGCGCAGTCCGGGCGGTTCCCCGGTTTCGACGCCGCGAGTCGGGCCGGCTACCTCGACATCGAGCGCATCGAATGCCAGCCGGGGGCGCGCAGGGCCAGGGTGTCGTTCTTCGAGGGCCGCAACATCGTCGGCTACGAGGAACTGTTCACCGCCACCTCGATGCTGCCGTCGCACGTGCTCGGCGCCAAGCTGGGCCTGAACACCACCGAGGCGCTGCTGGGCGACCCAGGGCAGACCGGTCCGGCGGTGGAGCGGATCGCCCAGACCTGGAACACCCTCTGGCGGCTGAACCACGGCGTCGACCTGCGGTACTTCCCGTCGTCGGGCCCCTACAAGATCGACTCGGTGCTCGACGGCGGCGCCGTCGTACTGGTCGCCAACGACCGCTGGTGGGGGGCGAAGCCGGCCAGCCAGCGAATCACGGTGTGGCCGCAGGGCGCCGACATCGCCGACCGGGTCAGCAAGCGGGTCGTCGAGGTGGTGGATGTCGCGACCGGCTCAGCCGGCTCGCTGATCACCCCCGACGGCTATCAGGGCAGCGACACCCCGTCGGGCGGCATCGAGCAGTTGATCTTCGCCCCGACCGGGCCGCTGTCGGAGACCCCGGCGCGACGGGCGCTGGCACTGTGCACGCCCCGCGACGTGATCGCCCGGGACGCCGGTGTGCCGGTGGTGAACTCCCGGCTCAACACCGCGATGGACGACGCGTTCGACGAGGCCGAGAACGTGCCCGAGGCGGATCAGTTCATGCACGCCGACCCGGTCGCGGCCCGTGACGCGCTGGGCGGCAAGCCGCTGACCGTGCGGATCGGCTACCGCGCCCCGAACACCCGGCTGGCCGCCGTCGTCGGGGCGATCACCGCCTCCTGCGAGCCGGCCGGCATCACGGTCACCGAGGTGGCCTCGGACGGCATCGGGCCGCAGGCGCTGCGGGAGGGGCAGCTCGACGTGCTGCTGGCCAGCACCGGCGGGGCCACCGGCAGCGGGTCGAGCGGTTCCTCGGCGGTGGACGCCTACGAACTGTTCGGCGGCAACGGCAACAACCTGTCCGGCTACCACAACGACCAGATCGACGGCATCGTCTCCGCGCTGGCGGTGACCGCGGACCCCGCCGAGATGGTCCGGTTGCTGCGGGAGGGCGCCCCGGTGCTCTGGGCGGACATGCCGACGCTGCCGCTGTACCGCCAGCAGCGCACCCTGCTGGCATCCAAGAAGACCTACGGTGTCGCCGCCAACCCCACCCGCTGGGGTGCGGGCTGGAACATGGACCGCTGGGCGCTCCAGCAGTGAGGAACTCGTGACCGAACCCGGACCCGCCGCCCGGCGCGCGGGGGAACTCGTCGCCGCCCTGACCCGCGAGGTCGCGGACTTCCCGACCCCGGGCATCGCGTTCAAGGACGTGACCCCGGTGTTCGCCGACGCCGCCGGGCTGGCCGCGGTGACGGTGGCGCTGGCGCAGGTCGCGGCCGGTGTCGAGCTGGTGGCCGGCATCGACGCCCGGGGATTCCTGCTGGCCGGCGCCGTCGCCGAACGGCTCGGGGTCGGGGCGCTGGCGGTGCGCAAGGGCGGAAAGCTGCCGCCGCCGGTGCACAGCGAGAGCTACCAGTTGGAGTACGGCTCCGCCGTCCTGGAGATTCCCGCCGAAGGGATTCCGCTGGCTGGGCGCCGGGTGGTGATCGTCGACGACGTGCTGGCCACCGGCGGGACGCTGGCGGCGACGCACCGGCTGCTGCAGCACACCGGCGCGGACGTGATCGCCGCCGGGGTGGTGCTGGAGCTGACCGATCTGGGCGGACGCGCCGCGGTGGCGCCGCTTGAGGTGCACAGCCTGCACCGGATCTGAGCCGTATTCTCGTGGGCGGAGGTGAGTCCAGTGGCGGATGAGCAGCACGGCGCCGACGTTGCCCAGGCCGGGAGCGTCGCGCAGGACTCACCCGGTGAGAAGACCGACCTGCTGAAGGTGCCGACCAGCGCGTCGCGCCGGGTGCGGGCGCGGATCGCCCGGCGCATCACCGCGCAGCGGGGCGCGATCAGCCCGGTGCTGGAACCGCTGGTGGCGGTGCACCGGCAGTTCTACCCGAAGGCGAACCTGGCGCCGCTGCAGCGCGCCTACGAGGTGGCCGAGCAACGGCACTCAACCCAGGTGCGGCACTCCGGTGACCCCTACATCACCCACCCGTTGGCTGTCGCCACCATCCTGGCCGAACTGGGCATGGACACCACCACCCTGGTGGCGGCGCTGCTGCACGACACCGTCGAGGACACCGGCTACACGCTGCCCGCCCTGACCGCGGAGTTCGGCGACGAGGTCGGCCACCTGGTCGACGGGGTGACCAAGCTCGACAAGGTGGTGCTGGGTACCGCTGCCGAAGCAGAGACCATCCGCAAGATGGTGATCGCGATGGCCCGCGACCCGCGGGTGCTGGTGATCAAGGTCGCCGACCGGCTGCACAACATGCGCACGATCCGGTTCCTGCCGCCGGAGAAGCAGGCCCGCAAAGCCCGCGAAACACTGGAAGTCATTGCGCCGCTGGCACATCGGCTCGGCATGGCCACCGTCAAATGGGAGCTCGAGGATCTGTCGTTCGCGATCCTGCACCCCAAGCGCTACGAGGAGATCGTCCGGCTGGTGGCCGACCGGGCGCCGTCGCGGGACACCTACCTGGCCAAGGTGCGCACCGAGATCGTCAACACCCTGGCCAAGTCGAAGATCGCCGCCACCGTCGAGGGCCGGCCCAAGCACTACTGGTCGATCTACCAGAAGATGATCGTGCGCGGCCGCGACTTCGACGACATCTACGACCTGGTGGGACTGCGGATCCTCTGCGACGAGATCCGGGACTGCTACGCCGCCGTCGGTGTCGTGCACTCGCTGTGGCAGCCGATGGCCGGGCGGTTCAAGGACTACATCGCCCAGCCGCGCTACGGCGTCTACCAGTCGCTGCACACCACGGTGATCGGTCCGGAGGGCAAGCCGCTGGAGATCCAGATCCGCACCCGGGAGATGCACCGCACCGCCGAATACGGCATCGCCGCGCACTGGCGGTACAAGGAGGCCAAGGGCCGCAACGGTATTCCACAGCACGGGGCCGCCGCCGAGATCGACGACATGGCCTGGATGCGGCAGCTGCTGGACTGGCAGCGGGAGGCCGCCGACCCCGGGGAATTCCTGGAGTCACTGCGCTACGACCTGGCGGTCAAGGAGATCTTCGTCTTCACCCCCAAGGGCGACGTGATCACGCTGCCCACCGGATCCACCCCCGTCGACTTCGCCTACGCGGTGCACACCGAGGTCGGCCACCGCTGCATCGGCGCGCGGGTCAACGGCCGCCTGGTGGCCCTGGAGCGCAAGCTCGAGAACGGGGAAGTGGTGGAGGTCTTCACCTCCAAGGCCCAGAACGCCGGACCGTCACGCGACTGGCAGCAGTTCGTGGTCTCGCCGCGCGCCAAGGCGAAGATCCGGCAGTGGTTCGCCAAGGAGCGCCGCGAGGAGGCGCTGGAGACCGGCAAGGACGCCATCGCCCGCGAGGTCCGCAAGGTCGGGCTGCCGCTGCAGCGCCTGGTCAGCGGCGAGTCGATGGTGGCGGTGGCGCGGGAACTGCACTACGCCGACGTGTCGGCGATGTACACCGCGGTCGGGGAGAACCACGTCTCGGCCCACCACGTCGTGCAGCGGCTGATGGCGCAGCTGGGCGGAGTCGATCAGGCCGAGGACGACCTGGCCGAACGCACCACGCCACTGACGATCCCGCGCCGGGAGCGGCGCACCGACGACGTCGGCGTGGCGGTGCCCGGCGCCGCCGGGGTGCTGACCAAACTCGCCAAGTGCTGCACCCCGGTGCCCGGCGATAAGATCATGGGTTTCGTCACCCGCGGCGGCGGGGTCAGCGTGCACCGCACCGACTGCACCAATGCGGCGTCGCTGCAGGAGCAGGCCGAGCGGATCATCGAGGTCAAGTGGGCGCCGTCGCCGTCGTCGGTGTTCTTGGTGGCGATCCAGGTCGAGGCGCTGGACCGGCACCGGTTGCTGTCCGACGTGACCAAGGTGCTCGCCGATGAGAAGGTCAACATCCTGTCGGCGTCCGTCACCACGTCGCGCGACCGGGTCGCGATCAGCCGGTTCACGTTCGAGATGGGCGACCCGAAACACCTCGGGCACCTGCTGAACGTGGTCCGCAACGTCGAGGGCGTCTACGACGTCTACCGGGTGACCTCAGCGGCCTAACCCGCGCGACCGTGCGGAGTTCACCGGCAAAACCCCAGGTGGGGGTGGTCAACTCTGCACGGTCGGCGCGTGTGATTAGCTCGGGTGTATGCGGCGGGCCAGCTTCGCCTCTCATCCGTCGAGCCTCGCTACCCGCCGGGTGTTCTGCGGCGGGCCAGCTTCGGCTCTCCTCCGTCGAGCCTCGCTACCCGCCGGGTGTTCTGCGGCGGGCCAGCTTCGGCTCTCCTCCGTCGAGCCTCGCTACCCGCCGGGTGCGAAGCTGTCCGGGTTCGCCGCCGCCCAGTCGGCCGCCCAGGAGGTGGGCCGGTCCGCCAGCAACTGGCCCGGTTCGAGCCACTCGTAGATCTCGGCGTAGCTCCGCACGATCGACGGTGAGACCCGCTTGCGCAGCATGTGCGGTGTCAGGTCCTGCGGGCTGTGTGCGCCCAACGAGGCGATCATCTGCATCGCGGTGCGGACGGTGCCCTCCTGGTAGCGCTGCACCCGCACGCTCTTGTCGGGGACGTTGAGCGCCCGCACCCGTTTCGGATCCTGCGTCGTGATGCCCGTCGGGCAGGTGTTGGTGTGGCAGCGCTGCGCCTGGATGCAGCCGAGCGCCATCATCATCGCCCGCGCGGAGTTGGTGTAGTCGGCGCCCTGGATCAGCCGTTTGACGACGTCGGTGGCGCCGGCCACCTTCCCGCTGGCCCCGAGTTTGATGCGGTCCCGCAGGCCCATGCCGACCAGCACGTTGTGCACGGTCATCAGCCCGTCGGTGAGCGGCATCCCGACGTGGTCCTCGTACTCCAGCGGTGCGGCCCCGGTTCCGCCCTCGGCGCCGTCGACGATGATGAAGTCCGGGGTGACACCCTCGTCGAGCATCGCCTTGCCGATCGCGATGATGTCGGTGCGGGTGCCGACGCACAGTTTGAACCCGGTCGGCTTGCCGTCGGTGAGTTCCCGCATGTGCGCGATGAACCGGACAAGTTCACGCGGGGTGGAAAACGCCGAGTGGGCGGCGGGGCTGACGCATTTCTGGCCAACCGGCACGCCCCGGTAACCGGCGATCTCCTCGCTGACCTTCGCGGCCGGCAGCACCCCGCCCAGACCGGGTTTGGCGCCCTGGCTGAGCTTCAACGAGACGCACTTGATGTTCGGATGCGCAGCCTTGTCGGAGAACTGCGCCGGGTCGAAGAAGCCGTCGGGGGTGCGCGCCCCGAAGTACCCCGACCCGATCTCCCAGATCAGGTCCCCGCCGTGCTCCAGGTGGTACGGGGTCAGGCCGCCCTCGCCGGTGTCGTGGGCGAAGCCGCCCATCGCCGCGCCCTTGTTCAGCGCCAGGATCGCGTTCGACGACAGCGCCCCGAAGCTCATCGCCGAGACGTTCACCAGCGCCATCGGGTACGGGTGCTTGCAGTCGGGCCCGCCGATCAGTGCCCGGGGCGGCTCCTCGGCAACCGGCACCGGTGCGACCGACTGCGCCAGGTGCTCGTAGCCGACCGAGTCGATGTCGCGTTCGGTGCCGAACGCCTGCTCGGAATGGATGCCCTTGGCGCGCTCGTAGATGATCGTGCGCCGCGCCCGGTCGTAGGGCCGGCCGTCGAAGTTGCGCTCGATGAAGTACTGCTGCAGTTCCGGCCGCAGATCCTCCATCAGGAACCGCATGTGCCCCAGGATCGGGTAGTTGCGCAGGATCGTGTGCCGGGTTTGGAGCAGGTCGTAGATTCCGAGCGCGAACAGC
The DNA here is from genome assembly GCF_018455725.1 of Mycolicibacter acidiphilus. Lineage (GTDB taxonomy): Bacteria > Actinomycetota > Actinomycetes > Mycobacteriales > Mycobacteriaceae > Mycobacterium > Mycobacterium acidiphilum. The sequence goes on from NZ_JAHCLR010000001.1 coordinate 142,234, forward strand.
AGTCCGCTGGGCGCCGCAAGCCACCACCAGTCCGGATGGACCGTGACGGCCGCGGCGCCGGCGGCCAGCGCGGCGATGCCGAAGACGACGACGGGCAGGAACCGGTACACCGGTCAGTCCGTCCGGACCGACTTGATCTTGACCTTGAGCACCGGCGGACCGTCGCTGGGGCCGTTGCCGCCGGGCGCCACGCCGGCCTTGGCGATCTTGTCCAGGGTGGTCAGGCCGTCCTCCTGGATGGTGCCGAACACCGTGTACTGCGGCGGCAACTGGGAGTCGGCGTACACCAGGAAGAACTGGCTGCCGTTGGTGCCGGGGCCGGCGTTGGCCATCGCCACCGTGCCACGCGGGTACACCACCGGCTCGCGGGCCGCGGGGTCGTTCGGCTGGTACTGATCGGTGGGGTACTCGTTGGCGAACTCGTATCCCGGGCCGCCGGTGCCGTCGCCGTCGGGGTCGCCGCACTGCAGCACCTTCAGCGACGGTGAGGTGGTCAGCCGGTGGCAGAAGGTGTCGTTGAAGAAGTCCTTGTTGCCCAGGCTGACGAAGCTGTTGACCGTGCACGGCGCCTGGGCGTTGTTCAGGATCAGCCCGATCGGGCCCTGGTCGGTCATCATCGAGACACTGACCTGCGCCGGCTCGGTCGGAACCTTGCCGGTCCGCGGCGGCTCGACCTGCTTGCTGGCCGGCCGCGACGACTTCGGGTACTGGCAGTTGGCGCCCAGCGTGGGGGAGGCGACGAACTTCGGCAGCTGACCGGACTCGCCGGGCTGGCCGGTCGACTCCCCGCCGGCCGCGCTGTCGACGGCCGCGGTGTCGGACGTGTGGTTGGTGCGCAGCACGACCGTCGTCGTCGCACCGATCGCCAGCACAGCCGCCGCCACCGCTGCGCCGATCATCAGGTAGCGGCGCTGCCGGGTCTCCTTGGCACGCTGCTCCACCTGCTGATCCAGATTGCGCTTCGCCTGAGCGCGTCGTTCTTCGTTCGAGGGCACCGCCGAAAACCTCCTGGGCTTGCTGGTGAGTTGCGTTCGAGTCTGCCAGTTCTGCCCGCGTAACGGCGGCGGGGGCGCGCAGTGGGAAACTGGTCGGCGTGTTGGTCACCGGATTTCCCGCTGGAATGCTGGCGTGCAACTGCTACGTGCTGGCGACGCGGCAGGGTGCCGACGCGATCATCGTCGACCCGGGCCAGCGCGCGATGGGCCAGTTGCGCCGCATTCTCGACGAGAACCGGCTCACCCCGGCGGCGGTGCTGCTCACCCACGGCCACATCGACCACATCTGGAGCGCGCAGAAGGTCTCCGACACGTTCGGCTGCCCGGTCTACATCCACCCCGAGGACCGGTACATGCTCACCGACCCGGTTCGCGCGCTCGGCACCGGAACCGGCCTGGGGTTGGTCGGGGCGCTGGTCGGGGTGATGTTCTCCGAGCCGCGGCAGCTGATCGAACTGGACCGCGACGGTGACAAGATCGGCCTCGGCGACACCACCGTCACCGTCGACTTCACCCCCGGCCACACCCGCGGCTCGGTCTGCTTCCGGGTCGAGGGGGATGACGCCGAACTGGTGTTCAGCGGGGACACGCTGTTCCAGAACTCGGTCGGGCGCACCGACCTGCCCGGCGGTAGTGGGCGCGACCTGATGCACTCGATCATCGACAAGCTGCTGGTGCTCGACGACGCTGCCGTAGTGCTGCCCGGGCACGGCCCCAAGACCACGATCGGCGCCGAGCGCCGGCGCAACCCGTTCCTCGAAGGACTGAGCCGATGACGACCTTTGCCGCACCCAAGGGTGTGCCCGATTACATTCCGCCGGCCTCCGCTGGTTTCGTGGCGGTGCGTGACGGCCTGCTGGCCGTCGCCCGGCGTGCCGGTTACGGCGACGTCGAACTGCCGATCTTCGAGGACACCGCGCTGTTCGCCCGCGGGGTGGGGGAGTCCACCGACGTCGTCTCCAAGGAGATGTACACCTTCGCCGATCGCGGCGACCGCTCGGTGACGCTGCGCCCGGAGGGCACTGCCGGGGTTATGCGCGCGGTGATCGAGCACGGTCTGGATCGCGGGCAGCTGCCGGTGAAACTCTGCTACGCCGGTCCGTTCTTCCGCTACGAGCGCCCGCAGGCCGGGCGTTACCGGCAGTTGCAGCAGGTCGGGGTGGAGGCGATCGGCGTCGACGACCCGGCGCTGGACGCCGAGGTGATCGCGGTCGCCGACGCCGGCTTCCGGTCGCTGGGTCTGACCGGTTTCCGGCTGGAGCTGACCTCGCTGGGTGATGACACCTGCCGTCCGCAGTACCGGGAGTTGTTGCAGAGCTTCCTGTTCGAGCTGGATCTGGATGAGGAGACCCGCCGGCGCGCGGAGCTCAACCCGCTGCGGGTGCTCGACGACAAGCGCCCGCATGTGCGGGAGATGACCGCCGACGCCCCGCTGATGCTCAACCACCTCTCCGGCGAGGCCAAGCAGCATTTCGAGACAGTGCTGGCGCACCTCGACGCGCTCGGGGTGCCGTATGTGATCAACCCGCGGATGGTGCGGGGCCTGGACTACTACACCAAGACCACGTTCGAGTTCGTGCACGACGGCCTGGGCGCGCAGTCCGGTATCGGCGGCGGCGGCCGGTACGACGGGCTGATGAGTCAGCTTGGCGGCCAAGACCTTTCCGGCATCGGCTTCGGTCTCGGGGTGGACCGCACGCTGCTGGCGCTGGCTGCCGAAGGGGTGAGCGTGGGTGCCGCCAGCCGATGCGACGTGTACGGCGTCGGGCTGAGCGAAGCCGCCAAACTGCGGCTGGCGGTGCTGGGAGCACAGCTGCGCGCCGCCGGGGTGCGGGTCGATCTGGCCTACGGCGGCCGCGGACTCAAGGGTGCGATGCGCGGCGCCGACCGGTCCGGGGCCACGCTGGCGCTGGTCGCCGGTGACCGGGACATCGAGGCCGGGGTGGTCGGTGTGAAGACCCTGGCGACCGGCGAGCAGGTCGACGTGGCGTTCGACGATGTGGTGGCCGATGTCCTGCGGCGAATGTCGGCTTGACGCACGGTTATCCACAGAAAATGTGAAATAGCCCGACGCTCGTCGGCGTGATGACGGCCGATCCGCCACGGTGACCGGATGGGGACGTCGAACCGGCCGTTCATCGGCACCGAGGCACTGGCTGCGGGCCGGGTCAGCAGGCGAGCGTTGGCCCGGCGCTACCGGATGATCTACCGCAACGTCTACCTGCACGACGGTGCTGAGCTGACGGCGACCGGGCGGGCGGCGGCCGCATGGTTGTGGTCCGGCCGCAGAGCGACGGCGGCCGGGGTGTCCGCCGCGGCGCTGCACGGGTCGCGGTGGCTGGACGCGCGCCTCCCGGCCGAATTGAATCGCATGACCCCGTCGACGGTCGACGGGATCGTCATCCACCGCGAGCGCCTGGAAGCCGACGAGGTGTGCCGGATCAGCGGCATTCCGACGACGACGCCGGCGCGAACCGCCTTCGACCTCGGCCGTCAGCCGGGGTTGAGCACTGCGGTCATCCGATTGGACGCGCTGGCCAACGCCACGGGCCTGCGGTCGGTCGACATCGACCCGTTGGTGGACCGGCATCGTGGGGTGCGAGGGCTGGTCCAGCTACGGCAGGCGCTGAGGCTGATGGATGCGGGTGCAGAATCGCCGCAGGAGACTCGGACCCGGTTGCTGCTGGTGCGCGCCGGGCTTCCCACCCCGACGACGCAGATCGTGGTGTGCGATGCCTTCGGCCGGATCTTCGCTCGCATCGATATGGGTTGGCCCGACTACCTCGTCGGCGTCGAGTTCGACGGCGCGCAGCATTGGACGGATCCGGCGCGACGCACTGCTGACATCGATCGATACGCCGAATTGCAGGCGCGGGGGTGGGTGATCATCCGAGTCAGCAGTGATCTGCTGCGCTACCGGCCGGGCATCGTGGTCGCCCGCGTCAGCGCCGCCCTGCGCGCGGCGGGTTGCCCGGGCCTTGCGTGAGTGTCGGCTCGGCACACGCTTTCAGCCAAAGACCGTGCTGCAATCCGACACTCGGCAGGGGGATCGCCGATTCCGGTAGCGTTGGCGGCTATGACGAACATGCGAGGGGCGGCAGCGCGGATCGGCGCGGCACTGGTCGTGGCGGCGTTCGGTGTCGTGGCAGGTCAGGCCAGCGCGCTGGCCGACCCGGATGCGTCGGAGACGGCCGAGACCCCGGCGGCGACCGAGGCGCCGACGGCCACCGAGACCCCGACGAGCAGCCCGTCGACCGCCGGCGGCCACCAGGTGACCTACACGATCACCGCCACCAGTGAACTCAACGTCGACGTCCAGTACATCCAGACCGACCCGCCCAGCAAGGCCGCCTACAACTCCGACGCCGACAAGTACCTCGCGACGTCGCGGCGGACCCCGATCAACCCCGGCTCACCGCTGGTGTACACCGCCACACTGGCCGACCCGAGTCAGTGGGCGCTGGTCACCGCCAGCGGCGGCCTGCGGATCAACCCCGAACTGCATTGCGCGATCGCCATCGACGGCGAGGAGGTCGTCTCGGTGCAGGGCGGCAGTGGGGTGACCTGCTCGACCCGGCCCTGGTAGGCGCTAGCCGGCGAACACGTACACCCAGGCCCGGCCGCCGGAGCGCAGCGGCACCGAGATCCGCCGGTAGGCGTCGACCTCGTAGTCGTCGGCGGCCGCCAGTTCTTCGGTGCTGATCGCGAACACCGTGCCGGCCACCTGCGCGTCCGGGCCCGACGGTGTGAGGATCGGGTGCCGGTCGCTGCCGCTGAGTGCGACCACTGCCGGATCGGTGATCGTCACGTGCTGCAGTTCGTAGCCGATGATCGCGTCGGGCCGGCCGTCGAGTTCGCGTCCGAACGTGGCGAGCTGCACCTCGCGCTGGCGCAGCGTGCCGTAGGAGAACAGCAGCTCCTGGCTCACCGGGAGCCGCGGGGTATCTGCGGCGGTTCCAGCTTCGCTTCTCCTTCGTCGAACCTCGCTGAACCGCCGGGTTCGTCGGCGGTGACGACGACGACTTCGGCCGGTTGCGTTCCGACGCTGTGGATCCGGTGGCTGATCGACGCGTCGAAGTAGGCGCTGTCACCCGCCGAGAGCGTCCACGTCTGATCGCCGTACTCCAGTCGCACCGTCCCGGTGTGGACGAATACGAACTCCTGGCCGGAATGCAGCGGGTGCGCGCTGCCCGTGCTGCGGCCGGACGGGTGAACAACGAACGGGGACATGGATTTTCCCAGCATCTCGGCGGCCACCGGCTGATGGCGCCTGCGGTCCGACGTGCGGTCCGCCGCCCGGTCGACGGTGATCTTCTCCGCGTCGCTGCGCTCGGAGAACAGTTGCGCCACATCGACGTTGAGCGCGTATGCCACTTTGAGGGCCACCGCGATCGACGGCGTGCTCTGGCGACGTTCTATCTTCGACAGGTAGCTTTTGGTCAGCCCGGTCTGCTCGGCGAGGTCTGCCAGCGTGAGTCCCCGCTGCCTGCGGACCGTGCGCAGCAATGCCGACATGGCGCCATGATGACACAAAGTGTCCTGACGCATACGATCGTTTCATCAACCCACCGACCCCGGGAGCTGGCGATGGCGACCACATTCGGCGATTCCAAGTCCGATCTGATGCAGCGTGCACAGGACCGGATGGCGCAGACGCTCACCGAACCGGACTGGACCATCCGGCAGAAGCTCGCGCTGACCTGCCGGGCGCTGTCGGACCGTGGGCACGACTCCGGTCTGACCGGCCAGATCACCGCTCGCGGTGAGGAGCCCGGCACCTACTACACGCAGCGGCTCGGGCTGGGGTTCGACGAGATCACGCAGGACAATCTGCTGTTGGTCGACGAGGACCTGAACGTCCTCGAAGGGGACGGAATGGCCAACCCCGCCAACCGATTCCACAGCTGGATCTACCGGGCCCGCCCGGACGTGCAGTGCATCGTGCACAGTCACGCCTACCACGTCGCGGCACTGTCGATGCTGGAGGTTCCGCTGGTGATCTCGCACATGGACACCACCGCGCTCTACGACGACGTGGCATTCCTGCCGTTCTGGCCGGGCGTCCCGGTCGGCAACGAGGAGGGGGAGACCATCGCTGCGGCCCTCGGGGACAAGAAGGCGATCCTGCTGGCGCACCACGGCCAGATCATCGCCGGCGCCAGCATCGAGGAGGCCTGTTCGCTGGGCGTGCTGATCGAACGCGCCGCCGAACTGCAGATGACCGCGATGGCGGCCGGTGAGATCAAACCGCTGCCGGAGCAACTCGCCCGCGAAGCCCACGACTGGACGCTGCGCCCGGCCCGCAGCGCGGCCAACTTCGCCTACTACGCCCGCCGGGCACTGGTCAACCACCCCGACGCGATCACCCAAACCTAGAAAGCACCGAACATGACAGAGCAGCCCGATTTCCACGGCATCATCGCCTACCCCGTCACCCCGTTCACCGCGGACGAGCGCATCGACACCACTGCGCTGACCGTGATCGTCGAGCGACTGGTCGATGCCGGCGTGCACGCCATCGCCCCGCTGGGCAGCACCGGTGAGCTGGCCTACCTCACCGAGGACGAGTTCGACGCCGTCGTCGACACCTCGGTGGCGGCGGTCGCCGGCCGACTGCCGGTGCTGGTCGGCGTCTCCGATGTGACGACGGCGAAGACGGTGCGACGCGCTGAATACGCGCGGCAGGCCGGCGCCGACGCGGTGATGGTGGCCCCGGTGGCGTACTGGAAGCTCTCCGAGCGGGAGATCGCGGCGCACTACGCGAGCATCTCGGCGGCCGTCGACGTCCCGATCGTCGCCTACAACAACCCGGCCACCTCCGGGGTGGACATGAGCCCCGAATTCCTGGTGGGCATGTTCGAGACCATCGACAACGTCACGATGGTGAAGGAGTCGACGGGCGACATCACCCGGATGCTGCGGATCGCGAAGCTGTCCGACGGCCACCTGCCGTTCTACAACGGCAGCAACCCGCTGGTCCTCGAGGCACTGCGCGCCGGCGCGGCCGGCTGGTGCACGGCGGCGCCGAACCTGCGGCCGCAGGCGTGCCTGGACTTGTACGAGGCGGTGATCACCGGGAATCTGGATCACGCCCAGGCCCTGTACAACGACCTGAAACCGCTGCTGGAGTTCATCGTCGCCGGGGGACTGGCCACCACGGTCAAAGCCGGCCTGGAACTACTCGGGGTGACCGCCGGAGTGCCGCGGCGCCCGCTGCTGCCACTGGACGACGCCGGGCGCGCCGAGCTGGAAGGGCTGCTGGCCGGGAATGGATAGCCGGGCGCGTCACTCGTCGTCTCGGCGCGAACCGCCTACCCCAGATCGGCGGCGGCGAACGTGTCGCACTGCTTCGGGTCGCCGGTCTGGTAGCCGACGGTGAACCAGTGCTGGCGCTGCGATGAGGCGCCGTGCGTCCAGGACTCCGGGTTGACCCGGCCGGTCGCGGCCTTCTGAATCCGATCGTCGCCCACCGACGACGCCGCCGACAGTGCATCGCGGATGTCGTCGTCGGTCAGCGGCTCCAGGAACGGCACCCCCGTGCTCTCCTGCTTGGTGACCGACGCGTAGTGCGCCCACACCCCGGCGTAGCAGTCGGCCTGCAGTTCGGTGCGCACCCCGGCGCCGGTCGCACCCTGCGCGCCGTGCTGAGCGCGGCCCAGCACCCCCTGCAGGTTCTGCACGTGGTGGCCGAACTCATGGGCTACTACATATTCCTGTGCCAGCGGACCGCTGCTGGACCCGAACTGGTTGACGAGCACCTGGAAGAAGTCCGTGTCGAAGTAGGCGGTCTGGTCGACGGGGCAGTAGAACGGTCCGACCGCGCTGCTGGCGGTTCCGCAGCCGGTGCCGACCTGACCGGTGAACAGTTGGACGTGCGGGCGGGTGTAGCCGCGCATCAGGTCCGACCACACCGCGTCTACCGAATTGCTGGTAGCCACCACACGGCACTGCACATATTTATTGGCGTCCTGGCCGGTGCGGCATTTGTTCAGATCGAAGCCCGGCGATGAATACTGACCCGGGCTCACCGGCTGCTGGCTGAGCACATCACCCGGGTCGGCGCCCAGCAGCAGCGCCACCACCATGATCAACAGGCCGGTCACGCCACCGCCGATCGCGATCCCGCGCCCGCCTCCGCCGGATTTAGTGGTGCTCGTGTCGATCTGCATGCCTTCGTTGAAGGTCATCGCACGCTCCGTGAGGTTCGAGGTGAGGCCGGTTCAGCCCCATCAGCTTTGCACAGACCGGCGCCGTGCTGCCCTGCGTTGGCCGGCCACAATCCGGGCACTTTACTTAACCGGAGTTGTGACGTCTGGTCAGTTGCCAAACCTTTACTGAAAGTTTGTAGCCCCGCTGTACTGCGGCTTGAACCGGTGTTACGTTCTGTCTCCGGCCTGTTGTGGAGAACACACGTAACGGGCCGTAACGGCTACTGGCACCACCACAACTACTCGGAGAGGTCGTCTGCTCGGTGAACACGACTGGTCGCGTCGACCCGAACCGGCATGGAGCCGGTCGGACGCGGGTGACGGTGCGCGCCGAGCAGCCCGGATTTATCAGATCGCTATTAATCGGCTTCGGCTAGAGTGACGTGCGTCAAATCGTGACGCAGATTTCGACCACGCAACACCGAGCATCCCCGCTTCGTATTCCAGGAGGAACAGATGTCGTTCGTAGATGTCCACCCTGAGCTTCTGACGGCCGCCGCCGGCAATCTCTCGGGCATCGGTGACGCGATGACCGAGGGGATCGCGGCCGGTGCCGCGCCGACGACCGGTGTGATACCCGCGGCCGTGGACCCGGTGTCCGGGATGGCCGCCGGGCAGCTGAACACCAACGGCGAGTTGTTCCAGCAGTTCAGTGCGCTGGCCGCCGCCGCCCACCAGCAGATCGTGGCCACGATGAACAACAATGCCGCCCGCTACGCGATCGCCGAGGCTGCCAACGCCGCCAGCGCCGCCGCGACATCTGCGATCTGAGACGAGACGCCTGTATGAGCTTCATGCTCTTTCCGCCGGAGATCAACTCCTGGATGATCAACACCGGCCCCGGCGCGGGGCCGCTGCTGGAGGCAGCGGCCGCCTGGACCGCGATGGCGGCGGACCTGTCGTCATCGGCGACGGCCACCCACGGGGTGGCCTCGGACCTGCCGTTCGTGTGGAACAGCCCGGCGTCACTGGTGGCGGAATCGTCGATCGCGACGCACATCACCAGCCTGCAGCAGGCGGCCTCGGCGGCGGCGGAGATGGCGCAGCAGGCCACCACTGCGGCCGCGCTGTTCCAGTCCGCGCAGGCCGCCTCGGTGCCGCCGGCGGTGATCGCGGCCAACCGGGCCACGCTGCTGTCGCTGATCGCGACGAACTGGCTGGGCCAGAACACGCCGGCGATCATGGCCACCGAGCACATGTACGAGGTGATGTGGGCGCAGGACGGTGCCACCATGGACACCTACGACGGCGCGTCGAAGACCAACAACAAGGCGCTGGCGCAGCCGGCGACGGCGAAGAGCCAGGCGGGATCGGCCGCGGATGGCGGCCAAACCGGGACACAGCCGTCGCCGACGACGCCGCAGACCCCCGGCGGTAGCACCGGCGCGCCACAAGCGACCATCGGGCAGACGCTGTCGATGCTGGGTGTCCCGGATTCAACGATCCAGGCTCTTCCGGAGTCCTTCACCAGCGCCAATCTGCAGACGGCTTCCCAGTTCCTCTACTACCCGGCGACCTACGGCTCGACGGCGATCCGGTACCTGATGATGCTGCAGCAGTTCGCCCGGATGGGCTCAGCCGCCGGGTCCTCGCTGGCCAGCCAGACCAGCGGCGCGGCCAGTGGCGGCACCGGCACGCTGATGACGCAGATCGGCGACTTCGTCAACGACAAGCTGCAGGGCGCGGTCGGCGTGCTGGCCGGCCATTTCAGCTCGGCCACCAGCGCGATCTCGGCGAAGCTGGGTGAAGCCGCTTCGATGGGCGCGCTGAAGGTGCCGGGAGCCTGGGCGGCGGCCGCCGACGGCATGGTCCGCGCCGCCCCGGTGCTGCCGGCCACCACGGTCAGCGCCCCGGTGCAGACCATGTCGGCCACCTCCGGTCTGCCCGGCGGCCCGTTCGGTCACGCGATGATGGGTGCGATGGCCGGCCGCGGCATGGGCGCCATCGCCGCTAAAGCCCCCAAGGTGATCCCCCGTTCGCCGGCCGGCGGGTGACGGAAGGGGCCTGGACACACGTTCGCGCCGGGTCGGCCCCGGCACCACAGGAATTTCGATCGACTTAGGAGAGTCTCATGGCACGTTTTATGACCGACCCGGACGCGATGCGTTCGATGGCGGGGCGTTTCGACGTTCACGCGCAGACCGTTGAGGACGAGGCCCGCCGGATGTGGGCGTCGTCGACGAACATCTCCGGCTCGGGCTGGGGTGGTCTGGCGGAGAAGACCAGCTACGACACCATGGGCCAGATGCAGACGGCGTTCCGCAACATCGTGAACATGCTGCACGGGGTGCGGGACGGGCTGATCCGCGACGCGAACCACTACGAGCAGCAGGAAGCTGCCTCGCAGCAGATCCTGTCGAGCTAGAAGGAGACCCTCTGATGAGCATCAATTACCAGTTCGGCGACGTCGACGCCCACGGTGCGCTGATCCGCGCCCAGGCCGCCTCCCTGGAGGCGGAGCACCAGGCGATCGTGCACGACGTGCTCGCCGCCGGGGATTTCTGGGGCGGCGCCGGTTCGGTGGCGTGCCAGGAGTTCGTGACCCAGCTCGGCCGCAACTTCGCGGTCATCTACGAGCAGGCGAACTCGCACGGTCAGAAGGTGCAGTCGGCCGGCAACAACATGGCCAACACCGACTCGGCCGTCGGCTCCAGCTGGGCCTGACCCAACCGACAAGAAAACCGGCGCAGCCCGTGGGCTGCGCCGGTTTTTTGTATCCGCGACCTGGCGTTACCCGCCGGCCGGCGTCACCGCCGCACACCCGCCGAGCACGGTGGTGGAGACGAACGTCGCGGCGTTGGCCAGATAGTTGTCCGACGGGTCGTAGGTCGGCAGCGCGACCACGAACGCCCGCCGGTACTGCGCAGAGAGTTCCGCGAAGTCCTGCAGGACCGGGTTGTTGCTGCGACGACCCAACTGCTGCATCTTGTTGGCCAGGCTGATCATGATCGGGCCGACCGCCAGGTTGGCGGCCTTCTGCTGCGGGTTCCAGTAGGTCGACGGAATGCTCGGGTCGATGCCCTGCCAATCCGCGGTGTCGGCACCGAACTTGTCCAGTGCGGTCCGCCAGTCGGCGCAGACCGGGTTGGGTCCGGTCAGGTAGCGCTGCGGATTGGTCGGATTGCCCGGCGTCGCGGTCTTGGTCGGCGCGGACTGGGCCTCCACCAGCGGGCCACGCGAGGCTGCCGAGCCGTTCGTGGTGGCGGCGCAGATCGCGGCCAGCGCCGAGGCGGCGCTGTGCGCGGTGCCGGACAGGGCGGCGTCCCGCGCGGTGTAGTTGGGGATGTGCTCGACGAATGCCCGCGAGTAGGCGATGAACTGCTCGTACAGTTCCCGCATCACCCGGTGCGGCGTCAGCTTCACCAGCCCGATGGTCTGGGCGGCCGCACTGCGCACCACCTGACCGGCGGCCAGGTACTCCTTCTTCTGCTCGTCGTTCCACTCCGAGGCCGGGATCGACTGGTCGCGCTCGTTCCACTTGCCGTGTCCCAGCAGGGACAGCGTGTTGGCCAGGTTGGAACTGATCGCGGTCCATGCGGTGCAACTGGGGTCATCGATGATGACGGTCACCGGGCCGGTGTCGTCGGCGCTCGCGATCCCGGAGGGGGCCGCCCCGCGTCCGGCGCCGGTGCCCTCGGCCATGCCGCCCTTGCCGGGATCACCGCCGAGCAACACCACCCCCACCAGCACGACGGCCACCACCGCCAGCAGTACCACCGCGATCAGGCCCCACTTCAGGCTGCCGCTGAGGCCCTTGGCTGAAGACTCCTCGTCTTCTTCCTCTTCTTCTTCGTCGTCATCGTCGTCGGAGTACACCGCGTGCGCACCGCGCGACCGGACGACCGGGGTCTCGACGTACTCGGTGTCGTCGTCGTCTTCGTCTTCTTCTTCGACTTCCGACTCGTCGTCCCCGCCGTCTTCGTCGTCTTCGTCGTACTCGTCGTCAGCGAGTTCCGAATCCTCGTCGTACTCATCGTCGGAGTCGTACTCGTCGTCGCCGTCCTCGAAATCCGAAGCGTCCTGAGCTTCGTAGGCCTCGGTGGCTCCGCCGTCGGGGAAGCCGTCATCGAACTTGTCCCCGTCGAGGGTGCCATCGGTCACAGTCAGAGAGCTTAAAGCACCGACCGCCCCGGTCCGTGCCATGCGCTCCCTCTAGACTGGGCGCGCTACCAAACCGATTCCGTTCAGGGGGTATTCCGTGCTGCGCAGCCACGACGCCGGTTCACTGCGAGCCACCGACGCCGGGCTGACCGTCACGCTGGCCGGTTGGGTTGCCCGCCGCCGCGACCACGGCGGGGTGATCTTCATCGACCTGCGCGACGCCTCCGGGGTGTCCCAGGTGGTCTTCCGCAGCGCGGAGATCCTGGAGCAGGCGCACCGGTTGCGTGCCGAATTCTGCGTCGCCGTCACCGGTGTCGTCGAGGTCCGGCCGGCTGGGAACGAGAACCCGGACCTGCCCACCGGCGCCATCGAGGTCAACGCGACGTCGCTGACCGTGCTCAACGAGGCCGCGCCGCTGCCGTTCCAGCTCGACGAGCCGGCCGGTGAAGAGGCCCGGCTGCGGCACCGCTACCTGGACCTGCGCCGCGAGGACGGCCCCGGCGCGGCGCTGCGGCTGCGCTCCAAGGTGAACGCCGCCGCCCGCGGGGTGCTGGCCGGCCACGACTTCGTCGAGATCGAGACCCCGACCCTGACCCGCTCCACCCCGGAGGGCGCCCGCGACTTCCTGGTGCCCGCCCGGCTGCAGCCCGGTTCGTTCTACGCGTTGCCGCAGAGCCCGCAGCTGTTCAAGCAGTTGCTGATGGTCGCCGGCATGGAGCGCTACTACCAGATCGCCCGCTGCTACCGGGACGAGGACTTCCGCGCCGACCGGCAACCGGAGTTCACCCAGCTCGACCTGGAGATGAGCTTCGTCGACGCCGAGGACGTCATGGCGGTGGCCGAAGAGGTGCTGACGGCGCTGTGGGCGCTGATCGGCTACGCCCTGCCGACCCCGCTGCCGCGGATCACCTACGCCGACGCCATGCGCCGGTTCGGCTCCGACAAGCCCGACCTGCGGTTCGGCCTGGAACTGGTGGAGTGCGCGGAGTTCTTCAAAGACACCGAGTTCCGGGTGTTCCAGGCGCCGTACGTCGGCGCGGTGGTCATGCCGGGTGGGGCGTCGCAGCCGCGGCGCACGCTGGACGGCTGGCAGGAGTTCGCCAAGCAGCGCGGGCACAAGGGCCTGGCTTACGTCCTGGTGGGCGAGGACGGCGAGCTGTCCGGTCCGGTCGCCAAGAACCTCACCGACGCCGAGCGGGCCGGCCTGGCCGGGCATGTCGACGCCAAGCCGGGGGACTGCATCTTCTTCGCGGCCGGGCCCGCCAAGGGTGCGCGGGCGCTGCTGGGTGCAGCGCGCATCGAGATCGCCAAACGCCTCGACCTGATCGACCCGGCCGCTTGGGCGTTCACCTGGGTGGTCGACCCGCCGCTGTTCGAGCCGGCCGGCGACGCGACCGCCGCCGGGGACGTCGCCGTCGGCTCCGGGGCGTGGACCGCGGTGCATCACGCGTTCACCTCGCCGAAGCCCGGCCACGAGGCGACGCTGCAATCCGACCCCGGCGCGGTGCTGGCCGACGCCTACGACGTGGTGTGCAACGGCAACGAGATCGGCGGTGGCTCCGTTCGTATCCACCGCCGCGACGTGCAGCAGCAGGTCTTCGAGGTGATGGGGATCGGCGCCGAGGAGGCGCAGGAGAAGTTCGGCTTCCTGCTCGACGCCTTCAGCTACGGCGCACCGCCGCACGGCGGGCTGGCGTTCGGCTGGGACCGGGTGGTGTCGCTGCTGGCCGGGGTCGACTCGATCCGCGAGGTGATCGCCTTCCCGAAGTCCGGTGGCGGCATCGACCCGCTGACCGATGCCCCGGCGCCGATCACCGCGCAGCAGCGCAAGGAGTCCGGGATCGACGCCAAGCCCGAGCCGCGCTGAGGTTCCCCGCCGAGTTCGACGTCAGCGTGACGTGCTGTCGGGGTTTCCCGCGCTGGCGTTGAACTCGCGGGAATCGGCGGCATGCAGGGGGACGGCACGCGAGGCTGTCAGGCATGGAACCCAGCGAATTCGCCCGACTGGTCATCGACAGCATGCCGTTCGCGGCTGCGCTGCAGATCGACGTCACCGAACTGACCCCGCAGCAGGTGAGCGCCACGATGGCGTGGGCGCAGGAGCGGTGCACCACCGCCGGCATCCTGCACGGGGGAGCGCTGATGGCGTTCGCCGACACCGTCGGCGCGGTGTGCGCGGTCGCCAACCTGCCCCAGGGTGCCAGCACCTCGACGATTGAGTCCAAGACCAATTTCTTCCGGGCGGTGCGGGACGGCACCGTCACCGCGACGAGTACCCCGCTGCACGTCGGGCGCAGCACGATCGTCGTGCAGACCGATCTCGTCGACGACCGCGGGAAGGCGGTCGCCCGGGTCACCCAGACGCAGGCGGTGCTGACGTAGCCGGTCTCACCACAGTGGCTTGAGCAGGCCGCGCAGTGCCGGCGGCACCCAGCCTTTCGGGTTCGACGGGAAGACCCGGCCCGGTCCGCATTTCGGCCACGCGTAGGGACCCTGTTCGTCCAGCACCCGATTCGCGACGGCGATCTGCTCCTCGCGTGACGCTTTCGCCGGGGACCCCACCCCGCCGAACGAATGCCAGGTCGACGGTTTGAACTGCAGACCGCCGTAGAAGCCATTGCCGGTGTCGGCGGCCCAGTTGCCGCCCGATTCGCATTGCGCGACGGCATCCCAACCCATGCCGAGACCGATGCCGTCCGCCCAGGCGACCGCCGGCGATGCCGTCAGTGCGCCCACAATCCCCCCGGTGATCAGCCCGGATACGACCCAGTGTCGCTTCCCGAACCGCACGACACGCCGTGTCGCGTTCCGGTACATTTCGCAACCTCCGTGATATCTGTCAATCCGTGAGGTTCCCGAGCATAACGCGAATATTGATGCAGTTGCATATTGATATCGCTTTATGAGACAAAAACTTAGTAATGTTAAATGAGTGGTATTCGTTGATCAAAGTGATTGATGTTGATGTAGTTGTTATCTGAGGTTAAAGCTAATTAGAGTGACGGAAGTTACTGGTGTGACTGCTGTGGTTTTGAGTCCCGGTGGCCGCGCGGGACCCGGCCGCCCGGCGAGCCGCCCACGGCGGGGACGCCCGCTGCGGAAAGATCGCCGGAATGGCTGACCGCTACGGAACCGACATCCTCGCCGCCAACCCGCACGCCGCACGTCGGCCGCGCTCCGTCGAAGTGCCGCTGGAACTGGGCATGGTGGTCGAGGATGCTCAGAGCGGTTACGTCGGCGCCGTGGTGCGAGTGGAGTACGGCCGGATGGATCTGGAGGACCGGCACGGGCGCACCCGCGGGTTCCCGGTCGGCCCCGGCTATCTGATCGACGGCCGGCCGGTGATCCTCACCGAACCGCGCCCGGTCGCGCCGAAGACGCCCGCCCGCACCGCGTCCGGCTCGGTGGCCGTGCCGGGTGCTCGGGCGAAGGTCGCGCTGGCCAGCCGGATCTACGTCGAGGGCCGGCACGACGCCGAACTCGTCGAACAGGTCTGGGGCGACGACCTGCGGATCGAGGGCGTGGTGGTCGAGTACCTGGGCGGCATCGACGACCTGGCCGGCATCGTCGAGGAGTTCGCGCCCACCGCCGACCGGCGGCTCGGCGTGCTGGTCGACCACCTGGTCGCCGGCTCCAAGGAGACCCGCATCGTCGAGGCCGTGCGCCGCGGACCCGGCGGCGAGCACGTCCTGATCGTCGGGCACCCGTTCGTCGACATCTGGCAGGCGGTGAAGCCGGCCCGCATCGGCCGGGACGCCTGGCCGGTGATCCCGCGCAACGTCGAGTGGAAGCACGGCGTCTGCGCGGAACTGGGCTGGCCGCACGCCGACCAGGCCGACATCGCCGCCGCGTGGCGCCGTATCCGGGGCAGCGTGCGGGACTGGACGGACCTGGAGCCGGAGCTGATCGGTCGGGTGGAGGAGCTGATCGACTTCGTGACGCAGCCCGCTGACGCTGGACCGGCCCACTAATCCGGCTGAAACGCGCCGCCGGGACCGCCCCAACCGGTTGGATGGCAATCATGAAAACAGTTGCCGCAGTGGCGCATGCACCGCATCAGCCGTTCGAGATCATGGAGCTGGACCTGGACGGCCCGGGGCCCGGTGAGGTGCTGGTCAAGTTCAGCGCCGCCGGGCTGTGCCACTCCGATCTGCACGTGGCCGACGGCGACTGGCCGGCCCGCTACCCGATCGTCGGCGGGCACGAGGGCTCCGGGGTGGTCGAGGACGTCGGTCCCGGCGTGACCAAGGTGGCGCCCGGCGATCACGTGGTGTGCTGCTTCATCCCCAGCTGCGGCACCTGCCGGTACTGCTCCACCGGCCGGCAGAACCTCTGCGACCTGGGCGCGACGATCCTGGAGGGCTGCATGCCGGACGGGACCTTCCGGTTCCACGACCGCAAGGCCGGCACGGATTACGGCGGCTTCTGCATGCTCGGCACGTTCGCGCAACGGGCCACGGTCTCGCAGTACTCGGTGGTGAAGATCGACGACTGGCTGCCGCTGCAGACCGCGGTGCTGGCCGGCTGCGGGGTGCCCACCGGCTGGGGCGGCGCCAACTACTCCGGCGGGGTGCGCGCCGGGGACACCGTGGTCATCTACGGCATCGGCGGGGTCGGCATCAACGCGGTCCAGGGTGCGGTGCACGCCGGCGCCAAGCACGTGGTGGTCGTCGACCCGGTGGCGTTCAAACGCGACACCGCGCTGAAGTTCGGCGCCACCCACGCTTTCGCCGACGCCGACGAGGCGATGATCAAGATCGCGGAGCTGACCTGGGGGCAGATGGCCGATCAGGCGCTGGTCACCGTCGGGCACCTCGACGAAGCCGTCATCACCGCGGGCTTCAACACCATCGGCAAGGGCGGCACCGTCGTCATCATCGGGCTGGGCCGGCTCGAAGACCTCGACGTGCACGTCTCCGGTTCGGTGATGGCGCTGTTCGAGAAGACGATCAAGGGCAGTCTGTTCGGCTCGGCCAACCCGCAGTACGACATCGTCCGGTTGCTGCGGCTCTACGACGCCGGGCAGCTCAAACTCGATGAGCTGATCACCCGCCGCTACACCCTGGAACAGGTCAACGAGGGCTACCAGGATCTGCGCGACGGCACGATCATCCGGGGCGTGATCACCTACGACTGAGCCGCACCAGTGCCGGCGTGGTATGCCTGAACCCGTGTCCGACGGTCTGTTCGACGTAACCGGGGAGGTCCGCCCGGAACCCGCCAGGGTGCCGCCGGCCGGGGCGCCGCTGGCGGTGCGGATGCGACCGGTGTCGCTGGACGAGGTGGTCGGGCAGGGTCATCTGCTCGGGCAGAACTCGCCGCTGCGCCGACTGGTCGACGGCTCGGGGGCGGCGTCGGTGATCCTGTACGGCCCGCCCGGCACCGGCAAGACCACGCTGGCGTCGCTGATCTCACAGGCCACCGGGCGGCGGTTCGAGGCGCTGTCAGCGCTGAGCGCCGGGGTCAAAGAGGTGCGGGCCGTCATCGACGACGCCCGCCGGGCCGCCGCCTACGGCGAGCAGACCGTGCTGTTCATCGACGAGGTGCACCGGTTCTCCAAAACCCAGCAGGACGCGCTGCTGGCCGCCGTGGAGAACCGGGTGGTGCTGCTGGTCGCCGCGACCACCGAGAACCCGTCGTTCTCGGTGGTGGCCCCGCTGCTGTCGCGTTCGCTGATCCTGCAGCTGCGGCCGCTGGGCGCCGACGCGGTGCGCACCCTGGTCGACCGGGCGCTCGCCGACCCGCGCGGGCTGGACGGGCGGGTGCGGGCCGACATCGACGCGGTGGACCTGCTGGTGCGACTGGCCGCCGGGGACGCCCGCCGCGCGCTGACCGCACTCGAGGTGGCGGCCGAGGGGGTACCGCCCGGCGGTGCGATCACCGTGGAGACCGTCGAACAGTCGCTGGACAAGGCGGCGGTGCGCTACGACCGCGACGGCGATCAGCACTACGACGTGGCCAGCGCGTTCATCAAGAGCGTGCGCGGCTCCGACGTCGACGCCGCACTGCACTACCTGGCCCGGATGCTGACGGCGGGGGAGGATCCGCGGTTCATCGCCCGCCGGCTGATGATCCTGGCCAGCGAGGACATCGGCATGGCCGACCCGACCGCGCTGCCGCTGGCGGTGGCCGCCGCCCAGACCGTCGCGCTGATCGGCCTGCCGGAAGCCCAGCTCACGCTGGCGCACGCCGTCATCCACCTGGCCACCGCACCGAAATCCAATGCGGTCACCACCGCGCTGGCCGCGGCGATGAACGACATCAAGGCCGGCAAGGCCGGGCTGGTGCCGCCGAACATGCGCGACGGCCACTACTCCGGGGCGAAAGCCCTGGGCAACGCCGTCGGCTACCAGTACTCGCACAACCATCCCGACGGTGTGGTGCCGCAGCAGTACCCGCCCGACGAACTGGTCGGCGTCGACTACTACCGGCCGACCGGCCGGGGAGCGGAACGCGAGATCGGCGGGCGGCTGGCGAAATTACGGGCGATCATCCGCCGCCGGAGCGGCTAACTCAGTCGAAACACGCGGTAGATTGATCAACTATGACGACGCCTGACGACTTCAGTGGACATGCAGGTAATGCATCGCAGCACCCGACGCCCGGCGGATACCCGCCGCCCCAGCCAGGTGCCTACCCGCAAACCGGCTATCACCCGCAGCAGGGCTATCCGCAGTATCCGACTCCTGGCGGTGGTTACGGATACGGCGGTCAACTGTCCGACAAGAGCAAGATCGTCGCCGGTCTGCTGCAGATATTTCTCGGCGGGTTCGGGGTCGGCCGGTTCTATCTGGGCTACACCGGGATCGGCATCGCGCAGATCGCGGCTACCTGGCTGACCTTCGGACTGGGGGCTATCTGGCCGTTCATCGACGGAATCCTGATGCTCGTCGGCAAGGTTCCCGACGCGCAGGGCCGTCCGCTGCGCGACTGATCCTGTCCGAGGCGGTTACACCGGCGCTCACCACGCGTGTCCCGAAGTGGGCTCCGACGACGACCTCGTCGATGCCCTGGAGTAACAGGGGTACCTCCCGCATGCGGGCGATTGCCGCGGCACGATCGGTACCGGCATACGCACGGCTCACCTCGCCACACCGCCGATCACGTGCTGCCGGGGTTCGTGGCACCGGCGATCATGACCCCGGTGGTCGGTGCGGGGAACGTGGCGGTCCGTGGTGCTGGTAGACCTCAACGGGGACGACCCCAGCGGTCGGCGCGGCTGAGCTTCGTCGGTGGCTAGCGCGCGGCCGGCCGGCTCTGCCCGGTACTGTGGTGCGGTCCATTCGACGTGCGGATTTTCCCCGGGAAGCGACCAGAAAGCGATCAAGTAGTGCAGACACACGAGATCAGGAAGCGCTTCCTCGATCACTTCGTGAAGGCGGGGCACACCGAGGTGCCCAGCGCTTCAGTGATTCTCGACGACCCGAACCTGCTGTTCATCAACGCCGGCATGGTGCAGTTCGTGCCCTATTTCCTGGGCCAGCGGACCCCGCCGTATGCCACGGCCACCAGCGTCCAGAAGTGCATCCGCACCCCCGACATCGACGAAGTCGGCATCACCACCCGGCACAACACCTTCTTCCAGATGGCCGGCAACTTCTCGTTCGGCGACTACTTCAAGCGCGGTGCGATCGAGTTGGCGTGGACGCTGCTGACCAACAGCGTCGACGATGGCGGGTACGGGCTGGACCCCGAACGGCTGTGGGCCACCGTCTATCTCGACGACGACGAGGCGATGGCGCTGTGGCAGGAGATCGCCGGGCTGCCCGCCGAGCGGATCCAGCGCCGCGGCATGGCGGACAACTACTGGTCGATGGGCATCCCCGGCCCCTGCGGCCCGTCGTCGGAGATCTACTACGACCGCGGCCCGGAGTTCGGCGTCGACGGCGGCCCGGTCGCCAACGAGGACCGTTACATCGAGATCTGGAACCTCGTGTTCATGCAGAACGAACGCGGCGAGGGGACCGGCAAGGACAACTTCGAGATCCTCGGACCGCTGCCGCGGCAGAACATCGACACCGGGATGGGCGTCGAACGGGTCGCGTTCCTGCTGCAGGGCGTGCACAACGTCTACGAGACCGACCTGGTGCGGCCGGTCATCGACAAGGTCGCCACCGTCGCGGCCCGTCCCTATGACTCCGGCAACCACGCCGACGACGTGCGCTACCGGATCATCGCCGATCACTCCCGCACCGCGGCGATCCTGATCGGCGACGGCGTCAGCCCCGGCAACGACGGCCGCGGCTATGTGCTGCGCCGACTGCTGCGCCGGGTGATCCGGTCGGCGAAGCTGCTCGGCATCGACGCCCCGATCGTCGGTGACCTGATGGCGGTGGTCCGCGACGCGATGGGCCCGTCCTACCCGGAACTGGTCACCGATTTCGACCGGATCCAGCGGATCGCGGTCGCCGAGGAGGCCGCGTTCAACCGCACCCTGGCGTCGGGTTCGAAGCTCTTCGAAGATGCAGCCGCCGCGACCCAATCCGCCGGGACCACCGTGCTGTCCGGTTCGGACGCCTTCGCTCTGCACGACACCTACGGGTTCCCGATCGAGCTGACGCTGGAGATGGCGGCCGAGGCGGGCCTCTCCGTCGACGAGTCCGGCTTCCGGGAGCTGATGGCCGAGCAGCGCGCCCGGGCGAAGGCTGACGCCGCCGCCCGCAAGCACGCGCACGCCGACCTGTCCGCCTACCGCGAACTGGTCGACACCGCACCCACCGAGTTCACCGGCTTCGACGAATTGTCGTCGGAGGCAAGGATTCTCGGAATCTTCGTGGACGGAAAGCGGGTTCCGGTCGTCACGCACGCGGACTCCGCGGCCACCGACCGGATCGAACTAGTGCTGGACCGCACCCCGCTGTATGCCGAATCCGGTGGGCAGATCGCCGACACCGGCAGCATCAGCGGCGCCACCAACACCGCCAAGGCCGCCGTCACCGACGTGCAGAAGATCGCCAAAACGCTGTGGACGCACCGGGTGAACGTGGAGTCGGGGGAGTTCGTCGAGGGCGACACCGTGGTGGCCGCCGTCGACCCGGCCTGGCGCCGCGGTGCCACCCAGGGCCACTCCGGCACCCACATGGTGCACGCCGCGCTGCGACAGGTGCTGGGACCCAACGCTGTTCAGGCCGGATCGCTGAACCGGCCGGGCTACCTGCGGTTCGACTTCCACTGGCAGGGCGCGCTCACCGAGGACCAGCGGGTCCGGGTCGAGGAACTTGCCAACGAGGCGGTGCAGGCCGACTACGCCGTCAACACCTTCCTGACCGGGCTCGAGCAGGCCAAGTCGATGGGCGCGATGGCGCTGTTCGGCGAGGCCTACCCCGATGAGGTGCGGGTCGTGGAGATCGGCGGACCGTTCTCACTGGAACTGTGCGGCGGCACCCACGTGCACAACTCGGCGCAGATCGGGCCGGTGACCCTGCTCGGCGAGTCGTCGGTCGGCTCGGGCGTGCGCCGGGTGGAGGCCTACGTCGGGCTCGACTCGTTCCGCCACCTGGCCAAGGAGCGGGCGCTGATGGCCGGGCTGGCGTCGACGTTGAAGGTGCCGTCGGAGGAGGTGCCGGCCCGGGTCGCCACGCTGGTGGAGAAGCTGAAGGTCGCCGAGAAGGAACTCGACCGGGCCCGGCTCGCGAACGCGCGGGCCGCAGCATCGAATGCGGCCGCCGGAGCCGAGCAGATCGGTAGAGTGCGGCTGGTGACACAGCGAATGCCCAGCGGAATGACAGGTACCGATCTGCGTTCGCTGGCCGGCGACGTCCGCGGCAAGCTCGGCGCCGACCCGGCCGTGGTGGCGCTGATCGCCGACGGCGCCGACAGCGTGCCGTACGTCGTCGCGATCAACCCTGCCGCGCAGGAGCTGGGTTTGAGCGCCGGTGACCTGGTCAAGCAGCTCTCCGCGGCGGTCGACGGGCGCGGCGGCGGCAAGGCCGACCTCGCGCAGGGATCGGGTAAGAACGCCGCGGGGATCGACACCGCACTGGCGGCGGTGCGATCGGCGGTCGGGCAGAGCCAGTCCTCGTGACCGGTCAGGACCGCGCCCCGGACCGGCCCGGCGGGTCCGACGATCCCGGCCGGGGACGCCGCCTCGGCGTCGACGTCGGCAGCGTGCGGATCGGGGTGGCGTGCAGCGACCCCGACGGGCTGCTGGCCACCCCGGTGGAGACCGTCCGCCGGCATTCCTCCGGTTCGCACCTGCGCCGTCTCGCCGGCCTGGTCGCCGATCTGGGCGTGGTCGAGGTGGTGGTCGGGCTGCCGCGGACCCTGGCCGATCGGGCGGGTTCTGCCGCCGACGACGCCATCGGCGTCGCCGACGCGCTGGCCGCCCGTATCGCGCCGATCCCGGTGCGACTGGCCGACGAGCGGCTGAGCACGGTCAGCGCGCACCGGTCACTGCGGGAGGCCGGGATGCGGACCAAGAATCATCGGGCGGTCATCGACCAGGTGGCGGCAGTGACGATCCTGCAGACCTGGCTCGATCAACGGCGAACCCTGGTCCGCCCGACGGAGGACGAGGATGCCTGACGACAAGCGTGGCCGGAAAGCCGAGCCGACCGCCGTCGGTCCGGCGCGCCGCCGGATGAGCCGGACCGAGCGCGCCCGGGCGGATCGCCTGCGGCGCCGCCGCCGGCGTGCCGTCCTGGGGCTCGGCGGCGTGCTGGTCACCATGGCCGTCATCGCCGCGGTGTTCGTCGGCTCCAAGCTCTGGCACTCCAGCACCCCCGTCGTCGACTTCACCGGTGAGGGCGGTCCGCAGGTTCTGATCGAGGTGCACGAAGGCGACTGGACCAGCGCGGTCGCCGACACGTTGCGCAACGCCGGGGTGATCGCCGAGGTCGGCCCGTTCCTGACCATCGCGCAGAGCAGCGCCGCGGTGCAGGCGATCCAGCCCGGCTTCTACCGGCTGCGCACCGAGATCCCGGCCGCGACCGCGGTGCAGGAACTGACCGACCCGGCGAATCGGGTCGGCAAGCTGGTGATCCCGGAGGGCCGTCAACTCGACGACACCGTCGAGGCGCGGACCGGGCGGGTGACGCCCGGGGTGTTCACGCTGATCGCCGAGGCCAGCTGCCTGGACCTGGAAGACGAGCACCACTGCCTCAAGGCGGCGGATCTGCGGCGTGCCTCGGAGACGGAGTCGCTGCAGGCGCTGTCGGTGCCGGACTGGGCGATCGGGCCCGCCACGAAGATGGGCCACGACCACCGCCGTATCGAGGGTCTGATCATGGCGGGCACCTGGAACGTCGACCCGACCGCACCGGCACCGACCGTGCTGGCCAAGCTGATCGCGCAGAGCGGTGCGGAACTGGCCAAGTCCGGGCTGACCCAGACCGCGGCGCAACTGGGCATGACGCCGTACGACCTGCTGGTGGTGGCGTCGCTGGTGCAGCGGGAGTCGCTGCCGCAGGACTTCGCGAAGGTCGCCCGGGTCATCGACAACCGGCTGCGGGAGCCGCAGCGACTGGAATTCGACTCGACGGTGAACTATCCGCTGGACCGCCAGGAGGTCGCCACCACCGACGCCGATCGGGCCAAGGTGACACCGTGGAACACCTACGCCTCCGAGGGACTGCCCGCCACCCCGATCTGCTCGCCGGGGATGGAGGCGCTGCAGGCCGCGGAACACCCCGAACCGGGCGACTGGCTGTACTTCGTCACGATCGACAAGGACGGCACGACGCTGTTCACCCACAGCTATCAGCAGCACCTGAACAACATCGAGTTAGCGCTGGGCAACGGTGTCCTGGACAGCTCCCGGTAGCCGCCGGGCGGCGGTGCTCGGTTCGCCGATCGCCCACTCCCGCTCACCCCAACTGCACCTGGCCGCCTACCGCGCCCTGGGCCTGACCGACTGGACCTACGAGCGCATCGAGTGCGGCGCCGACGAACTGCCGGGACTGGTGCGCGGGCTCGGGCCGGAATGGGTCGGGGTCTCAGTCACCATGCCCGGCAAGTTCGCGGCGCTGGCCTGCGCCGACGAGCGCACCGCGCGAGCTGAGCTGGTCGGTTCGGCGAACACCCTGGTGCGCACCGCCACCGGCTGGCTGGCCGACAACACCGACGTCGACGGGGTGGCCGGTGCGCTGGGCGCCGCGGTTTCCGGGGGGCCCGCGGTGGTGCTCGGCTCGGGCGGCACCGCACCGGCGGCCGTGGTGGCGCTGGCCGAACTCGGCGTCACCGACCTCACGGTGGCCGCGCGCGATCCCGGTAAGGCCGCCCGGATCGTGGCACTGGCCGCTGAACTGGGGGTTCCCGCCCGGTTCTGCGGACTGGACGATCCGGGACTGGCCGTCGCGGTCGCGGGCTGCACGACGGCCGTGAGCACGGTTCCCGCCGAGGTGGCGGCCCGCTACGCACCGGTGCTGGCCGGGGTTCCGGTGCTGCTCGACGCGATCTACAACCCGTGGCCGACGCCGCTGGCCGCCGCGGTGAGTGCGGCGGGCGGAACGGTGATCAGCGGCCTGCAGATGCTGCTGCATCAGGCGTTCACCCAGGTCGAGTTGTTCACCGGGTTGCCGGCCCCGCGCGCCGCGATGACTTGCGCGCTGCCCGAACTGTCGTAAGCATGCCCGCATGGCGGCGGGGTTCGTGGTGCTGTGGATGGGGCTGCTCAGCGGTTACGACATCCGGTGTCGCCGGCTGCCGGACTGGTTGACGCTGCCCGCAGCGGTGCTGGTGCCACTGGTGGCGGTGTACGCCGGGCGGGGAGCCGGGGCGCTGGCCGGCGCGGCGGCCCTGAGCACGGTCTACCTGGTGGTGCATCTGATCGCGCCGGGTGGCCTGGGCGGTGGGGACGTCAAGCTGGCGGTCAGTCTGGGGGCGCTGACCGGCGCATTCGGTGCGCCGGTGTGGTCACTGGCGGCGGTGGCAGCACCGCTGCTCACCGCCGGGCTGGGGCTGCTGGTGCTGCTGTGTCGTGGTGGCCGGACGGTGCCACACGGGCCGTCGATGTGTGCGGCCAGTGCGGCCGCCGTGGCACTCGGCGCGTTCTGAGGCGACAGCGCAGCATCGGCGTGCGACGATGGTCGTCGGCGCAGCAGGGTGCAACAAAATTAATGCTGCGACGAATCTTTACAGACAACGTTTGCCGCTCAGCCGACTATTAGGTAGTATGGAGCGCAGTGTGAAGCCCGTTGTCCGGGTGAAGCCTATAAAGGGGGTGACCGTGAAGCGATCTGTCATTGGGGGCGTGGCCGCAGGGGCGGTCGTTGTCGGCGCCGCACTGGCCGCAACAAACATGTCTGCGCCGTCGCTGCCTGACGTGCAGGTTCCGGCTGTGCAACTGTCCAGCGCGGAGGGTGTCGACACCACCGTGCAGTGGCTGGATCTGTTCGCGCAGACCTCCGGCAACGCCGACTCGTACGGCGGGTACCTGATGGACCCGGGTTCGGGCGAGTCGCCGCTGGTGGTGCTCGGTCCGCAGACCTCGGCCGAAGACTTCGACCGGATCCTCGACGGCGTCGTCGGCAACGCCGGCAGCCAGTTGAACGCGGTGACCTCACCGAGCAACGGGCCGGACGCGGTCACCTACTTGATCCTCAAAAACGGTTCCTGACCGTCCCGCGTTTCACTGTCGCCACACCCACTGCACACCCACTGCGTTGCCGTGCGTGACTGATCGCACGCTGTTCGGCAGGGTCCTCGAATCCCAGACACCGGGATCGGCATGGGAAGATGGGACTTGTGTTGCGTTGGATAACCGCCGGGGAATCACACGGACGTGCGCTGGTGGCCATGGTCGAGGGCATGGTCGCCGGAGTCGCCGTCACGTCTGACGACATCGCCGCCCAGCTGGCCCGCCGTCGACTCGGCTATGGGCGCGGGGCGCGGATGAAATTCGAGGCCGACGCGGTGACCGTGCTGTCTGGCGTGCGACACGGCCGCACCCTGGGTGGGCCGATCGCCGTCGAGATCGGCAACACCGAATGGCCCAAGTGGGAAACGGTGATGTCGCCGGACCCGGTGGATCCGGCGGTCCTGGAAGCCGAGGGCGGGGCCCGCAACGCGCCGCTGACCCGGCCGCGGCCCGGCCACGCCGACTACGCCGGCATGCTCAAGTACGGCTTCGACGACGCCCGCCCGGTGCTGGAGCGGGCCAGTGCGCGGGAGACCGCGGCGCGTGTCACCGCCGGCACCGTCGCCCGTGCGTTTCTGGCGCAGGCGCTGGGCGTGCAGGTGATCTCGCATGTGATCTCGATCGGGGCGTCGCAGCCCTACGACGGTCCGGCGCCGCTGCCCGAGAACCTGGCCGCGATCGACGCCAGCCCGGTGCGGGCGTTCGACGCCGCCGCCGAACAGTCCATGATCGCCGAGATCGAGGCCGCCAAGGCCGACGGCGACACCCTCGGCGGGGTGGTGGAGGTGGTGGTCTCCGGGCTGCCGATCGGCCTCGGCTCGTTCATCAGCGGCGACGACCGGCTGGACAGTCAGCTGGCCGCCGCGGTGATGGGCATCCAGGCGATCAAGGGCGTCGAGATCGGTGACGGTTTCACCACCGCGCGCCGACGCGGCAGCGCCGCCCACGACGAGATGTACCCCGGCCCGGACGGCGTGGTCCGCTCCACCAACCGGGCCGGCGGCCTGGAGGGCGGCATGACCAACGGTCAGCCGCTGCGAGTCCGCGCCGCGATGAAACCGATCTCGACCGTGCCGCGGGCGCTGGCGACCGTCGACATGGCCACCGGCGACGAGGCGGTCGCGATCCACCAGCGCTCCGACGTCTGCGCGGTCCCGGCCGCCGGCGTCGTCGCCGAGGCGATGGTGGCGCTGGTGCTGGCCCGGGCTGCGCTGGCCAAATTCGGCGGCGACTCGCTGGACGAGACCCGGCGCAACATCGAGGCATACCGGCAGTCGGTGGCAGACCGGGAGCCGGTCCGCGACCGGGTATCGGGATAACCCGGTCATGGCACCCAGGGCCGTACTGGTGGGATTGCCCGGAGCGGGCAAGTCCACCATCGGGCGGCGGCTGGCCAAGGCGCTGGGCGTCGCGATGATCGACACCGACGCGGAGATCGAGGCCCGAACCGGCCGCAGCATCGCCGACATCTTCGCGGTGGACGGCGAACAGGAATTCCGCCGCATCGAAGAGGATGTGGTCCGGTCGGCGCTGGCCGAGCACGACGGCGTGCTGTCGCTCGGCGGCGGCGCTGTCACCACCCCCGCCGTCCGGGACGCGCTGGCCGGGCACACCGTGGTGTTCCTCGAGATCAGCGCCGCCGAGGGCGTGCGGCGCACCGGGGGCGGCGCGGTGCGGCCACTGCTCGCCGGGCCGGGCCGCGCGGAGAAGTTCCGCGAGCTGATGGCGCAGCGGGCCCCGCTGTACCGCCGGGTCGCGACGATCCGGGTCAACACCAACCGGCGCAACCCCGGAGCGGTGGTGCGCTATATCGTGGCCCGGCTGGACTCCCGCCGGCCGAAGAACCCGGCGCCCGCTCCCGCACCGACATCACCCCCCACGGCCGCACCCACGTGCGCGCCGACCCCACTCACCCCAGCAGCGCTGGCCGCACGACAGACCGGAGGACGTAAATGACGAACATCACCGAGCCGATCACCATCACGGTGGAGACCGACCCGCCGTACCCGGTGGTGGTCGGTAAAGGCCTGCTCGGTGATCTGGCCGAACACCTCGAGGGCCGGCACAAGGTCGCGATCCTGTACCAGCCGACGCTGACCGAGACCGCCGAGGCCATCCGAACGTACCTGTGCGACAAGGGCATTGAAGCGCACCGTGTGGAGATCCCGGACGCTGAGGAAGCCAAGACGGTGCAGGTGCTCGGGTTCATCTGGGATGTGCTGGGCCAGATCGGCCTCGGCCGCAAGGACGCACTGGTGAGCCTCGGCGGCGGCGCCGCCACCGACGTCACCGGCTTCGCGGCGGCCAGCTGGCTGCGCGGCATCTCCGTCGTGCACGTTCCCACCACGCTGCTGGCGATGGTCGACGCCGCGATCGGCGGCAAGACCGGCATCAACACCGACGCCGGCAAGAACCTGGTCGGGGCGTTCCACCAGCCGGACGCGGTCTTCGTGGATCTGGCCACCCTGGAGACGCTGCCGCCGCGGGAGATCACCGCCGGGATGCCGGAGATCGTCAAAGCCGGTTTCATCGCCGACCCGGTGATCCTGGACCTGATCGAGGCCGACCCCAAGGCCGCGGTGGACCCCGCCGGTGACGTGCTCGGCGAGCTGGTGCAGCGCGCGATCGCGGTGAAGGCCGGCGTGGTGGCGGCCGACGAGAAGGAATCGGATCTGCGGGAGATCCTCAACTACGGCCACACCCTGGCGCATGCGATCGAGGCGCTGGAGCACTACCAGTGGCGGCACGGCGACGCGGTGTCGGTGGGCCTGGTCTTCGCGGCCGAACTGGCCCGGGTCACCGGGCGCCTCGACGACGAGACGGCGGACCGGCATCGTTCGATCCTGATGGCACTGGGGCTGCCGGTCAGTTACTACGAGAACGCGCTGCCGGTGCTGCTGGAATACATGCTGGGGGACAAGAAGACTCGCGGCGGCGTGCTGCGGTTCGTGGTGCTCGACGGGCTGGCCAAGCCGGGCCGGCTGGAAGGTCCCGACCCGATGCTGCTGGCCGCCGCCTACGACGAGGTCGGCAAGCGCTTCAAACTGGGGCGGGCATGAACCGGATCAACGTCGTCAACGGGCCGAACCTGCGCCGGCTGGGACGGCGGGAACCGGATGTCTACGGCGACACCAGCTATGACGATCTGACCGCGCTGATCGAGGCCGAAGCCGCCGAGTTGGGCGTCGACGTCGTCGTGCGGCAGAGCGACAGCGAGGCGGAGTTGCTGGAGTGGATCCACGACGCCGCCGACGCCGGTGAGCCGGTGATCCTCAACGCCGGTGGCCTGACCCACACCTCGGTGGCGCTGCGGGATGCCTGCGCGGAGCTGCGGGCACCGCTGATCGAACTGCACATCTCGAATGTGCATGCGCGCGAAGAGTTTCGGCGGCACTCCTACCTGAGTCCGATCGCCACCGGCGTGGTCGTCGGCCTCGGGGTGCGCGGCTATCTGCTCGCGCTGCGCTACCTGGTCGAGTCGGCGGACTGACCCGTCAGCTCGCCGGCTGACCGGGGTCGTCGGCGGCCTCTGGAGCCTGTTCGGCGGGCGCCGTCAGCGTCGCCAGGTTGATCTCCTCGGTGTCACCGGGGATCTCCTCGGTGGTGAAGCCGGCGCTCGGGGCGGGCGCCGCCACGGTGGCCGGCGCGGCGGCCTCAGCGGCTGTCGCCTCACCGGCCGCATCGGCTTCGACGGCCAGCGGGGCGCCGACCGCGGCGAACACGTCGGTGCTCTCACCGGCCTCCAGCGCGGCCAGGCCGTGGTGGTGCTGGGGCATCTTGGCGTTTTGCCGGTCGACCAGCTTGCGGCCGACGGTGACCGCACCCACCGCCGGCACGAACACCAGCATCGCGGTGAACGCCGCGAACGTGCTGACCTCGTTGACCAGGCTGCTGGCGTACAGCGCCTTGTCGACCAGTGCGATCAGCCACGACACCGCGCCGCTGACCACCCCGGCGAACAGGCCCGCGCCCAGCCACGTCATCGCCAGGTCGCGACGGCGGTCCGGGTCCGGGTTGGCGGCGGCGTCGGCGCGGCCGTCTTTGAGCCCCCACACCATCACCGCCGCCACGAACACGGCCATCAGTGCGAGGCTGATCAGCCCGGCGCGCGCCTCGAAGGCGTTGATCAGCACACCCTGGACAAGGCGGATCACGATCATCAGCACCGCCAGGACCAATCCGCGCAGCAACCAGTTCCTCATGGGGGCACAGCGTAGCGAGTACCGTCACACTGCGTGACACATTCCTCCCGTCGGGCGCGGCTGCGCGCCGCGATCACCGCGGCGGATCTGGACGCGATCCTGGTCACAGACCTGGTCAATGTGCGTTATCTGTCCGGGTTCACCGGCTCGGCCGGCGCGCTGCTGGTCTACGCCGACGACCGGCCCACGGTGCTGGCCACTGACGGCCGGTACCGCACCCAGGCGGCCCGCCAGGCACCGGATCTGTCGGTCCTCATCGAACGGGCCGGAGCGAGCCGGCTGGCGGCCGGTGCGGCCGAGTCGGGGGTGCGCCGGCTCGGTTTCGAGGCCGATGTCGTCACCGTCGACGCCTTCGACACGCTGTCGGCCGCCGCCGAGGGCGTCAACCTGGTGCGCGCGGCGGGCAGCGTGGAGGCGCTGCGCGAGACCAAGGACGCCGGCGAGGTGGCCCTGCTGCGGCTGGCGTGCGAGGCGGCAGACGCCGCGCTGACGGATCTGCTGGCCCGCGGCGGGCTGCGCCCGGGCCGTACCGAACGCGAGGTGCGCCGGGAGCTGGAGTCGCTGATGCTCGACCACGGCGCCGACGCGGCGTCGTTCGAGACGATCGTGGCCACCGGCGCCAACTCGGCGGTCCCGCACCACCGGCCGACCGATGCGGTGCTGACCGCCGGTGATCTCGTCAAGATCGACTTCGGGGCGCTGGTGGCCGGCTACCACTCCGACATGACCCGGACGTTCGTGCTGGGTTCCCCCGCGGACTGGCAGCGGGAGATCTACCAGGTGGTCGCCGACGCCCAGAGCGCCGGCCGGGCAGCGCTGGAACCCGGCGCCGACCTGCGGGCGGTGGATGCCGCCGCCCGCGAGGTGATCGCCGCCGCCGGGTACGCCGAGACCTTCAGTCACGGCCTGGGGCACGGGGTGGGCCTGCGGATTCATGAAGCGCCGGGAATCAACGCGACGGCCGCAGGTACACTGCTTGCCGGTGCCGTGGTGACCGTGGAACCCGGTGTCTATCTGCCCGAACGCGGCGGTGTCCGCATCGAGGACACCCTCGTTGTCGCTGACACCCCCGGGCAGACCCCAGAACTGCTGACTCGGTTCCCCAGGGAACTGACCATCGTGACCTAAGAAGACGGAGAAGACCGTGGCCTCGACCGCTGATTTCAAGAACGGGCTGGTGCTGGTGATCGACGGCCAGCTGTGGCAGATCACCGAGTTCCAGCACGTCAAACCGGGCAAGGGTCCGGCGTTCGTGCGCACCAAGCTCAAGAACGTCGTCTCCGGCAAGGTCGTCGACAAGACCTACAACGCCGGCGTCAAGGTGGAGACCGCCACCGTCGACCGTCGCGACGCCACCTACCTGTACCGCGACGGGGCCGACTTCGTCTTCATGGACAGCCAGGACTTCGAGCAGCACCCGCTGGGTGAGGCACTCGTCGGCGACTCCGCGAACTACCTGCTGGAGGGCATGCTGGTGCAGATCGCCTTCCACAACGGCGCCGCGCTGTACCTGGAGCTCCCGGTCAGCGTCGAGCTGGTGGTCGCGAGCACCGAGCCGGGCCTGCAGGGCGACCGGTCCAGTGCCGGCACCAAGCCCGCCACCATGGAGACCGGCGCGGAGATCCAGGTGCCGCTGTTCATCAACACCGGGGACAAGCTGAAGGTCGACACCCGCGACGGCAGCTACCTGGGCCGGGTCAACGGCTGACCGTGCCCACTCCTAAGGGCCGAGCGGCCGAGGCGGCCAAGCCCGCCAAACCCGTACGGGGACGTCATCTGGCCCGCAAGCGCGCGGTCGACCTGCTGTTCGAAGCAGAAGCGCGCGGGCTGACCGCGGCGCACACCGCGGAACTGCGCGCCGCGCTGGCCGAGCAGCAGCCCGACGTGGCGCCGCTGCACCCGTACACGGTGGCGGTCGCCGAGGGCGTGACCGCGCACAGCGCCCACATCGACGACCTGATCTCCTCGCACCTGCAGGGCTGGACGCTGGAGCGGCTGCCGGCGGTGGACCGGGCGATCCTGCGGGTGGCGGTCTGGGAGCTGCTGCACGCCGAGGACGTGCCGGAGCCGGTCGCCGTCGACGAGGCCGTGCAGCTGGCCAAGGAACTGTCCACCGATGACTCGCCCGGTTTCGTCAACGGTGTGCTCGGTCAGGTGATGCTGGTGACGCCGTCGGCGCGGGCGGCGTCGCAGGCCGTCCGGGCGGCGGCCGAAGACACTCAGCTAGACACACCGTCGCCCGACCCGGATGCCTAGCCGCTAGTGCCGGGGCGGGCAGCTGCCCTGTTTGCCCCGAGGGACGCACAGCACGAGCTCGTCGGACGCATCGTGGATGCACCACAGGAAGAACTGGTCGCCGATCTGGTTCGTGCCCTCGAACGGGACGGCTTTGGCCTCGCCGTCGCCGATCACCACCGAGTCGTCCTGCACGGCCGCCTGATGCCCCGCCGCCGTCAGCCGGTCGCAGGCCTCCTGCGCGTCGTCGGCGCCGGCGATGGCGGCGATGTATTCGTTCGCGTTCACGATTGTCTCAACCACGCGACCGACGTTACCGAGGGCGAAGCTGTTCCGACCATGGCATTAATCTCCTGACTCGCAGGCCTTCCGGCCCTTGCCTATCGTCATACCGCATGGCAGCCCGCCGCGTCGGCGAAAGCCGCCCCAGGCCGGCCGGATCGAGACCACACTGGCGGGATGGTCCGAGATGACGGCCGCGGCCGGCGACTGAGGGTGTCCGCGCTGGCGGCGGTGGCCAACCCGTCGTACTCGCGGGTCGACACCTGGAACATGCTCGACGACGCGTGCCGCGAACTGGCCGAGGTGGACCGGGCGGGAGCCGACACCGGTCACCATGCGACACGGGTCAGACGGCTGCTGGACCGGATCGGCAGCTACGAGCGGTACTGGCTCTTCCCGGGCGCGGCGACCGTCGCCGACTGCCGCGACAAGCTGGCCGCGATGGCGACCGTCGGGCTCTCCGACGAGGTGGCGCTGGCGGTGCGGCTGCTGTCGGAGTACGGCGACCGGGCGGCGCTGTTCGACACCTCGACCCCGCTGGCCGACCAGGAACTGCTCGCCCAGGCCCGTCATCAGCAGTTCTACACGGTGCTGCTGGCCGACGGCACGCCGTCGGAGGCACCCGACAGCCTGGCCGCCAGCCTGCGTGACCTGCGTGAGCCGGGTGACGAGGTGCAGATCGAACTGCTGGTGGTCTCCAGCGTCGAGGACGCCATCGCCGCGGTCGCGCTCAACGGCGAGATCCAGGCGGCGATCATCCGCGACGATGTACCGCTGCGGTCGGCCGACCCGGTGCCGCTGATGACCAACCTGATCGGCGCGGCCGACGACACTCCGGTCACCGACCACAGCTACGACGTGATCGAGTGCGCCGAATGGATGCGGGAACTGCGCCCGCACATCGACCTGTACCTGCTCACCGACGAGTCGATCGCCGCGGACACCGAGGACGAGCCGGACGTCTACGACCGCACGTTCTACCGGCTCAACGACGTCACCGACCTGCACTCGACTGTGCTTGCCGGCATCCGGAAACGGTTCGCCACACCGTATTTCGACGCGCTGCGGGCGTACGCCGCCGAGCCGGTCGGCCAGTTCCACGCACTGCCGGTGGCTCGCGGTGCCTCCATCTTCAATTCCCGCTCACTGCAGGACATGGGGGAGTTCTACGGCCGCAACATCTTCATGGCGGAGACGTCGTCGACCTCCGGCGGGCTGGACTCGCTGCTGGAACCGCACGGCACCATCCGCGCCGCGATGGACAAGGCGGCGATCACCTGGAACGCCGACCACAGCTACTTCGTCACCAACGGCACGTCGACCGCGAACAAGATCGTCGTGCAGGCGCTGACCCGGCCCGGCGACATCGTGCTGATCGACCGCAACTGCCACAAGTCCCACCACTACGGCCTGGTGCTGGCCGGCGCCTATCCGCTCTACCTGGACGCCTACCCGCTGGCACCGTTCGCGATCTACGGCGCGGTGCCGCTGGCCACGATCAAACAGGTGCTGCTGGATCTGGAGGCCGCCGGGCAGCTGGACCGGGTGCGGATGCTGCTGCTGACCAACTGCACCTTCGACGGCGTCGTCTACAACCCGCGCCGGGTGATGGCGGAGGTGCTGGCGATCAAGCCGGACATCTGCTTCCTGTGGGACGAGGCGTGGTACGCGTTCGCCACCGCGGTGCCCTGGGCGCGGCAGCGCACCGCGATGGTGGCGGCCCAGGCGCTGGAGGCCGAGCTGGCGTCGGAGTCCTACGCCGCCCGGTATGAAGCGTGGCGGGAGTCGATGGCCGGTGTGCCGCGCAGCGAGTGGGTGAATCACCGGCTGCTGCCGGACCCCGAACTCGCCCGGATCCGGGTGTACGCCACGCATTCCACGCACAAGTCGCTGTCGGCGCTGCGGCAGGCGTCGATGATCCACGTCCGGGACCGGGACTTCAACGCCCGCAGCCGGGACGCGTTCGCGGAGGCGTTTCTGACCCACACCTCCACTTCGCCCAACCAGCAGTTGCTGGCGTCGCTGGATCTGGCCCGGCGGCAGGTCGACATCGAGGGGTTCCTGATGGTCCGCCGGGTCTACGACATGGCGCTGGTGTTCCGGCATCGGGTGCGTCGGGATCGGTTGATCGGCAAGTGGTTTCACATCCTCGACGAGGCGGACCTGATTCCCGAGGAGTTCCGTGAGTCGGGGGTCAGCTCATATCGACAGGTGCGGGAGGGCCTGCTGACCGAGTGGAACGAGGCGTGGCGGTCCGACGAGTTCGTCCTCGACCCGACCCGGGTCACGCTGTTCATCGGCAAGACCGGGATGAACGGCTACGACTTCCGGGAGAAGATCCTGATGGCGCAGTTCGGGATTCAGATCAACAAGACGTCGATCAACTCGGTGCTGCTGATCTTCACGATCGGCGTCACCTGGTCGAGCGTGCACTTCCTGCTCGACGTGCTGCGCCGGATCGCCACCGAGTTGGAGCGCGAGCAGGACGGCGCCGGCCCCGACGATCTGGCACTGCACCAGCGTCGGGTCGCCGAGATCACCGAGGGTCTGCCGCATCTGCCGGACTTCAGTGAGTTCGACGCGACGTTCCGGCCGGATCCGGCCTGCGCGTTCGGTGACATGCGGGCGGCGTTCTACGACGGCTACGCCGAGGGCGACCGCGAGCACGTGCTGATCGGGGAGGCCGGCCGGCGGATCGCGGAGGGTGCGACGCTGGTGTCGACGACGCTGGTGGTGCCCTATCCGCCGGGGTTCCCGGTCCTGGTGCCCGGCCAGGTGGTCTCCAAGGAGATCCTGGTGTTCCTGGCGGAACTCGACGTCAAAGAGATTCACGGCTACAACCCGGACCTGGGACTGTCGGTGTTCACCGCGGAGGCGCTGGCCCGGATCGCGGCCGGGCGCTGATCGGGATTGGTTCGGCGTGAGCCGCCACCCGCCGCGCCGAGCGTGAACCTACGCTCACGCTCGTACTTCGAGCGTGAATCTGTGTTCACGTTGGGCGCGTGCTCACTGGTGCGCGTCGCGCCACGCCTGCATGATCTCGGGGCGCAACCGGCCCCGGTCGGAGACCGCCAGCCCGGTGGCGAGCGCCCAGGCGCGGACGTCGGCGGTGCGCGGCTCGGGCCGGGCCGGGGCGGCTGCGATCGACTCATCAGCGCCCAAAGTGGTTGCGGCATAACCGGCGTCCACAGCCCAGTTGTGCGCGGCCGCCAGGTAGCGGTAGGTGTACTCCTGCGCGAGCTTGCGGGTCTGGCAGAACACGATCGGCACCGTCGGGAACGCGATCTGCAGTTCGGCCAGGGCGTCGGCGACCGCCGCCGGCTTGGCATGGGTCAGGGTGAACACCTCCGAGAACCGGTCCTCGACGACGACTGCGGCGCGAGGCAGCGTCGTCAACTCGGTGAGCTGGTATTTCAGCTTGCCGTTGAGCAGCCCGGCGGTCAGGTCCGCCAGCGACTTGCGTTCCACCGCGGCGACCAGCCGGCCCTCGATCGTCAGCCCATAGTCGCCGCACTGCAGGGCGGCGCGGGTGATGCTCACCGGCATCCCGGCGAAGGTGTAGCCGTAGCGCTCCCGGGTGTCGACGACGACATCCAGGCCGGCCAGTCCGGCGGCCCGTGCGGTCGGGGTGCGCACCCCGGGTCGGGACTGCTTGGCGGTGCGCGGACTCTGCCAGAACACCACGTCGCGCCCGCGGGCGGTGGTGAACACCAACTGGGAGCGGTTCTCCCGGGCCCGGGCGGCCACCACGTCGATCGCCGCGCCGCGCCGGGTGCAGGACCGCAGTTCGACGGTCTCGATCAACTCGGGGTCCGCCGGCCAGTCCCCGGCGGGCAGTGGGTGGCAGTACAGCGCCTTGGTGCGCGGCCATACATCGGAGGTGGCGAACACCTGCCCGCCGCCCAGCGGCAGCCGCAGCAGGTAGCGCAGCCGCGACTCCGGGTTCGGGTTGACCGCGATCAGCAACTCCACGCCCCGAGGCTAGCGACCGCGATCGGTTCCGGGCAGCGGGCGCGCCCGACTACGCTGACCGGCGATGAGCACCATCGGGCCGCCGCGACTGTCGGTGGACGACTGGGTTGCGGCCGGGTTCGCGATCCTGGCCGAGGAGGGCATCAAAGCGCTGACCATCAGCCGGCTCTGCAGCCGACTCGGGGTGACCAAGGGCAGTTTCTACTGGCATTTCGCCGACCTGGCGACCTATCGCGGCGCGCTGACCGAGACCTTCGCGGCGGTACAGGACCAGGACCGCAGCTTTTTCGACGACGCCTCCGGCCCGCCCCGGCAGCGACTGTCGGCGATGATGGCCGCGCTGATCGCCCCCCGGCACTGGATGCTGGAGCGCGCGATGCGTGAGTGGGCGCGTTCGGATGCCTCGGTTGCCGCCGCGGTGCGGGCTTCCGACCGCCGGGTGCTGGCGGCCGTGCGGCAGGTGTTCGTCGACGACGGCTTCAGCCCCGACGATGCCGACCTGCGCGCCGAAGCCACCTTCGCCGCCGGGATCGGGTTCCTGCACCTGGCGGGGCGGAGTCCCGGCTCGCAGCAGGCCGAGCGGCACGAGAGCTTCCTCGACCTGATGCTGCGACACTGACCACTCCATACCGAAAGGTACGGTATGGTCCGGCGTGTGACGGGAACGCCCACGCTGCCGCAGGTCACCGCTGAATTCATCGACGGACTGGCCGATCGCGCCGACGAGGCCGAACGGCTGCGTCGGCTGCCAGCGGCCACCATCGACGACTACCGCGCCTCCGGGCTGGCCGGCCTGCTGGTGCCGGCCCGCCACGGCGGCGCACAGGCGGATTTCCCGCAGATCCTGGACCCGGTTCGCCGGATGGCGCACGGCTGCGTCTCCAGCGCCTGGACGCTGGGCTTCTACACCCTGCACAACTGGATGATCGCGCTGTTCGGTGAGCGTGCCCAGGATGAGGTGCTGGCCGACGGCCCGGTGCTCTGCCCGGCGCCGCTGGCCCCGACCGGGCGCGGGGTGCCGGCCGACGGCGGTATCCGGTTGAGCGGCCGATGGTCCTGGGCGACCGGGGTGGCCCACGCCGACTGGATCATGGTCGGTGCGCTCTGCGGCCTGGATGACGCGCCGTACCCGGCGCTGGTCCTGCTGCCGGCCGTCGATACCGTCGTCGAGGACGTCTGGCACACCGCCGGCATGCGCGCCACCGGATCCAACGACGTCGCCGTCGCCGATGTGCTGGTGCCCGGACACCGGGTGGTCAACGTCGCCGACGTCTACCGCGGCAACGCGCCCGGTGCCGCGCTGTGCGACGGGTCGGCGTATCGCTGGCCGATGGTGCCAGCGCTGGCACTGCTGGCCGCGATGCCGGCGCTGGGCGGCGCCGAGCGCGCCGCCGACCTCTACGCCGAGCGGTTGAGCCGGCGGGTGCTGGCGTATTCCGGTGCGGCGCAGAAGAATCAGCCAGCCGCCCAGATCCGGCTGGCGGACGCCCGGGTGCGGTTGCGGGCGCTGCACGGTCTGCTCGACGCCACGGTGGCCCGAATCCAGGACATCGCCGCCGGCGGCGGGCACTGCGACCGGCCGACCCGCGCCGACGCGCGGGCCGCCGCCGCACACATCGTGCATGAGTCCCGCGCGGTCATCACCGATCTGCTGGCGGCGTCCGGGGCCAGTGCGCAGTTCCTCGACAACCCACTGCAGCGGATCAAACGCGATGTCGACGTCATCTGCGGGCATGTGGTCTTCGACTACGACGTGGCCCGTGAGCTGGCCGGGGCGCTGGAAGCCGGGGTGCAGGTCTCACCGGTCGCGATGATCTGAGCGTTCGGTCTCGGCGGGGGTAGCCCGGACAGCCGGGGTTCATGTTCGGGATGCCGACAGGGTGCCGTCGCCGATCGCGGCGTCAGCCGGGGTGCGGCGGGTACCAGGGATTGGTCTGCGGCGGCGGTGGGGTCGGGGGTGCGGCCAGGAACCACTGCCGGGTGGCGTCGGTGAATGCGCAGGCGATGGTCGAGACGGACGCGATGATGGGGATGAGGGCGAATCCGCTGACGACGGCGACCATCTCTGGGCCGTCGTTGTTCCCGGTGGTCTGCATCCTCGTCCAGATGACGGTTCCGATGACGGCGAAGTTCGTGACCAAGCACGCCGCGGTGATGATGGCCCGGCTGGGCAATCGCCGGCGGGCCAGCATGATCCCGCCGACCAGGAGCCCGAGCGCGACTGAGAATGCTGTCAGTCCGGAGACCGCACCGAAAAACCTGGCAGCGGCGCTGTCGCCCGTATCGGCGGCCACGATGACGCAGAACCCCATGTACACCAGCGAGAACGCGCAGCCGAGAAAGCTCAGCACCACAGCTGCGATGGCGGTGCGTCCGCTCGGGCCCGACGACTGACCGGTTGGAGGGCCCAGGGGTGCGCCATAGGGACTCGGGGGTTGGCCCCAGTTCGGCTGGCCGGGCGGCTGCTGCCAGGGGTTCATGGTGACGCAGGCTAACAGCCGCCCACCTCGCCGAGTGGGTATCCGGCATCGGACCTGCCGAGATCAGCGTGCCTGAATTTCCACTCGGCGCGCGGGGCTCAGCGCTCCAGCGCCCGGATGCCGTGCTGTTGACGACGGTCGGCCCGTCGACCTAATATCGGAAGCGATATTCACGTTCTGCTTCGAGGAGTGTCATGACCAACCGTCGTGCCCTGATCGTCGGCGCGGGCATCAGCGGCCTGGCCGCCGCGGTGCGGTTGCGCCAGATCGGCTGGACCCCGGTGCTCGTCGAACGGGCGGCAGGCCGGCGTCGTGGCGGGTACTTCGTCGGGGTGTTCGGGTCTGGACGGCAGGCTGCGACGCGACTGGGCATCGCCGAGCATCTGCACGACCGCCGGCCCACCGGGGCGGTCTACGACTATGACCGCAAGGGCAACCGGCGGGTGGGGCTGAGCTTCAACGACCTGCCCGGTGAGGCGTGGACCGCGCTGCGCGGCGACGTCGAGGCGGCGGCGTTCGCCGCGCTGCCCGACGACGTCGAGATCCGCTACGCCACCGTGCCCACCGAGATCGTCCAGCGTGATGACGGCGTGGCGGTGACGCTGCGGGGCACCGCCGACGGGAAACTGGTCACCGAGGACTTCGACCTGGTGGTGGGTGCCGACGGGGTGCGCTCGGGCGTGCGCAGCCTGGTGTTCGGTCCGGCCGAGAACTACTTGCGCCGGCTCGACCACATGATCGCGACCTTCGAACTGCCCCGGGGTCTCAGCGATCTCGCCGCCGACGACGGCGCCTTCCTGGTCGAGTCGGGCCGGTCCCTGGTCGTCTACCCGTTCCGCGACCATCCGCAGACCGCGCTGCTGTCCTACTACACCGACGACGTCGACGCCGAGTTCAGCGAGCCGCCGATTGCCCGGCTGCGCAAGGCATTCGGGCCGCAGCCCACCGGCCGGCTGCTCGGCGAGGTGCTCGACGCCTTCGAGGTCGCCGGCGAGTTCCTGTTCGACTCCGTCGAGCAGGTGCACATGGACAGCTGGCGGCGGGGCCGGGTGGTGCTGGTCGGTGACGCCGCCTGGTGCGAGACGCTGTACTCCGGGATGGGGGTGTCCTCCTCGCTGGCCGGACCAGACCTGCTCGGCACCATGCTGGCGCGCTACGGCGACGACCTGGACCGGGCGCTGAGCGAGTGGGAGCGCATCCTGCGGCCGTACGTCACCGCCTATCAGGGATTCGTTGTGCGGCAACGGTTCTTCTTCGTGCCCGACAACCGCACCGAACTCGTGTTCCGCGGTGTGATGACCCGCATTCGGCAACTATCCTGGGCGCAGCCGCTGTTCACCCGGATCGTGGCCGGCAGTCGCAGCGCGCGGCTCAAAGACGCCGACATCACCGCGGCGGCCTGAGCTCATGGCCGCCGAGAACGCCGAAACCACCGGCATGCCCGCACCGCAGCAGGCCCGCAGCCGCGCCGCCCTGCAGCGGCTGCTCACCGCAGCCGAGGACGTGTTGATCAACGACGGGGTCGACGAATTCACCATCGCCCGGGTCGCCGAGCACGCCGGGGTGTCCGTCGGCGGGGTGTACCGGCGCTTCGCCGGCAAGGACCAGCTGAT
This sequence comes from Mycolicibacter acidiphilus, assembly GCF_018455725.1. Classification (GTDB taxonomy): domain Bacteria; phylum Actinomycetota; class Actinomycetes; order Mycobacteriales; family Mycobacteriaceae; genus Mycobacterium; species Mycobacterium acidiphilum. Next base: position 182,898 of record NZ_JAHCLR010000001.1, read on the forward strand.
CCAGGCGGTCCGGCAGGATCTGCTGGCCCGCATGGAGCGCGCCGTCGACGACGCACTGGCCGGCGCCGCACCGTCGGTGGCCGGGGTGCTCGCCGCGTTCACCGGGGCGTTGGGGGAGATCCTGGCCGGCAGCGGCCAGGTCATCCCGGTGATCCTGGCCGGCTCCCGGGTGCCGGAGGCGCCGGAGCAGGCCGGTCAGGTGCTCGCCGGTCTGCAGCAGCGCTTCCTCGACACGATCACCCCGTATCGCGGCGAGATCGCCCACCCCGATCCCGACCGGGCGCTGCGCATCGCATTCCGCACCGTCGCCGGCGCGGCCGTGCACCGCACCGCGATCATCCGCTGGTGGCCGGACGGCCTGGACTGGGACGGCTGGGCCCGCGAAATCGCCGACATGACAACGGCATACCTCACCTCGGCAAGGAACCCTACATGACCACAGCCAATCCTGATGCGGCGCAAGCAAACCCGTGGGTCAAAGCGGCGGCCGCCATCGTCGGAACCGCGGCGCTGCTGACGATCATGGTGATCGCCTTCGCCCTACCGGCGTCCCGCTCGGCCCCGCACGGGGTGCCGATCGGCGTGGTCGGCACCCCGGAACAGATCCAGACCTTCGAACGCGGCGCCGCCGGGTTCGCCGTGGAGATCTTCGCGTCGCAGGCGCAGGCGCGCCAGGCGATCACCGACCGCGACATCTACGGGGCGCTGGTGCTGGACGGGATGAGCGACGTGGACGTGCTGTATGCGACCGCAGCCGGACCGGCCGTCGCCACCCTGGTCCAGGGGCTCGGACAGCGCGTCGCCGCTGCGACCGGACGCAGCGTGCACCCGGTCGACCTGCGGGCGTTTCCCGCCCGGGACCCTCGCGGCACCGGGCTGGCCGCCGGGGCGCTGCCGCTGGCGCTGGGTGGCTGGATGGGCGCAATGATCATCATGCTGCTGGTACCCGACCCGCGCCGGCGCGCGGTCGCCGCGGTGGGGGTGGCCGTCGTCGGCGGCCTGGCGGTGGTCGGCTGCCTGCAGTTCGTGATCGGCACCTTCGACGGGAACTACCTGCTGACCAGCCTCGCCGGAATGCTCGGGATCGCCGCCACCTGCTTCACCGTGCTGGGCCTGCGGGAACTGCTCGGCGGCGCCGGCCTGGGCATCGCCGCGGTGCTGCTGGTGCTGCTGGGCAACCCGCTGTCCGGGCTGGCCAGCGCCCCCGAACTGCTGCCGTCGCCGTGGGGGCAGTTCGGTCAACTGCTGCCGCCAGGCGCCACCGGCGCGCTGCTGCGTGACGTCACGTTCTTCGACGGACACGGTGGTGCCCGACCGGTACTGATCCTGATCGGCTACCTGCTGGCCGGGATCGGCCTGTACCTGGGCGCCCAGTTGCGCGCGGTGCGTACCGGCACCGTCGACGTCGACCGCATCGAGTTCGACCACCGGCCGCGCCCGCCGGCGGCACCGAACCCGGCGCCGTCGGCGGCGATCACCGAACCGATCCGCCTGGCCCGATCACAGCCCCAGCGCCCGGTAGGTGCGGCGCACGAACCGGGGCAGGGCGACCCGCAGCGCCGCCTGCGAGGTGTTGCCGGCGATTTCGGCGGCGGCGTCGGCGGTCAGCGTCGGCGAGTTCTGAATCAGGTAGATCAGGATCAGGTCGTTGGCCGGGTCCGCCTGCCACCAGGTGCCGTAGGCGCCCGGCCAGCTGAACGTCCCCAGCCCGCCGGGCCCGTACAGCGGTCCTGACTTCGCGGGGTCGGTCACCACCGACAGGTTCAACCCGAATCCGCGACCGACCCAGAACGGCGCACCGAGGAACTGCTGGCGCTTCTGCTCGTCGGTGAGCCGATCGGTCCGCATCGCTCGTGCCGACTCCGCCGACAGCACCCGCATCCCGTCGAACTCGCCGTCCGCCAACAGCATTCGGGTGAACGCCAGGTAGTCGTCGGCGGTGGACAGCAGTCCGCCGCCGGCGTTGGGGAACACCGGGGGAGCGATCGGGATCGGACCCATGGCGTCGTCGTGCAGGCCATCGGCGCCGATCCGGTACATGGTCGCCGCGCGCCGCCGGGCCGCCGGGGAGATGAAGAACCCGGTGTCGGCCATGCCCAGGGGACCCAGGATCCGCTCGTCGAGCACCGCCGGCAGCGGTTTGCCCTCGATGCGGGCGAGCAGCACGCCGAGCGCGTCGATGCCCTGACCGTAGGTGACCTGCTCACCGGGCTGATGCACCAGCGGCAGCGCGGCCAGCGCCGTCAGCCAGGCCTCCGGGCCCCTGCCGAACGGCAACCGCTGGTACTCCCGGGCGATCGGGCCGGACACGGTGAACCCGTAGCCGATGCCGCTGCGATGGGTCATCAGGTCATCGACGGTCAGCGCCCGCCCGGCGGGCACGGTCTGCTCCACCGGCCCGGCCGGATCGACCAGCACCGTCGGCCGTTCGAACTCGGGCAGCCATCGGGCGATCGGATCGTCCAGGTGCAGCCTGCCCTCGTCGACCAGGCTCATCGCCGCGGCGACAGTGATCGGTTTGGTCATCGAGGCGATCCGGAATACCGTGTCGCGGGTCATCGGCAGCCCCGCACCGACGTCGCGGTACCCGATCTCGTTGACCTGCAGTACCTGTCCGCGCTGCCACACCAGCGTCACCGCACCGGCCAGCAGTCCTGCGTCACAGGCCTCGGTGATGGCCGCCTGGTTGGGGTCGAGATTCACCGGGCCAGGTTAGCCGTCGCGCCGACGGGCGTTCACGTACCAGAAGTTCATGTCGCCGCCCCAGCCCTGCCGGTGCACGGTCACCGGTTGCAGCGATGCAATCTCCCAGTCGGCCTCGCCGAGCACGTCGCGCAGCGTGGCCTCGGAGACCGTCGGCCGCGGCCGCTCCGGCGCGGGTGGCGTGTTCTCCTCGGAGAAGCAGGACAGCAGCAGCGACGCCCCGGCCCGGGTCGCCCGGTGCACCGCGGCGGCGTAGCGGCGCCGGCTCACACCGTCGAGGCAGTGAAACATGCCGGAGTCGACGACGGTGTCGAACGCGTCGGTGTAGCCGTCGAGCGTGGTGGCGTCGGCGACCGCGAACCGGACCTGCACGCCCGCGGCGGCGGCGCGCTGCCCGGCGGTGACCAGCGCGGCCGGCGAGATGTCCAGTCCGGTCACGTCGAAGCCCTGCTGCGCCAGGTAGACGGCGTTGTCGCCGAGACCGCAGCCGATGTCAAGCACCCGCCCGTGCACCAGCCCGAGACGGTGCCAGTCCAGCACGTTCTCCTTGGGGGCTTTGGTGTCCCACGGCGGCGTCGGCATCGGGGGAATCCCCTCGCCGGGGCTCTCCCCGCGGTAGAGGGCGTCGAAGTCGAGGGGCATGCCCTCGTGTCGGTCGATCATTTCGCCCAGGCTAATCGCCGGTGTTAGGCTGCCGGACAGTTCGACATCCTTTAACGAGCCGTCCCGTGAGGCGGAGAAGGAGGTCCAGCGGTTTCCCATGGGCGCTGCCGGTAATTCCAGCACCGACCGAGAACTGATGTCCTCGGCGGACGTGAGTCGCACCATTTCGCGCATCGCGCACCAGATCATCGAGAAGACCGCCCTGGATGACCCAGCCGGCCCCCCAAAAGTGGTGCTGCTGGGCATCCCGACCCGCGGCGTCACCCTGGCCGAGCGGCTGGCCGCCAAGATCGCGGAATTCTGCGGCGTTCAGGTGCCCTGCGGCTCCCTGGACATCACGCTGTACCGCGACGACCTGATGACCAAGCCGCCGCGGCCGCTGGAGACGACGTCGATCCCGGCCGGTGGCATCGACGACGCGCTGGTGATCCTCGTCGACGACGTGCTCTACGCCGGACGGTCGGTGCGCGCCGCGCTGGATGCGCTGCGTGACGTGGGCCGCCCGGCGATCGTGCAGCTGGCGGTGCTGGTGGACCGCGGCCACCGGGAGCTGCCGGTGCGCGCCGACTACGTCGGCAAGAACGTCCCGACCGCGCGGGGGGAGAGCGTGCACGTGCTGCTCAGTGAAGACGACGACCGTGATGCGGTGGTGATCTCCCGATGACCACCCGGCACCTGCTGGCCGCCGGCGACCTCAGCCGCGATGAGGCCACCGCGATCCTCGACGACGCCGACCGGTTCGCCGAAGCCCTGCTCGGCCGCGAGGTCAAGAAGCTCCCCACCCTGCGCGGCCGCACCGTCATCACCATGTTCTACGAGAACTCCACCCGCACCCGGGTGTCGTTCGAGGTGGCCGGCAAATGGATGAGCGCCGACGTGATCAACGTCAGCGCCTCCGGGTCGTCGGTGAACAAGGGGGAGTCGCTGCGCGACACCGCGCTGACGCTGCGGGCCGCCGGCGCGGATGCGCTGATCATCCGCCACCCAGCCTCGGGTGCCGCGCATCTGCTCAGTGAGTGGACTGCCGAGCTCGACGGGGGCGGCCCGGCGGTGATCAACGCCGGCGACGGCACGCACGAGCACCCGACCCAGGCGCTGCTGGACGCCCTGACGCTGCGGCAGCGCCTCGGCGGCATCGAGGGCCGCCGGGTGGTGATCGTCGGCGACATCGTGCATTCCCGGGTGGCCCGCTCCAACGTGAGCCTGCTGACCACCCTGGGCGCGGAGGTGGTGCTGGTGTCGCCGCCGACCCTGCTGCCGGCCGGGGTGACCGACTGGCCGGTGACGGTGACCAGCGACTTCGACGCCGAACTGCCGGCCGCCGATGCGGTGCTGATGCTGCGGGTGCAGGCCGAGCGGATGACCGGCGGGTTCTTCCCGTCGACCCGGGAGTACTCGGTGCGCTACGGGCTGAGTGAGAAGCGCCGGGCGATGCTGGGCGAGCACGCGGTGGTGCTGCACCCCGGCCCGATGCTGCGCGGCATGGAGATCTCCTCGGCGGTGGCGGACTCGCCGCAATCAGCGGTGCTGCAACAGGTTTCCAACGGTGTGCATGTGCGGATGGCGGTGCTGTTCCACCTGCTGGTGGGCGGCGATTCTGCGGGATCAGGGTCGGGATCAGGGTCGGGATCAGGGGAGGCAACAGCATGAGCGTGCTGATCCGCGGGGTGCGGCTCTACGGTGAGGGCGACGCCGTCGACGTGCTGGTGGCTGACGGCCAGATCGCCGAAATCGGTGTGGGCCTTGCGGTTCCCGACGGTTCCGAGATCATCGACGCGTCCGGTCAGGTGCTGCTGCCCGGCTTCGTCGATCTGCACACCCACCTGCGCGAACCCGGCCGGGAGTACGCCGAGGACATCGAGACCGGTTCGGCGGCAGCGGCTCTCGGCGGCTACACCGCGGTGTTCGCGATGGCCAACACCAACCCGGTCGCCGACAACCCGGTGGTCACGGAGCACGTCTGGCAGCGCGGGCAGCAGGTCGGCCTGGTCGACGTGCACCCGGTCGGGGCGGTCACCGTCGGCCTGGGCGGTGCCCAGCTCACCGAGATGGGTCTGATGGCCGCCGGTGCCGCGCAGGTGCGGATGTTCTCCGACGACGGTGTGTGCGTGGCCGATCCGCTGGTGATGCGCCGGGCGCTGGAGTACGCCACCGGGCTGGGGGTGCTGATCGCCCAGCACGCCGAGGAGCCGCGGCTGACCGTCGGCGCGGTCGCCAACGAGGGGCCGAACGCCGCGAAGCTGGGGCTGGCCGGGTGGCCGCGTTCGGCGGAGGAGTCGATCGTCGCCCGGGATGCGATCCTGGCCCGTGACGCCGGCGCCCGACTGCACATCTGCCACGCCTCCACAGCCGGCACCGTGGAGTTGCTGAAATGGGCCAAAGCGCAGGGGATTTCGGTCACCGCCGAAGTCACCCCGCACCACCTGCTGCTCGACGACAGTCGGCTGAGTGACTACGACGGGCGCAACCGGGTCAACCCGCCGCTGCGGGAGGCATCCGATGCCCAGGCACTGCGCCAGGCGCTGGCCGACGGCGTCATCGACTGCGTGGCAACCGATCACGCCCCGCACGCCGAGCACGAGAAGACCTGCGAGTTCGCCACCGCCCGGCCCGGCATGCTCGGGCTGCAGACCGCGCTGTCGGTGGTGGTACAGACCATGGTGGAGCCGGGCCTGCTGACCTGGCGTGACATCGCCCGGGTGCTGAGCGAGCGCCCGGCTGAGATCGTCGGTCTGCCCGATCAGGGCCGGCCGCTGGCGGTGGGCGAGCCGGCCAACCTGACCGTGGTCGACCCGGCCGCCCGCTGGACGGTGGACGGCGAGCACCTGGCCAGCCGGTCGGCGAACACCCCGTATGAGGCGATGGAACTGCCCGCCGTCGTCACCGCAACCCTGTTGCGCGGCAAGATCACCGCCCGAGACGGGGAGACCCCGCGGTGAACACCGGAACAATGGTCGGCTCGCTGATCTTCGCCGCCGTACTGGTGGTGGTGATCGGGTTCCTGATGCGGGCGATGATGCGCGGCTGGCAGCACCGCGGCCGGTTGCAGGAGGCGCTGATCGGCACGCTGCCCCCGGTTCCCGACACGGTGAGCGCACCCACCGTCGCCGAAACCCGCGGCGTGTACATCGGCTGCACGCTGGCCCCGAAGTGGAACGACCGGGTGGTGGTGGGCGATCTGGGCTACCGCACCAAGGCGGTGCTGACCCGCTACGCGCAGGGAATCATGGTGCAGCGCAGCGGCGGCCGGCCGATCTGGATTCCGCAGGACTCGATCATCGCGGTCCGCACCGAACGCGGCATCGTCGGCCGCGCCATCCCGACCCGAAACAATGACGGTGTGCTGGCGATCCGCTGGCGCCTGCCGTCGGGCACCGAGATCGACACCGGCTTCCGGGCCGACGACCGTGCTGAGTACACCCGCTGGTTAGAGGAGCAACAATGACCGACCCCCGTGCCGTGCTCGTCCTGGAGGACGGCCGGACCTTCACCGGTGTGCCGTTCGGTGCACTCGGGCAGACCCTCGGGGAGGCGGTGTTCTCCACCGGCATGTCCGGCTACCAGGAGACGCTCACCGACCCCAGCTACCACCGGCAGATCGTGGTCGCCACCGCGCCGCAGATCGGCAACACCGGCTGGAACGGCGAGGACGGCGAGAGTCGCGACGAGAAGATCTGGGTCGCCGGCTATGTGGTGCGCGACCCGTCGCCGCGGGCGTCGAACTGGCGGGCCACCGGAACGCTGGAAGACGAACTGGTGCGCCAGAACATCGTCGGGATCGCCGGCATCGACACCCGGACCGTGGTGCGCCATCTGCGCAGCCACGGTTCGATGAAGGCCGGGGTGTTCTCCGGTCCGGCGCTGGCCCACTCGCCGGATGCCGGTGAACTGCTCAGCCGGGTCCGCAGCCAGCCGTCGATGCTCGGCGCCGACCTCGCCGGCCAGGTCAGCACCGACACCGGTTACGTGGTGGAACCCGAAGGCGCGCACCGCTTCACGGTCGCAGCGCTGGATCTGGGGATCAAGACCAACACGCCGCGCAACTTCGCCCGGCGCGGCATCCGCAGCCACGTGCTGCCGTCGTCGGCGACGTTCGAGCAGATCGTCGACCTGAAGCCGGACGGGGTGTTCCTGTCCAACGGCCCGGGCGACCCGGCCACCGCCGACCACCTGGTGGCGGTGACCCGGGAGGTGCTGGGCGCGGGAATCCCGCTGTTCGGCATCTGCTTCGGCAATCAGATCCTCGGCCGCGCACTGGGCCTGTCCACCTACAAGATGGTCTTCGGCCACCGGGGCATCAACATCCCGGTGATCGACCACGCCACCGGGCGGGTGGCGGTCACCGCGCAGAACCACGGCTTCGCCTTGGAAGGCGAGGCCGGCCAGCGGTTCGACACCGACTTCGGGCCGGGGCTGGTCAGCCACACCTGCGCCAACGACGGCGTCGTCGAAGGAGTGAAACTGGCTGACGGACGGGCGTTCTCGGTGCAATACCACCCTGAGGCCGCGGCCGGACCGCACGATGCGCAATACCTGTTCGACCAGTTCGTCGACCTGATGGCAGGGGAGAAGTAATGACCCCATCTCCGCCGAGCGTGCAGAAATGTCCGCTGCGACCTGGGATTTGCCGCACATTTGTGCACGCTCGCGCAAGTAGAGGAGAGAGCTAGTGCCGCGCCGTACCGATCTCAACCACGTCCTGGTGATCGGCTCCGGGCCGATCGTGATCGGCCAGGCCTGCGAGTTCGACTACTCGGGAACCCAGGCGTGCCGGGTGCTCAAGGCCGAGGGACTGCAGGTCAGTCTGGTCAACTCCAACCCGGCCACGATCATGACCGACCCGGAGTACGCCGACAACACCTACGTCGAGCCGATCACCTGGGAGTTCGTCGAGAAGGTGATCGCCCAGCAAGCCGAGCGCGGCAACAAGATCGACGCGCTGCTGGCCACACTGGGCGGACAGACCGCGCTGAACACCGCGGTCGCGCTGCATGAGAACGGGGTGCTGGAGCGTTACGGCGTGGAGCTGATCGGCGCCGACTTCGAGGCGATCCAGCGCGGCGAGGACCGCCAGCAGTTCAAGGACATCGTCGCCAAGGTCGGTGGCGAATCGGCCCGCTCCCGGGTCTGCTACACGATGGACGAGGTCCGCGAGACCGTCGCCGAGGTGGGACTGCCGGTGGTGGTGCGCCCGTCGTTCACGATGGGCGGACTCGGCTCGGGCATGGCCGAGACCCTCGACGAGGTGGAGCGGATGGCCGGCGACGGGCTGGCCGCCTCCCCGACTGCCAACGTGCTGATCGAGGAATCCATTTACGGCTGGAAGGAATTCGAGCTCGAGCTGATGCGCGACGGCAACGACAACGTCGTCGTGGTCTGCTCGATCGAGAACGTCGACCCGATGGGGGTGCACACCGGCGACTCGGTGACCGTCGCCCCGGCGATGACACTCACCGACCGGGAATACCAGACGATGCGCGACCTGGGCATCGCGATTCTGCGCGAGGTCGGCGTCGACACCGGCGGCTGCAACATCCAATTCGCCATCGACCCGCGCGACGGCCGGCTGATCGTCATCGAGATGAACCCGCGGGTGTCGCGGTCTTCGGCGCTGGCGTCCAAGGCGACCGGGTTCCCGATCGCCAAGATCGCCGCGAAGCTGGCGATCGGCTACACCCTCGACGAGATCATCAACGACATCACCGGGGAGACCCCGGCCTGCTTCGAACCGGCACTGGACTACGTCGTGGTCAAGGCGCCGCGGTTCGCGTTCGAGAAGTTCGTCGGCGCCGACCCGCGGCTGACCACCACGATGAAGTCGGTCGGCGAGGCGATGTCGCTGGGCCGCAACTTCATCGAATCGCTCGGCAAGGTGCTGCGTTCGCTGGAGACCGACAAGGCCGGGTTCTGGACCACCCCGGACCCGGACGGCGGCGTCGAGGACGTACTGACCCGGCTGCGCACCCCGGTCGAGGGGCGGCTCTACGACATCGAACTGGCGCTGCGGCTCGGTGCTCCGGTGGAGACCGTCGCCGAGGCGTCCGGGGTGGACCCGTGGTTCGTCGAGCAGATCAACACCCTGGTGAGTTTGCGCGCCGAGGTGGTCGCGACCCCGGTGCTCGACGGTGACCTGCTGCGCCGGTGCAAGTACAGCGGCCTGTCGGATCACCAGATCGCCGAGCTGCGACCGGAACTGGCCGGCGAGGACGGCGTGCGACTGCTGCGCGACCGCCTCGGCATCCACCCGGTGTTCAAGACCGTCGACACCTGCGCCGCGGAGTTCGAAGCCAGGACGCCGTACCACTACAGCACTTTCGAGCTGGACCCGGCCGCCGAGACCGAGGTCGCCCCGCAGACCGAGAAGCCCAAGGTGCTGATCCTCGGTTCCGGGCCGAACCGGATCGGGCAGGGCATCGAATTCGATTACAGCTGCGTACACGCCGCAACCACGTTGAGCGGCGCCGGATTCGAGACCGTGATGGTCAACTGCAACCCGGAGACGGTCTCCACGGACTACGACACCGCCGACCGGCTCTACTTCGAACCGCTGACGTTCGAGGATGTGCTGGAGGTCTACTACGCCGAGCAGGCTTCCGGCGCCGGCGGGCCCGGCGTGGTGGGGGTGATCGTGCAACTCGGCGGGCAGACCCCGCTGGGCCTGGCCGCCCGCCTGGCCGACGCCGGGGTGCCGATCGTCGGCACCACACCGGAGGCCATCGATCTGGCCGAGGACCGCGGCGCGTTCGGCGACGTGCTCACAGGCGCCGGTCTGCCGGCGCCGCGGTACGGCACCGCCACCACCTTCGAGCAGGCCAAGCGGATCGCCGCCGAGATCGGTTATCCGGTGCTGGTCCGGCCGTCGTACGTGCTGGGCGGGCGCGGCATGGAGATCGTCTACGACGAGGAGACGCTGCGCGGCTACATCACCCGGGCCACGAAGCTCTCCCCGGAGCACCCGGTGCTGGTCGACCGGTTCCTGGAGGACGCCATCGAGATCGACGTCGACGCCCTCTGCGACGGCACCGACGTCTACATCGGCGGGATCATGGAGCACATCGAGGAGGCCGGCATCCACTCCGGCGACTCGGCGTGCGCGCTGCCGCCGGTGACGCTGGGCCGCAGCGACATCGAGAAGGTGCGCACGGCGACTGAGGCGATCGCGCACGGTGTCGGCGTCGTCGGACTGCTCAATGTCCAGTTCGCACTCAAGGACGACGTGCTCTACGTGCTGGAGGCCAACCCGCGGGCCAGTCGCACCGTGCCGTTCGTGTCCAAGGCCACGGCGATCCCGCTGGCGAAGGCCTGCGCGCGAATCATGCTGGGTGCCACCATCGCCGGGTTGCGGGCCGAGGGCCTGCTGGCCGCCGACGGGGACGGCGCCACCGTCGGGCCGCAGGCGCCGATCGCGGTGAAGGAGGCCGTGCTGCCGTTCCACCGGTTCCGGCGGGCCGACGGCTCCAGCATCGACTCGCTGCTGGGACCGGAGATGAAGTCGACCGGTGAGGTGATGGGCATCGACCGGGACTTCGGCACGGCGTTCGCCAAGAGCCAGACCGCCGCCTACGGGTCGCTGCCCGTGCAGGGCACGGTCTTCGTCTCGGTCGCCAACCACGACAAACGCTCCCTGGTGTTTCCGGTGAAGCGGTTGGCGGATCTCGGCTTCCGGGTGCTGGCCACTGAGGGGACGGCGGAGATGCTGCGCCGCAACGGGATTCCGTGCAACGTGGTGCGCAAGAACTTCGAGGAGCCCAGTGCGGACCGGCCGGCGCTGTCCGCGGTCGACGCGATCAAGGCCGGTGAGGTGGATCTGGTGATCAACACCCCGTACGGCAACTCCGGTCCCCGGGTGGACGGCTACGAGATCCGGTCGGCGGCGGTCAGCATGAACATCCCGTGCGTCACCACGGTGCAGGGCGCCGCGGCTGCGGTGCAGGGCATCGAGGCCGGCATCCGGGGCGACATCGGCGTGCGCTCGCTGCAGGAACTGCACAGCGCCATCGGCGGCCGGTAGTGCCGGCCGGGTTCGGGAGTCGCTTGGCCGACGCGATCGCGGCCCGCGGTCCGCTGTGCCTGGGCATCGACCCGCACCCGGAGTTGCTGACCGCGTGGGACCTGCCGGTGACCGTGGACGGGCTGGCTGCGTTCAGCGACGCCTGTGTCACCGCGTTCGCCGGGTTCGCGATCGTCAAACCGCAGGTGGCGTTCTTCGAGGCGTACGGCTCGGCCGGCTTCGCGGTGCTGGAACGCACCATCGCCGCCCTGCGGGCCGCCGGGGTGCTGGTGCTCGCCGACGCCAAACGCGGCGACATCGGTTCGACGATGGCCGCCTACGCCGCCGCCTGGGCGGGGGAGTCACCGCTGGCCGCCGACGCGGTGACTGCCTCGCCGTACCTGGGCTTCGGTTCGCTGCAGCCGCTGCTGGACGTCGCGGCCGAAAACGGTCGGGGGGTGTTCGTGCTGGCCGCCACCTCCAACCCGGAGGGCGCGAGCGTGCAGCGCGCCGCCACCGCGGACGGCCGCACCGTCGCGCAGTCGATCGTCGACGCCGCGGCCGAGGTCAACCGGGCCGCCGCGCCGCAGCCCGGCTCGGTGGGCGTCGTCGTGGGCGCCACCTTGGCGCAGGTGCCCGACCTCCGTGCCCTGGGCGGGCCGGTGCTGGTGCCAGGGGTCGGTGCGCAGGGTGGTCGGCCCGACGCGCTGGCCGGACTGGGTGGCGCCGCACCCGGGCAGTTGCTGCCGGCGGTGTCGCGGGAGGTGCTGCGGGCGGGCCCGGACGTCGTGGCGCTGCGCGCGGCCGCGGAACGGCTGCGGGAGGCGGTCGCCTACCTGGCCTGAGCCTCAGCGCTGGCCGTAGCCGGGCGGGATCGCCTCGGGGTGCTCCTTCAGGTACTTCTTGAGCTGGCGCTTGTCGTGGTGATCGAGCTTCACACCGGGCGGCAGCTGCGGGTCGGGGTTGTCGTGGCTCGGCGACAGCGGTGCCGGCGATGGCACCTGGGCCGCGGCGATGCCGACCCCGAATGCGCCGGTCAGGGCGATCCCGGCGGCTACGGCAGCGACGGCGGCCGCGGTGAGCGGGCGGGTGAAGGTCATGGCGTCAACTCCGTTTCCCCGTCGCTCTGCGGACGGCAGCACGTCCCCCGACCCTACGCGCATTCCGCACCGGGGGCCGGGGCGGCAACGGCGCCCGCGCCGGGTGCGGTGACCCCGAGGAGGGGCGGGCACGTGGACCCGCCCCACCCCGGGGTGTGCCGTCAGAAACCGAACTGGCCGCCGGTGCTGCTGCTGTCGTTCACGCCGCCGTTGAACGGACCGAGGTTGGCGTCGGTGCCGTTGTGTTCCTGGAAGCCCCCGTTGAACGGCCCGAGGTTGGCACTGCCGCCGTCGCCGTCGTGAAAACCCCCGTTGAACGGTCCCAGGTTGGCGTCGGTGCCGGTGTGCTCTTGGAAGCCCCCGTTGAACGGGCCGAGGTTGGCACTGTCGCTGCTGCTGCTGTTCACGCTGCCGTCGACACCGCCTGGATCGGCGCCCGCTACTCCGGCGCCCAGGCCGAACGCGCTGAGCGCAATGCCGATGGACGCGGCGAGCGTCCGATTGTGCAGTTTGCGAGACATCGGGTCCTTCTTTCGTTACTGAACAGGTACAACCCAATGGGAAACGTGCATGTGCACAAACGCGCCCCCGTGTTGATACCCCCCGGGCGGACTATCCCCCCAAGCCGCGAATATATCCAGGCAACCGGAGATCGACAACCTTTACTTGCTGAGGGAATTCAATTCCGATGTCTATCGACCGCCGCAGGTCTGACGGGCGACATCCGAGCTGGTCACGCTGTCGTTCCTGTACTGGACACGGACCCGTAGCGGCCCCGTAACCGACAGTTCACGTGCGTCGTCACCGATGGAATCGAATTCTGATAACCGTGTTCGATCAGGGTGTGCTCATCACCGAATCCGGCGGGCAAATTCAAAGGGAACAAACAATGCCGGTGGGATGGGTGGGGGTCGGACCGGTGATACCGGCGCCCCGATGGTCCCGGCGCGCGCCCCGGTCCGGCCTGACCGCCGCTGTGACCGGTCCGCCGATGCCGCCGATGGCTCGCTTGATAACCCGGACAAACGCGGGGTGCGCGGATCAAGATGATCTACATGGGGACCAGCAGGAAACAGGCGGGGGAGATCAGTGCTAACGGCAGGTCCGGAGCGCCGCCACCATCGGAGCCCGGGGCGCTCGACGTGCTGCTGTCGACCCGCAGTCCGTTCCCGCCGATCGACGAGTACGCGTTCCTCTCCGACTGCGAGAACACCTGTCTGATCGCGCCGAACGGGTCGGTCGAGTGGATGTGCCTGCCACGACCGGACTCGCCCAGCGTCTTCGGGGCGATCCTGGACCGCGGCGCCGGACACTTCCGGGTCGGCCCGTACGGCCAGAGCGTGCCGTCGCAACGCATCTACCAGCCCGGCGGGCTGATCGTGGAGACCACCTGGCAGACCGAGACCGGCTGGCTGACCGTGCACGACTGCCTGGTGATGGGCGGCTGGCACAACACCGACAAACGGTCGCGGACCCACCGCCGTGCGCCGACCGACTGGGACGCCGAGCACATCCTGCTGCGCACCATCCGGTGCGTCAGCGGCACCGTCGAGGTGGAGGTCAGCTGCGAGCCGGCGTTCGACTATCACCGCCAGGAAGCGCACTGGGAGTACACCGGGGAGGTCTACGAGGAGGCCACCGCCACCTGCGCGGGCAGCGCCGACGGCAGCCACCCCACCCTGAAACTCACCACCAGCCTGCGACTGGGCATCGAGGGGCCGGAGGCCAACGCCCGAACCCGGATGACCGAGGGCGACGAGGCGTTCGTCGCACTGTCCTGGTCACCGCTGCCGGCGCCGCGCACCCAGGAGGAGGCGCTGCGCAAACGGTGGCAGACCGCCGAATGCTGGCGGCAGTGGATCACGATCGGCAAGTTCCCGGACCACCCGTGGCGCGGCTACCTGCAGCAGAGTGCGCTGGCGCTCAAGGGGCTGACCTACGCCCCGACCGGTGCGCTGATGGCGGCGTCCACCACGTCGCTGCCGGAAACACCCGGGGGAGTGCGTAACTGGGATTACCGCTACGCATGGGTGCGGGACTCCACGTTCGCGCTGTGGGGGCTGCACACGCTCGGACTGGACCGGGAGGCCAACAACTTCTTCCACTTCCTGTCCGACGCGGCGATCGATGCGGATGGCAAAGCGCAGACGCTGCAGGTGATGTACGGGGTGGGCGGGGAGAAGACGCTGACCGAGACCGAATTGGATCACCTGTCCGGCTACGACGGTGCACGGCCGGTGCGGATCGGCAACGGCGCGTTCCGGCAGCAGCAGCACGACGTGTGGGGTGCGATGCTGGATTCGGTGTTCCTGCATGCCCGTTCGCGTGACGAGCATGTGCCCGAACAGCTCTGGCCGGTGCTGAAGAAGCAGGTGGAGCAGGCGATCGCGAACTGGAAACTCCCCGACCGCGGCATCTGGGAGGTGCGCGGCGAACCGCAGCACTTCGTGTCGTCGAAGGTGTTCTGCTGGGTGGCGCTGGACCGCGGCGCGAAACTCGCACTGCTGCACGGGGAGAAGGCCTACGCGAAGCAGTGGAACGCGGTCGCCGACGAGATCAAGGCCGACATCCTGGCCAACGGGGTCGACCACCGCGGGGTGTTCACCCAGCGGTACGGCAGCGACGCACTCGATGCATCGGTGCTGATGATCCCGCTGCTGCGCTTCCTGCCGCCCGACGATCCCCGGGTGCGCGCGACGGTGCTGGCGATCGCCGACGAACTCACCATCGATGGACTGGTGTTGCGCTACAAGGTCGATGAGACCGACGACGGGCTGGTCGGGGAGGAGGGCACCTTCACGATCTGCTCGTTCTGGCTGGTGTCGGCGCTGGTCGAGATCGGTGAGCTGGTCCGGGCCAAACAGCTCTGCGAACGCCTGCTGGCCTTCGCCAGCCCGCTGCGGCTCTACGCCGAGGAGATCGACACCCGCACCGGCCGGCATCTGGGCAACTTCCCGCAGGCGTTCACCCATCTGGCACTGATCAACGCCGTCGTGCACGTGATCCGGGCCGAAGAGGACGTGGAGGCCGGTGAGTTCCAGCCCGCCTATTGACCTGTACCGGCCCGCCCCCGGACAGGGCGACGCCACCGCGTGGGTAGGGTGCAAACCGAGAGGGGGCAACCATGGTCAGTAGTCGTCGGGCAGCTTCCAACGCCGCACCGCACGTCGTCGTTTTATTCGGTGCCACGGGCGATTTGGCGCGGCGCAAGCTGCTTCCGGGCCTGTTCCACCTGTCGATGTCCAAGCTCGCGCCGCAGCTGCGGATCGTCGGCACTTCGCTGGACGAGCTCGATGACGACGGGTTCCGCAAGATCGCATCCTCGGCGTGCGAGCAGTTCTCGCGCGGCGGGGAGTCGGCGGCCGAACGGGACGGCTGGGCGCAGAACCTCACCTACGTGCCGCAGAGCGCCGGACCGGAGGCGCTGGCGGCGGCGGTGCGGGCGCAGGCCGAACAACTCGACGGAGATCCGAGGCTGCTGCACTACCTGAGCGTGCCGCCGGCCGCGGCGATCCCGGCGATCCGGATGCTGGAGGAAGCCAAGCTGGTTGACGGCGCGGCGGTGATCATGGAGAAGCCGTTCGGCACCGACCTCGCCAGCGCGGTCGCGCTGAACGCCTCGATCCACGAGACGTTCGACGAGTCCCAGGTCTTCCGCATCGACCACTTCCTCGGCAAGGAACCGGCGCAGAACATCCTGGCGTTCCGCTTCGCTAACGGCCTGTTCGAGCCGATCTGGAACCGGACGTTCATCGACCACATCCAGATCGACATCCCGGAGAAGCTGTCCCTGGAGGGTCGGGCCGCCTTCTACGAGCCGACCGGGGCGTTCAAGGACATGGTGGTCACCCACCTGTTCCAGGTGCTGGCGTTCGTCGCGATGGAGGCGCCCACCGAACTGGCCTCGGATGCGATCAGCGTCGAGAAGAACAAGGTCTTCCGGTCGATGGTGCCGCTGGATCCGCGCAACGTGGTGCGCGGCCAGTACCGCGGCTATCGCGACGAGCCGGGGGTGGCCCCGGACTCCGACACCGAGACGTTCATCGCGCTGAAATGCGAGATCGACAACTGGCGCTGGGCCGGGGTGCCGTTCTACCTGCGCACCGGCAAGTGCCTGGCGCAGGGCCAGCGGATCATCTCGATCGCGTTCCGGGAACCGCCGCGCAGCATGTTCCCGACGGGTTCGGGCGTCGGCGCGCACGGGCCGGACCACCTGACGTTCGACCTGGCGGATCAGTCGAAGCTGTCACTGTCGTTCTACGGCAAGCGTCCCGGCCCCGGCATGAAGCTCGACAAGCACAGCATGCAGTTCGAGATGGCCGAGACGGAGTCGGCCGGCGACGTGCTGGAGGCGTACGAGCGGCTGATCCTGGACGCCATGCACAACGACCACACGCTCTACACGCACGCGCAGGGCATCGAACGGCTCTGGGAGGTCTCCGCGCCGCTGCTGGACGACCCGCCGCCGGTGCACGGCTACGACATCGGCTCCTGGGGGCCGAACGCCATCCACCAGCTGATCGCACCGCACGCCTGGCGGCTGCCGTTCGATCGGACCTGGCGCGGCAAGTAGCCGCGCGGGCTCAGCGCTGCGGCAGGCTGTCCAGTAGCGACCGGCAGCTCGACCGGTTGGAGTGGTGCGGCAGCTTGGCGCAGGCATCCCGGGCGACGCGCTCGGCGTCATCGGGGCTCTGGGTGGTCCCGTCGTCCTTCTGCCACGTGTAGCCCCGCAGGTTGTCGGCCAGGCAGCGCAGGCCCTCGCCGGCGGTGCTGGTGGTGGTCAGGTTCAGCTCACTGCTGTTGCAGTCGGTGCCGGCGGTGGGTTCGTCGGCCCGGGCGGTGGCCGGTGACACGATCGCACAGGCCGCGACCAGCGCTGCGGCGGAACCGAGAATCTGCGTCCACTTCATGATCGGCGATGGTATCCGACCGTCCGCGGCGGTGCCTGCGCGCCGCTGAGCGGGGGTCCGGATCCATGGAGCCGGCGTAGGACGTGCGGCGACACGCGCGACACGCCGTGAGCGGTGAAATCAATGCCGGTTCGGGTGCGGACAGCCTTCGACCGCCCGGTGACCGGGCGGCCGGGCCGACGGCACCATCCCGACTTTCCGAGGAAAACCGCAGGTGGGATCGGTGTTTGCGGGTCGATCGCCCGCTGTGACGCCGGGTGTGGCGGCAGCCGGCGGGGCGACCGGCGGGGCTCGGCGGGAAGCGCTCCACGACGCCGCACGCTGGGGGTTTGTAGCCGGAATCGGGGGGTGGGGTTAGATTTCGTCAGACGGCGTGAGTACGGTCGTCGTCGCTGGCTGGAGTACCCGGCCCAGACAACCGAACATCGACAGGTGTCGATGCTGATGAGACGGAGGAATCGTGGCCCTTCCCCAGTTGACCGACGAGCAGCGCGCCGCCGCGTTGGAGAAGGCTGCGGCCGCGCGTCGGGCCCGAGCCGAGCTCAAGGACCGGCTCAAGCGCGGCGGCACCAACCTCAAGCAGGTGCTCAAGGACGCCGAGACCGATGAGGTTCTGGGCAAGATGAAGGTCTCGGCGCTGCTCGAGGCGTTGCCGAAGGTCGGCAAGGTCAAGGCGCAGGAGATCATGACCGAGCTCGAGATCGCCCCCACCCGCCGCCTGCGTGGCCTGGGCGACCGGCAGCGCAAGGCGCTGCTGGAGAAGTTCGACTTCTCCTAACCTGACTACGGTGAGTGCCGGCAGCGGACCGGGCAGCGTAGGTGACCGGGCCCCCACAGCGGGGCGCGTGGTCGTGCTGTCCGGTCCGTCTGCGGTCGGCAAATCGACGGTGGTTCGCTGCCTGCGTGAGCGGATTCCGAACCTGTACTTCAGCGTCTCGGCGACCACCCGGGCCCCGCGGCCCGGCGAGGTGGACGGCGTCGACTACCACTTCGTGACCGCCGAGGAGTTCGGTCGGCTGATTGAATCGGATCAGCTGCTGGAGTGGGCCGACATCCACGGCGGGTTGCAGCGGTCCGGCACCCCGGCGGCCCCGGTGGCCGATGCCACGGCGGCCGGGCGCCCGGTGCTGATCGAGGTCGACCTGGCCGGAGCCCGGGCCATCAAGCGGGCCCTCCCGACGGTGCTCACGGTGTTCCTGGCACCGCCGGATTGGGAGACGCTGCAGGCTAGACTGGTCGGCCGCGGCACCGAATCCGCGGAGGTGCGGGAGCGCCGGCTGGGCACCGCCCGCACCGAGTTGGCGGCCCAGGGCGACTTCGATCGGGTCGTCGTGAACCGCCGATTGGAAAATGCCTGCTCAGAATTGGTATCGTTGCTGATGGGAACTGCGCCGGACCCGACGTGAGCGGCCCCGGCAGCACCGGACGCAACCAGAAGTCTTGAAAACTCAGCACTATTTATCGCCAGGAGATTGTCTTCAGTGAGCACCTCGCAGGCCGGCACGGCCACCGAAACCGAGTTCGACCCGGCGCTGATCGGCGGCTATGACACGCCGCTGGGCATCACCAACCCGCCGATCGACGAGTTGCTGCAGCGTGCGTCGAGCAAGTACGCCCTGGTGATCTACGCAGCCAAGCGCGCCCGGCAGATCAACGACTACTACAACCAGCTCGGGGAGGGCATCCTCGAGTACATCGGGCCGCTGGTGGAGCCCGGCCTGCAGGAGAAGCCGCTGTCGATCGCACTGCGTGAGATCCACGGCGACCTGCTCGAATACACCGAAGGCGAGTAGCAGGAAGCGTCGGTGGACGGTAAACGCGTCGTAGTCGGCGTCTCCGGGGGCATCGCCGCCTACAAGGCGTGCACCGTGGTGCGGCAGCTCGCCGAAGCCGGCCATGAGGTGCGGGTCATCCCCACCGAGTCGGCGCTGCGGTTCGTCGGGGCTGCCACCTTCGAGGCGCTGTCCGGGCACCCGGTGCAGACCGGGGTCTTCGACAACGTCTCCGAGGTTCCGCACGTCGCCATCGGCCAGCAGGCCGACCTGGTGGTGGTGGCACCGGCCACCGCGGATCTGCTGGCCCGCGCCGTCGCCGGTCGCGCCGACGACCTGCTGACCGCCACCCTGCTCACCGCCCGCTGCCCGGTGCTGTTCGCACCGGCCATGCACACCGAGATGTGGCAGCACCCGGCCACGGTCGCGAATGTCGCCACCTTGCGTCAGCGCGGTGCCGTCGTCCTCGAACCCGCCTCAGGCCGGCTCACCGGCACCGACAGCGGCGCCGGCCGCCTGCCAGAGGCCGAGGAGATCAACACGTTCGCGTCGCTGCTGCTGGAGCGGTCCGACGCCCTGCCGCACGACCTGGCCGGCCGCCGGGTGCTGGTCACCGCCGGCGGCACCCGCGAGCCGATCGACCCGGTGCGCTTCATCGGCAACCGCAGCTCAGGGAAGCAGGGATACGCGGTCGCCCGGGTGGCCGCGCAGCGCGGCGCCGAGGTCACGCTGATCGCCGCGCACACAGCAGGCCTGATCGACCCGGCCGGCGTCGAGATGGTGCACGTCAGCTCGGCCCAGCAACTGCGCGACGCGGTCTCCAAGCACGCCCCGGAAGCCCACGTGCTGGTGATGGCGGCCGCGGTCGCCGATTTCCGGCCCGCGCAGATGGCCCAAGCCAAGATCAAGAAGGACACCCCGGACAACCCCGACTCCACCGCGGCGCCCACCATCGAACTGGTCCGCAACGACGACGTGCTGGCCGGTGCGGTGCGGGCGCGTGCCGACGGCCAGCTGCCCAACATGGCCGCGATCGTCGGCTTTGCCGCCGAGACCGGCGACGAGCACGGCGACGTGCTGTTCCACGCCCGGGCCAAGCTGCGCCGCAAAGCCTGCGACCTGCTGGTGGTCAATGCGGTGGGGGATGGCCGGGCGTTCGAGGTCGACCACAACGACGGATGGTTGCTGGCCGCCGACGGGACCGAATCGGCACTGGAGCCCGGATCGAAGACGCTGATGGCCAGCCGGATCGTGGACGCGATCGCGGAGTTCCTGCACGGGCACGACTGTTAGCGGCACTGCTACGGTGGTGGCCTGACGTTTGGGGGCAGGCCGGGGGGCGACGCCGGGACCGATGAACGTTATATTTTCCGAGCCTAATTTTTCACGGTGCGCAAGCACGGAAGGGTGACATTGTGAGCGAACATCGTCGGCTGTTCACCAGTGAGTCGGTGACCGAAGGACATCCCGACAAGATCTGTGACGCGATCAGCGACTCGGTGCTCGACGCACTGCTGGCCGGCGACCCGAAGTCGCGCGTGGCGGTGGAGACCCTGGTCACCACCGGCCAGGTGCACGTGGTGGGCGAGGTGACGACCAGCGCCAAGGAGGCGTTCGCCGACATCACCAACACCGTGCGCGAGCGCATCCTGGAGATCGGCTACGACTCCTCGGAGAAGGGCTTCGACGGCGCGTCCTGCGGCGTGAACATCGGTATCGGCGCCCAGTCGCCGGACATCGCGCAGGGTGTCGACACCGCGCACGAGGCACGCGTGGAGAAGGCCTCCGACCCGCTGGATGCCCAGGGCGCCGGCGACCAGGGCCTGATGTTCGGTTACGCCATCGCCGACACGCCCGAGTTGATGCCGCTGCCGATCGCGCTGGCCCACCGGCTGGCCCGGCGGCTGACCGAGGTGCGCAAGAACGGCGTGCTGCCGTACCTGCGCCCGGACGGCAAGACCCAGGTCACCGTCGAGTACGACGGCCACACCCCGGTGCGGCTGGACACCGTGGTGGTGTCCACCCAGCACGCCGACGGGATCGACCTGGACGCCCAGTTGGCCCCGGAGATCAAAGAGGCCGTGATCGACAGCGTGCTGCGCGACCTCGGCCACGAGACCATGGACACCTCCAAGGTGCGACTGCTGATCAACCCGACCGGCAAGTTCGTCGTCGGCGGGCCGATGGGCGACGCCGGTCTGACCGGCCGCAAGATCATCGTCGACACCTACGGCGGCTGGGCGCGGCACGGTGGCGGCGCGTTCTCCGGCAAGGACCCGTCAAAGGTGGACCGCTCGGCGGCCTACGCCACCCGCTGGGTCGCCAAGAACATCGTCGCCGCCGGACTGGCGCAGCGCGTCGAGGTGCAGGTCGCCTACGCGATCGGCAAGGCCGCCCCGGTCGGGCTGTTCGTGGAGACGTTCGGCACCGAGACCGTCGACCCGGTCAAGATCGAGAAGGTGATCGGCGACGTGTTCGACCTGCGGCCGGGTGCGATCGTGCGCGACCTGGAGCTGCTGCAGCCGATCTACGCGCCGACTGCGGCCTACGGCCACTTCGGCCGGACCGACATCGACCTGCCGTGGGAGCGGCTGAACAAGGTCGACGAGCTCAAGCGCGCGATCTAGTCACCCAGCAGTCCCGCGCAAGCGGGAGGTGCCCCCAGCCGAAGCCCCCGTTTCGCCGCCGAAACGGGGGCTCTGGCGTCTGTGGCGTCTGCTCGCGTCGACCGGCTACAGCGTGCCGAAGCCGAGCACGCCGGGATCGCCGGCCAGCGGAAACCGGTGCACGCTGACGCCGCGGTCCTCGTTGCCGCCTACCGTCGTCAGCACCCCGTCGTCGTAGCCGAGCACGATGTTGGTGTGCTGACCGAACGGGCTGGGTTCGCCGTAGAGCACCACGTCGCCGACTCGGGGCCGGTAAGCCCCGACCGGCTGGAACCGTCCGGCGGCCTCGTAGAACTCCTGCAGCGTCGCCACCCCGGGAATCCGCCACGACCCGGAGTTCGGGTTCGTCAGCGGCTGTCCGGCGGCGTTCATGACCCAGCTGACGAAATCCGCGCACCACGGCTCCTCGACGCCCTGCGAGTAGAACGCGCCCCGGTGCCGGGCGTCGAACTGGGCGTGCGCCTGCTCGACGATCTGCATCCGCGCCGGGTCCAGTCCGGCGGTGTCGACGGCCGGGAACGTCGCCTCCCGCGTGCCCTCGATCGCGGTGGCCGGCCGCCACGGCTGCCACCAGCACAGCGCCGCTGCGACCAGCATCACCGTGAGCAGCGGCAGCCAGTAGCGCGGGCGGGTCAGGGTTCTGCGCACCGCCCCACGCTAGCCGAGGCCCGCGCTGGGATAGGTTCGACGCCATGATCGCCGTCGCACAGATCGCACTGATCGGATTCCTGGTGATCGGCGCCGGCGCCGTCCTGGTGGCATTCGTGCGCGGGGTGCGGGCGAAGGGCTTCCCGGACCGGTCGGTCGGCGACGGGACCGACTCCTACCGGGCGGCGCTGGGCGGGCCCCGGCCGGTGGTTCCGCCGCCGGCCTGGACACCGGACTCCGGTGAGCTGTACGACGGTGATCCGGACGGTCAGCTGAACAGGTAGTCGTCGAGGTCGAACCGGCGGCTGCGCCAGTACGCCTCGACGGTGGTGGCGGGCCGCAGCGGGACGTCGCCGTTGCGGTCGAAGTAGTAGCTGTTCGCCGACCGGCAGCTGTCCTGCCAGAACACCTGCCGGTGCCGTTTGCGCATCATCTCCGCGAAATAGCGGTCGTTGGCGGCCGCGGAGATTTCCACCCGGGTGGCGCCGCGGCGCCGGGCCTGCTTGAGGCAGCGGATGATGTGATGGGTCTGCGTCTCGATCAGGGCGAAATACGACGAGCCGACGTAGCCGTACGGCCCGAACACGCTGAACAGGTTCGGAAAGCCCGGAATGCTGACACCCTCGTAGGCCTGCAGCCGGTGCTGCTCCCAGAACGCGCTCAGGGACCGCCCGCCGGCGCCGGTGACCGCGAACGTCGGGACGCTGTCGGTGTCCATCACCTTGAACCCGGTGGCCAGGATCAGCACGTCCACCTCGTGGTGCTCACCGTCGGCGGTGACCACCCCGGTGCGGGTGATCTCGCGGATCGGCTCGGTGACCAGCCGCACGTTGTCGCGGTTGAACGTCGACAGATAGGTGTTGTGGAAGCCGGGACGCTTGCAGCCCACCGCGTAGCGCGGGGTGAGCTTGTCCCGCACCACCGGGTCGCGCACCTGACGGCGCAGGTATGCCCGACCCGCCGACTCCATCAGCTTGGCCAGCGGGAACACCGTGAAGTACTGCGCTGCAATCGGAAACGTCGCCTCGACGAACGCCTGGCTGACCAGTCGCTGCAGCGTCATACCGCCGGGCAGCCGCATCAGCGCACGGGTGGCCTTCGGCAGCGCCACATCGAGTTTCGGGAAGCACCAGATCGGCGTGCGCTGAAACACGTTGAGCCGCTGGACGATCGGCGCGATCTCCGGGACCACCTGCACCGCGGAGGCGCCGGTCCCGATCACCGCCACCCGCTTGCCGGTCAGATCCTGAGCGTGATCCCAGCGGGCGGTGTGCATCAGGACACCGTCGAAGGTGTCGATTCCGGCGATGTCGGGCGGATTCGGCGTCGTCAACACGCCGCTGGCGTTGACCAGGAACCGGGCGGTGACTTCGCTGCCCGGGTCCGTCTGCACCCGCCACAGCGAGTCCGCGTCGTCGTACTCGGCGGAGAGCACCTTGGTGTTGAACCGGATCCGGTCGCGGATGCGGTATTTGTCGGCGCAGTGCTCGGCGTAGGCCTTCAACTCCCGGCCGGGTGCGTAGGTGCGCGACCACGCCGGGCTCTGCTCGAACGAGAACTGATACGAGAACGACGGAATGTCCACGGCGATACCGGGATAGGTGTTCCAGTGCCAGGTGCCTCCGACCCCGTCGCCGGCCTCCACGATCAGATAGTCGGACATGCCGGCCCGGTCGAGTTCGATCGCCGAGCCGATGCCGGAGAAACCCGCGCCGACGATCAGGATGTGGTGGTCAGGTACGGCCATACCTCACTGTAGGGGCGACTCAGCCGTGCAGCGCCGCTTTCAGTGCCGCCAGCCCGCGGTCGGTCGCCTCGGTGGCCACCGGGATGACGCCGGCGTAGCCGAGGAAGCCGTGCACCAGGGTTGTGGCGTTGTCGACCTGCACCGGCACCCCGGCGGCGGCCAGCCGTTCGCCGTAGCGGATGCCGTCGTCGCGCAGCGGGTCGTGGCCGGCGACCGCGATGTAGGCCGGCGGCAGCCCGGCCAGGTCCGCGGCGCGGGCCGGCGCCAGGGTGGCCGGCGGATTGCTCAGATCCACGTGGCCGGCGTAGGCGAGGGTGACCTGGGCCAGCGCCTTCCCGTCGATGATCGGGGCCTCGGCGTTCTCGGTGAACGACGGCAGGCTGGTGTCGTAGCTGGTGGCCGGATACCAGAGCAGCTGGAAGCAGATGCCGGGGCCGCCGGCGTCGCGGGCCAGTTGCGCGACGACCGCCGCCAGGTTGCCGCCCGCCGAGTCGCCGGCGACCGCCAGCCGGGCCGGGTCCACGCCCAGCTCCGTGGCGTGCGCCGCGACCCACTCGGTGGCCGCCAGGGCGTCCTCGACCGCGGCGGGGAAGGGATGCTCGGGGGCCAGCCGGTAATCCACCGACACCACCACCGCGTCGGCCTCGACCGCGTGCTGACGGGCGGTGCCGTCGTGGGTGTCGAGGTCGCCGGCGACGAAACCGCCGCCGTGGAAGAACACCACCACCGGGGCCGGTTCACCGAGGCCGGTCGGCCGGTAGATGCGCACCGGCAGGTCACCGCCGGGGCCGGGGATCATGCGGTCCTCGGCGGGCAGCTCCGGATAGACCGGGCGACGCGGCAGGTTCCGCAGGGCGGCGCGCGCGGCGTCGATCCCGTCGTCAAGAGTCAACCGGTACGGGACGAGGTCCAGTACCTTGCGCACTATGGGGTCGATAGCGGATTCAGCGTCACCAGACATGGACACACCGTACGCACCGCCGCTGGTGTCCCGGGCCTGGGTGGCGGCCGGCTGGGCCGGGGTGGGCTACGGCGTCGCCCTGACGGTGCTGGCGCTGCGGTCACCGCCCGGTGATCCGCTGACCGGGCACTGGTTCGGGCAGCCGGCGTGCAAGGCGGCGATGGCGGCGCTGCTGGCGGTCGCCGCGGCCGCGCACCCGATCCTGCGCGACGCCCGGTGGCTGATCCCGGCGCTGGTCTTCTCGGCGGCCGGTGATTGGCTGCTGGCGATCCCGTGGTGGGAGCCGTCGTTCGTGGCCGGGCTGGCCGCGTTTCTGGTGGCGCACCTGTGCTACCTGGGTGCGTTGCTGCCGCTGGCGGTGGTGTCGCCGGGGCGACTGGCCGGAGCCGCGGCGGTGGGTGCGGCCTGCGTGGGTCTGCTGGTGTGGTTCTGGCCGGGCCTGGTCCGCGAACAGCTGACGGTGCCGGTGGCGGTGTATGTGACGGTGCTGGGGGCAATGGTGTGCGCGGCGCTGCTGGCCGATCTGCCGACCCGGTGGACGGCGATCGGTGCGGTGTGTTTCGCGGTGTCGGACGCGATGATCGGCATCGGCCGGTTCGTGCTGGGCAATGAGGCACTGGCCGCGCCGATCTGGTGGTTTTACGCCGCCGCGCAGTTGGCGATCACCGCCGGCTTCTTCTTCGGCCGCTCCGCTGTCGGTGCCCGTCGCTAGTCTGCGGGCAACACCGATGAGGAGGGGACCCCATGACCAATTCCGAACTGAGTTTGATTGCGGCACTGCTGGACCGGTCCGGATCGATGACGTCGATCGCCACCGACATGCAGGGCGGATTCGACGCGTTCATCGCCGCTGAGCGGGCCGCCGCAGCCACCACGCAGGTGACGCTGGCGCAGTTCGACGGTGAGTACGAACTGGTGTACGCCGACCGGCCGATCGCGGACGTTCCGGCGCTGGCGTTGCAGCCTCGAGGCGGCACGGCGCTGCTTGATTCGCTGGCGCGGCTGATCACCGACGTCGGCGCCGCACTCGCGGCTCGACCGGAATCGGACCGTCCGGGCAGTGTCACGGTGCTCGTGATGACCGACGGAGAGGAGAACTCCAGCGTCGAGTGGACCGGCGACGGTGTGCGGCAACTGATCTCGCAGTACGAGAACGACTACGGCTGGACGTTCATCTTCCTCGGGGCCAACATGGACGCGGTATCGGTCGGTGCCGACCTCGGTTTTGCGCCGCACCGCTCACTGACCTGGGATGCGTCGCCGACCGGGGTGGCGGGTGCGTTCCTGACCGTGACGGGGGTCCGGGACCGGATGCGTTCGGCGCCGGTGGGATCGGCGAGTGAGGTCGGTTTCACCGAGGAGGACCGCCGGCGGGCCAGGGGTGACAGCGCGACCTGAGGTGCCCGGCCCGGTGGCGTCTGCTAAACCTGCGTGGTGAGCGTCGACGACCAGCACCGCGACGGGGTGGAGCGACCCATCGCGCGGGTGCTGCCGATGCTGTCGGTGCCGCACCTGGATCGGGAGTTCGACTACCTGGTCACCGCCGAGCAGGCCGCCGACGCCCGGCCCGGAGTGCGGGTGCGGGTGCGGTTCCACGGCCGACTGGTCGACGCGTTCCTGCTGGAGCGCCGCGACGACACCGACCACACCGGCAAGCTCGGCAGGCTGGAACGGGTGATCTCCGGTGAACCGGTGCTGACCCCGGAGGTTCGGCAACTGGTGGAGGCCGTCGCCGGCCGGTACGCCGGCAGTCGGGCCGACGTGCTGCGGCTGGCGATACCGCCCCGGCATGCTCGGGTGGAACGCGAAACCCCCTCTGCGCCGGGGCTTCCGGTGATCGCGCCGGTGGACCCGGCGGG
Organism: Mycolicibacter acidiphilus; assembly: GCF_018455725.1. GTDB lineage: Bacteria > Actinomycetota > Actinomycetes > Mycobacteriales > Mycobacteriaceae > Mycobacterium > Mycobacterium acidiphilum. Next base: position 209,917 of record NZ_JAHCLR010000001.1, read on the forward strand.
CTGGCAGCGGTACGGGGCGGGTGCGAAGTTCCTGGCGGCGCTGGCGGAGGGCCGAGCCGCCCGCGCGGTCTGGCAGGTGCTGCCGGGGGATTCCTGGACCGAGCGGTTCACCGACGCGGCCGCGCAGACCATCCAGACCGGGCGCAGCGTGCTGGCGGTGGTGCCCGACCAGCGGGACATCGACGCGCTGACGCTGTCGGCCACCGCACGCATCGACGAGACGAGTGTCGTCGCACTGTCGGCCGGGCTGGGACCGGCCGCCCGCTACCGGCGCTGGCTGGCGGCGCTGCGGGGCACCGCCCGACTGGTGATCGGTACCCGCAGTGCGGTATTCGCCCCGATCACCGACCTGGGGCTGGTGCTGGTGTGGGACGACGGCGACGACACTCTCGCCGAACCGCGTGCCCCGTATCCGCATGCCCGCGAGGTGGCGATGCTGCGGGCGCACCTGGCCGGCTGCGCCGCGCTGATCGGCGGCTATGCCCGCACCGCGGAGGCGCACGCCCTGGTGCGCAGCGGGTGGGCGCACGACCTGGTGGCCCCGCGGGCGACGGTGCGCGCGGTCGCCCCGCGGGTGGTGGCCCTCGATGACACCGGGTACGCCGACGAGCGCGACCCGGCCGCCCGCACCGCCCGGCTGCCGACGGTGGCGCTGCACGCCGCCCGGGCCGCGCTGCAGGCCGGCGCCCCAGTGCTGGTGCAGGTGCCGCGCCGCGGATACCTGCCCTCGCTGGCCTGCGCCCGCTGTCGCACGGTCGCCCGCTGCCGGCACTGCACCGGGCCACTGGCACTGACCGGGCGCGGCGCCGGGGCAGCCGAATGCCGCTGGTGCGGCCGGGCCGATTCGTCCCTGCGCTGCGTGAGTTGCGGTTCGGACGCGGTGCGTGCCGTCGTCGTCGGTGCCCGTCGCACCGCCGAGGAACTTGGCCGCGCATTCCCCGGCATCGCGGTGGTGACATCGGCGGGGGAGACCATCGTGGATCGCATCGAACCCGGACCTGCGTTGGTGATCGCCACCCCCGGGGCCGAACCGCATGCCCCCGGCGGCTACGGGGCCGCGCTGCTGCTGGACAGCTGGGCTCTGCTGGGCCGCCAGGACCTGCGGGCCGCCGAGGACACGCTGCGGCGCTGGATGGCCGCGGCGGCCCTGGTGCGCGCCCGGGAGGCGGGAGGGCTGGTGAGCGTGGTCGCGGACTCGGCGATCCGCACCGTGCAATCGCTGGTCCGCTGGGATCCGGTGGGCCACGCCGAATCCGAACTGTCCAGCCGGGCCGAGGTCGGGCTACCGCCGAGCGTGCACATGGCCGCGCTGGACGGTGCCCCTGACGCGGTGACAGCACTGCTGGATGCGGCGCGGCTATCGGCCGGGGCGGACCTGCTCGGCCCGGTGCCACTGCCGCCCGGGGTGCGCCGGCCGCCGGGGGTCCCCGCCGAGCTCGGTGTGATCCGGATGCTGGTCCGGACCGATCGGGAGCACGGATCCGCGCTGGCCGCGGCACTGCGGCACGGGATCGGGGTGCTCAGCGCCCGGCAATCGCAGCATCCGGTGCGGGTGCAGATCGACCCGCTGCACATCGGATGAGTTCAGGCCGCCGGCTCCGAGCACTCGTCGTCCGGTACCGCAGCCCGGATGTACTCGCCGATCTGTCGCAGCGACCGGGTGGCCTCGGGGATCAGCGGGGCACCGATCTGGAACACGTGGATCTGGCCGGGCCAGACCGTCAGCTGGGCGTCGACTCCGACCGCGGCCAGCTTGGCCGCCGCCGCCCGCGCGTCGCAGAGCAGCTCCTCGGAACCCGATACGTGGATCAGCGTTGGGGGAAGCTCCGCGGTGATGTGGTCCAGCGGCTCGTACAGGGCACCGTCGTGCGCCTCGATCAGCGCGGTCAGCGCGGCGAACGCGTTGTGCGGCAGCATCGGGCCGTGCGCATCCGGGCGGTCGCCGTCGAGTTGCAGCAGCGGCGACAGCAGTGCCAGCGCCGCGGGCTCCTCACCCTCGCGGACCAGCCGCTGGGCCAGGGCCAGCGCCAGATAGCCGCCGGCGGAGTCCCCGGCGATCGCGATCTGGTCGGCGGCGTACCCGTTCTTGCGCAGCCACCGGTAGGCGTCGGCGCAGTCGTCGAGCGCCATCGTCACCGTGTGCTTGGGCAGCATCCGGTAGTTGACCGCCAGCACCGGGGCATCGGCGAACGCCGAGAGCCGCTCGATCAGCCGGAGATGGGTGCTGATCCCGCAGCACAGGAAGGCGCCGCCGTGGCAGTACAGCACCACCCGGCCGGTGCGCTGTGCCACACCGCGGGATCGGATCAGCTCCGCGTGGGCGTGCGGCAACTCCACCGACGACCGGTGCGTGCCGGCCGGGGCCGGGAGCAGATGCGCGACGTGCTCGATCGCACCGAACGGCAGCGGCAGCCGCAGGGCGCGGTAACCGACCGACAGTAAGTTGCCCACGGTCAGACGGGTGGCCTCGGCGACGGCGTGCGCGGCCAGGCTGGGGCCCGACTCGACGGTCTCGGTGACAACGGTGCTGTTACTCATGGGGCGGACTCCCGGAAAGTTGAAGGGATGGACAACTGGGAAAAAAATTGATTAGCCAAGCAAATTTAAGTAACCGGGTGACGCGGCCGTTAATTCCCCGCATCGCCGCCGTGGCTGGTGTCCCTAGACTGTCCCGGTGCGTCTCGTCTTCGCCGGCACCCCCGAAACCGCGCTGCCCTCGCTGCAGCGACTGATCGATTCGCCGCACCACGACGTGGTCGCCGTGCTGACCAGGCCCGATGCCGCGTCAGGCCGGCGCGGGCACCTGCAGCCGTCACCGGTGGCGCAGCGGGCCCTGGACTGCGGCATTCCGGTGCTGCGACCGGCGCAGCCCAACGGCGCCGAGTCGGTCGCCGCACTGGCCGAGTTCGCCCCGGATTGCTGCCCGGTGGTCGCCTACGGCGCGCTGCTGCGCGACGGCCTGCTCGCGGTGCCGCCCCGCGGCTGGATCAACCTGCACTTCTCGCTGCTACCGGCGTGGCGAGGCGCGGCACCGGTGCAGGCCGCGATCGCCGCCGGGGACGCAGTGACCGGCGCGACGACGTTCGTGATCGAACCGGCCCTGGACAGCGGTCCGGTGTACGGGGTGGTCACCGAGACGATCCGGGCTGACGACACCGCCGGTGAGTTGCTGGATCGGCTGGCGCACAGCGGCGCGGAGTTGCTGGAAGCCACCCTCGATGGCGTCGCGGAGGGCGCGTTGACCGCTGTTGCGCAGCCGGCTGAGGGTGTCAGCTACGCGGCGAAGATCAGCGTCGACGACGCCCGGGTGCGCTGGGAGCTTCCCGCGCAGGTCATCGACCGGCAGATCCGGGCCGTCACCCCGCACCCCGGTGCCTGGACGGTGATCGGCGACCTGCGGGTCAAGGTCGGACCGGTGTCGCTCGGTGGTGGACCGGAAGTGTTGGCGCCCGGGGAGATTCATGCCGACCGGCGCGACGTGTGGGTGGGCACCGGATCGGAGCCGATCCGGTTGGGGCGGATTCAGCCGCCGGGTAAGAAACTGATGGACGCCGCCGACTGGGCTCGCGGCGCCCGACTCGACGCGGAGGTACGCGCATCGTGAACCACCCCCGCCGCGGCGACCGGACCGACCGGAATGCGCCGGGCCGCAAGTCATTCGACCGCAGGCCCCGGCGTAAGCCGCTGGACCCCGCCCGGCAGGCTGCTTTCGATGTGCTGCGTGCGGTCTCCGAACGCGACGCCTACGCCAACCTGGCGCTGCCGCCGCTGCTGCGGGAACGCGGAATCACCGGTCGTGACGCCGCTTTCGCCACCGAGCTCACCTACGGGACCTGCCGGGTCCGCGGGCTGCTGGATGCGGTGATCAGCGCGGCGGCGGGGCGGTCACCCGGCGCGATCGACCCGGTGCTGCTGGATCTGCTGCGGCTGGGCAGCTACCAACTGCTGCGCACCCGGGTCGAGCAGCACGCCGCGGTGGCCACCACCGTGGAGCAGGCCGGAATCGAGTTCGACTCGGCGCGAGCCGGATTCGTCAACGGCGTGCTGCGCACGATCAGCACCCGCGATGAGGCGTCCTGGGTCGCCGAACTCGCACCGGATGCGACGACCGACCCGGTGGGCCACGCCGCGTTCACCCACGCGCACCCCCGGTGGATCGCCCAGGCGTTCGCCGATGCGCTCGGCGCCGACGCCGGCGAACTCGACGCGGTGCTGGCCAGCGACGACGAACGCCCCCAGGTGCACCTGGCGGCACGACCCGGAACGCTGACCGCAGCGGACCTGGCCACCGCGGTGGACGGCACCGTCGGCCGGTATTCGCCGTATGCGGTGTATCTGCCCGGCGGTGATCCGGGCCTGCTGGCGCCGGTGCGCGACGGCCAGGCGCTGGTGCAAGACGAAGGCAGCCAACTGGTGGCCCGCGCGCTGACGGTGGCACCCGTGGAGGGCGTCGACACTGGGCGCTGGCTGGACCTGTGCGCCGGCCCCGGCGGCAAGACCGCGCTGCTGGGCGGGATCGGCGCCGGGGTAGGCGCGCAGATCACCGCCGTGGAGCAGGCGGCCAAGCGGGCCGCGCTGGTCGAGGAGAACACCCGCGGTCTGCCGGTGCAGGTGCTGACCGCCGACGGCCGCGATGCCGGCCTGCAACCAGGCTTCGACCGGGTGCTGGTGGATGCGCCGTGCACCGGGCTGGGGGCGTTGCGGCGGCGCCCGGAGGCGCGCTGGCGGCGTCAGCCCGCTGACGTGCCCACGCTGACCAAGCTGCAACGGGAACTGCTGGGCGCGGCGATCGCGCTGACCCGGCCCGGCGGGGTGGTGCTGTACGCAACCTGCTCGCCGCACCTGGTCGAGACCGTCGGCGTCGTCGCCGACGCGCTGCGCCGGCACCGCGTGCAGGCACTGGACACCCGCGAGTTCTTCGCGCCCACCGACCGACTGGGGGACGGGCCCTACGTGCAGCTGTGGCCGCACCGGCACGGCACCGACGCGATGTTCGCGGCAGCGCTGCGGGTGCTGGGGTAGCCCGGCACTGCGCCGATTACCCTTAACCCCATGTCGCACCCCCTTATCGCCCCCTCGATCCTGTCCGCCGACTTCGCCCGCCTCGCCGACGAAGTCGCCGCGGTCAAGGGTGCGGACTGGCTGCACGTCGACGTGATGGACGCCCACTTCGTGCCGAATCTGACGCTCGGACTGCCCGTGGTGCAGAGTCTGCTCAAGGCCACCGACATCCCGATGGACTGCCACCTGATGATCGACGACCCGGGCCGCTGGGCGCCGGGCTACGCCGAGGCCGGCGCTTACAACGTCACCTTCCACGCCGAGGCCACCGAGAACCCGGTCGCCGTCGGGCGTGACATCCGCGCCGCCGGCGCCAAAGCCGGGCTGAGCATCAAACCGGGCACCCCGCTGGAGCCCTACCTGGAGATCCTGCGCGACTTCGACACCCTGCTGGTGATGTCGGTGGAGCCTGGCTTCGGCGGGCAGTCGTTCATCCCGGAGGTGCTCGACAAGGTCCGGACCGTGCGCAAACTCGTCGACGCGGGGGAGCTCTCGATCCTGGTGGAGATCGACGGCGGCATCAACGCCGACACCGTCGAACAGGCCGCCGAGGCCGGGGTGGACTGCTTCGTCGCCGGCTCCGCCGTCTACAGCGCCGCAGACCCGGCCGCCGCGGTCGAGTCCCTGCGCCGCCAGGCGGTGGCCGCCTCACCACATCTGCGCTGATGAGCACCGTCTTCGACGCAGCGATGACGCTCGCGATCGAGCAGGCCGAGAAGGTCAAGGGCGCGACCTACCCCAACCCGCCGGTCGGCGCGGTGATCCTCGACCGCGACGGCACCGTCGTCGGCGTCGGCGCCACCAAGCCCGCCGGGCAGGCGCACGCCGAGGTGGTGGCGCTGCGCCGCGCCGGGGAACTGGCGGCCGGTGGCACCGCCGTCGTCACCCTGGAACCCTGCAACCATCACGGCAAGACGCCGCCGTGCACCGAGGCCCTGCTGGCAGCGGGGGTGGCGCAGGTGGTGTACGCCGTCGCGGATCCCAACCCGGTCGCCGCGGGCGGGGCGGCCCGGCTCGCCGACGCCGGCGTGCAGGTGCTCACCGGGGTGCAGGCCGACGCCGTGACGACCGGACCACTGCGGGAATGGCTGCACAAGCAGCGCACCGGCCGGCCGCACGTCACCTGGAAGTACGCCGCCAGCATCGACGGCCGCAGCGCCGCCGCGGACGGGTCCAGCCAGTGGATCACCAGCGAGGCGGCCCGGGCCGACGTGCACCGCCGCCGGGCTGCCGCCGACGCGATCGTCGTCGGCACCGGCACCGTGCTGGCCGACGACCCGACGCTGACCGCCCGACTGCCCGACGGCAGCCTGGCCGACCGTCAGCCGCTGCGGGTGGTGGTCGGAGATCGGGAGATCTCCACGGACGCCAAGGTGCTCAACGACGACTCCCGCACCATGGTGATCCGCACCCACGACCCGGCGGAGGTGCTGCGGGCACTCTCGGACCGCACCGATGTCATCCTCGAGGGCGGCCCCACGCTGGCGGGGGCGTTCCTGCGAGCCGGGGCGATCGACCGCATCCTGGCGTATGTGGCACCGATCCTGCTCGGCGGACCGATCACCGCCGTCGGCGACGTCGGCGTGCCGAACATCGCCCGCGCGCTGCGCTGGCGTTACGACACCCTGCAGCAGATCGGACCGGACCTGCTGCTGAGCCTGGTCCCCAACTAGGCGACCGGGACGACCGGTTCGGCCGCTGCCGACTCGGGGTCCTCGACGCGGGTCTTGTTGCTGCCGATCAGCAGCCCGAGCACCGCACCCACCACGCAGACGACGGCGGTGATGGTGAAGATCTCGCCGTACATCATCGACAGCGCAACGCGGGAGTTGTGGCCGACCGCAACCGCGATCTCGATCAGGTCGCGGGTCTGCGGTTTGGGCAGCCCCGCAAGAATCTGGTTGAACCGGTGCAGGCCCCACGCCGACAGCACGGCCATCCCGAGCAGCATCCCGGTCATCCGGGCCACCACCACGCCGGACGCGGCGATGCCGTGCTCGCGGGCCGGCACCACCCGCATCACCGCGGAGGTCAGCGGACCGATCACCAGCCCCAGTCCGAGGCCGGCCACCACCAGTTCGGGCAGCACGACCACACCGAAGATCTCCGGTCGCTGGGTCACCAGATCCAGGTTCCAGGTGGAGATCCACCAGTAGCCGCCGGCGGCGATCAGCAGGCCGATCAGTGTGACGATCCGGTCGCCGATCCGGGTGGCGATGACACCGCCGACCACGGCGCCGATCGGCAGTGCGGCCAGGAACCACAGCAGGATCATCGCCGCCTGGTCCTGTTCCTTCCCGAGCACACCCTGGGCGAACAGCTCCACGTCGACCAGCGTGACCATCAGCGCCGCCCCGGCGCACGCCGAGGAGCCGAGCGCGGCCAGGAACGGCCCGAACCGGGCACCCTTCGGGTCGATCAGCTTGGTCGGCGAGAAGAACTCCCAGGCGGCGAACGCCACCAGCGTGGCCGCGGCACCGATCAGGTACAGCGCCCCGTGGTCGGGGAGTGCCTGCTTGGCGCTGGGGTCCGGGTTGTACAGCCCGATCGTCAGCAAGCCCAGGATCACGGCCAGCAGCAGCCCGCCGACCACGTCGACCCGCTCCTGCGGCCCGTCGTCCTTGGCGCGCGGCGGGAGGCTGAAGTGGATCATCACCATGGCGAGCAGGGTCATCGGCACGTTGATCCAGAACACGTCGCGCCAGTCGCGGAGCACCCAGACGACGAAGATCCCGTAGAGCGGTCCGAGCACGCTGCCGAGTTCCTGGGCGCCGGCGATCCAGCCGAGGACCACCGACCGGTTGCGTTCGGCCCACAGGTCGGCGCCGAGCGCGAACGTCACCGGCAGCAGCGCACCGGCGGCGACCGCCTGAATGGTGCGGCCGATCACCAGCGTGTCCAGGTCCATCGCGAGCGCGGTCACCACCGACCCGATCGCGAACACCGCCAGGCTCAGCTGCAGCAGCAGTTTGCGGCCGAACCGGTCGGAGGCGCGCCCGAGCAGCGGCATGGCCGCGATGTAGCCGAGCAGATAGCAGGTGATGATCGGGGTGACCTGCTGGATCTTGTTGATCGGGATGCCGACACCGTCCATGATGTCGCGCATGATCGTCACGACGACGTAGGTGTCCAGCGCCCCCAGCAGGACGGCCAGGCTGCCGGCGCTGATCGCCAGCCCGCGATTGGCCCGCATCAGACCCCAGCCGGCTTCTCGACCGTGACCGGGACGTTCGGGTTGGACAGCGTCATCGTGATCGAGTTGCCCGCGCTGGGCTCCAGCTGCGCCTGCACCAGGTCGTGGTTGCCGCCCTCGACGATCCAGACCGTGGTCGGCATCGGCGCGGACGCCTTCAGCTGGGAGGCCAGCTTGTTCACCGCGTCGGCGGGGGTCTCACCGGTGATCTTGACCGTGTCCTGGCCGTTGATCTTCTCGTGGGCGACGGACTTGGCGTCGGTCAGGTTGTCCAGCAGGTTCGCCAGCCCGCGGCTCGGGTCGAGGATCGCGCCGACGTCGTAGACGTCCTTGGCCGCGCCGATGTCGAGGTAGTCGTCGCCGGACATCGCGGCGTACAGGTCACCGTCGAGCACGACGAACTTGGCCTCGATGTCGCTGCCGCCGAGCGTGATCTTCGCGGTGCCCTTGGCGGCGGTCGCCGGGTCGGTGGTCAGGTCACCCTCCAGCGTCTTCACCGGCAGACCCTTGATCTTGCCGGCCACCGACAGCACCAGGTGTGCGCTCTTGATCCCGGCGGTGGTGGCACTGGCCTCCTTGACCAGCGGTGCAGCTTCGGGCAGCGGTCCGCCCGAGTGCTTTCCGGAGCAACCGGTGAACAGCGTGGCGGCGGCGGTCGTGGCGACCAGGGCGGTGAGGAGTCTGCGCATGGCAGACATCGTATCGAGGCCACTCTGTGGAGAAGCCTTGCCGGGGACCTAGCCTGATGTGATGTTCACCGGAATTGTCGAGGAACTGGGTGAGTTGGTGGCCCGCGAGGAGCTGGCCGACGCCGCACGGCTGCTCATCGCGGGCCCCACCGTCACCTCCGACGCCCGCCACGGCGACTCGATCGCGGTCAACGGGGTCTGCCTGACGGTGGTCGACGTGCTGGACGGCGGCCGGTTCACCGCCGACGTGATGCGGGAGACCCTGAACCGCTCCAGTCTGGGATCGCTGCAGGTCGGCGGCCCGGTCAACCTGGAACGCGCCGCCGCACTGGGCAGCCGGCTGGGCGGGCACATCGTGCAGGGCCACGTCGACGGCACCGGGCGGGTGCTGGCCCGCACACCCGGCGAGCACTGGGAGGTGGTGCGGGTCGCGCTGCCGGCTGCGCTGGCCCGCTACGTGGTGGAGAAGGGCTCGATCACCGTCGACGGCATCTCGCTGACGGTTTCGGGGGTCGGACGTGACGGGGACGACTACTTCGAGGTGTCGTTGATTCCGACCACCCTGGAGTTGACGACGCTGGGTCGGGCCCCGGTCGGGACGGTCGTGAACCTGGAAGTGGACGTGATCGCGAAGTACGTGGAGCGGTTGCTGCAGCGGTAGCAGTTCTGATGCCACCAGCCGACCCAATCAGTCCGAGTCGAGCGTCTTGGTGATTTCGCGGCGGCGTTGCTCATCGATGACGCCCTTGAGTTCGCGGAATGCCGCAACGTAGGCCTGCACTGCATCGGCAGCGTCCGAATGGGAAGCCGGCGGCGCGGCTTCAACCCCGTAGAGCTCGGCGGCAAGCTGACGCCGTGCCTCGTCGCGACGTTCGGCGAGCCTCGCATCTTCGCGTTCCTGAGCCAGGGTTCGATCGACATGGCGCGCTTGGCTAGCACAGTCGTCGAGTATCTGGGCACGCTGTTTGACGGCGCTCCGCAGATGCTTGACCGCGCGTTCGGCGTCGCGAACCATGCTGGTGTCTTCGTCACTCGGTCGGGGGATGGCCTTCGACTTCGCGGCCAATTTCTCCATGCGGCGAGCTTGCTTCAGGGTTCCGGTGATCATCGTCAAATCGGCAGAGAAATCCAGGTCGTCCGCGTCGCCCAGCCAGCCGTCTCGGGCGGCCTCCGTCGCCATGATGCCGTCAACGGCACGCTGTGCACGAGCGATGAGCGAGAGTCCGTCTTTACCGAAATCATCAATCCGTTTGCGTGCTGCGACTCTCTCCCGGGCGGCAGCACGTCTCCCCTCTTCGGCCACACGTATTCGACGTTGTTCGTCGGTCTCAAGCACCGGCGCCGAATGACGAATGATCGACACCGCCGTCAACCCCACCGCAATGGGTAAGACGAACCAGGCGCCGCCCAGTTCCGCCATCAAGACTGTCAATAGCAATGTGAAGAAGCTGATGGCGAGAATGACGGCGAGCTCTGTATTCGACGCCGGCGCCCGACCGAACGGGAATATGAGATTCACAACACCGGCGATGAGGCCGCCGATGACAAGCAACACCAGAAGTACCGCGAGTACGATTCCCCAGACCATGACGGGGGTCCTCCTTGGGGTGCGCTGATGGCGATCCTCGCCGGCTGGCGATTCGTCGTTCGGAAACCCTGGCCTCGCCAACTTTAACGGGACGCGGTGACAGCACTGCGGGTTCGATTCGGCCCCTGAACGGAATCACCGACGGGATGGGGAAAGTCCATCGGTCGACCGCCGTCGAATCCCGATCAGTCAGCGACGGTGTCCGCTGCTGGTCGGCGGTGGTTCATACTGGACAGCGAACCGCGTCGATCCCGGCGTGCGGCGATGACGAGCACAAGGTGGCAGAAGATGACGAAGTTGGACACCGTCGAACGGGCGGTAGCCGACATCGCGGCCGGCAAGGCCGTCGTCGTCATCGACGACGAGGACCGCGAGAACGAAGGCGACCTGATCTTCGCCGCCGAGAAGGCGACCCCCGAGTTGGTGGCGTTCATGGTGCGCTACACCTCCGGCTACCTGTGCGTGCCGCTGGACGGCGCGATCTGCGACAAGCTCGGCCTGCTGCCGATGTACGCGATGAACCAGGACAAGCACGGGACCGCCTACACCGTCACCGTCGACGCGAAACACGGTGTGGGGACCGGCATCTCGGCGGCCGATCGGGCGACGACGATGCGGCTGCTCGCCGACCCGAGCGCGGTCGCCGAGGATTTCACCCGGCCCGGTCACGTGGTTCCGCTGCGCGCCAAGGACGGCGGTGTGCTGCGCCGGCCCGGGCACACCGAGGCTGCCGTCGACCTGGCCCGGATGGCGGGGCTGCAGCCGGCCGGGGCGATCTGCGAGATCGTCAGCCAGAAGGACGAGGGCTCGATGGCCCAGACCGAGGAGCTGCGGGCGTTCGCCGACGAGCACGGTCTGGCGCTGATCTCGATCGCCGACATGATCGAGTGGCGCCGCAAGCACGAGAAGCACGTCAAGCGGGTCGCCGAGGCGCGCATCCCGACCCGGCACGGCGAGTTCCGGGCGGTCGGCTATACCAGCATCTACGAGGACGTCGAACATGTCGCGCTGGTGCGCGGTGAGATCGCCGGTCCGCACAACAACGGCGACGATGTGCTGGTCCGGGTGCACTCGGAGTGTCTGACCGGTGATGTGTTCGGCTCGCAGCGCTGCGACTGCGGCCCGCAGCTGGACGCCGCCCTGGAGCTGGTGGCTCGGGAGGGCCGCGGCGTGGTGCTCTACATGCGCGGTCATGAGGGCCGGGGCATCGGGCTGCTGCACAAGCTGCAGGCCTACCAGCTGCAGGACGCCGGCCACGACACCGTCGACGCCAACCTGGAGTTGGGGTTGCCGGCCGACGCCCGCGACTACGGCATCGGCGCGCAGATCCTGGTCGATCTCGGGGTGCGCTCGATGCGCCTGCTGACCAATAACCCCGCCAAGCGGGTCGGACTGGACGGCTACGGGTTGCACATCATCGAGCGGGTGCCGCTGCCGGTGCGTGCCAACGCCGAGAACATCCGCTACCTGATGACCAAGCGGGACCGGATGGGCCACGACCTGACCGGCCTGGACGACGTGGTCAACCCGGGCGCGACGCAGTGAGTGGCACCGGTGTGCCGGACATGCCGGCGCTGGACGCCTCCGGTGTGCGACTGGCGATCGTGGCCAGCACCTGGCACACCACGATCTGCGATGCGCTGCTGGCCGGGGCTCGCCGGGTGGCCGCTGACGCCGGCATCCCCGAGCCGACGGTGGTCCGGGTGCTCGGGGCGATCGAGATCCCGGTGGTCGCCCAGGAGGCGGCCCGCAACCACGACGCGGTCGTCGCACTGGGCGTGGTGATCCGCGGCGGGACTCCGCATTTCGACTACGTGTGCGACGCGGTGACGCAGGGGTTGACCCGGGTCTCGCTGGATGCGGCGACACCGGTCGCCAACGGCGTGCTGACCGTCGACAGTGAGCAGCAGGCCCTGGACCGTGCCGGGCTGCCCGATTCCACCGAGGACAAGGGTGCGCAGGCCGCGGCGGCCGCGCTGAGCACGGCACTGACCCTGCGGGATCTCCGCGGCCGATGACGGCACCGTCGACGGTTGAGTGGGACCTGCAGGTGCGTCCGCACCGGATGCGCCAATTCGCCTGGGGCGCAGCGATTCTGATTGTCATCGGGCACGTCGCGGTGGCGCTGCTGTTGACGATCAAGGCCAGCGGGGTGATCTTCCGCGCGTCCGACCAGGTGGCGATGGTGCTGCTCGGGCTGATCGCCGCCGGCGGCGTGCTGCTGTTCACCCGGCCCCGGCTGCGGGTGGGGCCGGCCGGCGTGGCGGTCCGCAACGTGCTCGGGGAGCGATTGATCCCGTGGCCGGCGGTGGTCGGCGTGTCGTTCCCGGCTGGCAAGCGGTGGGCGCGGCTGGAACTGCCCGCCGACGAATATCTCCCGGTGGTGGCGATCCAGTCGATCGACCGGGAACGCGCGGTGGAGGCCATGCGCACGGTGCGGCAACTACTGGCCCGTTACCGACCGGACGACGAGGGCGTGTCGCCGGGCGACGACGACTGACCCCGTGGCGCCGATCCTCAGCGCCCGACTCCGTCGTGCTTGCGATCGTCGCTAGCCTGGTAACCGTGCCAGACCCTGCGACCTACCGCCCGGCACCCGGATCCATCCCGGTCGAACCGGGCGTCTACCGGTTCCGGGACACCCACGGGCGGGTCATCTACGTCGGCAAGGCGAAGAGCCTGCGGTCCCGGCTGACGTCGTACTTCGCCGACATCGCCGGACTGCACCCGCGCACCCGGCAGATGGTGACCACCGCCGCCGGTGTCGAGTGGACGGTGGTCAACACCGAAGTCGAAGCGCTGCAACTGGAATACAACTGGATCAAGGAATTCGATCCGCGGTTCAACGTCCGCTACCGCGATGACAAGACCTACCCGGTGCTGGCCGTCACCCTCAATGAGGAGTACCCGCGGCTGATGGTCTACCGCGGCCCACGCAAGAAGGGGGTGCGGTACTTCGGCCCGTACTCGCACGCCTGGGCGATCCGCGAAACGCTGGACCTGCTGCTGCGGGTCTTCCCGGCACGCACCTGCTCGGCGGGGGTGTTCAAACGCCAGCAGCAGATCGGCCGGCCGTGCCTGCTCGGCTACATCGGCAAGTGCAGCGCGCCGTGCGTCGACCGGGTCAGCGCCGAGGAGCACCGGCAGATCGTCAACGACTTCTGCGACTTCCTGTCCGGCAAGACCGACCGCTTCATCCGGCACCTGGAGAAGCAGATGACCGAGGCGGCCGAACGGCTCGACTTCGAGAAGGCGGCCCGACTGCGCGACGACATCGCTGCGATGAAGCGGGCGCTGGAGAAGCAGGCGGTGGTGCTCGGCGACGGCACTGACGCCGATGTGATGGCGTTCGCAGCGGACGACCTGGAGGCCGCGGTCCAGGTGTTCCACGTGCGCGGCGGCCGGGTGCGTGGTCAGCGCGGCTGGGTCGTCGAGAAGTCCGGCGACCCCTCAGATTCCGATGACCCCTCAGATCCCGGTGACGGGCAACTGGTGGAGCAGTTCCTGACGCAGTTCTACGGCGATCAGTCCGAACTCGGCGACGCCGCGGACGAGGCCAGCAACCCGGTGCCGCGCGAGGTGCTGGTGCCCTGCCTGCCGGACAACGCCGGCGAGCTGACCGACTGGCTGTCGGGCCTGCGCGGATCCCGCGTTTCGCTGCGGGTCGCCGCCCGCGGTGACAAACGCACCCTGGCCGAGACCGTGCAGCGCAACGCCAAAGACGCACTGGTGCAACACAAACTCAAGCGGGCCGGTGACTTCAACGCCCGTTCCGCGGCACTGCAGAGCATCCAGGACGCGCTCGGACTGGCCGATGCGCCGCTGCGGATCGAATGCGTCGACATCAGCCATGTGCAGGGCACCGACGTGGTCGGCTCGCTGGTTGTGTTCGAGGACGGCCTGCCCCGCAAATCCGACTACCGGCACTTCGCGATCAAAGAGGCTGCGGGGGAGGGGCGTTCCGACGACGTCGCCTCCATCGCCGAGGTGACCCGGCGGCGCTTCAAACACCACCTGGAGGCGCAGGAGGCGGGAGTCCTTGCCCCGGAAGGTAAGTCGCGGAAGTTCGCCTATCCGCCGAACCTGTATGTCGTCGATGGCGGTGCGCCGCAGGTGAATGCGGCGCAAGCGGTGCTCGACGAACTCGGCATCACCGACGTGGCGGCCATCGGCCTGGCGAAGCGACTGGAGGAGGTGTGGGTGCCCTCGGAGCCGGATCCGCTCATCCTGCCCCGGCAGAGCGAGGGACTGTACCTGCTGCAGCGGATCCGCGATGAGGCGCACCGCTTCGCGATCACCTACCACCGCAGCAAACGGTCGAAGCGGATGACGGCGTCTGCGCTGGATGCGGTGCCCGGTCTCGGCGAGCATCGGCGCAAGGTGCTTATCTCGCATTTCGGGTCGGTGGCGCGGCTGAAAAAGGCTACCGTCGAAGAGCTCACCTCGATTCCGGGGATCGGCGCGGCGACCGCCGCCGCCGTCCTCGAAGCGCTGGGGGCCGGCGATGCGGCGGACACCGCTGAACAGCAACGGAAGTCGGGATGAGCGGCGAAACAAGCGAGGCACCACCGACGGACATGCCGGAATCGGGCACCGTCGCGGCCGATCCGGGAATCGACGTCGTCCTGGTGACCGGACTGTCCGGGGCAGGTCGCGGCACCGCGGCCAAGGTGCTCGAAGACCTGGGCTGGTATGTGGCCGATAACCTGCCGCCGGACCTGATCACCCGGATGGTGGATCTGGGCCTGGCCGCCGGTTCGCGGATCACCAAGCTGGCGGCGGTGATGGATGTGCGCTCGGCCGGGTTCACCGGCGACCTGGATTCGGTGCGCACCGAACTGGCCACCCGCGGCGTCAACCCGAGCGTGCTGTTCATGGAGGCGTCCGACGACGTGCTGATCCGCCGGTACGAGCACAACCGGCGCAGCCACCCGCTGCAGGGCACCCAGACGCTCACCGAGGGCATCGCCGCCGAACGGACGATGCTGGCGCCGGTGCGTGCGGTCGCCGACCTGGTCATCGACACGTCGGTGCTGAGCGTGCGGGAGCTGCGCGAGAACATCGAGAAGGTGTTCGGGGGTGACGCGGTGAGCGCCCCGACCAGCATCACCGTCGAATCGTTCGGGTTCAAATACGGGCTGCCGATGGACGCCGACATGGTGATGGACGTGCGGTTCCTGCCCAACCCGCACTGGGTCGACGAACTGCGCCCGCACACCGGCCAGCACCCCGCGGTGCGCGACTACGTGCTCGGGCAGCCCGGCGCCGACGAATTCCTCACCACCTACCATCGGCTGCTGTCGCTGGTGGTCGGCGGCTATCGCAGGGAGGGCAAGCGGTACATGACGGTGGCGATCGGCTGCACCGGCGGCAAGCATCGCAGCGTGGCGATCGCCGAGGCGCTGGCCCGGCTGCTGGATGCCGAGGACACCCACGACGAACTGGCGGTGCGGGTGCTGCACCGGGATCTGGGCCGCGAATGACGCTGAGCACCGGACCGGGCGCGAACCCGGCCATCGTCGCACTCGGTGGCGGGCACGGGCTGTACGCGACGCTGTCGGCGGCCCGCCGGCTGACCCCGCACGTCACCGCGGTGGTGACCGTCGCCGACGACGGCGGGTCGTCGGGCCGGCTGCGCAGTGAACTGGACGTGATCCCGCCGGGGGACCTGCGGATGGCGCTGGCGGCGTTGGCGTCCGACACCCCGACCGGGCGACTGTGGGCGACCGTGCTGCAGCACCGGTTCGGCGGCACCGGGGCGCTGGCCGGGCATCCGATCGGCAACCTGCTGCTGGCCGGCCTCAACGAGGTGCTGGCCGACCCGGTTGCCGCGCTCGACGAGGTGGGCCGGATGCTCGGTGTCAAGGGCCGGGTGCTGCCGATGTGCCCGATCGCGCTGCAGATCGAGGCCGACGTCTCCGGGCTGGACGCCGACCCGCGGCTGCCGCGGATGATCCGTGGTCAGGTCGCGATCGCCACCACCCCGGGCAAGGTGCGCCGGGTCCGGCTGCTGCCGGGCAACCCGCCGGCCACCCGGCAGGCCGTCGACGCGATCATGGCCGCCGACCTGGTGGTGCTGGGCCCGGGGTCCTGGTTCACCAGCGTGATCCCGCACCTGCTGGTGCCGGGCCTGGCCGCGGCGCTGCAGGCGACCAAGGCGCGACGGGCGCTGGTGCTCAATCTGGTGGCTGAACCGGGGGAGACGGCCGGCTTCTCCGCTGAGCGGCATCTTCAGGTGCTCGGCCAGCACGCGCAGGGTTTCAGCGTCGACCATGTGATCGTCGACGCCGGCCACGTGCCCAGCGAGCGGGAGCGCGACCAGTTGCGGCGGGCTGCGGCGGTGTTCGCCGCCGAGGTTCGGTTCGTCGATGTCGCCCGACCTGGTACACCTTTACATGACCCGGGCAAGCTGGCGGCAGCCTTGGACGGGGTCCGGGACGCCGGTACGGCGTCGTTGACGGTCCCGACCCCTGTTCCGCCGCAGGTCGAGGGTGGGGGCCGGCGAACCGGCGTGAGTGGACCTAGCGGGATCGGGCCGGGAGGTAACGAGTCGTGGCGATGACGGCCGAAGTCAAAGACGAGCTGAGCCGTCTCGCGGTCACGTCGGTGAGTGCGCGCCGCGCGGAGGTGGCGGCGTTGCTGCGCTTTGCCGGCGGGCTGCACATCGTGGCCGGCCGGGTGGTGGTGGAAGCCGAGGTGGATGCCGGGGTCATCGCCCGCCGGCTGCGCAAGGACATCTTCGACCTGTACGGCTACAGCGCGATCGTGCACGTGCTGACGGCCAGCGGGATGCGCAAGAGCACCCGCTACGTGCTGCGGGTCACCAAGGACGGCGAGGCGCTGGCCCGGCAGACCGGCCTGCTGGATCTGCGCGGCCGCCCGGTGCGGGGGCTGCCGGCGCAGGTCGTCGGCGGCAGCGTCGCCGACGCCGAAGCCGCCTGGCGCGGAGCTTTTCTGGCGCACGGGTCGCTCACCGAGCCGGGCCGCTCGTCGGCGCTGGAGGTCGGCTGCCCGGGTCCGGAGGCCGCCCTGGCCCTGGTCGGCGCGGCCCGCCGGCTGGGGGTCAGCGCGAAGGCCCGTGAGGTGCGCGGCGCCGACCGGGTGGTGGTCCGCGACGGCGAGGCGATCGGCGCGCTGCTGACCCGGATGGGCGCCCAGGACACCCGGCTGGTCTGGGAGGAGCGCCGCATCCGCCGCGAGGTCCGGGCGACGGCCAACCGGCTGGCCAACTTCGACGACGCGAACCTGCGCCGGTCGGCCCGCGCCGCGGTGGCCGCGGCCGCGCGGGTGGAGCGGGCACTGGCGATCCTCGGTGACACCGTGCCGGATCATCTGGCGACGGCCGGTCAGTTGCGGGTCGAGCACCGGCAGGCGTCACTGGAGGAGTTGGGTCGGCTGGCTGACCCGCCGATGACCAAGGATGCCGTCGCCGGGCGCATCCGCCGGCTGCTGTCGATGGCCGACCGCAAGGCCAAACAGGACGGCATCCCCGACACCGAGTCCGCGGTCACCCCGGAACTGCTGGAAGACGCCTGACCCCGGTAAACCCGAATCCGCCGCCCGGGGTGGCTCGGCACAGTAGCGTTTAGCTGTCGATCCCCGCCCGAAGGGGCCCACGCCGACCTTCGCCCGAGCGATCGTGCCGCCGGTTGTCGAGGGGGTCTACGGGTGCAGCGGATTTCGGTGAGCAGGCTGGCCCGGCGCGGGTGGATGCCGCTGGTGGCCGTCGTCGTGCTGGCACTCGCGGGGGGTACCGTCTACCGGCTGCACGGCATCTTCGGATCGCACAACGACACCTCCACCCCGACCGGCGTCCTGAACGACAGCACCCCGTTCAACCCCAAGCACGTCGTCTACGAGGTCTTCGGTGCAGCCGGGGCCACCGCGACGATCAACTACCAGGACATCCATGCCGCGCCGCAGCGGGTCGACCACGCGCTGCTGCCCTGGCGCTACGAGATCACCACCACCGACCCCGCGGTCATCGCCAACCTGACCGCCCAGGGCGACGGCGACATGCTGGGCTGCCGCATCGTCATCAACGACGAGGTCAAAGCCGAGCGGACCGTCCACGAGGTGCGCGCCTACACGTTCTGCCTGGATAAATCCGGATGAGTGCACACCAGGCCCGACGGCGCCTGCCGCACAGCATCCGGATGCTGGCGGTGCCGATCATCGGTGTGTGGCTGGCCCTGACCGTGATCACGAACATCGTCGTCCCGAACCTGGAGACCGTCGCCAAAGCCCATCAGGTCGGCATGAGCTCCCCGAGCGCGCCGTCGCTGCAGGCGATGAAACACATCGGCAGGGTGTTCGAGGAATTCGACTCCGACAGCGCGGCGATGATCGTCCTGGAGGGCGACGCCCCCCTCGGCGACGACGCCCACCGGTTCTACGACACGCTGATCGGCGAACTCGAGGCCGACACCAAGCACGTCGAGCACGTTCAGGACTTCTGGGGCGATCCGTTGACGGCGTCGGCCGCGCAGAGCACCGACGGCAAGGCCGCACTGGTGCAGGTGTATCTGGCCGGCAATCAAGGTGACGCGCTGTCCAGCGAATCCGTCGACACCGTGCGGCGCATCGTGCAGCGCACCCCGGCGCCGCCGGGCGTCACTGCGTACGTCACCGGCGCCTCACCGCTGATCACCGACCAGTTCGAGGTCGGCAACGAGGGCATCCTGAAGGTCACCCTGATCACCTTCGCGGTGATCGTGGTGATGCTGCTGTGGGTCTACCGGTCCCTGGTCACCACACTGCTGGTGCTGATCACGGTGCTGGTCGAGGTGGCCGCGGCGCGCGGCGTCGTTGCCGTCATGGGCAACTACAGCCTGATCGAGCTCTCGACGTTCTCGGTGAACATCCTGACGCTGCTGGCGATCGCCGCCGGAACCGACTACGCGATCTTCTTCGTCGGGCGCTACCAGGAGGCCCGCGGCATCCACGAGGACCGCGCGACCGCCTTCGACGACATGTTCCACGGCACCGCCCACGTCGTACTGGGGTCGGGCCTGACCATCACCGGCGCCGTCTACTGCCTGACGTTCGCCCGCCAACCGTATTTCCAGTCGATGGGGGTGCCCGCCGCGGTGGGCATGATCGTCTCGGTGGCATCCGCGCTCACCCTGGCTCCCGCCGTCCTGGCCGTCGGCAGCCGATTCGGGTTGTTCGAGCCGAAGGTCGCGATGCGCACCCGGGAGTGGCGGCGCATCGGCACCGCCATCGTGCGTTGGCCGGGGCCGATTCTGGTGGTGACGATCGCGGTCGCCCTGATCGGCCTACTCGCCCTGCCCGGATACCGGACGAGTTACGACTCGAAGCCGTATCTGCCCGACGACACCCCGGCCAAGGTCGGCTACGCGGCCGCGGAACGGCATTTCTCGCAGGCCCGCCTCAACCCCGAACTGCTGATGGTCGAAGCCGACCACGACCTGCGCGATCCAGCCGACATGCTGGTGCTCGAACGGATCGCCAAAAACGTCTTCCACACCCCCGGCATCGCCAAGACGCAGGCGATCACGCGACCGCTGGGGGTGCCGCTGGACCATAGTTCGATCCCGTTTCAACTCAGCCAGCCGAGTGTCGGGCAAGTGATGAACCTGCAGTTCCAGAAGGAGCGTGCGGCTGACCTGCTCAAGCAGGCCGGCATCCTGCGGGACACCATCGGCATTCTGCGGCAGCAGTACAGCCTGCAGCAGCAGAGTGCCGCGGCCACCCACGAGCAGACCCAGAGCTTTCAGGACACGATCGTCATCATCAACGAGATGCGGGACCGGATCGCGAACCTGCTGGATTTCTTCCGGCCGATCCAGAGCTACTTCTACTGGGAGCCGCACTGCTACGACATCCCACTGTGCTTCGCCCTCCGCAACGGCTTCGACACGGCCGACAGCGTCGATCAGCTCGGCGAACAGTTCGCCAGCATCACCGCGAGTCTGGACAAGTTGGACGCGCTGCAACCGCAGCTGATAGCACTGCTGCCACCGCAGATCGATGACCAGCTGCAGAATTTGGAACTTACCCTGTCGAACTACGCCACCAATTCCGGGATCAACGGCCAGGCGGAATTCGCCAACGACAACCCGGCCGCGATGGGGCAGGCCTTCGACAAGGCCAAAAACGACGACTCCTTCTATCTGCCACCGGAAGTGTTCGCCAACCCCGACTTCAAGCGGGGCCTGAAGCTGTTCGTGTCACCCGATGGCCGGGGCGCGCAGATGATCATCACCCACGACGGCGATCCGGCGACGCCCGAGGGCATCTCGCACATCAGCGCCATCCGCAACGCGGCGAAAGAAGCGGTGAAGGGCACCCCGCTGGAGGGCTCCCACCTCTACATCGCAGGTACCGCGGCCACCTACAAGGACATCCAGGAGATGGTGAAGTACGACCTGATGATCGTCGGCGTCGCGGCGCTGAGCCTGATCCTGCTGATCATGATGTTCATCACCGGCAGCTTGGTCGCCGCGATCGTCATCGTGGGCACGGTGGCACTGTCGCTGGGCGCCTCGTTCGGGCTGTCGGTGCTGGTGTGGCAGGACATTCTCGGCATCGAGCTGTACTGGGTGGTGCTGGCGCTGGCCGTGATTCTGCTGCTGGCGGTGGGGTCGGACTACAACCTGCTGCTGATCTCCCGGTTCAAGGAGGAGATCGGCGCCGGGCTGAACACCGGCATCATCCGGGCGATGGCCGGGTCGGGTTCGGTGGTGACCTCGGCCGGGCTGGTGTTCGCCGCCACCATGTCCACGTTCGCGTTCAGCCAGTTGGTGATCCTCGGTCAGGTGGGCACCACCATCGGGCTGGGGCTGCTGTTCGACACGCTGATCGTCCGCTCCTTCATGACCCCGTCGATCGCGGCGCTGCTCGGGCGCTGGTTCTGGTGGCCGCTGTCGGTCCGGCCCCGACCGGCCAGCGCGATGCTGCGGGCCTACGGAACCCGCCAATCGGTGCGCGAACTGCTCCAGGGCCCATAATCGGGGGATGGCCGTGCCCGGACGCCTGCTCTATCTGACCGAACCGGCCCGGGCTGTCGCCGATTTCGGGCTGCTGGCCGCCGGCGCACCGCTGCTGGCACTGCTGCCGCGCGGTGACGGTCATCCGGTGTTGGTGCTACCCGGACTGGGTTCGGCGGACTCCTCGACGGCGCTGCTGCGATCGGTGCTGCGCCGACTCGGCTACCGCACCTTCGGTTGGGGGCTGGGTCGCAACGACGGCCCCACCGGCGCGGCGACCCGCGGCATGGCGGCCCGACTCGATGAGCTCACCGGCCGTTTTGGCGTCCCGATCTCGCTGATCGGTTGGAGCCTCGGCGGTCTCTACGCCCGCCAGATCGCCCGCCGCCGGCCGGCCGACATCCGCCAGGTCATCACGCTGGGCACCCCGGTGCGACTGGCCGCCGCACTGACCGCCGACCGCAAACCCGCCACCGAGGACCTGTCCGATTTCCCGCCGTGGCCGCACTGGTCGGCGTGGGCGCGCTGGTACGGCGGACTGCAGGGCCGCGACCCGGATCGGACGCATCCCGACGCCGGCCCGCTGCCGGTGCCCACTACCTCGATCTACTCCCCGCTCGACGGCATCGTGGGCTGGCGCATCTGCCGTACTGTTGCGGCGCCGCGCACCGAGAACATCGTCGTCGCGGCCAGCCATCTCGGCTTCGCACACAACCCGGCGGTGATCTTCGCGATCGCCGACCGGCTGGCGCAGCCGACGGGGCAGTGGGCGCCGTTCCGGCCGCCGGCGTTGCTGCGGGCGGGCTACCGTTCGGAGTGAGCCGACTCGGCCCGCAGCGCCTCGACGAACTGCGAAACGTCGGCCGCGCCGGAGATCACCGTGCGCCCGTCGATCACGAAGTGCGGCACCGCGTGGATGCCCAGTTCGTCGGCCCGGCGTTCGTCGGCGCGCACGTCGTCGGCGTAGGCGTCGCCGGCCAGCACCGCCGTCACCGCGGCACGGTCCAGTCCGGCGTCCACGGCCAGTTCGGTCAGCACTGCGGAGTCACCGATCGCGGCGCCCTCGGTGAAATACCCCCGCAGGAAGCGTTCCTTGACCGCCCCGGCCAGGCCGTGCGCCTCGCCCAGGTGGATCAGGCGGTGCGCGTTGAAGGTGTTGCCGCGCTTGATGTTCACATAATCGAAGTCCAGCCCGACCGCCGCCGCGGCGGCCCGCTGCTGATCCAGGAACGCCAGCGCCCGGTCGCGGCCGAACCCGTACTTGGCTGCCAGCATGTCCGCCATCGGCTGCTGCAGCACCGGCGGGGCGTGTGGATCCAGCTCGAAACTGTGCCAGTGCACGTCGGCGTCGACCCCGGTCTGGGTCAGTGCCGCCTCCAGTTTCCGCTTGCCGATGTAGCAGAACGGGCAGACCACGTCAGACCAGGTGTCGATGCGCACGGCAATGCCCAACACCGGTGCCGGCTCACGCATTCCGGCCTTACGCGGGGCGTCGCCGCCTAGGGTGATTTTCACCATGGGATTCATCAGACCGGCCCTCCCCGACATCGACCCGCAGACCTGGCACACCCTGCCGCGCGCCACCCGCATCCAGATCCTCAGCCGGGATTGGGCGCAGCACGGTTTCGGCACACCCTCCGCGGTCTACCTGCTGTACCTGTTCAAGATCGGGCTGTACGCCGGTGGTGCCGCCGCGCTGATCGCACTCACCCCGGGACTGGGTGGGCTGAGCCGCATCGGTGACTGGTGGACGCAGCCGATCGTCTACCAGAAACTGGTGATCTTCTCGCTGCTGTTCGAGGTGCTGGGCCTGGGCTGCGGCTCCGGTCCGCTGACCGGGCGGTTCTGGCCGCCGATCGGCGGCTTCCTGTACTGGCTGCGGCCGGGCACCATCCGGTTGCCGCCGTGGCCGGGCCGGGTGCCGCTGACCGCCGGTGACACCCGCACCGTGCTCGACGTCGTGCTGTACGCGGCCGTGCTGGCGTCGGCGGTGTGGGCGCTGCTGTCGCCCGGAGCGGACGGACTGCTGCGTCCTGCGGTGGTGGTGCCGTTGATCGTCACGGTCGTGCTGGCCGGCCTGCGCGACAAGACGATCTTCCTGGCCGCCCGCGCCGAGCACTACTGGCTGACGCTGTTCGTGTTCTTCTTCAGCTGCACCGATCAGATCGCCGCATTCAAGATCATCATGCTCGGCCTGTGGTGGGGGGCCGCGACGTCCAAACTCAACCACCACTTCCCGTACGTCGTGGCGGTGATGACCAGCAACAACGCCCTGCTGCGCCCCAGGCTGTTCGCACCGTTCAAGCGGGCGCTGTACCGCGATCCGGTCGATGACCTGCGGCCGTCGCGGTTACCGGCGCTGATGGCGCACGTCGGCGGCACCACCGCGGAACTGCTGATCCCGGGCGTACTGGTGCTCGTCGCCGCCGATCAGCCGTGGCGGTGGGCGCTGATCGGATTCATGGTGGTCTTCCACCTCAACATCATTTCCAACCTCCCGATGGGGGTGCCGTTGGAGTGGAACGTCTTCTTCATCTTCTCGCTGTTCTTCCTGTTCGGCGCGCACGGCTCGACCCGCGTCTACGACCTGAGCTCGCCGCCGCTGCTGGTGATCCTGTTGATCGGGCTGGCCGCGGTGCCGATCGCCGGCAACCTGTTCCCGCAGCAGATCTCGTTCCTGCCGGCGATGCGCTACTACGCCGGCAACTGGGCCACCAGCCTGTGGTGCTTCAAGCCCGGCGCCGAAGACCGCCTGGAGGAGCGCGTCGTCAAGAGCGCGCCGCTGGTGATCAACCAGCTGACCCGGCTCTACGGCCCGGAGACCGCCGAACTGGTCGGGGAGAAGGTGCCGGCGGCGTTCCGCGCCATGCACCTGCACGGCCGCGCGCTCAACGGGCTGCTCCCGCGGGCCCTCGGGGCGGATCCCGACGACACCGACTACGTCATCCGGGAGGGCGAGATCGTCGCCGGGCCGCTGGTCGGCTGGAAC
Organism: Mycolicibacter acidiphilus; assembly: GCF_018455725.1. Taxonomy (GTDB): domain Bacteria; phylum Actinomycetota; class Actinomycetes; order Mycobacteriales; family Mycobacteriaceae; genus Mycobacterium; species Mycobacterium acidiphilum. The sequence goes on from NZ_JAHCLR010000001.1 coordinate 234,389, forward strand.
TTCGGCGAGGGGCACCTGCACAACGAGCAGTTGCTGGCGGCGGTGCAGCGGCGCTGCGGATTCGCCGCGGGCGACGTGCGGGTGATCGTGCTGGAGGGCCAGCCGATCCAGCACCAGTGGCAGGCCTACCGGATCGTCGACGCCGAGACCGGGCTGGTCGAGGCCGGGCGTGTCGCGATCGCCGACATGCTGACCCGCCAGCCGTGGCCGGAGCCCCCCGATGAGTTCCCGGTGCAGGTCACCGTGGGTTCGGACCGCTGAAGCCGGCTTTCTGCACGTCCCTGCGCTGTGCGCCCCGTCACGCACTAGGCTGACAGGCAGTACACCAGCAGCGCATACACAAGGAGAGAGCAGTGACGGTCCGGGTAGGCATCAACGGTTTCGGCCGTATCGGTCGCAACTTCTACCGGGCGGTCGCCGCCCAGCAGGCACAGGGCAAGGCCACAGACATCGAGATCGTCGCGGTCAACGACCTCACCGACAACAAGTCGCTGGCCCACCTGCTGAAGTTCGACTCGATCCTGGGCCGGCTGCCGCAGGACGTGTCCCTGGAAGGCGACGACACGATCGTCGTCGGCGACAAGAAGATCAAGTCGCTGAAGGTCAAGGAGGGCCCGGCCGCCCTGCCCTGGGGTGACCTGGGTGTCGACGTCGTCGTCGAGTCCACCGGCATCTTCACCAAGCGGGACAAGGCGCAGGGGCACCTGGACGCGGGCGCCAAGAAGGTCATCATCTCCGCGCCGGCCTCCGACGAGGACATCACGATCGTGCTCGGCGTCAACGACGACAAGTACGACGGCAGCCAGAACATCATCTCCAACGCGTCCTGCACCACCAACTGCCTCGGGCCGCTGGCCAAGGTGCTCAACGACGAGTTCGGCATCGAGCACGGCCTGATGACCACCATCCACGCCTACACCCAGGACCAGAACCTCCAGGACGGCCCGCACTCCGACCTGCGTCGTGCCCGTGCCGCCGGCATCAACATCGTGCCGACCGGCACCGGCGCCGCCAAGGCGATCGGCCTGGTGCTCCCGGAGCTGCAGGGCAAGCTGGACGGCTACGCGCTGCGGGTGCCGATCCCCACCGGCTCGGTCACCGACCTCACCGTGGACCTGAAGAAGAAGGCCACCGTCGAGGAGATCAACGCCGCCTACAAGGCCGCTGCGGACGGTCCGATGAAGGGCATCCTGAAGTACTACGACGCGCCGATCGTCTCGTCCGACATCGTCACCGACCCGCACAGCTCGCTGTATGACTCCGGCCTGACGAAGGTCATCGACAACCAGGTCAAGGTCGTCTCCTGGTACGACAACGAGTGGGGTTACTCCAACCGCCTCGTTGACCTGGTCGAGCTGGTCAGCAAGTCGCTGTAAAGCCGCCACCGACGATGGCAATCAAGTCTGTCGACGATCTGATCGCCGAGGGTGTGTCGGGTCGGGGCGTGCTGGTGCGCTCCGACCTGAACGTCCCGCTCGACGACGACGCGAACATCACCGATCCGGGGCGGATCATCGCCTCGGTGCCGACGATCAAGGCACTGGTCGAGGCCGGCGCCAAGGTCGTGGTCACCGCGCACCTGGGCCGCCCGAAGAACGGGCCGGAAGCCAAGTTCTCGCTGGCGCCGGTCGCCACCGCGCTCGGGGAGCACCTGGGCCGGCACGTGCAGTTGGCCGGCGACGTGGTCGGCACCGACGCGCTGGCCCGGGCCGAGGGCCTGACCGACGGCGACGTGCTGCTGCTGGAGAACATCCGCTTCGACCCGCGTGAGACCAGCAAGGACGACGCCGAGCGCGGTGCGCTGGCCCGTCAGCTGGCCGAACTGGTGGCCGCGCCGGACGGTTCGCCGGGTGCGTTCGTCTCCGACGGGTTCGGGGTGGTGCACCGCAAGCAGGCCTCGGTCTACGACGTTGCCACGCTGCTGCCGTCGTATGCCGGCAAGCTGGTCGCGGCCGAGGTCGCGGTGCTGCAGAAGCTGGCCGGTGAGGGCGAAGCCCCCTACGCGGTGGTGCTGGGCGGCTCGAAGGTCTCCGACAAGCTGGGTGTGATCACGTCGCTGGCCGCCAAGGCTGACAGCATCGTGATCGGCGGCGGTATGTGCTTCACCTTCCTTGCCGCGCAAGGCTATTCGGTGGGCAACTCGCTGCTGGAAGCCGACATGGTGGACACCTGCCGGCAACTGCTCGACGACTACGCCGACGTGCTGCGACTGCCGGTCGACATCGTGGTGGCCGATAAGTTCAGCGCCGATGCGACTGCGCAAACCGTTGCCGCGGAGGCGATTCCGGAGGGCACCATGGGTCTGGACATCGGTCCCGGCTCGGTGGAGCGGTTCGCTGCGCTGCTGTCCAACGCCAAGACCATCTTCTGGAACGGCCCGATGGGCGTCTTCGAGTTCCCGGCGTTCGCCGCCGGCACCAAGGGCGTGGCCGAGGCGATCGCGGCGGCCACCGGCAAGGGCGCGTTCAGCGTGGTCGGCGGCGGGGACTCCGCGGCCGCGGTGCGGGCGCTCGGCCTGCCCGACGACGACTTCTCGCACATCTCCACCGGCGGTGGTGCGTCACTGGAATACCTGGAGGGCAAGGCGCTGCCCGGCATCCAGGTACTGGACAAGTAGGGGAACCCGATGGCCCGCAAGCCGCTGATCGCCGGCAACTGGAAGATGAACCTCAACCACTTCGAGGCCATCGCGCTGGTGCAGAAGGTGGCGTTCTCGCTGCCGGACAAGTACTTCGACAAGGTCGATGTCACCGTCCTGCCGCCGTTCACCGATCTGCGCAGCGTGCAGACCCTGGTCGACGGCGACAAGCTGCGGCTGACGTTCGGGGCGCAGGACGTCTCCGCCCACGACTCGGGGGCCTACACCGGTGAGGTCAGCGGCGCGTTCCTGGCCAAGCTGGGCTGCACGTTCGTCGTCGTCGGGCACTCCGAGCGGCGGATGTACCACCACGAGGACGACGCCCTGGTGGCCGCCAAGGCGGCGGCTGCGCTCAAGCACGGGCTCACCCCGATCATCTGCATCGGCGAGCCGCTGGAGATCCGGGAAGCCGGCAACCACGTGGCGCACTGCGTGGATCAGCTGCGCGGGTCGCTGGCCGGGCTGAGCAACGAGCAGATCGCGGAGAGCGTCATCGCCTACGAGCCGGTCTGGGCGATCGGAACCGGGCGGGTCGCCGGGGCGGCCGACGCGCAGGAGGTGTGCGCCGCGGTGCGCGCCGAACTGGGCAAGCTGGCCACCCCGAAGATCGCCGAGACCGTCCGGGTGCTCTACGGCGGCTCGGTCAACGCCAAGAACGTCGCCGAGCTGATCGGTCAGCCCGACGTGGACGGCGGACTGGTCGGCGGGGCGTCGCTGGACGGCGAGCAGTTCGCCATCCTGGCGGCGCTGGCCGCCGGCGGGCCGCTGCCGTGACGCGGATCAGCTGACCTCTTGGGTGTGGGAGTTTTTCTAACCGGTATCACTGCTGGTCGACATCGAAAAGTCCGCCGCGGAGGCGGTCGATGGCCCGGCCATCGGTCAGTTCTGGGCGGTCTTCAGGATGCCGAAAGTAGTGCTGCACCATCCAGTAGAGGGCTGCGCCATGTGGGACGTATGCGCCTGCCCCCTGGATGACCTGCTCGGAACCATTCCTTAAACTCAGCACGATCGCGTTCTGGGCCTTCGCGGTGTCAGCAACATCCCTTACGGCGACAACATCTTCCCATGCTACGGATTTTGTAGACAGTATATCTGCGTTCTCTATATAACTTGGAGTTATCGTGAAATGCCCAACGCCGCCCCTGTTCCAAGCTGAAATCAGTCCGCAGGCGGCAATCACGGCTATCATTCCAAAAAGATAGGGTGAGAATACCTGCCAGCCGCGCGACATCGGTATCGCTATTCCTCCACGCGGTATAAAAATTGTCAATACTATACAAGCTGGAATTAGTAACACGAAACCTGACAGGCAAAACACGTTCAAACATCGGTCAGGGAGGAATGTTGTTCCCTTCTCGTCATGGGCGACGCGGGTCGACATTCTCCCGAACACGATAAGGCCTGCCCCTGCGATAGGGGCGGTTAGGCCGGACAGAAATCCGAGTATTGCGAACGCACTCAGGTAATCTCCTCGAACTCCGGCTGCAATTCCTAAATAGATAAACCAGCTGAAAAGTCCCAACATGCCGAAGCATGCCCAACTGAACGTCTGTCGGATGTCGCGCCATCCGGTCGGTTTCGGCATGGTCAGTACGGACATATTATATCTCCTATAAATTTACCGAAATCCGTCCCGTAGGATCCGCCGGCGTAGCCAGCTGCAGCCGCCAACACGGGTACCGCAATGGGTGCGAATGGGCCGGCTGCCGAACCGAGGGCGGCGCCAAGCTTTTCGCCACCAAAAGCGCTTCCGGCGCCGACAATGCCACCAACTGCAGCGGCGCACCTGTCATGGAGGTTGTTAGCCATTGCTACGTCGTAGACTGCTGTCGCTGCTGCCAGCGCTGGGCTGCCGAATTTTGTTGCGCCACCGATCTTTGTGACTGACTCCGCTGACACCATCGGCAGGCTACCGCCTCGACCGATGTGCCTTTGTAAGCCGGTGAGCCCAGCTCCGGCGTAGCTAGACCATTTATCGACTATCTCCACGGGAACTGCGACGCGACGACCATCGGGCGTTATGAATCCACTGGTCAGATAACCGCTGTGATCCATCGACACGGCCCACACCGAACCGTCTGGGTAACTGATCTCTGTGCGATGGCTGCCATCGCTCAGCTCATGCCAGGAACTGGTGCTGGCCAACATATGACCTGATTTGTCGTACTCGGTGCACGTGCGGAATTCCGATTTACTCTTGTCGCCAAACGGATTGTGCTGGGTGATCACTTTCTTGCTGCCATCTTGCATGGCAACTGTGGTGACGAGGTCACCGTAGGAGTTGAGTGAATCGCTGACCTCCCGGATGTTCGTCATCTGATCCGTAGCGCGGATCAGTGATTGCTCCTCCAACCCATCCGGAGTCCGCGGGTTGGGCACCTGATCTCCGGGTGGCAGATCGCCGAGGTTTAGCCAGGACTGCGACTGATCGGGAAGCTCAAATCCGTACCGTTGCGCGGCGGCCTGCATCGCGTCTGCGGCCTGGTCGTCGGCATCGCCGACCGCCAACAGCAACCGGTTGATCTCTGTTTGATCCTTCGCGGCTTGGACCTTTAATTCGGCAATCTTCTCCTCCGACATCCGGACCGGCTTGATCAACACCACCCAGGCATCATTGACCTGCAATTCGCCCGCGTCGATGTCGTCGACGGCCTGCAGCAGTCGATATCGGGCACCGCCAATGGTGTTTGCCCCGCCTTTGAATGCCGAACCCACTCCTTCGGCATACGAGGTGAACTTCGATGCGCGTTCCGTTGCGCGGGAAAACATAGCCGTCGCCGCATCGTGAGACTTGCCCGCCCACGCGCCCGCCTCGGGCATCCGGTCGATCGAATCTTGAAGACCACGCACCGCGGTATACACCGATCCGCCGGCCGTATCGATGGCATCCCCGGCCGGCGCCAACGAATCCGGATTCCAGGCTTGCAGTTGTGGTCGTGACGGCAGCACGAGCTAAAAGAGGTCCGTGAACTTGGTGGACAGTTCGCCGTCTTCGACCTCGAATCGATCCCCAGCACCACGTACCGCAGCGCCCATGCCTCGAACTCCATCAGCGATCGCCGCTTCGATGGAGGCTATGTGCGTGCCGATATGACGCGCCATCCACTGGGTCTTCGACCCGGACACACCGTCAGCGCCGTCGGAAACCAACTTCCCGACATCCGCGTCCCTAATCGCCGTTGATGCGCTATCAGCTTGAGTGGCGAAGCCACGCAGCAAGTTCGGGTCAACACGTAACGTCAACGGTCCATCTCCAATCAGACGGCTTATGACGCTATCAGGCGACACCGTGGTGAGACCGATCCGTCTCACCAGGCCGAATCCGACCGGGCATGGGGCGGCATCGCCTGGCACGGTAGGGTAGCGCCCATGATCTTGACGCTGCAGATCCTCCTGGTCATCACCAGTTTGCTGGTGGTGCTGCTGGTGCTGCTGCACCGCGCCAAGGGCGGCGGCCTGTCGACACTGTTCGGTGGCGGCGTGCAGTCGAGCCTGTCGGGTTCGACGGTGGTGGAGAAGAACCTGGACCGGCTGACGCTGTTCATCGTCGCGATCTGGATCGTGTCGATCATCGCGATGGGCCTGCTGATCAAATACGCGTGACCCGCGTCTCGCCGCACGACTAGGGTCACAGTGTGACCTTCGATCTGATCGTTCGTGACGGCCTGTGGTTTGACGGCACCGGCGCCGAACCCCGCCGCGCCACCCTGGGTATCAAAGACGGGCGCGTCGCCGAAGTCGCATTCGGTCCCCTGGATGAGACCGACTGTCCGGAGATCATCGACGCCGCCGGCAAATGGGTGACGCCGGGCTTCGTCGACATCCACACCCATTACGACGCCGAGGTGCTGCTCAACCCCGGCCTGGACGAATCCGTCCGGCACGGCGTCACCACGATTGTGCTCGGCTGCTGCTCGATGTCGACGGTGTACGCCAGCAACGAGGACGCCGCCGACCTGTTTAGCCGGGTGGAGGCGGTGCCGCGCAAACACGTGCTGGCCGCCCTGGAGGAGTTCCGCACCTGGGACGACCCCGAGGGCTACGTCAAGGCCATCGACGCACTGCCGCTCGGGCCGAACGTGACGTCGTTCCTGGGCCATTCGGATCTGCGCACCGCGGTGCTGGGCCTGGGCCGCGCCACCAACACCTGGACGGTGCCCAGTCGCGCCGAACTCAACCGGATGGCCGAGATGCTGGGCCGGGCGCTGGACGCGGGCATGCTCGGCATGTCCGGGATGGACTCGGCGATCGACAAGCTCGACGGCGACCGGTACCGCTCCCGGGCGCTGCCGTCGACCTACGCCTGGTGGCATGAGCGGTGGCGGCTGATCGACGTGCTCCGCAAGCACGACCGGCTGCTGCAGAGCGCCCCGAATGTGAAGAACCCGCTGACCGCGGTGATGTTCTTCGCGGCCTCGGGCAACCGGTTCCTGCGCCGCGGCGCGGTCCCGATCAGCCTGCTGGTGGTGGCCGACGGCAAGTCCGCCCCCGGTGCCGACCTGGTGCTGCGCGGCACTGCCGCCGTCGGCAACGCCGTGTTCGGTTCCAAGGTGAAGTTCCAGCACCTGCCGGTGCCGTTCACGCTGTACTCCGACGGCATCGACCTGCCGGTGTTCGAGGAGTTCGGCGCCGGCACCGCCGCCCTGCACCTGCGGGATCAGCTCCAGCGCAACGAACTGCTCGCCGACGAGAACTACCGGCGCAAGTTCCGCCGCGAGTTCCTACTCAAACGGCACATGCCGGGCCTGTGGCACAAGGACTTCCACGACGCCACCATCGTCGAGTGCCCCGACGCCACCCTGGTCGGCAAAACCTTCGGTCAGATCGCCGACGAACGCGGCCTGCACTCACTGGACGTCTTCCTCGACGTGCTGGTCGCCAACGGCGAGAAGAACGTCCGCTGGACCACCACCGTTGGCAACCACCGGCCGGCGGTGCTGGACAAGATCGCCACCGACCCGAACGTGCAGATGGGCTTCTCCGACGCCGGTGCGCACCTGCGCAACATGGCGTTCTACAACTTCGCGCTCCGTTTCCTCAAGCGGATGCACGACGCCGAGCGGGCCGGCACCCCGGTGCTGTCGCTGGGTGCCGCGGTGCACCGGCTCACCGGTGAACTCGGCAGCTGGTTCGGACTGGACGCCGGCTACCTGCGCGAAGGCGACCGCGCCGACTTCGTCGTCATCGACCCGGCCGGGCTGGACGACTCCTTGGCCGAGTACCACGAGGCGCCGGCTCCGTTCTTCGGCGGGCTGTCGCGGATGGTCAACCGCAACGACCGCGCGGTGGTGGCCACCGCGGTCGGCGGCAAAATCGTGTTCGCCAACGGTAAGTTCGTCGACGGTTACGGGCGCACCGCGCAGACCGGGCGCTACCTCAAGGCCGGGGTGAAACTGCCCGCCGCCGGGGCGACGCGCTGACCCGGCAGCAGCCTACTTCCGGCGCCACAGCGTGTTGAACATGCTGCGCATGGCGTTCTCGGTCGCCGCCAGCGGCGACATCGCCGTCTCGCCGACCTCCACGATGTAGTCGATCCGGCTGACGATCGCCTCCACCGGCTCGATCAGCGCCACCAGTCGCCCGGCAAGATCGTCGAGGCTGGACATGGTCTCTTCGAGGTGGTCGAGCCCGTTGCCGAGCCGCTCCACGGTGGCGTTGAGGCCCACCAGTGATTTGTTCAACTCGTTCATCGTGCCGCCGAGACCGCCCAGCACATCCTCGAGCTGCCCGACGGTCACGTCCGCGTTCAACGCCGCCTGGGCGAGGGTCTTGAGCCGTCTGCGCTCCGGGCCGGTGCCGGTCCTGTCTGCCATGACAGACATTATGACCGGCGACCGCGTGTGGTGCGCGGTCGACGCGGGGAAGTCAGTGCGGCAGTTGGCCGGCCGCTGCGTCGTCCAGCAGCCACAGCGTCCGTTCGCGCCCGAGGGCCCCCGCGGCCGGGATGTCGACCGGGTCGGCGCCGCCGATCGCGGCGGCCACCGCCGCCGCCTTCGCCGCGCCCGACACCACCAGCCACACCTCTCGAGACCGTCGAACGGCGGGCAGCGTCAACGTGATCCGCCGTGGCGGCGGTTTGGGGGAGTCGTAGACCGGCAGCACCAGCCGGGCCGTCTCGCGCACCGCCGGGGTCTCCGGGAACAGCGAGTTGACGTGCCCCTCCGGGCCCATGCCCAGCAGGTGCACGTCGAAGTCGGGGGTGCGCTCCCCGGGTTCGGCGTGCTCGGCCAGCAGCCGCTCGTAGGCCAGCGCGGCCACGTCCAGGTCGTCGCCGTAGGCGCCGTCGCTGGCCGCCATCGCGTGAATGTTGCCGGCCGGGATGCCGACGTGATCGAGCAGCGCCTCGCGGGCCTGCTTCTCGTTGCGTTCGCCGTCGCCGGCGGGGACGAACCGGTCGTCACCGAAGTAGACGTGCACGCGCTCCCAGTCGATCGTCTGGGCGTGCTCGCCGAGCCGGCGCAGCAGCCCGATGCCGGTGCCGCCGCCGGTCAGCACGATCTGCGCCCGGCCGCGGGCGCTGATCGCCGCCGTGATGGCCGCGGCCAACCGGTCACCGACCGCGACGACCAGTGCCTGCGGGTCGGCGTAGGTCGCCACCTCGTGGTTCATCGGTAATCCACCCTCTCCATGCCGCGCAGGGCGGCGCCGTAGATGACGTCGGGGTCGAGCCGGCGCAGATCCTCGGCCAGGCACTCGGAGGTGTCCCGGCGTGGCAGCGGGATCAACGCATCGGGTTTGGTGGTGCGGCGCAGGGTCGCGGTCGTGCCGTCCTGCGGCCGGCTCAACGACACGGTGTCGCCGTCGCGCACCAACTCGATACGCAGGTCGCCAACCAGTCGGTGCACCGGCCCGTCGATGCGGCTGGCCAACCAGCCGGCCAGCACATCCAGGGCCGGTTCGCCGGCCAGGCCGGAGACCACCGCCGCGTTGATCGGCAGATACGGCGGCTCGTCCAGCGCCGAGGCGAGCAGCGCCCGCCAGTAGGTGATCCGGCTCCACGCCAGGTCGGTGTCACCCGGACGGTACCCGGTCAACCGGCTGCGGATCGCCGCCAGCGGGTCCGCGACATTGGTGGCGTCGGTGATCCGACGCACCGCCAGCCGGCCCAGCGGATCGGCAGCCGGCGCCTGCGGGGCCGTCTGCGGCCACCACGCGACCACCGGGATGTCCGGCAGCAGCAGCGGCACCACCACCGCGTCGGCGTGGGCGGCCAGCGGACCCGACAGTCGCAGCACCACCACCTCACCGGCGCCGGCATCGCCGAACAGGCGCAGTTGCGCGTCCAGTCGGCTCTCGCCGGGTGCTGCGTCGCCGGCGATCACCACGATCACCCGGCTGGGGTGCTCCTGACCGGCGATGTTGGCGGCCGCCACCGATTCGTCCAGCAGTGCATCGGTTTCCAGCGCGATGATCAGGGTCAGCACCCGGCCCATCGTCACCGCGCCGACCTGCTCACGTAACGCGTTGAGCCGCTTGCTGATCGCGGTGGTGGTGGTGTCCGGCAGTTCGACGATCATCGACGCCACTCCTCCGCATCGCTCATCAGTCGTCCCCCTCGCCGCTGCACAGCTGAGGGTGCCCCCACGGCGTCGGCGCGGATCACGGCCGCCGCCATTCCCGGCCGGTGCGGGCCAGCATCGCGAACGACGAGGGCGGGCCCCAGGTGCCCGCCGGATACGGTTCCGGCTTCCCGCGAGCGGCCCAGTTGTCCAGCACCGGATCCAGGATCTGCCAGGACAATTCGACCTCGTCGTTGACCGGGAACAGCGACGGCTCACCGAGCAGCACGTCCAGGATCAGCCGTTCGTAGGCCTCCGGGGAGTCCTCGGAGAATGCCGAGCCGTAGGAGAAGTCCATGTTGACGTCGCGGACCTCCATCAGATGCCCGGGCACCTTGGAGCCGAACCGCAGCGTGATGCCCTCGTCGGGCTGCACCCGGATCACCAGTGCGTTCTTGCCGAGTTCGTCGGTCATGGTGGCGTCGAACGGCAGGTGCGGTGCGCGTTTGAACACCAGCGCGATCTCGGTCACCCGGCGGCCCAGCCGTTTTCCACTGCGCAGGTAGAACGGCACACCGGCCCAGCGCCGGGTGTCGACCTCCAGGGTGATCGCGGCGTAGGTCTCGGTGGTCGAATCGGCCGCGAAACCGTCCTCCTCGAGCAGCCCGACGACCTGTTCGCCGCCCTGCCAGCCGCCGGCGTACTGGCCGCGGGACGTGGTCTCGGACAGCGGAAGTGCCAGCCGGGTCGCGGAGAGCACCTTGATCTTCTCGGCCTGCAGTTCGGCGGGGGAGAAGCTGACCGGCTCCTCCATCGCGGTCAGTGCCAGCAGCTGCAGCAGATGGTTCTGGATGACGTCCCGGGCCGCACCGATCCCGTCGTAATATCCGGCGCGCCCACCCAGCCCGATGTCCTCGGCCATCGTGATCTGCACATGGTCGACATAGTGGGCGTTCCAGATCGGATCGAACAGCTGGTTGGCGAAGCGCAGCGCCAGGATGTTCTGGACGGTCTCCTTGCCCAGGTAGTGGTCGATGCGGAACACCGACTCCTCCGGGAAGACACTGTTGAGCACGGTGTTCAGCTCGCGGGCACTGGCGAGATCGTGACCGAACGGCTTCTCGATCACCACCCGACTCCAGCGATCACCCTGCGGCCGTGCCAGCCCGGAGGCGTGCAGCTGCCGGCAGACCACCGGGAACGCGTCGGGCGGCACCGACAGGTAGAAGGCGTGATTGCCGCCGGTGCCACGTTCGGCGTCGAGCGCCGCCAGGGTTTGCGCCAACCTGGCGAACGCCGCATCGTCGTCGAAAGTGCCCTGCACGAACCGGAATCCGGCCGCCAGCCGATCCCACACCGACTGTCGGAACGGTGTGCGGGCGTGCTGGCGGACCGCGGACTCCACCACCTCGGCGAAGTCCCGGTCCGCCCAGTCCCGACGGGCGAACCCGACCAGCGCGAAGGTCGGCGGCAGCAGCCCGCGGTTCGCCAGGTCGTAGATCGCCGGCATCAGCTTGCGCCGTGCCAGATCCCCGGTCACCCCGAAGATCACCACGCCGCACGGCCCGGCGATCCGCGGTAGCCGCTTATCGCGCTTGTCGCGCAAGGGATTCAGCCACGTGGCGGCGGCGCCGCGGGTGGCTGATCCGGTCACGGCTACTTTCCGACGGCGTCGAGGCTGGCCTGGGTGGCGTCGAGCAGTTCCTTCCAGGATTTCTCGAACTTGGCGACGCCCTCGTCCTCGAGTACCTGGAACACGTCGGCCAGGTCGATCCCGACCGCGGTCAACTGATCGAACACCTGCTGCGCGGCCGCACCGGTGCCGGTGACGGTGTCACCGCGGATCTCACCGTGGTCGGCGACCGCCTCGATCGTCTTCTCCGGCAACGTGTTCACGGTGTGCGGCGCCGCCAATTCGGTGACGTACAGGGTGTCCGGGTAGGCCGGGTTCTTCACCCCGGTCGACGCCCACAGTGGCCGCTGCACCCGGGCACCGTCAGCCTTCAGCGCGGCGTAGCGGGTGCCGGCGAACACCTCCTCGAACGCTGCGTAGGCCAGCTGTGCGTTGGCGATGCCGGCCTTGCCGCGCAGCGCCAGTGCGTCCGCCGAGCCGACCTTGTCCAGCCGGTTGTCGATCTCGGTGTCCACTCGGGAAACGAAGAACGAGGCCACCGAGTGCAGCTTGGACAGGTCGTGTCCGCCGGCCTTGGCCGCCTCCAGACCGGCCAGGTAGGCATCCATCACCTCGCGGTGCCGCTGCACCGAGAAGATCAGCGTGACGTTCACCGAGATGCCTTCGGCCAGCACCGCGGTGATCGCCGGCAGACCGGCCTTGGTCGCCGGGATCTTGATCAACAGGTTCGGCCGGTCGACGATCTTCCACAGTTCGATCGCCTGCAGCACGGTCTTGTCGGTGTCATGTGCCAGCCGCGGGTCGACCTCGATCGACACCCGGCCGTCGACGCCGTCGGAGGCCTCCCAGGCGCCGCGCAGCACGTCGCACGCGTTGCGCACGTCGTCGGTGGTGGCCGTGCGGATGACGGCGTCCACGTCGGCGCCGCGGGCCGCGAGCTCGTTGAGCTGCGCGTCGTAGGCGTTGCCGTGCTGCAGTGCGTTACCGAAGATCGTGGGGTTCGTGGTGACCCCGACGACGCTGCGGGTCTCGGTGAGCTCCTTGAGGTTGCCGGAGGTCAGCCGATCCCGGGACAGGTCGTCCAGCCAGACCGAGACGCCGACCGCGCTCAGGGCGGCCAGGTTGGGGTTCTGAGTCGATGACGTCATGTTCGTACTCCCTCTCGGTGTGATCGTCGGTTAGCGAATCGGTTGGCGAGTCAGTTGTCCAAGGCACGTTCGGCGGCGGCGGCGACGGCCTCGGGGGTGAAACCGAACTCGCGGAACAGGGTCTGGTAGTCCGCGGAGGCCCCGAAGTGCTCGATCGAGACGATCTGCCCGGTGTCACCCACCAGCTTATGCCAGCACTGGGCGATGCCGGCCTCGACGGCGACGCGGGCCGAGACCGTCGGCGGCAGCACCGCGTCGCGGTAGGAGGCCGGCTGCGACTCGAACCACTCCACGCACGGCATCGACACGACGCGGGCGTGGATGTCCTTGTCGGCCAACAGTTTCTGTGCAGCAACCGCCAGTTGCACCTCGGAGCCGGTGGCGATCAGCACCACGTCGGGCTCGCCCGACCCGCCGTCGCTGAGCACGTAGCCGCCGCGGGCCACCCCGTCGGCGTCGGTGCCCTCGAGGATCGGCAGGCCCTGGCGGGTCAGGATCAGCCCGACCGGGCCGCTGTCGGCGCCGCGGGCCAGCACGGTGCGCCAGGCGTGGGCGGTCTCGTTGGCGTCAGCCGGACGCACCACCGCCAGCCGCGGGATCGCCCGCAGCGCGGCCAGGTGCTCGATCGGCTGGTGGGTCGGGCCGTCCTCGCCGAGGCCGATCGAGTCATGCGTCCACACGTAGATCGGGTCGATGTCCATCAGCGACGCCAACCGCACCGCCGGGCGCATGTAGTCGGAGAACTGCAGGAACGTGCCGCCGTAGGCGCGGGTCGGGCCGTGCAGCACGATGCCGGACAGGATCGCGCCCATCGCGTGCTCACGGATGCCGAAGTGCAGCGTGCGGCCGTACGGGTTCGCGCTGTACTCGCGGGTGGTGATCGACGCCGGCCCGAACGAATCGGCGCCGTCCATCGTGGTGTTGTTGCTGCCGGCCAGATCCGCTGAGCCGCCCCACAATTCGGGCAGCTTCGGGCCGACCGCGGAGAGTACCTTGCCGGACGCCGCCCGGGTGGCGACCGCCTTGGAGCCGGGCTCCCACTGCGGCAGGTCCGCGTCCCAGCCGTCCGGGAGCTGTCCGGCCAGCAGCCGGTCCAGCAGCGCCTTGCGCTCCGGTTCGCGCTTGGCCCACGCCTCGAACTCACCCTGCCAGGCGTCGTGCGCCTCCTTGCCGCGGGCCACCAGCCCCCGGGTGTGGGTGATGACGTCCGGGCGCACGTCGAACGACTTCTCCGGGTCGAATCCGAGGGCGGTCTTGGTGGCGGCGACCTCGTCGGGGCCGAGCGCCGAACCGTGGATGCCGCCGGTGTTCATCTTGTTCGGTGCCGGGTAGCCGATGATCGTGCGGACCGAGATGAACGACGGCTTGTCGGTGACGGCCTTGGCGTTGGTGATCGCCTCTTCGAGCGCGGTGACGTTCTCTCCGCCCTCGACCTCCTGCACGTGCCAGCCGTAGGCGCGGTAGCGCGCGGCGGTGTCCTCGCACAGGGCGATGTTCGTGTCGTCCTCGATCGAGATCTTGTTGTGGTCGTAGAACACGATCAGGTTGCCGAGCTGCTGCACGGCCGCCAGCGAACTCGCCTCGCTGGTCACGCCCTCCTCGATGTCGCCGTCGGAGGCGATCACGAAGACGTAGTGGTCGAACGGGCTGGTGCCTGGCACGGCGTCCGGGTCGAACAGGCCGCGCTCGTAGCGGGATGCCATCGCCATGCCGACCGAGGAGGCCAGCCCCTGGCCGAGCGGCCCGGTGGTGATCTCCACGCCCTTGGTGTGGCCGTGCTCCGGGTGGCCGGGGGTCTTGGAGCCCCAGGTCCGCAGCGCTTCGAGGTCGGACAGTTCCAGACCGAATCCGCCCAGGTACAGCTGGATGTACAGGGTCAGGCAGGAGTGGCCCGGGGAGAGGACGAACCGGTCCCGGCCCAGCCAGTGCGGGTCGGACGGGTCGTGCCGCATCACCCGCTGGAACAGCGTGTACGCCAGCGGTGCGAGGCTCATCGCGGTGCCCGGGTGGCCGTTGCCGACCTTCTGTACGGCGTCGGCCGCCAGAACTCGGGCGGTGTCCACGGCGACTGAATCGATCTCTGCCCAGTCGGCGGGATGATGCGGTCGGGTCAGGGCGGAGATCTCTTCAACAGTGGTCACGAAAGTTCAGATCCTCATCGTCGGCAAACCGGTTGGCTCTCACACTAGTGCCGGGTCGCGGCCTGTGCAGTGGCGAGGCGCGAATATCGCGGAATGCGACATATCACAGTGGCCTCGGGAATACCGCGTGCAACTTCGTCCCCGCTGGAAACCCGCTGCTCCGACCCTGCGATTCGGTGCAGGCGGTGTCGCGGTCTACCATCGTCCGTAGTAGAAGCTGCTGTCGCTGCTGCGATCCCTAGGAGTCATCACGTGAGTATTCGGGAGCGCGCTTCGTCGCGCCGAATACGCAGTGTGCTGCTGGCCTATCTGTCGTTGACGAAGCCGCGCATCATCGAGTTGCTGCTGGTCACGACCATTCCGGCGATGCTTCTGGCCGAGCGCGGCGCGGTGGACACCAAGCACCTGGTACTCATCTTGAACACCGTGTTCGGCGGGATGCTCGCCGCTGCGGGCGCACACACGCTGAACTGCGTGGTCGACGCCGACATCGACAAGATGATGAAACGCACCGCGCGCCGGCCGCTGGCGCGGGACGCGGTGCCGCAGCGTGATGCGCTGCTGTTCGGGCTCGCATTGAGCCTGGCTGCGTTCGGGTGGCTGTGGCGCTTCGCCAACCTACTGTCCGCGCTGCTGGCGGTCGCCACGATCGCGTACTACGCCGTGGTTTACACGATGCTGCTCAAGCGCCGGACCTCGCAGAACATCGTGTGGGGCGGTATCGCGGGGTGTATGCCGGTGGTGATCGGCTGGGCGGCGGTGACCGGCCGGGTCGACTGGCCGGCGCTGGTGATGTTCGCGGTGATCTTCTGCTGGACGCCGCCGCACACCTGGGCGCTGGCGATGCGCTACAAGGAGGACTACCGGGCGGCCGGCGTGCCGATGCTGCCGGTGGTGGCCAGCGAGCGCGTCGTCACCAAGCGGATCCTGATCTACAGCTGGCTGATGGTGGCCGCGACCCTGGCGCTGGTGCCGGCCGCCGGGTGGCTGTACGCGGCGGTCGCGGCGCTGGCCGGGGCATGGTTCCTGACGATGGGCCACCAGCTCTACGCCGGGGTGCGCCGCGGTGAGCCGGTCAAGCCACTGCGACTGTTCCTGCAGTCGAACAACTACCTGGCGGTGGTGTTCTGCGCGCTGGCCGTCGACTCGGCACTGAACCTGCCGACCCTGTTCTGATCAGGGCCCACCGGTCCAGTCGAAGCGGGTGCGCTCACCAGCGACCAGCCCCGCACTGATCCTCGCCCGCAGGTGCTCCGGCATCGGCGGGAGTGCGGTCACCGGGAACCACCGCGCGTCGGTGCTCTCGTCGTCGGCCGGATAGGGCTTGCCGGCCTGCCAATTCAGCACGAACACGTGGTCGAGGTACTGCGCCCGATCACCGTTGACGTGCACGACCGGCGCGGTGGCATGCACCCACACCAGGCGCTCGGGCACGGCGGTGACACCGGTCTCCTCCGCGACCTCTCGGATCGCGGCGTCTGCGGGTTCCTCACCAGGGTCCACGATCCCGGTCACCGGAGCCCAGACGCCGTTGTCGGACCGCCGCACCAGCAACACCCGGTCGTCGTACAGCACGATCGCCGTCACACCGATCAGCCAGAGCGGGTCGTGGCCGATCCGGGTGCGCAGATCGACGATGAACTGCGGGATCGCCATGGACCCGATCGTGCCACCTGTATCAACCTCGCGGTTCGGCTTGCGTTCGCCGCCGCGATCCGTCGATAATGACAATCATGTTCAACAACGCCGGTGACGCGGGTGTGAGGCGGTGACGGCTGCTGTGGCGTGGATGGCCTCACCGCCGGAGGTGCACTCGACGCTGTTGAGTGCCGGCCCGGGGCCGGGGCCGCTGCTGGCCGCAGCGGGCGCGTGGTCGTCGCTGAGTGCGGAGTACACGGCGACCGCCGACGAACTGACGGCGGTGCTGGGCGCGGTGCAGACCGGGGCGTGGCAGGGGCCGAGCGCCGAGTCCTACGTCGCTGCGCACCTGCCGTACCTGGCCTGGCTGGTCCGGGCCGGCGCCGACAGCGCCGCGGCGGCGGCACAGCACGAGACAGCGGCCGCGGCGTACGCGGGTGCGCTGGCGGCGATGCCGACGCTGCCGGAACTGGCCGCCAACCACGCCACGCACGGGGTGCTGGTAGCGACGAATTTCTTCGGAATCAACACGATCCCGATCGCCCTCAACGAAGCCGACTACATCCGGATGTGGGTCCAGGCCGCGACCGTGATGGGAACCTATGCGGGCTCCTCGGCCGCCGCCGTCGGGGCAGTGACGCAGCCGGGACCGGCGCCGCACGTCGTGAAATCCGAGTCGACCGGCCAGGCCGCCGAGGACGGCGACAACCCGCTGGGGCTGCCGCAGTGGCTGGTCGACCAGTTGGAGCACCTCGGGATCGGCAACAGTCAACTCGCCCACGACCCGACGGTCTCCAACTCGCTGACCAGTTTCGTCGCGGACGTGTTGAAGAACTTCGGCTTGAACTGGGACCCCTCCGCCGGCACCCTCAACGGCCTGACCTATGACGCGTACCAGAACGCCTTTCAGCCGATGTGGTGGGTGGCCCGTTCCCTGGAACTCTTTGAAGACGGCCTGTACTTCGTGCAGCAACTCGGCCACAACCCGGTCGCCGCGTTCCAGTGGCTGCTCAGTTGGGCGCTGTTCGACTTCCCGACGCACATCATCGAGGCGCTGCCACTGCTCAGCCAGACGCTGGGTGCCGCCGTGGCGGGAGCGGTGGCGGCCGCGCCGGCGGGCGCGCTTGGTGGGCTGGCCGGCCTCGCCGGACTGGCCGCGTTGCCGCAGCCCGTCCCGGCCCCGCTGCCGGTGCTGCCGGATGTGTCGCCGACGTTCGCGACCAGCACCGGTGTGCCGACGCCCCCGGCGCCCGCCCCGGCGCCGGCGCCACCACCCGCACCGGCCCCGGCCTCCGCGGGCGTCAGCGGCCCACCGCCACCACCGGCGCCACCGCCCGCCCCGGCCCCTGCGTCGTTCTTCCCGCCGTACCTGGTCGGCCCGCCCGGCATCGGAACCGGATCGGGGATGTCCACCCCGGCGAGTGCCCGGCGCAAGGCACCCGAGCCCGACAGTGCTGCCGCCGCGAACGCGGCCACGGCGGCCGCCCGCGAGGAGGCCCAGGCTCGGCGCCGGCGCCGTGCCAAGCAGCGCAAGGCCGGAGCCGGCGACATGGACCTGCACGTCAGTCTCACGCCGGACTGGGCACCGCCCGCTACCGAGCCGTCGGACCGGGGTGCCGGTGTCGGTGGGTTAGCCGGGGCGGCGCCGGCCGGTGCGGCCCGGCCCGCGGGGCTCACCATGCTCGACGACGACCGGTTCGGCGGGCGGGCCCGGATGCCGGTGTTGCCGACGACCTGGGAGCCGGCCGGCGGATAGCACCGTGTCGCCCATTCGGAGCGGATCGCCATAACCTATAGTTCGGGACACCGAAATATAAGTTTGGGTCGATTCGCGGGGACGTGTCGGCCCCGGAGGCAAGGGGTGCCGGGGTGTGGATGGCGTCGCCGCCGGAGGTCCATTCGATGCTGCTGAGCGCGGGACCGGGACCGGGGCCACTGCTGGCGGCGGCGGGGGCGTGGTCGTCGTTGAGCGCGGAGTACGCGGCGAGCGCCGCCGAACTGACGGCGGTGCTGGGCGCGGTGCAGGCCGGGGCGTGGCAGGGACCGAGCGCGCAAGCATACTCAGCGGCGCACCTTCCGTACCTGGCGTGGCTGGACCGGGCGGCTGCGGACAGTGCCGTGGCGGCAGCCGGGCACCAGGCGGTCGCCGCGGCCTACGCCGGGGCGCTGACGGCGATGCCGACGCTGGCCGAACTGGCCGCCAACCACGCGATGCACGGGGTGCTGGTCGCGACGAACTTCTTCGGGGTCAACACGATTTCGATCGCCGTCAACGAGGCCGACTACGCGCGGATGTGGGTGCAAGCGGCCACCGTCATGCAGACCTACCAGGCGATCTCCGATGCGACGCGAGCGTCGCTGCCGCATCCGGGGGCAGTCGTGCCGGTGCTGCGGTCCGGGTCGGCCGCGGACCCGTCGACGCCGCGCAACCCGCTGCAGGGAATGCTCGACTTCCTCGATCCGATCCTGAAAAGCCTTGGGATCGAAGACGGTACGGTGGCGCACGATCCGACGGTCTCCAACTGGCTGACGACGCTGGTGGCCGACTTCCTGCGGAACTTCGGGGTGAACTGGAACCCGGCCGCGGGCACGCTCAACGGCCAGGTCTACGACTACTACTCGAACGCCGCCCAGCCGATCTGGTATCTGGCCCGCGGGCTGGAACTTTTCGAGAACCTGCTCACCGTGACCCAGGATCCGACCCAGCTGGTGCGGGCGCTGCAATACATCGCCGCACTCGCCCTGTTCGACTGGCCCACGCACGTCATGCAATTCGTGAGCACCCTGAGCCAGTCGCCGGCGCTGATGGCGGCGGCGATGGGTGCGGCGTTGGCGCCGGCCGGTTCGCTGGCCGGGCTGGCCGGGCTGGCCGGGCTGACGGGCGCGCCGACGGCCCCGGTGCCGCCGGTGCCGGCCGTCGTCCCTCCGGCGGTGCTACCGGTTGCCGTCGGCGCCGGTCCCGGTGTGATTGCGCCACCGGCACCCCCGCCACCCGCACCGCCTCCCGCGACCATGAGTCCCGCCGCCGGCGTCCCGCCGACGCCACCGGCCCCGGCTGCCCCGGCGTTCGCGTTCCCGTATGCGGTCGGCGGTGGACCGGGCACCAGGTTCGGGCCGGGTCTGGGCGCCGGCCTCGGCGCCGGGGCCGGCAGCGAAGCCAAGCGCAAAACGCCGACCGCGGAGGTCGCGGCAGCGGCCGCTGAGGAGCGGGCGCAGGCCCGCAAGCGCCGGCGCCGCCGGTCGGCGAAGCACGAACACCACGACGCGTTCGTGACCGCCAACGTCGGAGTCGACCCGGACTGGGGCCCGTCGCAGCGCGGCATGGGACCGGGCGGCTTCGCCGGCGCGGTCCATCGCGACACCGCAGGCGCACCGACCGGGCTGATCCGGCTGTCGGACAACGGGTTCCGCGAAAGTCCGCGGGTGCCGCTGCTGCCCGACACCTGGGCCGACGACGGTTAAGGGGTCAGCACGATCGAGCCGACGGTCTTGCGCGCCTGCAGATCCCGATGCGCGTCGGCGGCTGCCGCCAGCGGGTAGTGCCCACTCACGGTCACCTTGAGGATCCCCGCCGCGATCGCGTCGAACAGTTCGCCGGTGCGCCAGGAGAATTCCTGCTCTGTGCGGGTGAAATGCACCAGGGTCGGCCGGGTCAGGTACACCGACCCGGCGGCGTTGAGCCGTTGCGGGTCCACCGGGGGCACCGGACCACTGGCGGCGCCGAACAGCACCAGCGTGCCCCGCACCGCCAGTGCGGCCAGGCTGGCGTCGAACGTCGTCGCACCCACCCCGTCGTACACTGCCGCCACCCCGGCCCCGTCGGTCAACTCGCGGATCCGGGTGCCGAACGCTGCCGGATCATCCGGGTAGTCCAGCACCTCCACGGCACCCGCCCGCCGCGACAGCTCCGCTTTCGGCGCCGTCGACACCGTGGTGATGACCCGCGCGCCCAGGTGCGTGGCCCACTGGGTCAGGATCAAACCGACCCCGCCTGCGCCGGCGTGCAGCAGCACGGTGTCACCGGACTGCACCGGGTACACCGAGGTGATCAGATAGTGCGCGGTAAGTCCCTTGAGCATCGCCGCCGCCGCGACATCGAAATCCACGGTCGACGGCAGTGACGCCACCAATTCGGCTGGTGCCGTGCAATATTGCGCGTAACCGCCGGTGGCCGCTGCAGTCGCCACGCGGTCGCCGACCCGCAGGTTCTGCACGCCTTCGCCGACCTCGGCGACCGTGCCCGCCACCTCACCGCCGAGGATGAA
The DNA here is from genome assembly GCF_018455725.1 of Mycolicibacter acidiphilus. GTDB lineage: Bacteria > Actinomycetota > Actinomycetes > Mycobacteriales > Mycobacteriaceae > Mycobacterium > Mycobacterium acidiphilum. The sequence goes on from NZ_JAHCLR010000001.1 coordinate 255,351, forward strand.
CGGCAGCTGCGCCGGGTACACCCCGGATCGGAGATAGGTGTCGATGTAGTTGACCCCGACGGCCCTCGCCTCGATCACGACCTGGCCGGGTGCCGCCGTCGGCTGCGGCCGCTCGACGTAGCTCAGGACCTCGGGTCCACCGGTTTTCGCGACTTCCACGGCATGCATGGTGACTATCATCCTCAGGCATGAGGCTCGCATGAAGTTGGCCCGGCCCGACATCTTCCATCCGCGCATCGTGCTGGCGGGGGATCCGCTGTCGTCTGGCGAGAGCACAGGCCGCGTGGATGACGAGCGGCTGATCGACGCGCTGCGCCGGCGCGGCCTGCATGCGCGCTCACTGTCCTGGGACGATCCGGATACCCTGGACGCCGACCTGGTGATCCTGCGGGCCGCCCATCGCGAGGTGACATCCGACCCCGGGTTCCTGGCCTGGACCACCAAGGTCCGCAATCTGCTCAACGCACCGGATGTGGTGGCCTGGAACGTCGGCGCACACTACCTGCGCGACCTGCAGTACGCGGGGGTGCCGACGGCGTCAGGCGCGCAGTCGGGGGAGACGACGGCGCTGATCTTCTTCGCCGGCGGGCAGTCGCATGCGTTCCAGGCGGGTGGCGGGACCATCGACAGCGTCGAACCCGACTTCGAACTCTGGGATCTGGGCCGTACAGCACTGCGGGCGGCCGCCGAACGGCTGAGCATCCGCATCGACGAACTGCTGTACGCCCGGGCCGACGTGACCGGGCCGCCGGACGACGTGCGGTTGGTCAGCCTGGATCTGGTTGCACCGCAACTGGGTTGGCGCGGCTTGAACACGGCCGGGCGGGACGACGCCCAGCGCCGGTTCGCGCTCGCGGTCGAGTCCGCGTTAGACCGGCTGCGGCTGGACCCGTTCGCGCATCGCGGCCCATAGCGCCGCCGTCGCCGCCGTGCACAGCACCGCCCCGGCGACGTGCATCGTCACCAGCGCGGCCGGCACCCCGGTGAAGTATTGGACCACCCCGATCAACCCCTGGGCGCAGGACAGCCCGATCACCACCGCCAGCCGAACTCGCACCGCGCGGGAAGCCGTCACCGCAGCCAGTCCGAACCCCAGCCCGATCAGCAGGCCGATGAACGCCACCAGCAGGGACTCGTGCAGGTGCGCCACCACGACGACCTCCACCTTGAGCCGGGCGACGGCACGCGCCGAACTCTTATCGCCGGCGTGCGGGCCGGCGCCGGTCACCAGCGTCCCGGTGACCAGCACCGCGGCCAGCGTCAGCGCGCACAGTGCGGTCAGCCGGCGCAGCGCGGCCGGGACGACCTCGCGCTCCACGGCGCCCGAATCGGGTTCGCCGACCTTGACGTAGAGCAGCACCGACAGCCACACCATCAACATGGAGACCAGCAGGTGCACCGCGACCGTCCACCAGGTCAGCCCGGTGCGCACGGTGATACCGCCGATCACGGCCTGCAGAACGGTGGACCCCGGCATCAGCCAGGCGTAGACCAGCACCTCCCGGCGCCGGCGGGCCCGGATGACGGCCAGCACGATGCACGCCGAGGCGATCACCACCGCGAATGTCACCATCCGGTTGCCGAACTCGATCGCCTGATGGATGTGCGGTACCTCCGCCCGCGCCACCGGGGTGTAGCTGCCCGGGAAGCACTGCGGCCAGGTCGGGCAGCCCAGGCCCGATGCGGTGACCCGGACGATGGCCCCGGTCACCGAGATGAAGCCCTGGGTGAAGACGACGGCGGCGGCCAGGATCCGCTGGGTGCGCAGGCTCGGCATCGGTAGCAGATCGACCAGCCGCAGTAGCACGCGTCCGACGGGTGTGCTCATCAGCTGAACCTGAACCAGCGCACCGCGCCGAAGCCGGCGAGCGTCGCCCACACCAGGACCACCACGATGCCGAACCAGTCGACGGAGACCGTCAGCGCCTGCGCCAGCGCCTCGGTGAACGCCCCCGACGGGGTCAGCCGGGCCAGCCACTTGAGCCCGGGCGGTACCAGTTCGGTCTCCACGGTCAGGGCGGCGAACCCGCCGAACACGAACCACATCAGGTTGGCGACGGCCAGCACGATCTCGGCGCGCAGGCTGCCGCCGAGCAGCAGGCCCAGCGCGGCGAAACACACTGTGCCCAGCGCGATCACCACACCGCCCAGCGCCAGCCCGGCCGCCGTCGGCCGCCAGCCCAGACCCGCGGCGATCGACCCGAGCAGCAGGGTCTGCAGGAACACCACCGTCACCACCGATAGCGACTTACCGGTGACCACACCCCACACCGGCAGTGCGGTGGCGCCGAGGCGTTTCAGTGCCCCGTAGCGGCGGTCGAAGGCCACCGCGATCGCCTGGCCGGTGAACCCGGTGGCGATCACCGCGAGCGCCATGATCACCGGCAGCAGCGTCGTGACGCGCTGCGCGTGGCCTTCGCCGAACGGCCCCAGTGGCAGCACGGTGCCGCCGACGAGCAGGGTGATCGGGATGAACATCGTCAGCAGCAGCTGTTCGCCGTTGCGCAGCAGCAGGGTGAGCTCCAGCCGGTACTGCGCGGCCAGCATCTTCGCCACCGCGGCGGGCCGCGGGTCGGGGGCGAAGGTGCCCGGTGGGAAGGTCGGTTCGGCTGTCATGCGCGCAGCTCCCTTCCGGTCAGATCCAGGAACACGTCCTCGAGGGTGCGCTGCTCCACCCGCAGTGCTGTGGTCAGCACGTCGACGCGGACGCACCACGCAGTGATCGTGGCCAGCACCTGCGGGCTGACCGGCCCCTCGACCAGGTACTCGCCGGGCAGTGCCTCGACGGCCCGGTACCCCTCCGGCAGCGCCGCGACCAGCAGTGACAACTCCAGTCGGGGCGGCGCGGTGAACCGCACCTCGCCCTGGGCGCCGGTGCGGGTCAGCTCGGCGGGGGTGCCCGCGGCGACCGCCGACCCGTGGTCGATGATCAGGATCCGGTCGGCCAGCTCCTCGGCCTCCTTGAGGTGATGCGTGGTCAGCACCACCGTCACCCCGTCCCGGCGCAGCGCGTCGATCAGCTCCCACACCACCACCCGGGCGTGGGCGTCCATCCCGGCGGTGGGCTCGTCGAGGAACACCAGTTCGGGCCGCCCGACCAGTGCACAGGCCAGCGCCAGCCGCTGCTGCTGACCGCCGGAGAGCCGCCGGTAGGTGGTGCGGGCGGCGTCGGTCAGGCCCAGGGTGGACAGCAGCCACTGCGGATCCAGCGGGTCGGCGGCGTAGGACGCGACCAGGTTGAGCATCTCGTCGGCCCGGGCTGCGGGATAGCCGCCGCCACCCTGCAGCATCACGCCGATGCGTTCCCGCAGCCGGTCGTTGTCGGTGATCGGATCCAGGCCGAGCACCTCGATGGTGCCGGCGTCCGGCCGCACGAAGCCCTCGCACATCTCCACGGTCGTCGTCTTGCCGGCGCCGTTCGGGCCGAGCAGGGCGAACACCTCGGCGCGGTGCACCTCCAGGTCGAGGTCACAGACCGCGGCGGTGGCACCGTACTGCTTGCGCACTCCGCGCAACCGAACCGCGATGTCGGAGGCTGAGTTCACGGCGGTCACGGGGAATTAGCGTAAGCGTCCGACGCCGGGTCGTGCTCCGGGGCGGGTGTGTTCTCCGTCTCGTCGGGCAGCGCCCGCCACGGCAGCCGGGTATACGTCAGCGCGATCAGCGCGGCGACGATGGCGGCACTGGCCAGGGTTGCGTCGACGATCTGGAAGATCGCGAACCGGTCGCCGTTGGCGGTCGGGCCGAAGATTCCCACCGCCAGCGTCACCCCGATCACCGCGATCCGGAAGCCCGGACGGGTCGCCCATGCTGCCAACGGAATGATCGCCCACAGCAGGTACCACGGCTGCACCACTGGGAACAGCAGCACGGTGATCCCGAGAGCGACGCCGAGACCGCCGACCGGATGCAGCCGGCCGTGCAACACCACCAGCAGCAGCCAGGTCACCACCACCGCGATGATCAGCACGCCGATGGCACGGGTCAGCGACAGCACCGCGGTCGTGTGATCGCCGAGGCCGAGCAGGATCCCGATCTGCCCGGTGCCCAGCGCCAGCAGCGTGGGCGGCGACATCCAACTGCGGACCACGTTGGCGGTGCCGAGGGTGAACACCCAGCCGAACCCGAGCCGGCTGATCCAGCCGATCAGGCCGGAGACCGCCACAGCCAGCACGATCGCCCCGGTGCCGGCCAGCAGGAAGGCCCGCAGGTTCCCGCCCCAGCGCCAGGCCAGCGCCATCGCGACGAAACCCAACGCCAGCAGCGAGGGCAGCTTGACCTGCGACGACATCGTTATCAGCACCGCGCCGGCCAGCAACTCGGCGGTCGGCGCCCAGTCCCGCCACCGGCGCAGGTCCGTCGGCAGCAGCGGATCGGGGGAGTCGATGCCGCGCAGGGCGAACTCGGTGCCGGTCAGCATCAGCCCGAGCATCAGCGCCTCGTTGTGGATGCCGGCGACCAGGTGCATCAGCAGCAGCGGGTTCGCCGCCCCGAGCCACAGTGCGCTGACCTCGGCCACCCCGCAGCGCGCCGCCAGTCGCGGCACTGCCCAGACGATCAGGCCCACCCCGGCCAGCACCACCAGCCGGTGACACAGCACCGCGGCGACGATGTTCTCCCCGGTCACCGTCGAGATGCCCCGGCCGATCCACAGGAACAGCGGCCCGTAGGGCGCCGGCGTCTCCCGCCACAGGCTGGGTACCGACAGGGTGAACACGTGGTCGAGTCCGAGCGCCGGGGCCGGACCCACCCGGTAGGGGTCCAGGCCGATCCGGGCGATCTGACTCTGCGCCAGATAGGAGTAGACGTCCTTGCTGTACATCGGCGGCGCCACCAGCAGCGGCAGCATCCACAGCAGCAGCAGCCGGTCCAGCTGGCTGCGTGACATCCGCCGTGTCCCCAGCGTGAACCGGCCCAGCATCAGCCAGGCCAGTGCCATCATCACCGCGCCGGTGGTGGTCATCGTCAGCGCCACCGTCGCCAGCCGGGACGGCAGGTTGAGCAGGCGCACCCCGAACGTCGGGTCTTGCACCACCGGCCGGGCACCCGCGCCCAGCGCGCCGATCGCCATCAGCACCGTGCCGGTGGAACCGAACAGCCGGGTGCGGCGCAGCGCGACCTGTTCGGCGTGGTTCAGCGGTGCGCCGACCGTGCGCTCGTCGCCGTGCAAGTGAGCGATCGAGGTGCTCAGCGAATGCCGGCGGGCTGCCATCACAGCAGACTATCGGGGGTGCGGCCGGTTCCGGGTGCGCGGGTGAACCGGCACCGGGGTCAGGGCTGCGGTGGCAGCACGGTGCGCACCCGGCGCACGTGGTCGGCGAATTCGATCATGTAGTCGCGCAGGAACCGGGCGGTGTTCTCATCGAGCACCTCGCCGTCGTCGGCGAACACTTCGGAGGAGTACTGCAGGTATGCCTCGGGGGCGTTCATCTGCGGGGAGTTGCAGAAGCTGAGCACGCTGCGGAGGCTCTGCTGGGCGACGGCGGTGCCGATCTTGCCGGTCGATATGCCGATCACCGCCGAAGGCTTGTGGGTGAGTGAGTTGTCGCCCCAGGGGCGGCTGGCCCAGTCGATGGCGTTCTTCAGCCCGCCCGGGATGGAACGGTTGTACTCCGGGGTGACGAACAGGATGCCGTCGGCGGTGGCGAGCGCCTCCTTGAGTGCCCGGCCCTGCGGCGGGTAATCGGCGTCGTAGTCCTGGCTGTACAGCGGCAGGTCGGCGATCGGGATCTCGGTGAACTCCAGCTCCGGCGGGGCCAGCCGGATCAACGCCCTGGACAGGATCCGGTTGATGGACCTGCTCGACAGACTGCCGATCAGGTAACCGATCCGGTAGCTGGTCACCGTGCCTCCAGGGGTTGTCGATTGCGTCCCGGTCATTGTGGCCGGTGCGACCGGCAGCTGCGACGGTTTCGCCGGCACCGCCCGTCCGGGGAGGCTGTCGGGGTTGCGGGTGCCGCGAGACTGTGACCAGCGCAACTCCGATCGGGCCCGAAACTGAGGTAACCCTGCCTAGACCCGTCACCGGAATTGCGTCACACTGGTGTTGTGAAAATCGGTACCGAGGTGAGGGCCGCAACCAAGACCGCCGGGCAGCGTCCCGGCGGTGCGGTTTTGCGCAACACCCGGCCGGCCGTACCCGAGGTCGCCGAGGTTCACGATTCGCACGAGGGCACCCGGCACGCCGTGGTGCGACTGTTGATGGAGTCCGGCTCGATCACCGCCGGGGAGATCGGCACCCGGCTGGGCCTGTCCGCAGCCGGGGTACGCCGGCACCTGGACGCGCTGATCGAGGCCGGCGACGCCGAAGCCCACGCCGCGGCGGCCTGGCAGCAGGTGGGCCGCGGGCGGCCGGCGAAGCGGTTCCGGCTCACCGAGGCGGGCCGCGGCAAGCTCGGCCACCGCTACGACGACCTCGCGGTGGCGGCGATGCGCCAACTGCGCGAGATCGGCGGCGAGGACGCGGTGGTCGCGTTCGCCCGGCAGCGCATCGACGCCATCCTGGCCGAGGTCACCCCGATCGACGGCAGCAGCGACGCCGACGTCGAGGCGACGGCCGAGAAGATCGCGGCGGCGCTGACCAAGGCCGGCTATTCGGCCACCACCGCCCGGGTCGACGGGGGAGTGCCGGGGGTGCAGATTCTGCAGCACCACTGCCCGGTGGCCAACGTCGCCAAGGAGTTCCCGGAACTGTGCCGGGCCGAGCGCCAGGCGGTGGCCGACGTGCTCGGCACCCACGTCCAGCGACTGGCCACCATCGCAGACGGCGGCTATGTCTGCACCACCCATGTCCCGTTACCGAACAAGAGCAAGCGGGCCGCGAAGCCCGAAGAGCAGCACCAGCAGCATTGATCGACCTTCGACGCACCCACTGCGCCGAAGCCACCACGAGCACCGAAGGAGCGTCACCATGACCCTCACTCCAGAGGCCCCCACCGCAGCGGTGGAGCCGCTGACCCAGGAGGAGACGATCGCCTCACTGGCCGGCGGCTACGCCTACGGCTGGGCGGACACCGACCATGCCGGTGCCGGCGCGCGGCGCGGCATCACCGAGCAGGTGGTGCGCGACATCTCCGCGCAGAAGAACGAGCCGGAGTGGATGCTGGAGACCCGGCTGCGCGCCTACCGGACGTTCCTGAAGAAGCCGGTGCCCAAGTGGGGCGGTGAGCTGGGCACCATCGACTTCGACCAGGTCAAGTACTACGTCAAGGCCAGCGACAAGCCGGTGCAGACCTGGGACGACCTGCCCCCGGAGATCAAGGACACCTACGACAAGCTGGGTATCCCGGAGGCCGAGCGGGCCCGCTACATCGGCGGCGTGGCCGCGCAGTACGAGTCCGAGGTGGTCTACCACAAGATCCGCGAGGACCTGGAGGCCCAGGGTGTGGTGTTCCTCGGCACCGACCAGGCGCTGCAGGAGCACGAGGACCTGGTGCGCGAGCACTTCGGCACGGTGATCCCGGCCGGCGACAACAAGTTCTCCGCGCTGAACACCGCCGCCTGGAGTGGCGGGTCGTTCATCTACGTGCCGAAGGGCGTGCACGTCGACATCCCGCTGCAGGCCTACTTCCGGATCAACACCGAGAACATGGGCCAGTTCGAGCGGACGCTGATCATCGTCGACGAGGACGCCTACGTGCACTACATCGAGGGCTGCACCTCGCCGGTGTACTCCTCGGACTCGCTGCACGCCGCGGTGGTGGAGATCATCGTCAAGCCGGGCGGCCGCGCTCGCTACACCACCATCCAGAACTGGAGCCACAACGTCTACAACCTGGTCACCAAGCGGGCCCGGGCCGAGGCCGGCGCCACGATGGAGTGGGTCGACGGCAACATCGGTTCGAAGATCACGATGAAGTACCCGGCGGTCTGGATGACCGGCGAGCACGCCAAGGGCGAGGTGCTCACCGTGGCGTTCGCCGGCGAGGACCAGCACCAGGACACCGGCGCCAAGATGGTGCATCTGGCGCCGAACACCTCCAGCAACATCGTCTCGAAGTCGGTGTCGCGCAACGGCGGTCGGTCCTCCTACCGCGGCCTGGTGGAGATCCACAAGGGCGCCCGCGGATCGAAGGCCAGCGTCAAGTGCGACGCGCTGCTGGTCGACGACATCTCCCGCAGTGACACCTACCCCTACGTGGACATCCGCGAGGACGACGTCACCGTCGGCCACGAGGCCACCGTGTCCAAGGTCAGCGAGAACCAGCTGTTCTACCTGATGAGCCGCGGCATGGCCGAGGACGAGGCGATGGCGATGGTGGTGCGCGGCTTCGTCGAGCCGATCGCCAAGGAGCTGCCGATGGAGTACGCCCTGGAGCTGAACAAGCTGATCCAGCTGCAGATGGAAGGGTCGGTGGGCTGAGTGACGACCACTGCTGCACAGAACCTGCACGAGGCCGGCGAAGGCGCGATCCTCAACAAGGGCACCGCGTTCACCTCGTTCGACGTGGACGCCTTCGAGGTGCCGCGCGGCCGTGACGAGGCGTGGCGGTTCACTCCGCTGCGGCGGCTGCGCGGCCTGCACAACGGCACCGCACATCCGACTGCGGCCGCCACCGTCACGGTCACCGATGCGGCCGGTGTCGAGATCGAGGTCGTCGAGCGTGGTGACGCACGGCTCGGCCAGGCCGGAGTGCCCGCCGATCGTGTTGCCGCCCAGGCGTTCTCGTCGTTCGCCAATGCGGTCGTGGTGACCGTCGCCAAGCAGGCCGTCGTCGCCGAGCCGGTGGAGATCACCGTCACCGGTCCCGGCGCCGGCGAAACCGCCTACGGGCACCTGCAGATTCGCGCCGAGGAGCTGTCGCAGGCCACCGTCGTCATCGACCTGCGCGGCGGCGGTACCTACGCCGACAACGTGGAGTTCGTGGTCGGCAACGGCGCGCACCTGACCGTGGTGTGGGTGGCCGAGGCGGACGCCGACATGGTCGCCGTCACCATGCACCACGCGGTGCTCGGCAAGGACGCGGTGCTGCGGCACTCGGCGATCCAGCTGGGCGGGGAGCTGATCCGGCTGACCGGGCGGATCCGCTACGAGGGCGCCGGCGGCGACGCCGAGATGCTCGGCCTGTACTTCGCCGACGACGGTCAGCACCTGGAGTCGCGGCTGTTCGTCGACCACAGCCAGCCCAACTGCAAGTCGAACGTGTTGTACAAGGGTGCGTTGCAAGGCGATCCGACCTCCGAACTGCCCGACGCACACACCGTCTGGGTCGGCGACGTGCTGATCCGGGCGGCCGGCGTCGGCACCGACACCTTCGAGGTGAACCGCAACCTGGTGCTCGCCGACGGCGCTCGCGCCGATTCGATCCCGAACCTGGAGATCGAGACCGGTGAGATCGCCGGCGCCGGCCACGCCAGTGCCACCGGCCGCTTCGACGCCGCCCAGCTGTTCTACCTGCTGGCCCGCGGCATCCCCGAGGAGGCCGCCCGCAAGCTGATCGTCCGCGGATTCTTCGGCGAGATCATCCATCGGATCCCGGTGGAGGCCGTGCAGGAGCGTCTCACCGAGGCCATCGAGCGCGAACTCGCGATCACTGAGACCGACTAATCCCCAAAACCCCCGAAGGATACGAAAAGCCAATGAGCACTCTGGAAATCAAGGATCTGCACGTCAGCGTTCTGCCGGGCGGTGTCGGTGATGAGGGCGGCGCCCCGATCCCGATTCTGCACGGCGTCGACCTGACCGTGAACTCCGGTGAGACGCACGCGCTGATGGGCCCCAACGGGTCCGGCAAGTCGACGCTGTCCTACGCGATCGCCGGCCACCCCAACTACACGGTGACGTCCGGGTCGATCACCCTCGACGGCGCCGACGTGCTGGAGATGACCGTCGACGAGCGCGCTCGGGCCGGCCTGTTCCTGGCGATGCAGTACCCGGTCGAGGTGCCCGGCGTGACGATGTCGAACTTCCTGCGCACGGCGGTCACCGCGGTGCGCGGTGAGGCGCCGAAGCTGCGCCTGTGGATCAAGGAGCAGCGGGCGGCGTTCGAGGCGCTCGGCATCGACTCGGCGTTCGCCGAGCGCAGCGTCAACGAGGGGTTCTCCGGCGGCGAGAAGAAGCGCCACGAGATCCTGCAGCTGTCGATGCTCAAGCCGAAGTTCGCGATCCTCGACGAGACCGACTCCGGTCTGGACGTCGACGCGCTGCGGGTCGTCAGCGAGGGCGTCAACCGCTACAAGGAGGCCGAGAACGGCGGCATCCTGCTGATCACGCACTACACCCGGATCCTGCGCTACATCCAGCCGCAGTTCGTGCACGTCTTCTCCGCCGGCCGGATCGTCGAGTCGGCCGGGCCGGAGCTCGCCGACGAGCTCGAAGAGAACGGTTACGAACGCTTCACCCAGCAGGCGGCACCGGCAGGGGCGTGACATGACCCTTTCCGTCAGTCGCTCGGCGGCGTTGGATCTAGCCGCGATCCGGGTGGACTTCCCGATCCTCAGCAGGGTGATGCGCGGCGGAAAACAGCTGGCGTACCTGGATTCCGGGGCGACCTCGCAGAAGCCGCTGGCGGTGCTCGACGCCGAGCGGGAGTTCCTGTTGAACTCCAACGGCGCCGTGCACCGCGGTGCGCATCAGCTGATGGAGGAGGCCACCGACGCCTACGAGGACGGCCGCGCCACCATCGCGGCGTTCGTCGGCGCCGACGCCGACGAGTTGGTGTTCGTCAAGAACGCCACCGAGGCGCTGAATCTGGTGTCGTATGTGCTGGGGGACAGCAGGTTCGACCGTGCGGTCGGCCCCGGCGACGTCATCGTCACGACCGAGCTGGAGCACCACGCCAACCTGATCCCGTGGCAGGAGCTGGCGCGGCGCACCGGGGCGACGCTGAAGTGGTATTCGGTGACCCCGGACGGCCGCATCGACCTGGACTCGCTGGAACTCGATGAGCGGGTGAAAGTCGTTGCGTTCACCCATCATTCGAATGTCACCGGAGCGCTGGCGCCGGTCGCCGAACTGGTGGGCCGGGCGAAGGCGGTCGGTGCGCTGACCGTGCTGGACGCCTGCCAGTCGGCGCCGCACCAGCCGGTCGACCTGCACGCGCTCGACGTCGACTTCGCCGGGTTCTCCGGACACAAGATGCTCGGGCCCACCGGAATCGGGGTGCTCTACGGCCGCCGTGAGCTGATCAACGCGTTGCCGCCGTTCCTGACCGGCGGGTCGATGATCGAGACCGTGACGATGGCGTCGAGCACCTACGCGCCGCCGCCGCAGCGGTTCGAGGCCGGCACCCCGATGACCTCGCAAGTCGTCGGGTTGGCCGCCGCCGCGAGGTACCTGCAGGCGATCGGCATGGACGCCGTGGAGGCGCACGAGCGCGATCTGGTGGCGGCCACCCTGGACGGGCTGGCCGGCATCAAGGGCGTGCAGATCGTCGGGCCCACAACGATGGTCGACCGCGGTTCCCCGGTGTCGTTCGTGATCGACGGCGTGCACGCCCACGACGTCGGGCAGGTGCTCGACGACGAGGGCATCGCCGTACGGGTCGGGCACCACTGCACGATGCCGCTGCACCGCAAGTTCAACGTCGCCGCCACCGCGCGGGCGTCGTTCGCGGTGTACAACACCGTCGACGAGGTGGACCGGCTGCTGGCCGGCATCCACCGCGCGGTGCAGTTCTTCGGCGGGGCGTGAGCCGATGCGACTCGAGCAGTTCTACCAGGAAGTGATCCTCGATCACTACAAGCACCCGCAGCACCGCGGGCTGCGGGAGCCGTTCGGCGCCGAAGTGCACCACGTCAACCCGACCTGCGGCGACGAGTTGACGCTGCGGGTGGCGCTCTCCGACGACGGCCAGACCGTCGACGACATCTCCTACGACGGGCAGGGCTGCTCGATCTCGCAGGCCGCCACCTCGGTGCTGACCGGGCAGCTGATCGGGCTGTCGGTGACCGAGGCGCTGCACATCTTCGACGCCTTCCACGAGATGCTGTCCTCGCGCGGCACCGTCGAGGGCGACGAGGAACTGCTCGGCGACGGGATCGCGTTCGCCGGGGTGTCGAAGTACCCGGCGCGGGTGAAATGCGCGCTGCTGGGCTGGATGGCGTTCAAAGACGCGCTGGCGCAAGCACTTGCGGCGAGATCCGCGGGCGGCGCCGGAACGCAGGAGCACGCGCTGGCAACGGCCAGCGTGACAACCCAGGTACCGGATGGACCCGGTGCCGAAGCAACGATGGAGATGGATTGATGGCCGCAGAAACCGCCCCCGAACTGCAGGAGCTGCTCGCCGAGGTGGAGGAGTCGATGCATGACGTCATCGACCCCGAGATCGGCATCAACGTGATGGACCTGGGGCTGGTCTACGACCTGTCGCTGCGCCAGGACGACGAGGGCCCGGCCGCCGTCATCAACATGACGTTGACCTCGCCGGCCTGCCCGCTGCAGGACATGATCTTCGAGCAGGTCGAGAACGCCACCGTCGGCACCGGCCTGGTCAAGACGCTGGACCTGACCTGGGTGTGGGAGCCGGCCTGGGGCCCGGACAAGATCACCGATGAGGGCCGCGAGATGATGCGCGCCGTCGGCTTCACCGTCTGAGCCGACCGGACAGCATGTTCGCGGTCTGCCGGACATGCGGCGTCGAGCACGCCGAACCGCTGCCGGTCGTCTGCGCGATCTGCGCCGACGACCGGCAGTGGGTGCCCGCCGACGGTCAGCACTGGGCGACGCTTCCGGAACTGACCGCGTCCGGGGTGCGCAGCACCGTCGTCGAACTCGAACCCGGACTGCTCGGTGTCGGCGCAGCCCCGGCGGTCGGCATCGGCCAATTCGGCAAGCTGATCTGCGGTGCGGGTGGGAACGTGCTGTGGGATCCGCCGGGTTTCCTGGACGACGCCGCGGTGACCGCGGTGCGCGACCGCGGACCGGTGACAGCGATCGTCACCAGTCACCCGCACATGTTCGGTGCGCAGGCGGCGTGGAGCCACGCGTTGGGCTCCGAAGGCCGCCCGGTGCCGGTGTACGTCAACGCCGCGGACGCGGCGTGGCTGGCACGTCCCGACCCGGTGATCGAATACTGGTCGGGGACACTGGATCTCACGCCCGAAGTGTCGGTGACACAGGTCGGCGGGCACTTCCCGGGCAGCGCGGTGGCCTGCTGGTCCGGCGGCGCCGACGGGCGCGGTGTGCTGCTGGTCGGCGACACGATCTTCCCCAACCCGGACCGGCGCACGGTCGCGTTCCTGCGCAGCTACCCCAACCGGATTCCGCTGTCGGCCGCCGTCGTGCAACGGATGGCCGACACCCTGGCGGCGCTGCGGTTCGACCGGATCTACGGGCTGTTCACCAATGAGATCGACAGCGACGCCGCCGCAGTCGTCCGCTTCTCCGCAGATCGGCACATCGCCTGGGTGCGCGGCGACCACGACGACCTGACCTAGACCGGCGCAGTCTCGACCGCGATCGATGTGGGACGATCCACCCCATGCCGAGCACCGTTGTGGAGATCCGTCGCAGCTACCCCCAGGCCGAAGAGGTCGCGATCATCGACGCGGTGCACGATGCGCTGGTGGCCGCGTTCGGCGTCCCGGCCGCCGACAAGCGGGTCCGGTTGCTCGTCCATGAGCCGCACCGCTTCGCCTGCCCGGAGAGCCTTGCGCGGCCCGAACTGGCCACGATCGTGACCGTCGACGCGGTCACCGGCCGGCCCATCGAGACCAAGCGGCACTTCTACCGGGAGGTCGTGGAGCGCCTGGCGGTATGCGGCATCCCCGCCGATCACGTCACGATCCTGCTGCGCGAGGGCGGACCCGACAACTGGGGTGTGCGCGGCGGGCAGGCGATGTGCGACGTCGACCCCCGCTTCGCCGGAAAGTACTGAGCCTCAGACCCGTTCGAGGCTCAGCTCGCCGGCGGCGAACGCCGCCCGCAACCGCTTCTTGTCGAATTTGCCGACGCTGGTCTTGGGGATCTCGGTCGCGGCGGCCCAGTTCTCCGGTAACTGCCACTTGGCGACCTTCTCCGCGAGGTAGCCCTTGAGCTCCGCGAACGTGGTGGCGGCGCCGGCACGCAGCACCACCACCGCCAGCGGCCGCTCATCCCACTTGGGGTCGGGGATGCCGATCACCGCGGCCTCCAGCACGTCGGGGTGCCCCATGATCAGGTTCTCCAGGTCCACCGAGGAGATCCACTCGCCGCCGGACTTGATGATGTCCTTGGTTCGGTCGGTCAGCGTCAGATAGCCGTCGGGGGTGATGGACCCGACGTCGCCGGTGCGCAGCCAGCCGTCGTCGAACTTGTCGGGGGCGTCGACCAGGTAGTAGCTGCCCGCGATCCAGGGGCCCTGCACCTCCAGTTCGCCGACGCTCTCGCCGTCGTTGGGCAGCACCGTGCCGTCGTCGGCGACGACTCGGGCGCGCACGCTGGCCGGGAACCGGCCCTGGGTGTGCCGGTAGCTCCAGGCGAGGTCGCCGGTGGTTCCGGCCGGGGGGTTGGCGACCGAGCCGAGGGGCGACGTCTCGGTCATGCCCCAAGCGTGCAGCACCGTGATGCCGTAGCGGTCCTGGTAGTCGTGCAGCAGCGACGGCGGGGCGGCCGACCCGCCGACGACGGCCTTCTTCATCGACGAGATGTCGACGTCGTGGTCCTCCAGGTAGCGCAGCAGCCCCTGCCAGATCGTCGGCACCGCCGCGGCGAAGTTCGGCCGGACCGCTGCGATCATCTCCGCCAGCGGCGCCGGCTGCAGGAACGGCCCGGGCATCAGCAGTGACGCGCCGATCATGAACGCCGCGTAGGGCATTCCCCATGACATGGCGTGGAACTGCGGGACGATGTTCAGCGCGATGTCGCCCTGACGGAGCCCCATCCCGTCGGTCATGCACACGCTCATCGAGTGCAGCCAGATCGAACGGTGGGAGTACGCGACGCCTTTCGGGTCGCCGGTCGTGCCGGAGGTGTAGCACAGCGCGGCCGCCTGGCGCTCATCAGTCGCAGGCCAGTCGAACTCGGTCGGCTCGTCGGCGATCAGCTGATCCCAGTTGTGCACGGTGATCGACTCGGGCACAGTCAGTTCCGGCACCGGGCCGCCGGTGATCACCAGGTGTGCGACGGTGCCGAACTGTCCCAGGTGCGGGGTGAGCAGCGGCAGCAGGCTGGCGTCGGCGAGGATCACCCGGTCTTCGGCGTGGTTGACGATGTGCACCAGCTGTTCGGGGAAGAGCCGGATGTTCAGTGTGTGCAGCACCGCGCCCATCGCCGGGATCGCCAGGTAGGCCTCCAGGTGCTCGGCGTTGTTCCACATGAACGTC
The DNA here is from genome assembly GCF_018455725.1 of Mycolicibacter acidiphilus. Lineage (GTDB taxonomy): Bacteria > Actinomycetota > Actinomycetes > Mycobacteriales > Mycobacteriaceae > Mycobacterium > Mycobacterium acidiphilum. The sequence goes on from NZ_JAHCLR010000001.1 coordinate 270,594, forward strand.
GCCACCCGCTCGTCACCGGTGACACCGAGTTTGCGCAGCGCGTGTGCCAACTGCGCGCAGCGACGTCCAGTCTGCGCGTAGCTCTGCCGACGCGGGCCGTCCGACTCCCAGGTGATGACCTCGGCGCCGGCGTGCACGGTGCTGCCGTACCGCAGCAGGTCCGCGATCGACAGGGGGGCGTCCTGCATGGTGCTGAGCATCTGGTCTCCTCCGAATCCGGGGCTTGCCGAAGAATCTAGTGGCCGGCCCGATACGTCGTGTGCCGCATGGCGCAGTCGGGCGGGGTGACGGGTCGCATCGGCGCCAGCCCGACCGCGTACGGTTGAGCACCGCGGGCGTATCGCAGTGGCCTGCCAGATCGCGAGGAGTGGCGGTGTCAGCCAGCAGGCGACGGTTCCTGACCGGACTCGCGGTCGCGGCCGCGGGCACCGCCGTCAGCGGCTGCTGGCCGCGGCACGACAACGGCGGCGCCGACCTGATCTTCCTCGGCGGGCCGGTGGTCACGGTGACGCCGTGGGCGCCGGAGGTGCAGGCGCTGGCGGTCACCGGCGGGCGGATCAGCGCCGTCGGCTCCAAGGAGAGCGTGCTGAACCAGCGCGGGTCGCGGACCAAGATCGTCGACCTGCGCGGGCGTGCCCTGCTGCCGGCGTTCATCGAACCGCACGGGCACCCGTTCGAGATGGGCACGACGCTGGCGCCGCCGGCGATCGATGTGCGACCGTTCACCGTTCGCACCGCCGACGGGGTGTTCGGCAAGCTCTCCGAAGCGATCGCCGACACCGCCAAGGGACAGCCGATCCTGCTCAACGGCGTCGACCCGCTGCTGCAGACCGGCCTGCAGCCGTTCACCCGAACCGAATTGGACCGGCTGGCCCCCAACAACCCGGTCGTCATCATCTCCAACAGCGGCCACGCCGCCTACGGCAACAGCGCCGCGTTCGCCGCGGCCGGGATCACCGACAGCACACCGAATCCGACCGGTGCGCAGTATCTGCACGGACCGGACGGCAAGCTCACCGGCGAGGTGCGGGAGGCGGCAGCGCTGATGGCGCTGACCGCGCCGTTCTCCGGGGCGATCATGGCCAACGCCGGGGACAACCTGCGCTGGGCATACTCGCAGCTGGCCCGCGCTGGCATCGCCACCGCCAGCGAGCACTCCTACGAGGCCGACAGCCAGCGTGATGTGTTCTGGAAGCTGGCGCAGGACCCGGATTGCGCGGTGCGAGTCCGGGCCTACGAGATCGGCACCCCGGAGCTGGCGGACGACCCCAACAACGCCCGCGGCCGGCGGGCCGGCGCCGACGTGCTGTTCAGCAAGATCGGGATGAAACTGTGGGCCGACGGCTCACCGTGGCAGGGCAACATCTTCACCACGTTCCCGTACCTGACCAACCCGACGACCGCCACGATGGACCTGGGACCCGGGCACCGCGGCGCGATGAACTACTCGCCCGAGCAGATTCAGGAACTGGCAAGCGGTTTCATGAAGCAGGGCTGGCAGGTGTCGTGTCACGTGCACGGCGACGCGGCGATCGACGTCGTACTGGACGCCTTCGAGAAGTCCAACGCCCAACCGGTGCTGCGCCCCCGCCTGGAGCACGTCGGGGCGATGCGGCCTGACCAGTTCCAGCGGGCCGCGGCGATGGGCGTCACCCCGAGCCTGTTCATCGAGCACATCTACTACTGGGGAGATGTGCTGGTGGACAAGCTGTTCGGGCCGGATCACGGAGCGCACTGGATGTCGGCGCGGTCCGCGTTCGACGCCGGGCTGAAGGCGTCGTTCCACAACGACGGCACCGTCACCCCGCCGGACCCGATCGGCAACATCGCCACCGCGGTGAACCGGACCGCCAAGGGCAGCGGCCGGGTGCTGGCGCCGGAGCAGCGGATCGGCGTCGACGACGCGATCCGCGCGCAGACCCTCAACGCGGCCTGGCAGCTGCACGTCGACACCGAGACCGGCAGCCTGGAACCCGGCAAGTACGCGGATCTGGTTGTGCTGTCCGGCAATCCGCGCCGGGTCCCGCCGCAGGAGCTGCGCGAGATCGGGGTGGAGGCGACGTACCTGATGGGGCGGCAGACCTACGGCAAGAAGCTGGCCTGACGGCTACCAGGGGCTCGGCGCGTAGTCCTTCAGGAAGCAGCCGTGCAGGTCCTCGCCGGCCTCGCCGCGCACGATCGGGTCGTATACCCGGGCGGCGCCGTCGACCAGGTCCAGCGGGGCGTGGAAGCCCTCCTCGGCCAGCCGCAGCTTGGTGGGGTGCGGCCGTTCGTCGGTGATCCAGCCGGTGTCCACCGCGGTCATCAGAATGCCGTCCTGTTCGAGCATCTCTCCGGCACTGGTTCGGGTGAGCATGTTCAGCGCGGCCTTGGCCATGTTGGTGTGCGGATGCCCCGGGCCCTTGTACTTCCGGCTGAACTGGCCCTCCATCGCTGAGACGTTCACGACGTATTTGCGCCGGGCCGCGGCGGAAGCCATCGCCGGGCGCAGCCGGCTGATCAGGATGAACGGCGCGGTCTGGTTGCACAGCTGCACCTCGAGCAGTTCCAGTGCGTCGACTTCGTGCACCCGCTGCGTCCAGCTGTTGACCGCGGCCGTGTCGGGCAGCAGCCCACCGGCGTCGATCGCGGTGCCGGCGGCGATCCGCTCCGGGGAGGCGCTGCGGGCGGTCAGCGCCAACTCGGCCAGCCGGTGCGGCTGCGGGTGTTCGGCGAGGCTGCCGGCCAACGCCAGCGGGTGCGCGTCGCTGACGTGATCGAAGGTGACGACGTCGACCAGTTCGGGCGCCGGGGTGCGTTCGGCTTCCACCAGCGCGGCGTAGGAGCCGGGGGCCCGGCGCACCGTCTGCGCGGCGTTGTTGATCAGGATGTCCAGCGGGCCGGCGTCGGCCACCGTGTCGGCGAGCGCCACCACCTGGGCCGGGTCGCGCAGGTCGATGCCGATCACCCGCAGCCGGTGCAGCCAGTCGGCTGAGTCGGGCATCGCGGCGAACCGGCGCACCGCGTCGTTGGGGAACCGGGTGGTGATCGTGGTGTGGGCGCCGTCGCGCAGCAGTCGCAGCGCGATGTACATGCCGATCTTCGCCCGTCCGCCGGTGAGCAGGGCACGCCGGCCGGACAGATCGGTGCGGGCATCGCGCTTGGCCCGGCTCATCGCGGCGCAGTCCGGGCAGAGCTGGTGGTAGAACGCGTCCACCACGGTGTAGTGGGTTTTGCAGATGTAGCAGGGCCGGGACCGCAGCAGGGTGCCGGCCGACGCCCCGACGGCGGTGGACACCAGCGGGATGCCCTGCGTCTCGTCATCGATGCGCCCGGGTGCGCCGGTCGCGGTGGCGGCGACGACGGCCTTGTCCGCGGCGGCCACCGCGTCGCGGCGGGCGGCGCGGCGCTGCTGCTTCAGCGTCTTGAAGACGTGCGAGGTCGCGTGCCGCACCGTCACGGAGTCAGGGTGGTCCGGCGGCAGCGAACCGACCTCGGCGAGCACCTGCAGGCAGGTGGCGAGCTTGTCCGGGTCGATGCCAGTCACGCCTGGTAAGGGTACGGGCTGCCGGCCGGGGTGCTCCACCACGTGGGCTGTGGCAGCCGCTCAGCCGGCGGCCGGGCGCTATCCGGCCGGCTGCGGGCAGTGGCCGCTGGGCGGCGGCGCCCAGAAGATGACCCGGGCCGCCTGCAGTGCGCCGTCGCCACCCTCGGTGCCGCGGGCCACGACGCACTGGCCCTGCGTCACCGCGTGCGGGCTGGACGCCACCCGGCGGCGGAAGTTGGTGCCCTCGTTGACGGTCACGGTGGCCGTCGAGTTGTCCGGCCGGGTCACGGTGATGACGTCGCCGTCGACGGCGGTGACGACCCCGCGGACCCCGTGGTGCACCGGTGTCGGTGCGCCCGGGCGCTGCGGGCACTGCCCGTTGACCGGGGTGCTGATCATCACCCAGCGGGCGGTGATCGCGCCGCTGTCGGCGGGGGCGCTGTCCGGGGTCGGGCCGGCTTTGAGGCAGCTGCCCGGGGTGATCTCGGCCTGCTGCGCCGGGATGGCCTGGCTGGCGGTGGTGGCGTCGGTGAACGTCACCGTGGCCGACCCGCCCGGCTGGGCGACGTCGAAGCTGTTGCCGGCGACCGACGTGACCTGGCCGATCACCGAACCGTCGTCGGCGTGCGCCGGTGCCGGTGCGGCGAGCGCCGCCAGCGACAGGGCGGCCGCGCCGGTCAGGGCGAGGCCGGCGAACCGGGGGGTGCGTGGGTGCTCAGACATCGAGGGTTCTCCGATCATGGATTCGTCCGGGTGCCGTTACCGAGGTCACTTGATTGTCACCATTATCCGCGGACCTAGCAGCCGGTTCGCCCGCAGATGTGAGTCAGCTTTGCATTCTTCGGCCACCAGCCGGGAACAACTTCGGTGATGCCGGACGTTGGGTCGGGCATGGCTACCCAAGACCTGACCTCAGCGGAGTTCAACGAGACCGTTTCCGGCAACGACATCGTGCTGGTCGACTTCTGGGCCTCCTGGTGCGGCCCGTGCCGCGCCTTCGCCCCGACGTTCGCCGCCGTGTCGGAGAAGCACCCGGACGTCGTCTTCGCCAAGGTGGACACCGAGGCCGAGCAGCAGCTGGCGGCGGCCGCCGAGATCCAGTCGATCCCCACCCTGATGGCGTTCAAGAAGGGCACGCTGGTGTTCCGGCAGGCCGGGGCGCTGCCGGCCGCCGCACTGGAGGATCTGGTCCAGCAGGTCAAGGACCTCGACCTGGAGGCGGCGATCGCCGCGCAGGGTCAGCCCGCCCAGGACTGACCGGCGGCACGCGATAGCGTGCCTGGAATGGCCGACCCCACCGAGTTCGTCTCCGAGTTCATCACCGTCGAACGTCCCCGCCCGCATGTCGCGCTGGTCACGCTGAACCGCCCCGAGCGGATGAACTCGATGGCGTTCGACGTCATGGTGCCGCTGCGCGAGGTGCTGTCCCGGATCGGCTACGACAACGACGTGCGGGCGGTGGTGCTGACCGGCGCCGGACGTGGATTCTCGTCCGGCGCCGATCACAAATCCGCGGGTGCCGTCCCACATGTGGCCGGTCTGACCCGGCCGAGCTTCGGGCTGCGGTCGATGGAACTGCTCGACGACGTGATCCTCGGGTTGCGCCGGCTGCATCAGCCGGTGATCGCGGCGGTCAACGGCGCGGCGATCGGCGGCGGGCTCTGTCTGGCGCTGGCCGCCGACATCCGGGTCGCCGCGGACGGCGCCTACTTCCGGGCGGCCGGCATCAACAATGGGCTGACCGCCAGCGAACTGGGCCTGAGCTACCTGCTGCCGCGGGCGATCGGCGCCTCCCGGGCGTTCGAGATCATGCTCACCGGCCGCGATGTCGACGCGGCCGAGGCCGAGCGGATCGGCCTGGTGTCTCAGGTCGTCGAACCGGAGGCGCTGCTCGACACCTGCTTCGACATGGCCGAACGGATCGCCGGGTTCTCCCGCCCGGGTGTCGAGTTGACCAAGCGCACGCTGTGGAGCGGTCTGGATGCCGGTAGTCTGGAGGGACATATGCAGGCCGAAGGGCTCGGACAGCTCTATGTGCGCCTGCTGACCAGCAACTTCGAAGAGGCCGTCGCAGCGCGCAAAGAGAAGCGCCCACCGGTCTTCACCGACGACAAATAGCAACAGGAGTATGCGCGCGTGATAACCGCAACGGACCTGGAGGTCCGCGCCGGAGCGCGCACCCTGCTCGCCGCCGAGGGACCGGCGCTGCGCATCCAGCCCGGCGACCGGATCGGGCTGGTCGGGCGCAACGGCGCCGGCAAGACCACCACCATGCGCATCCTGGCCGGGGAGGGTGAGCCGTACGCCGGCAGCATCACCCGCAGCGGTGAGGTCGGCTACCTGCCGCAGGACCCCCGGGAGGGCAACCTCGACGTGCTGGCCCGGGACCGGGTGCTCTCGGCCCGCGGGCTCGACGCCCTGCTCGCCGACCTGGAGAAACAGCAGGTGCTGATGGCCGAGGTCGTCGACGACACCGAACGCGACCGGGCGATCCGGCGCTACGGGCAGCTCGAGGAACGGTTCGCCGCCCTCGGCGGGTACGCCGCCGAGAGCGAGGCCAGCCGGATCTGCACCAGTCTGGGGCTGCCCGAGCGGGTGCTGACCCAGCCGCTGCGGACGCTCTCCGGCGGCCAGCGTCGCCGGGTGGAACTGGCCCGCATCCTGTTCGCGGCCGGTGAGGGCGGGGCGGGCGGGTCCGCCAACACCACGCTGCTGCTCGACGAGCCGACCAACCACCTCGACGCCGACTCGATCGGCTGGCTGCGCGACTTCCTGAAGAACCACACCGGGGGACTGGTGCTGATCAGCCACGACGTGCAGCTGCTGGAGGACGTCGTCAACCGGGTGTGGTTCCTGGACGCGGTGCGCGGCGAGGCCGACGTCTACAACATGGGCTGGAAGAAATACCTCGACGCCCGGGCCACCGACGAGCAGCGTCGCCGCCGCGAGCGGGCCAACGCCGAACGCAAGGCCACCGCACTGCGCACCCAGGCCGCGAAGATGGGCGCCAAGGCCACCAAAGCCGTTGCGGCCCAGAACATGCTGCGCCGCGCCGAGAAGATGATGGCCGAACTCGACGACGAGCGGGTCGCCGACAAGGTCGCCCGGATCAAATTCCCGACCCCGTCGGCCTGCGGCAAAACGCCGCTGATGGCGTCCGGCCTGACCAAGGTGTACGGCTCGCTGGAGATCTTCACCGGCGTCGACCTGGCCATCGACCGCGGCTCGCGAGTGGTGGTGCTGGGCCTCAACGGCGCCGGCAAGACGACGCTGCTGCGGCTGCTCGCCGGCGTGGAGACACCCGACGCCGGTCAGCTCGAACCGGGGCACGGCTGCAAGATCGGCTACTTCGCCCAGGAGCACGACACCATCGACAACTCCACCAGCGTGTGGGAGAACATCCGGCACGCCGCCCCGGACACCTCGGAACAGGATCTGCGCGGGCTGCTCGGCGCCTTCATGTTCACCGGCGCCCAGTTGGAGCAGCCGGCCGGCACGCTCTCCGGCGGTGAGAAGACCCGGCTGGCGCTGGCCGGGTTGGTGGCGTCCACCGCCAACGTGCTGCTGCTCGACGAGCCGACGAACAACCTGGACCCGGCCTCGCGTGAGCAGGTGCTTGACGCGCTGCGCAGCTACGCCGGTGCGGTGGTGCTGGTGACCCACGACCCGGGAGCCGCCGAGGCGCTGGACCCGCAGCGGGTGGTGCTGCTGCCCGACGGCACCGAGGACCACTGGTCGGCGGAGTACCGCGACCTCATCGAACTGGCGTAGTGATTCGGGGAACCGAATCCGCTGAATCCGCCCCCCGGGTCGCGTCGGCATTCCTAGGCTGAATTCGTCATTCACTAGCGCACATCAGGGGGAGATGTCGATGACGAAACCGGAGAATCCGCCGCGGGAACGGGTGCTGACCGAACTGCGCAGCGCCTACGAGCGCGGCGCCAGCATCCGCACACTGGCGGCGACCACCGGACGGTCCTACGGATCGGTGCATTCGATGCTGCGGGAGTCCGGGGTCGCGATGCGCGGCCGGGGTGGGCCCAACCATCGCAGCCATCCCCGCTGAATTCGGCGACCGTGCAGAAACGTCCACTTCGACCTGGACTTTCACCGGACGTTTCTGCACGGTCGCGGGGGACGGGTCAGCGGTGGCGGACCGAGTCCTCCACCAGGTCCAGCACGGCGGTGAGCCGCTGCGGATCCTCGCCGGAGGCCAGCCGGGCCACCAAGCCGTCGAGCACCAGATCCAGGTAGCAGTGCAGCACCTCGGCGGGAAAATCATCGCGCAGCCGGCCGGCCTGCTTCTGCTGGCGCAGCCGCGCGGTCGCCGCCGTCGCCAACTCGGCTGACCGCTCCGCCCAGCCCCGGTGGAACTCCGGGTCGTGGCGCAGCTTGCGGGCGATCTCCAACCGGGTCGCCAACCAGTCGTACTGGTCGGGGTCGGCCAGCAGTTGGCGCATCACGCCGATCAGACCTTCGCGCGCGGTCAGCTCCGCCATCTGCTGGGCGTCCTCTTCGGCGAGCGCGAAGAAGAGCGTGTCCTTGTCCCGGAAGTGGTGGAAGATCGCTCCGCGGGACAGGCCGATGGTCTCCTCGAGCCGGCGCACGGTCGCAGCTTCGTAGCCGTAGGCGGCGAAGCAGCGCCGTGCGCCGTCGAGAATCTGGCGGCGCCGGGCCGCCAGGTGATCCTCGCTGACCCTGGGCATCAGGCAGCCGGATTCCGCGACTACTTGGCCTTCAGCATGTTCCGCAGCACGTACTGCAGGATGCCGCCGTTGCGGTAGTAGTCGGCCTCACCGGGGGTGTCGATCCGGACGACGGCGTCGAACTCCACCGTCGATCCATCGGCCTTGGTCGCGGTGACGTGCACGGTCGACGGGGTCACACCGTCGTTGAGGGCGGTGATCCCGGTCAGGTCGTACACCTCGGTGCCGTCCAGCTTCAGCGACGCCGCCGACTGCCCGGCGGGGAACTGCAGCGGGATGACGCCCATGCCGATCAGGTTGGACCGGTGGATGCGCTCGAACGACTCGGCGATGACGGCCTTGACGCCCAGCAGCGCGGTGCCCTTGGCCGCCCAGTCGCGCGACGAACCCGAGCCGTACTCCTTGCCGCCCAGCACCACCAGCGGGATGTCCTGCTTGACGTAGTTCTCCGAGGCGTCGTAGATGAACGCCTGCGGGCCGCCGTCCTGCGTGAAGTCGCGGGTGTAGCCGCCGGACACCCCGCCGTCGACGATCGCGTCCAGCAGCTGGTTGCGCAGCCGGATGTTGGCGAACGTGCCGCGGATCATCACCTCGTGGTTGCCGCGCCGCGACCCGAACGAGTTGTAGTCCTTGACCTTCACGCCGTGCGCGTCGAGGTACTGCGCCGCGGGGGTGCCGGTCTTGATCGCACCCGCCGGGCTGATGTGGTCGGTGGTCACCGAGTCACCCAGCAGCGCCAGCACCCGGGCGCCGGCGATGTCGGTGACCGGGGCCGGCTCGGCGGGCATGCCGTCGAAGTACGGGGGCTTCCGCACGTAGGTCGACTCCGGGTTCCAGTCGAACACGTTGCCGGCCGGGGTCTCGATCGCGCGCCACCGCTCGTCGCCGGTGAAGACGTCGGCGTAGCTCTTGGTGAACATCTCCTGGCTGATCGAGGCGCCGATGGTGTCGGCGATCTCCTGCTGGGTCGGCCAGATGTCGGCCAAAAAGACCTCCGCGCCTTCGCTATCCACGCCCAGCGCCTCGTGCTCGAAGTCGAAGTCCATCGTGCCGGCGATCGCGTAGGCCACCACCAGCGGCGGGGAGGCCAGGTAGTTCATCTTCACGTCCGGGTTGATCCGGCCCTCGAAGTTGCGGTTACCCGACAGCACCGCGGTGGCGGTCAGGTCGGCCTCGTTGATCACCGCGGAGATCTCCGGGCTCAGCGGGCCGGAGTTGCCGATGCAGGTGGTGCAGCCGTAGCCGACCAGGTAGAAGCCCAGCTTCTCCAGGTACGGCCACAGGCCGGCCTTCTCGTAGTAGTCGGTGACGACCTGCGAGCCCGGCGCCATCGTGGTCTTCACCCACGGCTTGGCGTGCAGGCCGCGCTCGACGGCCTTCTTGGCCAGCAGCGCCGCCCCGAGCATCACCTCCGGGTTGGAGGTGTTGGTGCAGGAGGTGACGGCGGCGATGGTCACCGCGCCGTGGTCGAGGATGAAGTCCTGGCTGTCGGTGTGCACCAGGGTCGGCTTCGACGGCCGGCCCTCGGCGCCGCGGGCCGCCGACTCGATCGAACCGTCGTCGGCGAAGTCCAGCTTGGCGCCGGCGGCCTCGGCGACGTTGCCACCGGCGGCCGGGGCGTCGGCGTCTTCGGTGTAGGTGTGGATGTCCTTGCGGAACGCGTTCTTGGCATCGGACAGCTCGATGCGGTCCTGCGGACGCTTCGGGCCGGCGATCGACGGCACGACGTCGCCCAGGTCCAGTTCGACGTACTCGGAGAAGGCCGGCTCGTGGTCGACGTCGTGCCACATACCCTGCGCCTTGGCGTAGGCCTCCACCAGCGCCAGCTGCTTCTCGCTGCGCCCGGTCATCCGCAGGTAGTTGATGGTCTCGCCGTCGATCGGGAAGATCGCGGCGGTCGAGCCGAACTCCGGGCTCATGTTGCCCAGGGTGGCGCGGTTGGCCAGCGGCACCTCGGCGACGCCCTTGCCGTAGAACTCGACGAACTTGCCGACCACGCCGTGCTTACGCAGGATCTCGGTAACGGTCAGCACCACGTCGGTGGCGGTCACGCCGGGACGGATCGAACCGGTCAGCTTGAAGCCGACCACCCGCGGGATCAGCATCGACACCGGCTGGCCGAGCATCGCGGCCTCGGCCTCGATACCGCCGACGCCCCAGCCCAGCACGCCCAGGCCGTTGACCATCGTGGTGTGCGAGTCGGTGCCCACGCAGGTGTCCGGGTAGGCCAGGCCGTTACGGCTCATCACGACGTGTGCCAGGTACTCGATGTTGACCTGATGGACGATGCCGGTGCCCGGCGGGACCACCTTGAAGTCGCTGAAGGCGCCCTGGCCCCAGCGCAGGAACTGGTAGCGCTCGGTGTTGCGCTGGTACTCCAGGGCCACGTTGGCCTCGTAGGCCTGCGGGGTGTTGGCGAACTCGGCGATGACCGAGTGGTCGATGACGAGGTCGGCCGGGGCGAGCGGGTTCACCTGGTCCGGGTCACCGCCCAGCGCCGCGACGGCCTCACGCATGGTGGCCAGGTCGACGATGCAGGGCACGCCGGTGAAGTCCTGCATGATGACCCGCGCCGGGGTGTACTGGATCTCGGTGTTCGGCTCGGCCGACGGGTCCCAGTTCGCGATCGCCTCGATGTGCGCCTTGGTGATGTTGGCGCCGTCCTCGTTGCGCAGCAGGTTCTCGGCGAGCACTTTCAGGCTGTAGGGCAGCTTCTCGGTGCCGGGAACGGCGGCGAGCCGGTAGATCTGATACTCGTCGTCACCGACTGCGAGGGTGTCGCGGGCTCCGAACGAATTCACCGACTCTGTGCTGGTCACATCAACTCCCGATATCTTGAGTAGTCCGCCCGGCGGGACTGCGCCGGCGCCGCCGACCACTCTAACAGTACGATTGTCCTGTATTAAGTAAGGTTCCCCTCACTGCGGCGGGGGTTGGACGTCGGATGCTGCTCGCGCAGCACGGCTCGGTGCGCGCGCCGATGCGCCGTGGCGTGCCTTCTGTGCTGTGACGTTAGGAATGTCGACTCGACACGACGCGCAGCCCGCTCTGCCGTAGCGCCTCGGCCAGGTAGTCCGCGCTGCGGTCGTCGTCACGCTGGTGGAGGAACTTGAAGGTCGCGGTACGCACCACATCGGAGACCGAGATTCCGCGCAGTTCCGCCTCCCGCTTCAGTTCGCGGTAGTGCTCGCCGGCGAGGCGAACGTGCACGACCTCGGACTTCGGCAGGTTCGGCCGGCTTACTCGTGTCGGGCGGACGTCGGGCAGCGTCCCATCCTCCAGCGTGATCGCTTCCGCGAGTAGTTCGTCGAGTCCCGGCTTGTTCTCACCCATCGCGGCTCTCCCATGCGTTGGCGCCGTAACGCGTCGCGCCCTGCCGCACCACGATGACGACGAGCACGCCGACGTCTGCACAGATGCCCAGGTAGCGGTCGGATTTACCCGAAATGATCTTCGGATCAGGGCTGAACTCAACCGTGTAGGGGTCGGCGAGCGCTTCCTCGGCCTGTTCCGATGTGTATCACGACTGTGTTACGTAAATCTATGTGTGTATTCGCCCACGCTCGACGGTCGCACCTGAAAACAGCGAGGGGTTGATACCGTCGTCAACCGTGACCACCCTGCACCCGCCGGCCTACATTCCGGACGAGCTCTGCATCGCCGTCGGCATCGAGCCGGCCGGTCCGCCGGACGAGTGCATGACGCTGGTGAAGCTCGCGGTCGCCGCCGGTTCGGTCAGTGCCCCCGCCGACGATGTGCCCGCGATGCGCGAGGTGGTGTCCGCGGCGGCCCGCGAGGGAATCGACCTGAAGATCGTGGAAGTCGCCAAGAACCCCGGGATGGACACCTCGCTGCGCGACGTCGCGACCGTCGTCGGCGCCGACTACCCGGCAGCCACCGTGCTGGTGGTCAGCCCCACGTACGTCGGCAGCTACTCGGGGCAGTTCCACCGCGCGAAGCTGGAGGCGGCCGAGGACCACGCCAAGACCGGCTACCCGGTGGTGTCGGCGCAGAACTTTCTAGACCAGTTGACGACGCCGGATCTGCCCTGGACCGGGATGACGGTGGCGCTGCTGGTCGGGGTGACCGCAGCGGCGGTCTGCACCCGCGTGCTGCAGCGTCGTAGCAAACGCGCGACCGCACCGGTCGCCGCTACCGACTGACGGGCCCGCACCGACCCTGAGCGGCCTAGATCCGCCCCCCTTCGGGGTGGTTGAAACCCCCGTACTCGCCCGTTGGCGAATTCCCATGTCACCGTCCGGTCACAACCCGCTCAATACTGCGCACCTCGTTTGTTACCAACGGGTCTCTAGTGACTCATGTGACGTATGGTTCAAAAAGCGCGGCTGTTGCACTTGTGTTTTGTGACCGGTTCATGTGTGGCGCCCGCCGACCCGCCCCCGTCCGAGTCGAGCCCGAGGAGACCTGAGTCGAATGAGACGCATCCATCGCGGCTCCGCCTTCGGGCCGACCGCCCGGATTGTCCGACCCGCCGCAGTCTCCGTGTTGAGCACGACGCTGCTACTCGCCACCCCGGGTTTGGCGTCGGCTGCTCCCGAGGAGACCCCCAACGGCATCGCCGCGCTCATCGCCGACGTCGCCGAGGCCAACCAGCGGCTGCAGAACCTGGGCGCAGAGATCCAGGCGGAGAAGGAGAGCATCAACAAGGCGCTCGTCGACCTGCAAGAAGCGCGGGAGAACGCCGACACCGCCCAGCGCGAGGTGACGGCCAGCCGGCAGGCGATCACCGACGCCGACGCCGCGATCGTCGCCGCGCAGAAGCGGTTCAACACGTTCGCCGCCGCCACCTACGTCAACGGCCCCTCGGACAGCTACCTGACCGCTGCCAGCCCGTCCGACATGATCGCCACCGCGGCCGCCGGTCAGACCCTGGCGCTCAGCTCCCAGCAGGTACTGGACAACCTGCAGCGGGCCCGCACCGAACAGGTCAACAAGGAGTCGGCGGCCCGACTGGCCAAGCAGAACGCCGACCGGGCCGTCGTCGCCGCGCAGGCCAGCCAGGACAGTGCGGTGGGCGCGCTCACCGACACCCAGCACAAATTCGACGAGCAGCGCGGTGAGGTCGACCGCCTTGCCGCGCAGCGCGATGCAGCGGAGGCCCGGCTGGCGGCCGCGCGCGAGCGGATGCAGCCCGCGGCGCAGCCGGGTGGACCATCGGCCGAGGCGGAACAGGAAGCGGCATCCCCGACGACAACAGGGGACCGCTGGGCCAGCGGCCGCCGGGGCAAGCACGCGACGCCGAAGCGTGCCGCCCAGTGGGACGGCGAGTGGGACCCGACGCTGCCGATGGTGCCGAGCGCGAACATCGGTGGCGACCCGATCGCCGTCATCAACCAGGTGCTCGGCATCTCGCAGACGTCTGCTCAGGTCACCTCGAGCATGGGCCAGAAGTTCCTGCAGTCCCTCGGGCTGGCGCCGAGCGGCAGCGGCTACACCAACGGACAGATCCCGCGGGTGTACGGGCGGCAGGCCTCCGAATACGTGATCCGGCGCGGTCTGGCCGCCCGCGGTGTGCCGTACTCGTGGGGTGGCGGCACCGCGGCCGGACCCAGCCGTGGCATCGGATCCGGTTCGGGCACAACCGGATTCGACTGTTCCGGGCTGATCCTGTACTCGTTCGCCGGCGTCGGCATCAAGCTGCCGCACTACTCGGGTTCGCAGTACAAGGCGGGCCGGCAGATCCCGTCGGCGCTGATGCGCCGCGGTGACGTGATCTTCTACGGTCCGGGCGGCAGCCAGCACGTGACGCTGTACCTGGGCAACGGCCTGATGCTGGAGGCCCCCGACGTGGGCCAGAAGGTGAAGGTGTCCAAGGTGCGCACCAGCGGCATGACGCCGTATGTAGTCCGATACATCGAATACTGACGGGTCAGCGATGCGACACAAATCCGTACGACTCCTCGCGCCGCTGCTGGCGGCGCTGACCCTGCTGGTCGGGCTGGCCGGTCCGGCCACCGCCGAGGTGGCCTGGGATCCGACACTGCCCGCGACCATCAGCGCCGGCGCACCCGGCGACCCGGTGGCCGTCGCCAACGCGTCGCTGCAGGCCACCGCGAACGCCACCCAGACCACGATGGACCTGGGCAAGAAGTTCCTGTCCGGCCTCGGCTTCAACGTCGGCGATTCCGCCGGCAACGTCTCACCCGGGCAACGGGTGCACGGCAAGCAGGCCATCGAGTACGTCATCCGGCGTGGTGGCTCGCAGCTGGGCGTGCCCTACTCGTGGGGCGGCGGTTCGCTGACCGGCCCCAGCAAGGGTGTCGGCGACGGCGCCGGCATCACCGGCTTCGACTGCTCGGGCCTGATGCGCTACGCGTTCGCCGGGGTCGGCGTGCTGATCCCGCGGTTCTCCGGCGATCAGTACAACGCCGGCCGGCACATCCCGCCGAGCCAGGCCCGCCGCGGCGACCTGATGTTCTACGGCCCGGGCGGTGGCCAGCACGTCACCATGTACCTCGGCGGCGGGAAGATGCTGGAGGCCTCCGGCAGCGCCGGCAAGGTCGTCGTCAGCCCGGTGCGGACCTCCGGCATGACGCCGTACCTGACCCGGATCATCGAGTACTGATCGGGGCCGTGCGTCGACGGATATCCCGATGCCTGGAATAGTGAAACGCGGGCACGCCGCTGCCCCTCGGCCACCGGCCGTGCAAGCAGTCGTGTCCGACCGAACTTTGTGGAGGGTTAGTCGATGACGTCACCGGATGGGACGCCCACGGGCGCCAGCGGTTTCTCCGGGTCCGCGGGGGCCCCGGCCGGCGGCCTGGCCGCCGAGGTGCAGGCGCTGGAGCGGGCCATCTTCGAGGTCAAGCGCGTCATCGTCGGGCAGGACCAACTGGTCGAGCGCGTCCTGGTCGGCCTGCTGGCCAAGGGCCACGTGCTGCTGGAAGGTGTGCCCGGCGTCGCCAAGACGCTGACGGTGGAGACCTTCGCGCGGGTGGTCGGCGGCACGTTCGCCCGCATCCAGTTCACCCCGGACCTGGTTCCCACCGACATCATCGGCACCCGGATCTACCGGCAGGGCCGGGAGGAGTTCGACACCGAACTCGGCCCGGTGATGGTCAACTTCCTGCTCGCCGACGAGATCAACCGCGCACCGGCCAAGGTGCAGTCGGCGCTGCTGGAGGTCATGCAGGAACGCAAGGTGTCGATCGGCGGCAAGACGTTCCCGCTGCCCAGCCCGTTCCTGGTGATGGCCACCCAGAACCCGATCGAGCACGAGGGCGTCTACCCGCTGCCCGAGGCGCAGCGGGACCGCTTCCTGTTCAAGATCAACGTCGACTACCCGTCGCCGGAGGAAGAGCGCGAGATCATCTACCGGATGGGGGTGACCCCGCCGGAGCCCAAGGAGATCCTGCAGATCAGCGACCTGGTGCGCCTGCAGGCGCTGGCCGCCAACAACTTCGTGCACCACGCGCTGGTCGACTACGTGGTCCGGGTGATCACCGCGACCCGCCAGCCCGAGCAGTTCGGCATGCCGGACGTGAAGAACTGGCTGTCGTTCGGCGCGTCGCCGCGCGCCTCGCTGGGCATCATCTCGGCTTCCCGGGCGCTGGCCCTGGTGCGCGGCCGCGACTACGTGATCCCGCAGGACGTCATCGAGGTCATCCCGGACGTGCTGCGGCACCGGCTGGTGCTGTCCTACGACGCGATGGCCGACGAGATCACCTCGGACATCGTCATCAACCGGGTGCTGCAGACAGTGGCGCTGCCCCAGGTGAACGCCGTTCCGCAGCAGCCGCAGCCCGTGCCGCCCGGCGCATCGGGTGCGCCTGGAGCGCCGACCGTCGCGGCCACGGTCAGCGGTCGGTGACCGACGCCGCCCCCCGGCCGGAGCCGGGGCCGGCCGAACCC
Source organism: Mycolicibacter acidiphilus (assembly GCF_018455725.1). Taxonomy (GTDB): domain Bacteria; phylum Actinomycetota; class Actinomycetes; order Mycobacteriales; family Mycobacteriaceae; genus Mycobacterium; species Mycobacterium acidiphilum. The sequence continues at coordinate 286,698 of NZ_JAHCLR010000001.1, forward strand.
GGTTCGCGGCCGCCGTCGATGTTGCGCGGCGGGATCCGCGACCCGAAGCTGGCGGCCGCGCTGCGCACCCTGGAGTTGACCGTCAAGCGCAAGCTGGACGGGGTGCTGCACGGCGACCACCTGGGTCTGATCCCCGGCCCCGGATCGGAGCCGGGGGAGTCGCGGCTGTATCAGCCCGGCGACGACGTGCGCCGGATGGACTGGTCGGTGACGGCCCGCACCACCCACCCGCACGTCCGGCAGATGATCGCCGACCGGGAGCTGGAGACCTGGCTGGTGATCGACATGTCGGCCAGCATGGACTTCGGCACCGCCGGCTGCGAGAAACGCGACCTGGCGGTCGCGGCGGCGGCGGCGATCATCTACCTCAACAGCGGCGGCGGCAACCGGATCGGCGCACTGGTCGCCAACGGGGAGCGCGTGGTGCGGGTGCCGGCCCGGTCCGGGCGCAACCACGAGCAGACGCTGCTGCGGACCATCGCCACCACCCCGCGTGCCCCGGTCGGGGTGCGCGGTGACCTGGCCGCCGCCATCGACGCCCTGCGCCGGCCGGAACGTCGCCGCGGGATGGCGGTGATCATCAGCGACTACCTCGGCCCGATCAACTGGATGCGTCCGCTGCGCGCGATCGCCGCCCGCCACGAGGTGCTCGGCGTGGAGGTGCTCGACCCGCGCGACGTGGAACTGCCCGACGTCGGCGACGTGGTGCTGCAGGACACCGAATCCGGGGTCACCCGCGAGTTCACCATCGACGCGAAACTGCGCGACGACTTCTCCCGGGCCGCGGCCGTCCACCACGGTGACGTGACGCGCGCGCTGCGCAGCTGCGGCGCGCCGCTGCTGAGCCTGCGCACCGATCGTGACTGGATCGCCGACATCGTCCGATTCGTCGAATCCCGCCGGCGCGGTGCGCTGGCGGGGATTTCGTGAGCTCGACCCGCACCGAAGAGACAGGTCTGCTATGACGTTGCCGCTACTCGGGCCGATGACGCTGTCGGGCTTCGCCCACCCGTGGTTCTTCCTGTTCCTGTTCGTGATCATCGGCCTGCTCGGCCTGTACATCTTCATGCAGGTGGCCCGGCAGCGCCGGATCCTGCGGTTCGCCAACATGGAGCTGCTGGAGAGCGTCGCACCGAAGTCGCCGACGAAGTGGCGGCACCTCTCGGCGGTGCTGCTGCTCAGCTCGCTGGTGCTGTTCACGGTCGCGATGGCCGGGCCCACCCACGACGTCCGGATTCCCCGCAACCGCGCGGTGGTGATGCTGGTGATCGACGTCTCCCAGTCGATGCGGGCCACCGACGTCGCGCCGAGCCGCCTGGTCGCCGCGCAGGAGGCCGGCAAGCAGTTCGCCGACGAGCTGACGCCGGGCATCAACCTGGGTCTGATCGCTTACGCCGGCACCGCAACCGTGCTGGTCTCGCCGACCACCAACCGGGAGGCCACCAAGTCGGCGATCGACCGGCTGCAACTGGCGGATCGCACCGCGACCGGGGAGGGGATCTTCACGGCGCTGCAGGCGATCGCCACCGTCGGCGCGGTGATCGGCGGCGGCGACACCCCGCCGCCGGCCCGGATCGTGCTCGAATCCGACGGCAAGGAGACGGTGCCGTCGAACCCGGACAACCCCAAGGGTGCGTTCACCGCGGCACGCACCGCCAAGGACCAGGGCGTGCCGATCTCGACGATCTCGTTCGGCACCCCGTACGGCTACGTGGAGATCAACGAGCAGCGCCAGCCGGTCCCGGTCGACGACGACTCGCTGAAGAAGATCGCCGACCTGTCCGGTGGCACCGCCTACACCGCATCCACCCTGCAGCAGCTCAAGGAGGTCTACTCCAGCCTGCAGAACCAGATCGGCTACGAGACGATTCGCGGTGAGGCCAGCACCGGCTGGCTGCGGCTGGGCGCGCTGGTCCTGGCGCTAGCAGGCTTCGCGGCGCTGCTGCTGAACCGGCGGCTGCCCGCCTAGCACGCTGCGTCCGGTGCGCCGGTGAGCTGTCGGGCACTGATAAGTTATGCCGGTGACTGACAGCGAAACAGCCGCCGGCAAACCCGCGTTCGTGTCCCGTTCCGTCCTGGTGACCGGAGGAAACCGGGGTATCGGCCTGGCGATTGCGCAGCGGCTGGCCGCCGACGGCCACAAGGTGGCGGTCACGCACCGCGGCTCGGGTGCTCCGGAGGGGCTGTTCGGGGTGGAGTGCGACGTCACCGACAACGCCGCCGTCGACCGCGCGTTCACAGAGGTCGAGGAGCACCAGGGCCCGGTCGAGGTGCTGGTCTCCAACGCCGGCATCTCCAAGGACGCGTTCCTGATGCGGATGACCGAGGAGCGGTTCGAAGAGGTCATCAACGCCAACCTCACCGGCGCGTTCCGGGTGGCGCAGCGGGCCTGCCGCAACATGCAGAAGAAGCGGTTCGGCCGGATCATCTTCATCGGCTCGGTGTCGGGCATGTGGGGGATCGGCAACCAGGCCAACTACGCCGCGGCCAAGGCCGGCCTGATCGGAATGGCCAGGTCCATCTCGCGGGAACTGTCCAAGGCCGGCGTCACCGCCAACGTGGTGGCCCCGGGCTACATCGACACCGAGATGACCCGCGCGCTGGACGAGCGCATCCAGGCCGGCGCGCTGGAGTTCATCCCCGCCAAGCGGGTCGGTACCGCCGCCGAGGTGGCCGGTGCGGTCAGCTTCCTGGCGTCCGAGGACGCCTCCTACATCGCCGGCGCGGTGATCCCCGTCGACGGCGGTATGGGCATGGGCCACTGAGGATTTCGGCACCCCCGACTCACGGAGCAGAAAAGGACTTTTCATGGCAGGGCTTCTCGAAGGCAAGCGGATCCTGGTCACCGGGATCATCACCGACTCCTCGATCGCGTTCCACATCGCCAAGGCCGCGCAGGAGGCCGGCGCGCAGTTGGTCTGCACCGGCTTCGACCGGCTGCGGCTGATCCAGCGGATCATCGATCGGCTGCCGGAACCGGCGCCGCTGCTGGAACTCGACGTACAGAACGACGAGCACCTGGACTCGCTGGCCGGCCGGATCACCGAGGTGATCGGCGAGGGCAACCAGATCGACGGCGTGGTGCACTCGATCGGCTTCATGCCGCAGACCGGGATGGGCGTCAACCCGTTCTTCGACGCCCCCTACGAGGACGTCGCCAAGGGCATCCACATCTCGGCGTACTCCTACGCCTCGCTGGCCAAGGCGACGCTGCCGATCATGGCGCCGGGCGGCTCCATCGTCGGCATGGACTTCGACCCAACGCGGGCGATGCCGGCCTACAACTGGATGACGGTCGCCAAGAGCGCGCTGGAGTCGGTGAACCGGTTCGTGGCGCGCGAGGCCGGTAAGTCCGGGGTGCGGTCCAATCTCGTTGCGGCCGGGCCGATCCGGACCCTGGCGATGAGCGCGATCGTCGGCGGTGCGCTCGGCGAGGGAGCCGGTGAGCAGATCCGGCTGTTGGAGGAGGGCTGGGACCAGCGTTCACCGATCGGCTGGGACATGAAGGACCCGACCCCGGTCGCCAAGACCGTCTGCGCGCTGCTGTCGGACTGGCTGCCGGCCACCACCGGCACGATCGTCTACGCCGACGGCGGGGCGCACACCCAGCTGCTCTAAATGGATTTCGACGCGGTCCTGCTGCTGTCCTTCGGCGGACCCGAAGGGCAGGAGCAGGTGCTGCCGTACCTGGCCAACGTCACCCGCGGCCGGGGCATCCCGCCCGAACGTCTCGAGGACGTCGCCCACCACTACCGGCACTTCGGCGGCGTGTCGCCGATCAACGCCATCAACCGGGCGCTGATCGAGCAGCTGCGGCTCGAAATGCCGGAACTACCGGTGTATTTCGGCAACCGCAACTGGGAGCCGTACGTCGAGGACGCCGTCGTGGCGATGACGGCGGACGGGGTGCGCCGGGCGGCGGTGTTCACCACCTCCGCGTGGGGCGGATATTCGGGCTGCGAGCAGTACGCCGAGGACATCGCCCGAGCCCGGGCTGTGGCGGGGGAGCAGGCGCCGGAACTGGTGAAGCTGCGGCACTACTTCGACCACCCGCTGTTCGTGGAGATGTTCGCCGAGGCGATCCGCACCGCCGCCGAAGCCCTGCCCGTCGACCGGCGTGCCGGCGCCCGGCTGGTGTTCACCGCGCATTCGATACCGGTCGCCGCCGACGAGCAGTACGGGCCGCGGCTGTACAGCCGCCAAGTCGGTTATGCCGCACGGCTTGTCGCGGCAGCCGCCGGCTACGCCGACTTCGATCAGGTGTGGCAGTCGCGCTCCGGCCCGCCGCAGGTGCCGTGGTTGGAACCCGACGTCGAGGACCATCTCCACACTCTGGCGGGCGCCGACGCCCGTGCGGTGATCGTCTGCCCGATCGGCTTCGTCAGCGACAACATCGAGGTGCTGTGGGACCTCGACCATGAGGTGCGCCTGCAGGCCGAGGCCGCCGGCATCGCCTACGCCCGGGCCGCAACCCCCAACGCCGACCGGCGGTTCGCCGCCCTGGCCCGCGGGCTCATCGACGAGCTGCGCGACGGGGGGGAACCGGCCCGGCTCAGTGGCGTGGATCCTGTTCCCGGCTGCCGAGCCGGCGTCGACGGGGCCTCGTGCGGGGCTCCGCACTGTGCCGCGCTGGTCGTCGATTGTCGGGGATGTTGATCGACAAGTCCGCACCTCGGTGCCAGTCTTAGCCCGGTTCGCGCGAACTACACAGCGGTCTGACGCCGCGACTTGACGACGTTGTCGTCCTCATCAAGCAGTGCCACATTGCCATCGCTGCCGGCGCAGATGCCGTCGAAAATCTCGACCGCCCAGGTATTGTGCTCGTCATCTGGCAGGTTCGAGTGCAGGGTTACTCCGGCAGGTGACTGATCCGCACTGCTGAACACGCGGATCTTACCGCCATTTGGAAGTACCCAGTGATACCCGTTGGGCCTGTGCTCATTTCGGGCAAGCGAAGCGCCTGGAAGTTTCGCGAGTCGGCTATCCAGGATGCTGGCGATGTCGCCGGATACGGTGAGCACGTCTGCACGCACGCCAATCACCACTTCCCGTACTCGCTGTCGTAACCATCGCCGATAATCCGAATGTACATCGAATCGCCGCGCGCAAGGACGGCCTGCATCTCTCGTTCCATGTCAGCTTGGCAGATCCCGGACCGTGTCGCATTCACGAAAACGTAGGGCACGTTTTGCTCATCCCACGTCACGCTGACCCGACCGGCGAAAGCCGTGGCGCTCGTTCCGATCGATGTCTTGATGTCAGCGAGACGCGCATCAATCGCCAAATCCGGTGTGGTGTCACCGCTTCGAAGAGCCGCGATCGAGGTGACGTTGTGGCCTTCGTTCAAGAGCCTGTCGACGACAAGCCATTCATCGGTGTCGAACGGCTTCCCGAACCGCTCGTCTAGTCGTCCGGTGATCCCGCGCGCGGAACGGTGCTCCTGTAATGCACGGAGTCGCACCATAACCTCCTCGAGTGATCCCTCAGCACTCTTCATCCGGCGTCGCATCGCGTCGTCCAGTTCCCATTCCAGCCGGCGCTCGTGCCGATCGGTGGAATAGCCCTTGCCGCCATGCGATGGGGTATTCGGCGGCGGTGATCCGCCGGGACCGCCAGGTTGACCCTGGCGACGTTCATTACGGGGGTTCGGGTGGCCTGCGCTCATGGTTGGGCGCGCCGCGGCCGCCGGTGGCCCCACCAGCCACCTGGGCTGGATGGCTCAACGATGGCGGCATCGAAGTGTTTCCATACCACCACGACACACCCCCATCGATCCGAATATAAGTTCGAATGTCAGTGGGGTGGTCTGACGTAAATGCAGGCTGATCAGGTCGATTGTGAATAAAACGCCGATTGGGGACAGCGCGTGGCTATGTCCCGGAGAGGGCTTTACTCGATCCACCCGGGCTCGCCGAACGGGATGGTCTCCGGCCGAACGTCGTAAACGTCCTTGCTGTAGACGTGCCTTGGGACATCGTCGAGGTCGGTGCAGCGCCGGAACGTGGCAGTCGGCACGCACACCCGGTTCGACCGGCCCCAGAAGATCCGCTGGCGCTCCCAGCTTCCGTCTTCCCGGATGTAGCCGTCGCAGATGGTGCGATACCCGAACTGGTCGATGAGGCTGCCGGTCGGCGTCGTGTCACAACCCTTCCCGAATTCCGGGTCCGGGACTGCTCCGGCTACCGGCGCCAGCCAAGCCCCCGCCACCATCAGCGGGAGTAGTGCCTTGATCAAGCCGGACCTCACGGTGAATTCCTCTCTTCGGTGCAGTCGGGGTGGCCGCGCGGATCTCCCCCCGTAGAACCACGCGCGCTCGACGTTTAGGCGGGGCCTCCGACAGCCGCCCCGGACCGGATTACGCCCGTCGCGCCGCCGCCAGGATCGCGTCCACCGCCGCGGCCCGCGCAGTACGCACCACCGCGGCCAGCGGTGCCAGCACCTCACCGACCCGTTGGGCCTGCGAGGAGGACTGTGCGCCGGTGGCCACCGCCTCGGCGCCGACGGTGACGATCGCGTCGACCAGGGCGGCGTTCTCCAGCACCCGGACCGCCCGCGCCGGCGCCCGGTCGGGGATCCGGTGATGCCGGGTGGCATCGAGCAGATCCTCGACCAGATCCCTCGGGTCACCGGGCCCGCTGTACAGCGACGTGACCGCGCCCATCGTCTCGGCGGCCGAGCGGACCGCCGAGCGCAGCGCGTATTCGGCGGCGCCGAGATCGTGTTGCTCGATCACCGGCAGCGCGGGCAGTGCGTGCACGGTCCAGGTCATGGTGGGCTGCGGATCGTCATCGATGAACTCCGGGATCAGCCCGACCGCGGTGCCCGGGCCGGCGAGGATCACCGCCTCGCCGACACTGAGCGCCTCCCGGCTGAACTCGGTGCCCGGCGGCAGCCCGCGCACGTCGCCGGGGACCGGCAGCACCGGGTGGATCGGACCGGGCGCGGCCCGCAATGTCTGCAGCAGCGCAACCGGCCCGGCATGCCCGGCGCCCGGCCAGGACAACCCGATGCTGCCGGCCGCGACCGCGTCGTAGGCGGCCACCGACTGCACCGGCGCCCAGGCCGTCAGCGCATCCAGCACATCGTCGGGCGACGCCTGGCCGGCCAGCCACGCGTTGGCCCAGACCGATAGGGAGACACTCGGGCACCACATACTGTCCGGCAGTGTAATCAGCCCGTGCAGCACGGGCCGGTTCGAGCGGGTGCCGCGCTAGGGTGAGCGCATGCCCGCCGCCCTGATCTGGCTGATCGTCGCGCTCGGACTCGCCGGCGCCGAGACGCTCACCGGCGACATGTTCCTCCTGATGCTGTCCGGCGGCGCATTGTCGGCGGCGGCGACCAGTTGGCTGACCGGGTGGCCGCTCTGGTCGGACGGCGTGGTGTTCCTGGTGGTGTCGGTACTGCTCCTGGTGGGGGTGCGCCCCGCACTGCGACGACGGCTGTGGGCGGGAACCGGTGCGGAGACCGGTATTTCGGCGTTGCAGGGCCGCAGCGCACTGGTCCTGGAGCGGGTCGCGCAGCAAGCGGGGCGGGTGAAACTGGGTGGTGAGGTGTGGACGGCGCGGCCACTCAACGACGACGACGCGTTCGAGGCCGGGGAGCAGGTCATAGTGGTGCACATCGATGGGGCCACGGCGGTGGTCGACCGACCACTCTGAGTCGGATCATCTGAGGAGGAATGCTGACATGGACGGCGTGACAACGGGTTTCATGCTGCTGGCGGTGCTGGTGCTGTTCGCGGCGGTCGTCGTCGCCAAATCGGTGGCGCTGATCCCGCAGGCTGAGGCGGCGGTGATCGAACGCCTGGGCCGGTACAGCCGGACGGTCAGCGGCCAGCTGACGCTGCTGGTGCCGTTCATCGACCGGATCCGGGCGCGCATCGACCTGCGGGAGCGAGTGGTGGCGTTCCCGCCGCAGCCGGTGATCACCGAGGACAACCTGACCCTGAACATCGACACGGTGGTGTATTTCCAGGTCACCAACCCGATGGCGGCGGTCTACGAGATCAGCAACTACATCGTCGGCGTCGAACAGCTGACCACGACCACGCTGCGCAACGTGGTCGGCGGGATGAACCTGGAGCAGACCTTCACCTCCCGCGACCAGATCAACCAGCAGCTGCGCGGGGTGCTCGATGAGGCAACCGGCCGCTGGGGGCTGCGGGTGGCCCGGGTGGAGTTGCGCAGCATCGACCCGCCGCCGTCCATCCAGGAGTCGATGGAGAAACAGATGAAGGCCGACCGGGAGAAGCGGGCGATGATCCTGACCGCCGAAGGCCAGCGTGAGTCGGCGATCAAACAGGCTGAGGGGAAGAAGCAGTCGGAGATCCTCACCGCCGAGGGTGCCAAGCAGGCCGCGATCCTGGCTGCCGAAGCCGACCGTCAGTCCACGATCCTGCGGGCGCAGGGTGAGCGGGCGGCGGCCTACCTGCAGGCCCAGGGTCAGGCCAAGGCCATCGAGAAGACGTTCGCCGCGATCAAGGCCGGCCGGCCCACCCCGGAGCTACTGGCCTATCAGTACCTGCAGGTGCTGCCGGAGATGGCGCAGGGTGAGGCGAACAAGGTCTGGCTGGTGCCCAGCGACTTCGGTTCGGCGCTACAGGGTTTCACCAAGCTGCTGGGTGCCCCCGGCGAGGACGGGGTGTTCCGCTACCAGCCGTCGCCGGTGGAGGAGAACCCGCCGCGCCCGGAGGACGACGCCGATGAGGTGGCCGACTGGTTCACCACCCGCACCGACCCGGCGATCGCGCAGGCGGTGGCCAAGGCTGAAGCCGATGCACGCAAGCCGGTCGAAGGCGCCGGGCCTGCGCAGGCGCTGGAGCCGGGACTGTCATGACCGTGCTGACCTCGCGGGCCACCTACGCGGCACTCGCGGCATTCCTGGCAGGCGACGCCGTCGCCTCGGCCATCCCGATCCGCTACGTCGAGAACAACATGGACGCGATGCGGGTGCCGGCAGCGGTGCGACCGCTGGTTCCGGTGGCCAAAGCGCTGCTGTCGCTGGGACTGCTGTCGGTGTTCCGGCTGCCATCGGTGGCACGTGTTACGACTGCGGTGCTGACGCTGTATTTCGTCGTCGCGGTCGGCATTCACATTCGGGTGCGCAACCGGATCGCCAATATCGTGCCGGCGGTGCTGCTGGGCGGGGCGTTCGCAACGATGACGGTGCGGGGCCCGCGCAGCGAGCCCCGCACCGTGTCCTGATCGGTTGTCAGCCGCGGCGAGTCGGGGTGGTCTCGTCGAGGGTGGTCGCCTTGTAGGCGTAGGCGGCGATCACCGCGCCGAGCACTTCGGCCAGCAGGTAGACCCAGAGGAACTTCCAGGCGAACATGCCCGGCAGCATCAGGCCGAAGGTGATCGCCGGGTTGAACGACGCCCCGGAGATGCCGCCGACCGCCACCACACCGACCGTGACGATCAGGCCGATCGCCAGCCCGTAGAAGCTGTTGCCGGCGCTGTCCTTGCTGGTCGCGGTGTGCAGGACGATGTAGCACAGCGCGAACGTGAAGATCAGCTCGGCCAGGAACGCCGGCCAGATCTTGCCGCTGAGGTTGGTGGCGTCGCCGAAGTACTTGTCGTGCCACAGGCCGAAGCCCACCCCGAAGGCCGCGAGCGCACCGACCAGCTGCGCGACGATGTACGGCCCGAGGTCGCCCAGCGGCAGGGCGCCGCGCAGGTAGGCGGCGATCGACACCGATGGGTTGAGGTGACCGCCGGAGATGTGCCCGCTGGCGTAGACCATCACCATCAGCGCGATACCGATACCCAGCGAGATCGCGGCTTTGCACTCCACGCCGGAGGCAAGAATGCCGATCACTGAGAACGTGAACATGAATGTCCCGATCAATTCCGTCAAATACTTCCGCACCGCGGCATTCTCGGTAGCCATTGGCCCGTCCCCTTCATGCGTCGAGTACCTGCGACTTTCAGGAGTGCCGGCATACGGCACCAATCAGACTTTAACGGCGCAGCGGTGGTCCAATAGATATTTCGGAACCGGTGGGTACCGAATTGTTGTCGATGTGAGGAGCTTGTCGTGACATTTTCCGAACCGATTACCACCGGATTCACCGCATTGCTGGGCATCACCCATCCGATCGTCTCCGCGCCGATGGCCGGGGTGGCCGGCGGCGCACTGGCCGCCGCGGTGAGCCGGGCCGGCGGCCTCGGCCTGATCGGCGGCGGCTACGGCGACGAGACGTGGCTGCGGCGGGAGTTCGCAGTGGCCGGGGACGCAACCGTGGGCTGCGGGTTCATCACCTGGGCGCTGGCCGAACGGCCGGCGCTGCTGGATCTGGCACTGTCGCACCGGCCGGCGGCGGTGATGCTGTCATTCGGCGACCCGGCACCGTTCGCGAGTGCGGTGAAATCGGCAGGCGCACAGCTGATCTGCCAGGTTCAGGATCTTTGTCAGGCGGATCGGGCCCTGCACGTCGGCGCCGACGTGCTGGTGGCGCAGGGCAGTGAGGCCGGCGGGCACGGCTGCGGGCCGCGCAGCACGATGACGCTGGTGCCCGAGATCGCCGACCTGGTCGGCGCGGCCGGGTTGACGACGCCGGTGCTGGCGGCCGGCGGGATCGCCGACGGCCGCGGGCTGGCAGCGGCGCTCATGCTCGGCGCCGCCGGTGTGCTCTGCGGCAGCCGGTTCTACGCCGCCACCGAAGCGCTGAGCACCGGACCGGCGCGCGAGATGGTCGCCGGTGCGGACGGTGACAGCAGTTGCCGCACCGACGTCTTCGACGTCGCCCGCGGCCACGACTGGCCGCCGGGACACACGATGAACGCGCTGCGCAACGCGTTCACCGACCGCTGGGACGGCGCCGAACCCGACCCGGCGCAGATGGTCGCGCAGTACCGGGCCGCGGTGGCCGACGAGGACTACCGGGTGGCGGCCGTCATCGTCGGGCAGGCGGCAGGGCTGATTCACGGCAGCGCACCGGCCGGGCAGATCGTCACCGAGATGGCCCGAGACGCGGCGGGCCTGCTCAGCGGGCGGTAGCTGAATCCGGTTGCGCCGCATCCCGGCGGTGCGCGCGGATCTCGAACGCCAGCAGTGCCACCCCGACCGCGGCCGTCACCAGCGACACCACGAACAGCGCCGGCGAGACCCGGCCGGTGAGCGCATCACCGAGCACCACCACCGCGGCGGTGCCCGGGAAGAGCCCGACCAGGGTGGCCAGCGTGTACGGCAGCGGCCGCACCGCCGAGGCGCCGGCGGCGTAGTTGATCACCGCGAACGGAATCGCCGGGATCAGCCGCAGTGACACCACTGCGGGCCAGCCGCGCTGCCGCAACCGCTCGTCGAGCGCGTATACCCCCGGGTGGCGCACCAGCCGGCTCAGCTGCCACCCGGCGGCGCGCATCAGCACCAGCGCCGCCAGGGCGCTCAGCGCACTGGCCGCCACCGCCAGCGTCACGCCCAGCCACGGTCCGAACAGCAGGCCCGCCGCCAGGGTGAACGCGGTGCGCGGAAACGGGAGCACGGTCACCACGGTGTGCGCGGCCAGGAACGCCAACGGAAACCACGGCCCCAGCGCATGCGCCCAGTCCCGGATCTGCACCGCGTCGGGCAGGCGCAGCAGCAGCGCGGCCGCCACCAGCGCCACGATCACCGCCGCCGTCAGCGCCAGCCGCCACACCGGCAGCTGCCGGGCGGTTGCCAGCAGCGTCGACCACACTCGGCTCAGCAGGCGCTGGGCGGTGCGATCGTGGGATGCGGTCACGGTGGTCGAGACTACGGGGTGATCGTGAACCGCAGGTGGCGGCCGACTCCGAGCGTTTGGTTCGCTACCGACGAGTAACTAATAAGCGCTGACCTGCTGCGTCGACGGCCGAGCTGCATCATTTAGCCTGAGTGTCAATCACGGACTGCAACGCGTTGCAAAAACAGGAGTTGAATCGGTGTCAGTAGAGGTATCCGCCGAACTGGAGCAGGCTCGCGCCCGCTGGCGTACCGCGGTGGCCGGGGTGCTGGCCAAGGGGTCCCGCCGCGACCCGGCGGAGATCAGCGACGAGACCGGGGGAGAGCCGGAACGGCTGCTCGACACCGCCCTGCCGGAGGGGTTCGCCGTCCGGCCGCTGTACACCGCGTTCGACGCCCGCCCGGAGGAGCCGCTGCCCGGGGTGTGGCCGTTCGTCCGCGGCGCCGACGCGCTGCGCGACGTCAACGCCGGGTGGAAGGTCGCGGAGACGTTCCCGGTGGACGGGTCGGGATCGGCTGGCGCGGTCAACGGCGCACTGCTCGGCGCGCTGACCGACGGGGTCAGCGCGATCAGCCTGCGGGTCGGGGCCGACGGCGTGTCGGTGGGTGAGCTCAGCCGGGTCTTCGACGACGTGTACCTGGAACTGGTCCCGCTGATCCTGGACGCGCCGGGGGACTACATCGCGGCCGTGGACGCGCTGCTGCCGCTGCTCGACGGCATCGCCGAGGCAAACCGGTCCGGGCTGTCGGTCGACTTCGGCGCCGACCCGCTGACCGCGCCGCTGTCGGGCCGGCCGGCGCCGTCGGTCGCGGACGTGACCGCGGTCGCGGCACGGCTGGCCGGCCGGCGCGGCGTGCGGGCGATCACCGTGGACGGTGCAGCCCTGCACAACCTGGGCGCCGACGCGGCCTGGGAACTGGCCGGCTGCCTGGCCGCCGGGGTGGCCTACCTGCGGCTGCTCACCGACGCCGGGCTGTCGGTCGCCGACGCGCTCGGCCAGCTCAGCTTCCGGCTGGCGGCCGGCGACGACCAGTTCCTGACGATCGCGACCATGCGCGCCGTCCGCCGGCTGTGGGCGCGAGTGGCGGAGGTGGCCGGTGCCGCCGACGCCGGGGCGGCCGTCGTGCACGCCGAGACGTCGTCGGCGATGATGACGCAGCGCGACCCGTGGGTGAACATGCTGCGCACCACGCTGGCCGCGTTCGGCGCCGGGGTCGGCGGCGCCGACACCGTGCTGGTCCACCCGTTCGACGCCGCGATCCCCGGCGGCCTGCCCGACACCAAGACCACGTTCTCCCGCCGCATCGCCCGCAACACCCAGCTGCTGCTGCTGGAGGAGTCGCACCTGGGCCAGGTGCTCGACCCGGCCGGCGGCTCCTGGTTCGTCGAGGACCTCACCGAGCAGCTCGCCGAGCAGGCCTGGGCGCACTTCCAGGAGATCGAGAAGCTCGGCGGTTTCGTCGCGGCGCGTGACTACGTCGCCGGCCGGATCGCGGCGATCGCCGACGAGCGGGCCGAGAAGATCGCGCACCGGAACACCGCGATCACCGGGGTCAACGAGTACCCGAACCTGGCCGAGCCGCCGTTGCCGCCGAGCGCGGCCCGACCTGCGGGCCTGCGCCGCTACGCCGAGCAGTTCGAGGCGCTGCGGGACCGCTCCGACGCCTACCTGGCGGCGAACGGGGCCCGCCCGCAGGTGCTGCTGCTGCCGGTCGGTCCGCTGGCCGAGCACAACATCCGCACCACGTTCGCGTCGAACCTGCTGGCCTCCGGCGGGATCGAGGCGGTCAACCCCGGCACCGTCGACAGCGCCGGTGTGGCTGCCGCGATAGCGCAGGCCGCTACCCCGGGCGCCGTGGTGCTCTGCGGCACCGACAAGCGTTACGCCGACGAGGCCGCCGGCGTCGTCGCCGCTGCCCGCGCCGCCGGCGCCACCCGGGTTTACCTGGCCGGACCGGCCACGGCCGTCGCCGACGTGGACCCCAAGCCCGACGACTATCTGACCATGAAGATCGATGCGGTGCAGGTGCTGTCGGACCTGCTCACCCGACTGGGAGCCTGAGAGCCATGACCGCCAGCACATCGCAGACCGCTCTCGGCAGCTTCGCCGACGTCCCACTGCGCGGCGACACCAGCCCCGAGCCGGTGACCGAAGGCGCCGTCACTGCACACATCGCGGCCGCCGCCACGGCCCACGGCTACACGCCCGAGCAGGTGCAGTGGCCGACCCCGGAGGGCATCGACGTCAAGCCGGTCTACACCGCCGCCGACCGCGATGCCGCACAGGCCGACGGCTACCCGCTGAACAGCTTCCCCGGCGAGCCGCCGTTCCTGCGCGGGCCGTACCCGACCATGTACGTCAACCAGCCGTGGACCATCCGCCAGTACGCCGGGTTCTCCACCGCCGCCGAATCCAACGCGTTCTACCGGCGCAACCTGGCCGCCGGGCAGAAGGGCCTGTCGGTGGCGTTCGACCTGGCCACCCACCGCGGCTACGACTCCGACCACCCGCGGGTCACCGGCGACGTCGGGATGGCCGGAGTGGCGATCGACTCGATCCTGGACATGCGCCAGCTGTTCGACGGGATCGATCTGGGTGCGGTCAGCGTCTCGATGACGATGAACGGGGCGGTGCTGCCGATCCTGGCGCTGTACGTGGTGGCCGCCGAGGAGCAGGGGGTGCCGCCGGAGAAGCTGGCCGGCACCATCCAGAACGACATCCTCAAAGAGTTCATGGTGCGCAACACCTACATCTATCCGCCGAAGCCGTCGATGCGGATCATCTCCGACATCTTCGCCTACACCAGCGCGAAGATGCCGAAGTTCAACTCGATCTCGATCTCCGGATATCACATCCAAGAAGCCGGTGCCACAGCGGATTTGGAGCTGGCCTACACGCTGGCCGACGGGGTGGAGTACATCAAGGCGGGCCTGGACGCCGGCCTGGACATCGACAAGTTCGCCCCGCGCCTGTCGTTCTTCTGGGGCATCGGAATGAACTTCTTCATGGAGGTCGCCAAGCTGCGGGCCGGCCGGTTGCTCTGGAGCGAGTTGGTCGCCCAGTTCAACCCGAAGAGCGACAAGAGCCTGTCGCTGCGCACCCACTCGCAGACCTCCGGCTGGTCGCTGACCGCCCAGGACGTGTTCAACAACGTCGCCCGCACCTGCGTGGAGGCGATGGCCGCCACCCAGGGCCACACCCAGTCGCTGCACACCAACGCCCTCGACGAGGCGCTGGCGCTGCCGACCGACTTCTCCGCCCGCATCGCCCGCAACACCCAGTTGCTGCTGCAGCAAGAGTCCGGCACCACCCGCCCGATCGACCCGTGGGGCGGCTCCTACTACGTGGAGTGGCTCACCCACCAGCTCGCCGAGCGGGCCCGCGCCCACATCGCCGAGGTACAGCAGCACGGCGGCATGGCGCAGGCGATCGGCGAGGGCATCCCGAAGCTGCGCATCGAAGAGGCGGCCGCCCGCACCCAGGCCCGCATCGACTCCGGCCGGCAGCCGTTGATCGGCGTCAACAAATACCAGGTGGAAGAGGACACCGAGATCGAGGTCCTCAAGGTCGAGAACTCCCGGGTGCGCGCCGAGCAGCTGGCCAAGCTGGAGCGGCTGCGCGCCGAGCGCGACGAGAACGCCTGCCAGGCGGCGCTGGCCGAACTCGGCCGGGCCGCCACCGCGACCGGGCCCGCCGGGGACGACGGCCTGGGCAACAACCTGATGGCGCTGGCGATCAACGCCGCCCGGGTCAAGGCCACCCTGGGGGAGATCTCCGACGCGCTGGAGGGCGTGTACGGCCGCCACCAGGCGGAGATCCGTACGATTGCCGGGGTCTACCGCGACGAGGTCGGATCCAAGGGAGGGGCGAGCAACTTGTCCCAAGCCACCGCACTGGTCGAGAAGTTCGCCGAGGCCGACGGCCGTCAGCCGCGCATCCTGGTCGCCAAGATGGGGCAGGACGGGCACGACCGCGGGCAGAAGGTGATCGCGACCGCGTTCGCCGACATCGGGTTCGACGTCGACGTCGGTGCGCTGTTCTCCACCCCTGAGGAGGTGGCCCGCCAGGCCGCCGACAACGACGTGCATGTGGTCGGGGTGTCGTCGCTGGCGGCCGGGCACCTGACCCTGGTGCCGGCGCTGAAGGCGGCGCTGGCCGAGGTCGGCCGGCCGGACATCATGATCGTGGTCGGCGGGGTGATCCCGCCCGGCGACTTCGACGAGCTGTACGCGGGCGGGGCGGCCGCGATCTTCCCGCCCGGCACCGTGATCTCCGACGCCGCGGTCAAGCTGCTGCAGGGGCTGGCCGAGCAACGCGGGTACGACCTGACCTAGATGACCGCCCACACTGAGGACCCGGTCGCCGCACTGGCGGCTGCGGTGCGCGCCGGCGATCGGGCGGTGCTGCCGCGGGCGATCACGCTGGTCGAGTCGCACCGCGCGGACCACCGCGAGCAGGCGCAGCGGCTGCTGCTGGAGCTGTTGCCGCACGCCGGCGGCGCCCGCCGGATCGGCATCACCGGCGTACCCGGTGTCGGGAAGTCGACGACGATCGAAGCGCTCGGCATGCACCTGGTCGAGCGCGGCAACCGGGTGGCGGTGCTGGCCGTCGACCCGTCGTCTACCCGGACCGGCGGTTCGATCCTCGGCGACAAGACCCGGATGCAGCGGCTGGCCGCCCACCCCAACGCCTACATCCGGCCGTCGCCGACGTCGGGCACGCTCGGCGGCGTCGCCAAGGCCACCCGGGAGACGATCGTGCTGCTGGAGGCGGCCGGCTTCGACGTCATCCTGGTGGAGACCGTCGGGGTCGGGCAGTCCGAGGTGACGGTCGCCGACATGGTCGACACGTTCGTCTTCCTGACCCTGGCCCGCACCGGCGACCAGCTGCAGGGCATCAAGAAGGGCGTGCTGGAGCTCGCCGACATCGTGGTGGTGAACAAGGCCGACGGGGAGCACCTCGCCGAGGCCCGGATGGCCGCCCGGGAACTGTCGTCGGCGCTGCGGCTGATCTACCCGCGCGAAACCCTGTGGCGCCCACCGGTGCTGACGATGAGCGCCCTGGAGGGCACCGGGCTCGCCGAGGTGTGGGAGGCCGTGGAGCGGCATCACCGGGTGCTGACCGAGGCCGGTGAGTTCGATGCGCGGCGACGCACCCAGCAGGTGGACTGGACCTGGCAGCTGGTGCAGGATGCCGTGCTGGAGCGGGTGCTGGCCGACCCGGCGGTGCGCGACGTCCGCGCGGAGGTGGAGCAGCAGGTGCGCCTCGGGACGCTGACCCCGGCGCTGGCCGCGCAGCGCATACTTGCGGTCGCTTGGCGCTAACGTTCCGATAACTTTGAGATCGTTTGCTGGAGAGCGGAGTAGATTTCTACCCATGGGGTCCGCACACGCTGAAGACCGGCAGGTGAGACTACCCGCGCATGTCCAGGGTGCGGCCGACGAGAGCTTCTCCTGCGCGGTCCGAAGTTTTGCCGCGATGTTCCCGGCGCGACGGTTCGGCGGCGGTGCGCTGTCGGTGTACCTGGACGGCCGGCCCGTGGTCGACGTCTGGACCGGATGGTCCGATCGCACGGGCCGCCAGCAGTGGTCGGCCGACACCGGGGCGATGGTGTTCTCGGCGACCAAGGGCATGGCGTCCACCGTCATCCACCGCCTGGTCGACCGCGGGCTGATCGACTACGACACCCCCGTAGCCGACTACTGGCCGGCGTTCGGCGCCAACGGCAAGGCCACGATCACCGTCCGGGAACTGATGCGGCACCGGGCCGGACTGTCCCACCTGCGCGGCCTGACCCGTGACGAACTGATGGACCACCGGCTGATGGAAGACCGGCTGGCGGCCGCCCCCAGCGATCACCGCCGCGGCAAGCCCGCCTACCACGCGCTGACCTACGGCTGGCTGGCCGCCGGCCTGGCCCGCGCGGTAACCGGACGCGGCATGGGGGAGTTGATCCGCACCGAACTGGCCGAACCGCTGAACACCGACGGCCTGCACCTGGGGCGCCCGCCGGTGGACGCCCCGACCCGGGCGGCGCAGATCATCATGCCGCAGAGCCGACTGCAGAACCCGATCTTCAACCACCTCGCGCCGAAGCTGGCCGCGTTGCAGTTCACCGCCGGGTTCGGTGCCCTGTACTTCCCCGGGGTGAAGGCCGTGGTGCAGGGCGACATGCCGCTGCTGGACACCGAGGCCGCCGCGGTCAACGGGGTGACCACCGCGCGCGGGCTGGCCCGGATGTACGGGGCGATCGCCAACGGCGGCGAGATCGACGGCCGCCGGTTCCTGTCGCCGGAACTGGTGCGGGGCCTGACCGGACGGCTCAACCTGCGTCCCGACCGCAACATCGGCGTGCCGCTGGCATTCCACCTCGGCTACCACGCCGTACCCGGCCCCGGGGTGATGCCCGGTTTCGGTCACGTCGGGCTGGGCGGCTCCCTGGGCTGGGCCGACCCGGCCAGCGGCCTGGCGTTCGGGTTCGTCCACAACCGGCTGCTGACGCCGTTCGTGGTGGCAGATCAGTCCGGGTTCGTCGCGCTGAACGCGCTGCTGCGACTCGGGGCGGCGCGGGCACGCCGACACGGGTTCACCGAGGTGCCGACGCTCGGGGCGGCGTTCGCCACCGCGGGCGAGGCGACCGGCTGATCTTGACTGGGATGATGGTGGCGGCCCGCAGCGCCCGGCTCCGCCGCGCTTGCGACCCCCACTAAAGTGGCGGGGTGACTGGCACGCCAACGCTGTACATCTTCCCGCACGCCGGCGGATCACCGGCGTACTACAAGGACTTCTCCACGACGTTCACCGGTGACCTCAAGCGCATCGGCATTCCGTACCCGGGCAAGGGCGGCAACCACGACCTGGCGACCTTCACCACCGTCGAGAACCTCGCCGACCGGGTGTTCAAGCTGCTCGCCCCACTCGACCAGTCCGGGGGGCCCGCGATGTTCTTCGGGCACAGCATGGGGGCGCTGCTGGCCTTCGAGGTCGCCAGCCGGTTCGAGGCGCAGGGCAACCCGATCGCTGCGCTGTTCGTCTCCGGCACCGGCGCCCCCGGGCACGCCGGCTTCGACGACGTCGGCGGTTCCGACAGTGGACTGCTCGACGCGGTAGCCCAGATGACCGGCGTCGACCGCGCACTGCTGGAGAACGAGGCGTTCCAGGCGCAGATCCTGCCCACCCTGCGGGGGCTGAAGTCGGTGGCGGACTATCGGTGCGCACCGGATGCGCGACTGTCCTGCCCGATCTTCGCCTACCACGGCGACGACGACGGGGTGGCCACCGCGGCGAAGGTGGCGCCGTGGGCTGAACGCACCACCGGCGAGTTCAGCGCCCGGGTGTTCAGCGAACCCGGGCATCACTTCTACCTCAATGACCACCTGCCGGAGTTGGTCGGCGATATCGAGGGAAAAATCGCTGCGATCTGTCATAGCTGATGGTCGACCGGCACCGTTTTCGACCGTCCGGACTGTGAATTACCTGTTAGTAATGGAACCGGCTCTGGCGCTTCTGTCGAGGTCAGAGCTACTATGCCGGTTCTGCTGTATGAGTGCTGTACGTCACGATCGCATTCTCTGTCAGCAGGCCTTCCGTGGTAGCCTCCGCGGAGGGAAACACCTGGGATGTCGGGGTCCAAGGCGTTTTTGTGAAGGAACCAAAGACACCAAGAAGGGATGTCCGAGTGGATGGTCGCAGCAGCGGCACCGACCGCATCGGCCGGGTCACCGCGATGCCCGGATGTTCCGTACCCGTCATGAGTCCCAAGCGCGAGCGATCAGCCCGGGGAGAAGCTGAAGCGTCGAGCTGAGCAAATCAGCTGGAACCGCTCGCGGGGCTTGATCTCGCAGGGGAAGTATCCCGATGTCACTAATTGAATGCATGTCTTGGCTGTGCGGGGGGCGTCGCGCAGCGAGCCGGTCTAGTGCGGACCGGGCAATCACTCTCGCCCAGGCTGAAGTCATCAGTCTCTGAGATCCGTCGGCCTGACAGTACGAGGAGAAAGAATCGCTATGCCGGTAAGCCACACCCACATCCCGACCCTGCTCGCGGAGCGGGCCACCACGACGCCGGACGCACCCGCGTACACGTTCGTCGACTTCGACGTGGACCCCGCCGGGTACCCCGAGACCCTCAGCTGGTCGCAGCTGCGCAGCCGGGCGCAGGTCGTCGCCGCCGAACTGGCCTCCTGCGCCTCCCCGGGCGACCGGGTGGCGGTGCTGGCGCCGCAGAGCCTGGAGTACATCGTCGGGTTCTTCGGTGCGCTGGAGGCCGGCATGATCGCCGTCCCGCTGCCGGTGCCGATGTTCGGTGTGCACGACGAGCGCGTGTCGGCGGCGCTGCGGGACTGTGCTCCGGCGGCGATCCTGACGACGTCGGCGGCGGTCGGCGACATCGCGAACTCCATCCGCGACCTGGGCACCGCGACGCCGGTCGTCATCGAGGTGGACGCGCTGGACCTGGACTCCGAGCCGGTCGCGGCCCCCGCCGCCACGGCGCAGACCAAGATCGCGTTCCTGCAGTACACCTCCGGGTCGACCCGCACCCCGGCCGGCGTCATGGTCAGCCACCAGAACGCGATCGTCAACATGCAGCAGATGATCGACGACACGTTCGAGAACCGCGGTAAGACGGTGCCCGCGGACACCACGATGGTGTCGTGGCTGCCGTTCTACCACGACCTCGGTCTGATCTGCGGCATCATCTTCCCGCTGGTCGGCGGCCACCAGGCGGTCATCTTCAGCCCGATGGCGTTCCTGGCCAAGCCGGCCCGCTGGATGCAGCTGGTGGCCAAGAACAGCAACACCTACACCGGCGGCCCGAACTTCGCCTACGAACTGGCGGTCCGGCGCACCTCCGACGAGGACATGGCGGGCCTGGACCTGGCGCACGTCCACACCTACGCGTTCGGCGCCGAGCGGGTGCACGCGGCGACACTGCGCCGGGTCGTCGAGCGGTTCGCCAAGTTCAACCTGAACCCGGCCGCGCTGCGGCCCGGCTATGGGCTGGCCGAGGCCACCGTCTACCTGACCTCCAACACCCCCGGTAACCCGCCGCCGACCGTGCGCTTCGACTACCAGAAGCTGGCGGACGGCTCGGCGGAGCCGTGCGGCACCGAGGGCGGCGTCGAGCTGGTCAGCTGTGGTGTGCCGCGCGCCTGCACGCTGCGCATCGTGGACCCCGAGACGCAGACCGAGAACCCGGAGGGCACCGTCGGTGAGATCTGGGCCTACGGTCCCAACCTGGCCGGCGGCTACTGGCACAACCAGCAGGCAACCGAGGCGACCTTCGGCGGCAAGCTGGTCGACCCGTCGCAGGGCACCCCGCAGGGCCCCTGGCTGAAGACCGGTGACCTCGGCGTCCTCTCCGGTGGCGAGCTGTACATCGTCGGCCGGATCAAGGACCTGCTGATCGTCGACGGGCGCAACCACTACCCCGACGACATCGAGGCGACGATCCAGGAGATCACCGGTGGCCGGGTCGCCGCCATCTCCATCCCTAACAGCAACTCAGAACAGCTTGTTACGATCGCCGAGTTCAAGATCAAGGGGGGCTCGGACGAGGAGGTCCGCGACAGACTGCACGAGGTTCGGCGGAAGGTGACCGCGGCGCTGTCCAAGGCGCACGGTCTGCAGGTCAACGATCTGGTTCTGGTGCCGCAGGGTGCCATCCCGATCACGACCAGCGGCAAGATCCGTCGCTCCAGCTGTGTCGAGGTCTATCAGCGGGACGGATTCGACCGACTGGATGCCTCCGTTCGGTCTCTATGACTGACGGCGCGCCGCGGGCGCACCTCTGGGGGAGGTTGAGTTGAGCGGGATGGTTGCCGGATCGCCCGATCGTCGCTCGGTCGTTGCGGAGGCGTTGCGCAAGATCGATGACCTGACGGCGCGCCTGGCGGTTGCCGAGGCGGGGGACACCGAGCCGATCG
>NZ_JAHCLR010000010.1 GCF_018455725.1 Mycolicibacter acidiphilus
CGGGGGCGGCGTCGCCTCCGGCACCGGCGGGGACGGCGGCACCGGCGGCTCCAGCGGCACCGGCAACGGCGGGGTCGGCGGCACCGGCGGTACCGGCGGTGCCGGCGAGAACGGCGCGAACGGCGAGTCGAGCCTCCGGACCGGTGGCAACCCGACGAACGGCACCGCCGCCACCGGCACCGCGGGCACCGGCGGCAAGGGCGGAACCGGCGGCAGCAGCAGCACCGGGGTCGGCGGTGCGGGTGGCACCGGCGGCACCGGCGGTCAAGGCGGCACCGGCGGCAGCGGTGGGGACTCCAGCTTCCAGCTCGGAGGCACCGGCGCGGCGGGCGCCACCGGCGGCACCGGCGGCGACGGCGGGGCGGGCGGCACCGGTGGCGCCGGTCTCGGCAACAACGGCGACGGCGGCGCCGGCGGGCAGGGCGGCAGTGGTGGCGGTGGCGGACTCGGTCAAGCCGGCGGCACGGCCGGGAACGGCGGCACCGGCGGTGTCGGCGGCTCGCCCGGCACCGGTGGCCTTGTCGGCACCGGTCACGGTGGCGCCGGCGGCCAGGGCGGCACCGGCGGCGGCGGCGGAGACAGCACTGTCGGCACCGGCACCACCGGCGGCACCGGCGGGACCGGCGGGACCGGCGGGTCCGCCACGGCACCTGACGGCGGTGACGGCGGCCAGGGCGGCACCGGCGGAACCGGTGGCACAGGCGCCCTGGGCGACGGTGGCAACGGCGGGACCGGCGGCGACGGTGGAAACGGCGTCGCCGGCGGTACCGGCGGCAAGGGTGGCGACGGCGGCAGCCCCGGCATAGCCGGCCAGAGCGGGCCAGGCACTCCCGGCAAATCCGGTTCCCCCGGAACGCCCCCGCCCAGCCCGTAAGTTCGTCGGCTGATTACCGGCTTTCGGCTGGCCCACCGGCTATCGGTTGGGCCGGCTCACGCCGGTGTCACGCCAGGGTGACGCCGGCCTCCGCCTGCGGCTTGAGGTCGGGGAACCACAGTGCGATCTCGCGGGCCGCGGACTCCGGCGAATCCGAGCCGTGCACCAGGTTGAACTGGGTCTCCAGGCCGAAGTCGCCCCGGATGGTGCCCGGCGTGGCCTTGGCCACCGGGTCGGTCCCACCGGCGAGCTGGCGGAACGCCTCGATCGCCCGCGGGCCCTCCACCACCGCGGCCAGCACCGGCCCGGAGGTGATGAACTCCAGCAGCGACGCGAAGAACGCCTTGCCCTCGTGCTCGCCGTAGTGCTGCCGAGCCACCGCCTGCGGCACCGGCCGCAGCTCCAGGGCGGCCAGCGTCAGGCCCTTCTTCTCGATCCGGCTGATGATCTCGCCCACCAGCCGTCGCTCGACACCATCCGGCTTGATCAGCACCAAAGTCCGCTCAGTCACGGGCGACAGCGTACCTAACCCACTAGTGGGTCGGTGGACCCTGGCGGCGCAACACTTCGGAGCGGAAATAGGCGATCAGCGCCCACACCGCGGTGAACACCACGCCCATCACCCCGACACCCGGATAGACCAGGAATCCGGCGACCAGCACCAGCTGCAACCCCACGTTCGCCCAGATCGCCCAGGACCGGCCCTGCAAGCCCATCAGCAGCACCAACGCGACCACGAACCCGAGCAGGTAGATCAGGGCCGTCGGGGTCAACCCGCCGCCGACCCGGTCGACCACCGGCAGCGCCAGCAGCACGGTGATCGCCTCGAGGATCAGCGTCGCGGCCATCACGCCGCGGAAGCCGCGCCACGGGTCGGGCGCCGGGCCGCTCATGCGGGCTCCTTGCCGAACAGGCTGCGGGCCGCACCGGCGGTGACCACCGAGCCGGTGACCACGATGCCGGTGCCGGAGGACAGCTGCCCCTCCGTGCTGTCCGCATCGGCCTGGTCGACCAGTGCGGTCGCGGTGTCAATAGCGTCCTCCAGGGTCTCGGTGGTGATCACCCGATCCTCACCGAAGAAGCGCAGCGCCTTCGCAGTGAGGATTTCGACGTCCAGTGCGCGCGGAGAACCGTTGTGGGTGACCACGATTCGGTCGAACACCGGCTCCAGGGCGGACAGGATGCCGTCGACGTCCTTGTCGCCGAGGACGCTGACGACCCCGACCAGGAACCGGAAGCCGAACTCCTCGGTGAGCGCCTGCGCCAGTGCAGCCGCCCCGGCGGGGTTGTGCGCGGCGTCGATGAACACCGTCGGCGAGGACCGCATCCGCTCCAGCCGCCCGGGACTGCGCACCGCCGCGAAGCCGGCGCGCACCGTGTCGACGTCGAGTTGACGGTCCGCGCCGGCGCCGAAGAACGCTTCGACGGCCGCCAGCGCCAGCACCGCGTTGTGGGCCTGGTGTTCGCCGTGCAGCGGCAGGAAGACATCCGGGTAGACCCCGCCGAGCCCCTGCAGTTCCAGCAGTTGGCCGCCGATCGCCAGGCGCCGGTCCAGCACCGCGAACTCCGAGTTCTCCCGGGCCACCGCGGCGTCGGCGCGCACCGTCTCCGCGAGCAGCACCTCCATCGCCTCCGGTGCCTGAGCGGCGATCACCGCGACGGTGTCGGGCTGGCCCTCCTCGGCGCGGTGGATGATGCCGGCCTTCTCCGCGGCGATGCCGGCGAGGTCGGCGCCGAGGTATTCGACGTGGTCGATACCGATTCCGGTGATGACGGCGACCGGTGCGGCGACGACGTTGGTGGCGTCCCAGCGGCCGCCCATCCCGGTCTCGACGACGGCGACATCGACGGGGGCGTCGGCGAACGCCGCGAACGCCATTGCGGTCAGCACCTCGAACTTGCTCATCGCCGGGCCGCCGTCAGCTTGGGAGGACGCGTCGACCAGCTGCACGAACGGTTCGATCTCCCGGTAGGTCTCGACGTATTTCGCGGGGCTGAGCGGTTCGCCGTCGATCGCGATGCGCTCGGTCGCCGACTGCAGGTGCGGGCTGGTGGTGCGGCCGGTGCGGCGGCTGAACGCCGTCAGCAGCGCGTCGATCATCCGCACCACCGACGTCTTGCCGTTGGTGCCGGCGACGTGGATCGACGGGTAGCTGCGCTGCGGGGAGCCCAGCAGGTCCAGCAGCGCGACGATGCGGGTCAGGCTCGGTTCGATCTGGGTCTCACCCCAGCGGGCGTCGAGCAGGTGCTCGACCTGCAGCAGTGCCGCGATCTCGTCCGGCGTCGGCGGGGCGACGTCGACGGGTTCGTCGGTCATGCCAGGCCCGCAAGGCGTGCGGTGATCCGGGCCACCTCGTCGGTAGCCAACTGCTGACGGGCCCGGATCTTGGCGACGACGTCATCGGGCGCCTTGCCCAGGAACGCCTCGTTGCCGAGCTTCGCCGAGGTCGCGGTGAGTTCCTTCTCGGCAGCGGCCAGATCCTTCTCCAACCGGCGCCGCTCGGCGGCGACGTCGACGGTGCCGGAAGTGTCGAGTTCCACGACGACGGTGCCACCGGCCAGGCGCACCTCGACCGTCGCCGACGGCGTGAACTCCGGTCCCGGCTCGGTCAGCCACGCCTGCGAGGCCACCGCGGCCACCTGGGTGGTCAGGTCGGCGGCGTCGACGCCGGAGAGCCGCGCCGGGACCCGCTGCCGGTCCCGCAGGCCCTGGTCGCTGCGGAACCGGCGTACCTCGGTGACCAGTTTCTGCATGTCGGTGATCCGTTGCGCCGCAACCTGATCTGGGGCGAACCCAGACGGCACCGGCCAGTCGGCGATCACCAGCGACTCCGCCCCGGTGAGCTCCTGCCACAGGGTCTCGGTGACGAACGGGATGACCGGGTGCAGCAGCCGCAGCAGGGTGTCGAGCACCGCAGCCAGCACCGCGGTGGTGTGCTGCCTCCCCTCCCCCAGTTGCGTCTTCGCCAACTCGACGTACCAGTCGCAGAACTCATCCCAGGCGAAGTGGTACAGCGCCTCGCAGGCGCGGCCGAACTCGTAGCCGTCGAACGCCGAATCCACTTCGGCGCGAACCTGTTCCAGCCGACCCAGAATCCACCGGTCAGCGTCGGTCAGCTCGCCGGGCTCCGGCAGCGGCGCCGGCCGTGCCCCGTTCATCAGCGCGAACCGGGTGGCGTTGAACAGCTTGGTGACGAAGTTCCGCGACGCCCGGGCGTGGTCCTCGCCGATCGACAGGTCACCGCCGGGCGCAGCACCGCGGGCCAGGGTGAACCGCAGCGCGTCGGCGCCGAACGTCTCCACCCAGTCCAGCGGGTCGATGCCGTTACCGCGTGACTTGCTCATCTTGCGGCCGTGCTCGTCCCGGATCAGCCCGTGCAGGAAGACGTTGTCGAACGGCACCTTCCCGCCGTGCAGGACGGGATCGTCGGCCACGAAGGTGCCGAACATCATCATCCGGGCCACCCAGAAGAACAGGATGTCGTAGCCGGTCACCAAAACCGTGGTGGGATAGAACTTCTCCAGTTCCGGTGTGGCGTCCGGCCAGCCCATCGTGGAGAACGGCCACAGTGCCGAGGAGAACCAGGTGTCGAGCACATCCGGGTCCTGCTCCCAGCCCTGCGGCGGGGTCTCATCCGGTCCGACGCAGACCTTCTCACCGTCGGGGCCGTGCCAGATCGGGATGCGGTGCCCCCACCACAGCTGCCGGGAGATGCACCAGTCGTGCATGTCGTCGACCCAGGAGAACCAGCGCGGCTCCAGGCTTTTGGGGTGAATCACGGTGTCGCCGTCGCGCACCGCGTCACCGGCGGCCTTGGCCAGCGACTCGACGTTGACCCACCACTGCATCGACAGTCGCGGCTCGATCACCTCACCGCTGCGTTCGGAGTGCCCCACGCTGTGCAGATACGGCCGCTTCTCGGCGACGATGCGACCCTGCGCGGCCAGCGTCTCCCGAACCGCGACCCGGGCCTCGAAGCGGTCCATCCCGTCGAATTGCGTTCCGGTACCCACGATCCGGGCCTTGGTGTCGAGGATCGTCGGCATCGCCAACTGATGCCGCAACCCGATCTCGAAGTCGTTGGGGTCGTGCGCCGGCGTGACTTTGACTGCACCGGTGCCGAACTCGGGGTCGACGTGGGTGTCTGCGACGACGACGATCTCGCGGTCGCAGAACGGGTGCGGCAGACTCGTGCCGACCAGTGCCCGGTACCGCTCGTCATCGGGGTGCACCGCGATCGCGGTGTCGCCGAGCATGGTCTCCAGCCGGGTGGTGGCCACGACGATATGCGGTTCGGCGTCGTCCATCGAGCCGTACCGGAACGACACCAGCTCGCCTTCGATGTCCTCGTATTTCACCTCGAGGTCGCTGACGGCGGTCTCCAGCACCGGCGACCAGTTGACCAGGCGCTCGGCCTGGTAGATCAATCCGGCGTCGTAGAGGCGCTTGAAGATGGTGCGGACCGCCCGCGACAGGCCGTCGTCCATCGTGAACCGTTCACGGCTCCAGTCGACCCCGTCGCCGATCCGGCGCATCTGGGTGCCGATGGTGCCGCCGGACTCACGCTTCCAGTCCCACACCTGCTCGACGAAGCCCTCCCGGCCGAGGTCCTCCTTGGTCTGGCCCTCGGCGGCGAGTCGCCGTTCAACCACGCTCTGGGTGGCGATGCCGGCGTGATCCATGCCCGGCAGCCACAGCACCTCGTAGCCCTGCATCCGCTTGCGGCGGGTCAGGGCGTCCATCAGGGTGTGGTCGAGTGCGTGGCCCATGTGCAGGCTGCCCGTGACGTTGGGCGGCGGCAGCACGATCGAATAGCCGGGCTTGGCGCTGGTCGGGTCCGCGGTGAAGTAGCCGGCGTCAACCCAGCGCTGATAGATCGCGTCCTCGACCGCACCCGGCTCCCACGACTTGGGCAGGCTGTCGGCATTGGGGGCGCTGGGGGTGGCAGTCACCGGTCAATTCTAGGAACGCGCACCCCGGGAACGTGAAAGCCCCCGGACCGGAGGTCCGGGGGCGTCCACGCTATAGGTCCGACAGGGCCGGTCGGGGCTACTTCTTGCCGCCCAGCAGGCCGCCGAGGATCCCGCCGATCGCCTCGCCGGTCTTGCCGCCCAGTGCGTTGCCGAGGATGCTGCCCATCGACTTGTTGCCGCCGCCACCGCCGGACATCCCGCCAAGGATTCCGCCGAGGATGTCACCGAGGCCACCGCCGCCGGCCTGCTGCTGGGCGGGTTCGGAGCCGCCGCCGGACAGCTGCTTGCCGATGTAGGCCAGCACGATCGGCGCCAGGATCGGGAGCAGCTTCTTGACCAGGTCGTTGTTGCCGGCACCGGCGCCGGACAGCGCGGAGGCCACCTCACTGGTGTTGTTGCCGCCGAAGATCGTGGAGATCAGCTGCTGCCCCTCGGCGTTGTCGGCGGCGGGGGCGCTGTCCAGCAGCCCCTGGGCGGCGAAACCGCTGGCCGCGTTGCTGATCGTGTCGGCCTGGCCGGGGTCCTGAGCGTTGTGGCTCAGGCTGCCGAGCAGCACCGGCACCAGCGTCTGGATGGTGTTGGCGACCTCACCGGAGTCGGCGCCGAGCTGCTGTGCGATGTCCTGGATGGGGATCTGTGCGACGAGATCGTCAAAACCGGCCATGGTCTATTCGTCCACCTTCGTTGTGGGGATGCTGCCGGGGCAGCGGTCGAGGACGACATTAGTCGAAAACACCCCGACCGCACCGGCCGAATTCGTGCACCGATCAGCGCAGCCGGGAGACCTCGATCGTCACCCCGGCGGCGGGCAGTCGCGCCAGCAGCGCATCGCCCATCGCCGCGGCCGGGGTTAGTACGCCGTGCAGGTCGGACAGTTTGTCGCGGTCCAGCGCCAGCGTCAGCGCGCTCTCTCCCAGCAGCACCGAGGTCGCCTGGTAGCCGGGGTCGCCCTGCTGTGCGATCGTCGCCCGGTAGCGGGCGCCGGTCGTCGTCGTCGTGTAGGTCTCGGTGCGGTAGTAGCCGCGCTCGCGGCGGGTCTGGCTGGGGCCGGTTCCCGGTTTGGGCAGCACCTTCTCCACCAGCTGCTGCGGCAGCAGCCGGAAGAATCGGCCGCCGAGCCCGAAGACCACGTTGCCGACCCCGGTCACCAGGCCGGCCAGGGCCGGCGCGGCGGCCGACGACCCCATGCTCATGTACTCGCTGTAGCGGAAGTCGCGCCCGTACGCCCAGCCCAGCAGTCCGTTGCTGCGCCGCACGATGCGGGTGTTGTACGGGGCCATCACGAACCCGGCGGTCCAGACGCCGTCCAGTTCGGGGGCGATGTCCCGGCCGCGACGCCACGGCAGATCGGGTTGCGGGCCCAGGTCGGGCTCGGCGGGACGGTCGACGCTGAGGGTGTAGGGGTCGAGGATCTGACGGCGCGCCTCCGGGTCACTGGACGCCGTCCGCAGCACCTCGGTCATCGAGGCGATGGTGCCGCCGTAGAAGCCGCCGGAGAAGCTGCGCAGCACGAAGTCGGTGCCGACGAGTTCGCCGGCGTCCTCGTCGCGCGCCGTGCGGTACAGCACGTAGACGCTCAGGTCCGACGGAATGGAGTCGAAGCCGCAGGCATGCACGATCCGCGCACCGGTGTCGACGGCCTGCTTGTGGTGCAGGTCGGCGCTCTCCCGTACGAACATCGCCTCGCCGGCCAGGTCGACGTAGTCCGTGCCCGCCGCCGCACACGCCGCGACCAGTGGCAGCCCGTAGCGGGTATAGGGACCGACGGTGCTGATCACCACCCGGGTGCGCTCGGCCATCGCCGCCAGCGTCGCCGGCTGATCGGCGTCGGCGACCAGGATCGGCCAGTCCTGCGCGGCCGGGCCAAGCGTGTCGCGAACCGCCGTCAACCGGTCTGGTGAGCGGCCCGCCAATCCGATCCGGGCGCCGTTGCCGGCACGGGCCAGGTAGTGCGCGGTGAGCTTCCCGACGAATCCGGTTGCTCCGTACACCACGACGTCGAGTTCACGTGAGGGTTCGGCCATGGCGGTGACGCTACGCCGCAGACGACGAACGGCGCCGGGCTGATCGCCCGGCGCCGTCTCGTTGAGTGCTGAAGGTCAGCCGCGGCGACCGCAGACCGGCCACGCACCACGGCCCTGGCTGCGCAGGACGTTCTCGGCCACCCGGATCTGCTCCGACCGGCTGGCGTTGTGCGGCATGCCGCTGCCGCCGTTGGCCCGCCAGGTGCCCAGGTTGAACTGCAGACCGCCGTAGTACCCGTTACCGGTGTTGATCGCCCAGTTGCCGCCCGACTCGCAGGCCGCGACGGCGTCCCAGTTGATGCTGTCCGCGTTGGCGGTGGCGTCGGACAGTGCGACCGCACCGGTGACGACGGCGCCGGCGATCGCGGCCATGGTGAGGGTCTTGCGGACGTTCTTCAACGTTGTTCCTTTCGCTGTGCGCGCTCCGAAGTGCGCCCACAACGTGGGCTGGCGTTGCCTGGAGTCCAGGCGGGAGTGGTCTTCGAGACGTGCCCTCTAGGTCGGGCACGACAGCGGGAGCAGGATCTGCCAGCCGGGTCGACACCCGGCACCGCGAGGGCGATAGAGGCCGCCCGCGGCCCCGCTCACACGCGGTTCCGTGGATTCAATTTGTTTGCTCGATGTTCGAGCGATGCGAAACTTACGGAACCTTCAATGACGCGCGCAACCGCATGACGGACGCATATCACGGCGATCACGGAACGATTACAACGGCACTTTCTTGAATCTCAGCAGGTCAACAATAATGGTTAGCACAGCATCGTTTCACGGCCACCGCAGTCGTCCCGTGAGTCAGATCACCGGTATTTTGTGGCCTGGAGCACCTTTATCAATAGCGAAACGGGGGCGATCAATCCGATTCGCCGTACCGGATCACGTCATCCAAAAAGCAACACCAGTAACATCCGCCACGTAAACCCCAGGTCAAGCCTCATCGCATGCCTTGAGCTCAGTCAGCAGGACGGGTCGCGGCGACCACGCCGCATCCGCCCAAGCCACCCGCGATCGCCATCAGAAATTCCCCAACGTCCCACCCGAGCGTCGAACCGGAGAAATTAGTCGACAAATCAATCGGCCCGGCGGCGTCGATTATCGCCGGCGCACCGGCCGCGACCTCGTAGGCGACCGTGAATGTCCACCGCCACAACGTGTTTCGTGCCGTTCGTGGCATCCCGCGTCGCGAGCGCCCCCAACGACACCCGCATCGATGTCCATCCGATATCGCGGGAATATACGAATAGCCCGGAATTCAATTCGGACGCGATTACCTACGCAGGAACGTACCGATCAGAGATATTTGCTGACCACGAACGATTACCGGGTCAGGACAGACCGGCGAAACCGTCCGGCAGATCGTCCGGGAAGTTGAGGTTGGCCAGCGGCGCCGGATCCGTCAGCACGATCCGTTCGGTGTGGGCGGCGTCGACCAGCGCACCGACCCGGCGCTCACCGGCGGCGGCCAGTTCGGCAACGGTTTCGCCGAGGGCAGTGCGGTACACCCCGGCCAGGTAGTGGTCTCGGCCCGCATGGGGCAGCACGATGTCGGCGGTCGACTCCGCCAGGAGGTCGATCAACTCGGGTGTCAGAAACGGCATGTCGACGGCGCAGACGAAGGCCCGTGCCGCGCCCGCCCGGGCGGCGGCCCGCAGACCGAGCCCAAGCGCCGGCAGCGGTCCCAGCCCTGGCACCTCGTCGTACAGCACCTGCGCGGGCAGATCAGGCAGTTCCTGCCCGGGGGCGGCCACCACGAACAGCGGCGCACACCGCTGGCCCACGATCGCCACTAAGCGCTCGACCAGAGTCCGGCCGGCGATCCGCAGGGTGGCCTTGTCCCGGCCCATCCGGCGCGACGCGCCGCCGGCCAGGACTATCCCGGCCAGATTCCCGGCACGCATCGCACCGGAAGCCTCAGACGTCAGTCGACGGTCCAGGTGTCCTTGCCGCGCAGCAGCGCCTGCAGCGCGGCCATGTCGTGCGGCGCCGCGTCCCGAGCCTCGGCGAGCTGGGTGCGAGCCTGGTCGTCGTAGGTGGGCTTGCTGACCTTGCGGAAGATCCCCATCGGGAAGTGCGACAGGTCCTGCTCGGACAGCCGGGACAGCGCGAACGCGTACGACGAGTCCGCCAGCGTCGCGTCGTGCACGACGATCTGGTCGGTGCTCACGTTGGCCGTCTTGGCGACCTCCAGCCCGTGACCGGACCGGATCACGCAGTGCTCGCCCTCGGCGCCGAAGATGATCGGCTTGCCCTGCTCGACGTTGATGATGCGGTTCTCCTGGCCGTCCTTGCGGAGCAGGTCGAAGGAACCGTCGTTGAAGACCGGGCAGTCCTGCAGGATCTCGACCAGCGCGGACCCGCGGTGCTCCATCGCACCGCGCAGCACCTCAGTCAGCCCCTTGCGGTCGGAGTCCAGTGCCCGGCCGACGAACGTGGCCTCCGCACCGATCGCCAGTGACACCGGGTTGAACGGGTTGTCCAGCGAGCCGAACGGCGTCGACTTGGTGATCTTGCCGGTCTCCGACGTCGGCGAGTACTGCCCCTTGGTCAGGCCGTAGATCCGGTTGTTGAACAGCAGGATCGTGACGTTGAGGTTGCGGCGCAGGGTGTGGATCAGGTGGTTGCCGCCGATCGACAGCGCGTCGCCGTCACCGGTGATCAGGAACACCGACAGGTCCGGGCGGGCGGTCGCCAGTCCGGTCGCGAACGTCGGGCCGCGACCGTGGATCGAGTGCACCCCGTAGGTGTTCATGTAGTACGGGAACCGGCTGGAGCAGCCGATACCGCTGATGAACACCACGTTCTCCCGGCGAACGCCCAACTCCGGCAGGAAGTTGCGCATCGTGTTCAGGATCGCGTAGTCACCGCAGCCCGGGCACCAGCGCACCTCCTGGTTGGAGGTGAAGTCCTTGGCCTTCTGCGGCTCGTCGGTCTTCGGCACCTCGCTGATGGCGGTGAGGCCCAGATCCGTACCGACCAGAGAGTCGGCAACCGGTGTCGTCAGATCGGTCATGCGTTTGCTCCTGATTTACCGCCGATGATGGCTGCCGCGGCCCGGGCGAGGGTCGCCTTCTCGTTCTCCCGGTCGGCCAGGGTGCCGGCCAGCGCGTCGTCGATGATGCCCTCGACCTCGTCGGCCAGGAACGCCCGGCCGGCCACCTTGGTCACCGACTGGATGTCGACCAGGTACTTGCCGCGCAGCAGCAGCGCCAGCTGGCCCAGGTTCATCTCCGGCAGCACCACCTTCGGGTAGCGCCGCAGCACCTCACCGAGGTTCGCCGGGAACGGGTTGAGGTAGCGCAGGTGCGCCTGGGCGACCTTGACCCCGCCGCGGCGGGCCCGCCGGACCGCCTCAGCGATCGGGCCGTAGGAACTGCCCCAACCGAGCATCAGCAGCTCCGCGTCGCCGGTCGGGTCGTCGACCTCCAGGTCCGGGATCTCGATGCCGTCGATCTTGGCCTGCCGCAGCCGCACCATCAGGTCATGGTTGGCCGGCTCGTAGGAGATCTCGCCGGGGCCGTTGGACTTCTCCAGGCCGCCGATCCGGTGCTCCAGGCCGCGGGTGCCCGGGATGGCGAACTGGCGGGCCAGCGTCTCCGGGTCGCGCGCATACGGCTGGAACTCGCCCTCCGCCAAGTCCGCCGCCTCGGCGAGGTTGCGGTCGATGGGGGCGATCTCGCTGATGTCGGGGATCCGCCACGGCTCGGAGCCGTTGGCGATCGCACCGTCGGAGAGCACCAGCACCGGGGTCCGGTACTTCAGGGCGATCCGCGCGGCCTCGATGACGGTCCCGAAGCAGTCCGACGGGGTGCACGGTGCCAGCACCGCCACCGGTGACTCACCGTTGCGGCCGTACAGCGCCTGCATCAGGTCGGCCTGCTCGGTCTTGGTCGGCAGACCGGTCGACGGGCCGCCGCGCTGGACGTTGATCAGCAGCAGCGGCAGCTCGGTCATCACAGCCAGACCCAGGGCCTCGGCCTTCAGCGCCAGGCCCGGGCCCGAGGTGCTGGTGACGCCGAGCGCACCGCCGTAGGAGGCGCCGATCGCGGCACCGATGCCGGCGATCTCGTCCTCGGCCTGGATGCTCATGATGTTGAAGTTCTTGTGCTTGGACAGCTCGTGCAGGATGTCCGAGGCCGGCGTGATCGGGTACGTGCCGAGCACGACCTGGGTGTCGGCCAGCTGACCGGCGACGATGATCCCGTAGGCCATCGCGGTGTTCCCGGAGATCTGCCGGTACTCACCGGCCGGCAGCTTGGCCGGAGCGATCTCGTAAGTGGTGCCGAACGCCTCGGTCGTCTCGCCGTAGTTCCAGCCGGCCTTCAGCGCGAGCACGTTGGCGTCGGCGACATCGGGCTTCTTGGCGAACTTGGTGCGGATGAACTTCTCGCTCTGCTCGAGCTCACGGCCGTACATCCAGGACAGCAGGCCCAGCGCGAACATGTTCTTGGCCCGCGCGCCGTCCTTCTTGGTCGCGCCGATCGCCTCGACCGCGCCCAGCGTCAGCGACGTCATCGCCACCGGAACCACCTTGTAGTCCGAGAGCTCCTCGGTCTCCAGCGGGTTGGACTCGTAGCCGATCTTGGCCAGGTTGCGCTTGGTGAACTCGTCGGAGTTGACGATCAGCATCCCGCCGCGCGGCAGGTCGCCGATGTTGGCCTTCAGCGCGGCCGGGTTCATCGCCACCAGCACGTCCGGCCGGTCACCGGCGGTGAGGATGTCGAAGTCGGCGATCTGGATCTGGAACGACGAGACGCCCGGCAGGGTGCCCTGTGGTGCCCGGATCTCGGCCGGGTAGTTGGGCTGAGTGGCCAGGTCGTTGCCGAACAGCGCCGCCTCGGTGGTGAACCGGTCACCGGTGAGCTGCATACCGTCGCCGGAGTCCCCCGCGAAGCGGATGACGACCTTCTCAAGTTTCTGACGCTTGGCCGCCCCCGACCCGGCTCCGTTACCGCTCGGACCCACGTCTCCGCCTTCCATCGCTGTTGTCGCCCGGGGCCTCGCGCAGCGCGACTGGCACACCCGGAAGTTTTTCTGTCACTGGCGGTACCGATTATTGCATCGCTCTTAGGGTCTTTTTGACACCGGCCCGTACCAACTCATCGATGGCCGGCGGGAAAACACCTGGTTACGACTGCGATCACCACCGTACGCGACATCGAATGTGGTTTTCGTCACGTTTGGATCGCGCGAGTTTAAGAAAGTGAAGCCGCGCTAAGTGCGGGTCAGGCGCTCTTCTCGCGCCGCTCACCGCGGGCCGCCTTGCGCGGCACGATGGTCGGCAGCACGTTGTCCTGCACGGTCTCCTTGGTCACCACGACCTTGGCGACGTCGTTGCGGCTCGGGATGTCGTACATCACCGGCAGCAGGACCTCTTCCATGATCGCCCGCAGACCGCGCGCGCCGGTGCCCCGGTGGATGGCCTGGTCGGCGATGGCCTCCAGCGCATCGTCGGTGAACTCCAACTCCACGCCGTCCATCTCGAACAGCCGGGTGTACTGCTTGACCAGGGCGTTCTTCGGCTCGGACAGAATCTTCACCAGCGATTCCATGTCCAGGTTGGTCACCGAGGCCACCACCGGGAGCCGGCCGATGAACTCCGGGATCAGCCCGAACTTGATCAGGTCCTCCGGCATCACCTCGGCGAAGTGGTCGACGGTGTCGACCTCGGCCTTGGAGCGGACCTCGGCGCCGAAACCCAGACCGCGCTTGCCGACCCGGTCGGACACGATCTTCTCCAGCCCGGCGAACGCGCCGGCCACGATGAACAGCACGTTGGTGGTGTCGATCTGGATGAACTCCTGGTGCGGGTGCTTGCGGCCGCCCTGCGGTGGCACCGACGCCTGGGTGCCCTCCAGGATCTTCAGCAGCGCCTGCTGCACGCCCTCACCGGAGACGTCGCGGGTGATCGACGGGTTCTCGGACTTGCGGGCGATCTTGTCGACCTCGTCGATGTAGACGATGCCGGTCTCGGCGCGTTTGACGTCGTAGTCGGCGGCCTGGATCAGCTTGAGCAGGATGTTCTCGACGTCCTCGCCGACGTAGCCGGCTTCGGTGAGTGCCGTCGCATCCGCTATTGCAAACGGCACGTTGAGCATCTTCGCCAGCGTCTGGGCCAGGTAGGTCTTGCCGCAGCCGGTCGGGCCGAGCATCAGGATGTTCGACTTCATCAACTCGACCGACTCACCGGAGCGGGAGTCGCGGCTCTTCTCGCCGGCCTGGATCCGCTTGTAGTGGTTGTAGACGGCCACGGCCAGCGTGCGCTTGGCGGTGTCCTGGCCGATGACGTAGCCCTCCAGGAAGTCCCGGATCTCCATCGGCTTCGGCAGCTCGTCGAGCTTCACGTCGTCGGCGTCGGCGAGTTCCTCTTCGATGATCTCGTTGCACAGGTCGATGCACTCATCGCAGATGTAGACCCCGGGTCCCGCGATGAGCTTCTTGACCTGCTTCTGGCTCTTCCCGCAGAACGAGCACTTCAGCAGGTCCCCACCGTCTCCAATGCGCGCCATGTGCTGAGGACCTACTTCCTGTTCGCCGTCCGTCGCCGGGTGCCGGGATATCCCCCGACGCTACCTGTTCGCTTCGCTGCGAGGCGACCCTTAGGGCCGAATCGCGTTGTTGGTATTTGTTCTCCGGTGCTGGTGCCTGTCCGCCTCAGCAACATATCGCCTGACCATGCCGTACCCCCGCGTGACGCGCTGGCGCGGCTTCGGCGTGTTGTGACCGTTACCCGTGTTGCCGGCTCGCAGCCCTCTCGGAGCCCTACAGTTGCGGACGTGGGGTTTGCCGTGCCCGACGATACCGTGCCTGATGGGCCCGGAGCCGTGCTGATCAGCGATGGCGGTCTGGCCACCGAACTGGAGGCGCGCGGCTTCGATCTTTCCGATCCGCTGTGGTCGGCGCGCCTGCTCGTCGACGCACCCGAGGAGATCACCGCGGTGCACGCCGCGTTCTTCGCCGCCGGCGCCCAGATCGCCACCACGGCCAGCTATCAGGCGTCCTTCGACGGTTTCGCCGCCCGCGGGATCGGCCCGAGCACCGCCGCCGGACTGCTGTGCCGCAGTGTGGAACTGGCCCGCGCGGCCGTCCCGGTCGACGGCACCGAGTGCTGGGTGGCGGCCTCGATCGGCCCGTACGGCGCCGCCCGCACCGACGGCTCGGAGTACCGCGGCCGGTACGGGCTCTCGGTGCGGCAGTTGACGGACTGGCACCGCCCGCGGTTCGAGGTGCTGGCCGGCGCGGGCGCGGACGTGCTGGCCTGCGAGACCATCCCCGACGTCGACGAAGGGGCGGCGCTGGTGGAACTGATCGCCGGGCAGGACCTGCCGGCCTGGCTGAGTTACACCGTCCGCGGCACCGCGACCCGGGCGGGCCAGCCGCTGCGTGAGGCGTTCGCGGTGGCCGCCGAGGTGCCGCAGATCGTCGCGGTCGGGGTCAACTGCTGCGCTCCCCAGGATGTGCTGCCCGCGATCGAGATCGCCCGCGAGGTCACCGGTAAGCCGGTGGTCGTCTACCCCAACAGCGGGGAGGGCTGGCAGGGCGGGCACTGGGTCGGACCCAGGACATTCTCGGCGGCGCTGGTCACGGAGTGGATTGCCGCCGGTGCCCGCATCGTGGGCGGCTGCTGCCGGGTGTATCCGGCCGATATCGCCCGCATCGCCGAGCTGGTTTCGCCGAAGCTGTAGTCAGCGCGCAGAAGTGCGAGAAGGGTCCGCGCTAACTACAGGCTCGGCGGACCGATTCAGCTAGACCTGAGCCGACAGCTTCCGGTACTCCAGCACGGTGTCGATGATCCCGTACTCCTTGGCCTCGGCCGCGGTGAGGATCTTGTCCCGGTCGGTGTCCTTGCGGACCTGCTCGGGGTCCTTGCCGGTGTGACGGGCCAGCGTGCCCTCCATCAGGGTGCGCATCCGCTCGATCTCCGCGGCCTGGATCTCCAGGTCGGAGAACTGACCCTGGATCACCCCGGACAGCGACGGCTGGTGGATCAGCACCCGGGCGTTGGGCAGTGCCATCCGCTTGCCGGGCGTGCCGGCGGCCAGCAGGACCGCCGCGGCGGATGCGGCCTGGCCCAGGCAGACGGTCTGGATGTCGGCCCGGACGTACTGCATGGTGTCGTAGATCGCCATCAGCGAGGTGAAGCTGCCACCGGGCGAGTTGATGTACATGGTGATGTCGCGGTCCGGGTCCAGCGACTCCAGCACCAAAAGCTGCGCCATGATGTCGTTCGCCGAGGCGTCGTCGACCTGCACGCCGAGGAAGATGATGCGCTCCTCGAACAGCTTGTTGTAGGGGTTGGATTCCTTGACGCCCCAGCTGGAGTGCTCGACGAACGACGGCAGGATGTAGCGGGCCTGCGGTGCGGTTGCCCGCAAGATTTCCGGGGTCATTTTGCGGCTCCGTTGGTGTGGGCGCGGGTGATGATGTGGTCGACGAAGCCGTAGTCCAGTGCCTCGGGGGCGGTGAACCAGCGGTCCCGGTCGGAGTCGGCCTCGATGCGCTCGATGGTCTGGCCGGTGAACTCCGCGTTGAGCCGGAACATCTCCTTCTTGATGACCGCGAACTGCTCGGCCTGGATCGCGATGTCGGCGGCGCTGCCGGTCACCCCGCCGAGCGGCTGGTGCATCAGGATGCGGGCGTGCGGCAGGGCGTAACGCTTGCCCTTGGTGCCGGCGGCGAGCAGGAACTCGCCCATCGAGGCGGCCATGCCCATCGCGTAGGTGGCGATGTCGCACGGGGCCAGCACCATGGTGTCGTAGATCGCCATCCCGGCGCTGATCGAGCCGCCCGGGGAGTTGATGTACAGCGAGATGTCCTTGGTGGGGTCTTCGGCCGACAGCAGCAGGATCTGCGCGCAGAGCCGGTTGGCGATGTCGTCGTCGACCTGCGATCCCAGGAAGATGATCCGCTCTCGCAGTAGGCGCTCGTAGACCGAGTCGACGAGGTTCAGACCGGGTTGACTCATCAGTGGGACACCTGCTTTCTCAAAAGGTTCGTGTGCTGAGCTTCTTTTCCGTCGACCCTAGCCAACCGACGGCGCTGCGGGGGCTCCGCAGCGCCGTCGTTCGCTCACAGCGTCACTCGGCGTCGGCGTCGCCGCCCTCATCGCCCTCGTCGTCGCCCAGCGCCTCGGCGAGCTCCGCGGCCTCGTCCTCTACGGAGTCGTCACCGCCGCCGAAGAACTCGGCGGTGTCGATCTCGTTGCCGGCGGTGTCGGTGACCGTCGCCGCGCGCACCGCCGCCGCCAGCGACATGCCCCGGCGCACGTCGGCGAAGACCGCCGGCAGCTGGTTGTTCTGCTGCAGGAACTGCATCAGCTGCTGCGGCGCGATGCCGTACTGGCGGGCCATCAGCACCAGGTGCTGGGTGAGGTCGTTCTGGCCGACCTTGATCTCCAGGTCGTCGCCGAGCGCGTCCAGCAGCAGCTGGGTCTTCACCGACTTCTCGGCGTCGGCGCGGGTCTCGGTGTCGAACTGCGCACGCGACGAGCCCTGCTCCTCGAGCTGCTCGGCGAACTTGTTCTCGTCGTGGTCGACGGCGTGGATGGCGTTGTGCAGCGTGTTGTCGACGTGCGCCTGCACGACGGCCTCCGGCAGCGGCATCTCGACCTGCTCCAGCAGCGTCTCCAGCGCCGCCTCGCGGACCTTCTCGGCCTGCTGGATGCGCTTGATCCGGCCCACCTGCTCGGTGAGGTTCTCGCGCAGTTCGGCGATGGTGTCGAACTCGCTGGCGAGCTGGGCGAACTCGTCGTCGGCGTCGGGCAGTTCGCGCTCCTTGACCGACTGCACGACGACCGTCACCTCGGCGTCCTTGCCGGCGTGCGGCCCGGCGGCCAGCTTGGTGGTGAACACCTTGCTCTCGCCGGCGGACAGGCCGGTGATCGCCTCGTCGAGGCCGTCGATGAGCTGGCCGGAGCCGACCTCGTGGGACAGGCCCTCGGTGGCCGCCTCCGGGACCTCGTCGCCGTCGACGGTGGCGGACAGGTCGATCGAGACGAAGTCACCGTCGGCCGCGGCCCGCTCGACGCCCTTGAGGGTGCCGAACCGCGCCCGCAGCGCGTCCAGCTCGGAGTCGACCTCGTCGTCGCCGATCTCGATCGGGTCGACGCTGATCTTCAGCGCGGCCAGGTCGGGCAGCGTGATCTCCGGACGCACGTCGACCTCGGCGGTGAAGGTGATCTCCTGGCCGTCCTCGATCTTGGTGATCTCGATCTCGGGCTGGCCCAGCGGCTTGAGGTCCGAGCTGTTCACGGCCTCGCTGTAGCGGCCGGGCAGCACCTCGTTGACCATCTGCTCCAGCACCGCGGCACGACCCAGCCGTGCCTCGATCAGCTTGGCCGGGACCTTGCCGGGACGGAACCCGGGCATCCGGACCTGGCTGGCGAGCTGCTTGTAGGTCCGATCGAAGTCGGACTGCAGCTCGGTGAACGGCACCTCCACGTTGATGCGAACCCGGGTCGGGGTCAGCTGCTCGACGGTGCTCTTCACGGGCGTACTCCTCGGTGTCGTTAACTGCGGTCAGGCGTGCCGGTGCGACGCGCGCTGCTGGTCGGGGTGACAGGATTTGAACCTGCGGCCTTCCGCTCCCAAAGCGGATGCGCTACCAAGCTGCGCTACACCCCGCACGGACCAGGCGATCCTACGGCCCGCCGGCGACGGCGGGACAGCCGCCCGCACACCGCAGGCACTGAGGGGGTGCCAATTGGATTTGAGGTCAGCCGCGCCGGTACAGTCTGGCCTGGATATTGCGGGCGTAGCTCAATGGTAGAGCCCTAGTCTTCCAAACTAGCTACGCGGGTTCGATTCCCGTCGCCCGCTCAAATCGGGGGTTTTCCCTGGCAGGAAGGCATGCCATGGGCGGGATGCGCCACGTCCAGATCCATGGATCGTGCGCGCCCCGCTTCGACCGGGTTCGCCAGGAGTTCGAGCGGAACTTCACCGAACGCGGCGAGTTGGGTGCCGCCGTCGCGGTGTTCGTCGACGGCGAGCTCGTCGTCAATCTGTGGGGCGGCTGGGCCGACCCCGACGACGCCGCAAACCGGCGCCCCTGGGCCGAGGACACCCTCAGCACGGTGCTCTCCGGCAGCAAAGCCCTGACCAGCACCTGTGTACACCGCCTGGTCGAGGCCGGTGAACTGGACCTGCACGCGCCGGTGGCCCGCTACTGGCCGGAGTTCGGTCAGGCCGGCAAAGACGACATCACGCTCGCGATGGTGCTCACCCACCGCTCCGGGGTGATCGGACCGCGGCAGCCGATGCACTGGTGCGACGTCATGGACCGGGAACTGGTCCTGCAGCGGCTGGCGATCGCGGAACCCTGGTGGCAGCCCGGCAAGGCGCAGGGCTACCACATGACCACGTTCGGGTTCATCCTCGACGAGGTGTTCCGGCGGGCCACCGGCGGCAGCGTCGCCGACTACCTGCGCAGCGAGATCGCCGGCCCACTGGGCGCCGAGATCCACATCGGGGTGCCGCCCGATAAGCAGGCCCGGCAGTGCGCCGACCCGGTCGGCAAGCCGACGATCCGGGAGATGCTGGCCGAGGCCATCGCCCCCAAGCGGCCCACCTCACTGGAGGAGCACCCCAAGGCCGGCCTGGCGGTCGCGATGGGGTTCACCCCCGACGACGAGATCGCCACCAACGACCTGACGCTGTGGCGGCAGTTGGAGTTCCCCGGCACCAACGCGCAGGTGTCGGCGCTGGGGATGGCGACGTTCTACAACGCGCTGGCGCAGGAGAAGCTGCTCAGCCGCGCCCACATGGACAAGATCCGGGTGCTGCAGGGCGGCACCGAATCCGATCTGGTGCTCGGTCCGCGGGTGGCCGAGCACGGCTGGGGTATGGGCTACATGCTCAACGCACAGCGGGTCAACGGCCCCAACGCACGGATCTTCGGGCACGGCGGGCTGGGCGGGTCGTTCGCGTTCGTCGACCTGGAGCACCGGATCGGCTACGGGTACGTGATGAACCGGTTCGACCACTCCCAGGCCAACGCCGATCCGCGCAGCACCGTGCTGTCCAACGAGGTGTACCGGGCGCTCGGGGTGCGGGTGCGTAGCTAGCGCTGGCAGGACGGGCACCAGAACACGTTGCGGCCCTCCAACTCCGCGGTGTGCACGGTGGTCCCGCACAGCCGGCACGGGTCGCCGGCCCGGCGGTATACGTAGGTGCGCGGTTTACCGGGGGCGTACGCCGGGGCGCCGTGGTCGTCCTCCGAGCGGACGACGACGATGTTGCCGCGCTGCAGACCGACCTTCATCAGCGCCACCAGGTCGGTCCAGATCGCGGTGAAGTCGGCCTCGCTGAGTTTCGTGCCCGGCCGGTACGGGTCGATGCTGTGCCGGAACAGCACCTCGCTGCGGTAGATGTTGCCGGCACCGGCGATCACCTTCTGATCGAGGATCAGCGCGGCTATCGGCCTGCGGGACTTGATGATTCGCTGGTACGCCAAGCCCGGGTCGGCGTCGGCGCGCAGCGGGTCGGGCCCGAGACGCGCGATGACGTCGGCGACCTGCGCCTCGTCGAACACCTCGCACGCTGTCGGGCCGCGCAGGTCGGTGCCGAACTCGGTCCCGATCATCCGCATCCGCACCTGCCCCACCGGGTCGGGGGCGGCGCCGTCGTCGTCGGGCAGGAAGAACTCGGTGAAATGCCCGTAGATACCCAGGTGCACGTGCACGATCGGCCCGTCGGCGTAGCGGTGGAACAGGTGCTTACCCCAGGCGTCGGCCCGTTTGAGCACGAGTCCGTCGACGCGGGCCGCCTCGGTGGCGAACCGGCCCTGCGGGCTGGACACCGCGACCGGTGCCCCGGCGAAGCGGCGCTGATGCAACCGGGCCAGCCGGTGCAGGATGTGCCCCTCCGGCATGTCGGGTTGGGGTCAGGCGGGCGCGCCGGGCACCGGCGGCGCCTGGTGGGTGCGCTCGTAGTCCGCGAGGATGTCGATGCGCCGCTGGTGCCGCGGTGCCTCCGACCACGGGGTGGCCAGGAACGCGTCCACGATCGCCAGCGCCTCCTCGGTCGTGTGCATCCGCCCGCCGATGCCGATCAGCTGCGCGTTGTTGTGCTCGCGGGCCAGCTTGGCGGTCTCGACGCTCCATGCCAGCGCGCAGCGGGCCCCGGGGACTTTGTTCGCGGCGATCTGCTCGCCGTTACCCGACCCGCCCAGCACGATGCCCAGGCTGCCCGGGTCGGCCACCGTGCGCGCCGCCGCGGCGATGCAGAACGCCGGGTAGTCGTCGTCGGCGTCGTAGTCGTACGCCCCGCAGTCGATCGGCTCGTGGCCGGTCGCGGTGAGGTGTTCGATGATCTGCTTCTTGAATTCGTAGCCGGCGTGGTCGCCACCCAGGTAGACGCGCATGACCCCATCCTTTCATCCCGTTCAACCCGCCGGGCCCTCCCCCGTGACCTGGGGGTAGTCCCAGGTCACGGGGACTCCGGGTCAGTCGAACTCCGGGCCTTCGGTGCGGCCCCGCTTGAGCTCGAAGAAGTGCGGGTAGGACGCGAACGTCACCGAGGCATCCCAGAGCTTGCCGGCCTGCTCACCGCGCGGGATCCGGGACAGCACCGGCCCGAAGAACGCCACCCCGTTGACGTGGATGGTGGGGGTGCCGACGTCGGCGCCCACCGGGTCCATGCCCTCGTGGTGGCTCTTGCGCAGCGCGGCGTCGTAGGTGTCGACGTCGGCGGCGCCCGCCAGCTCGGCGGGCAGGCCCACCTCGGCGAGCGCGCCCTTGATGACGTCGGGGAAGTCCTTGTTGCCCTCGTTGTGGATGCGGGTGCCCATCGCGGTGTACAGCGGGGCGAGGACGTCGCTGCCGTGTGCCTGCTCGGCGGCGATCGCGACCCGCACCGGGCCCATCGCCTTCTTGAGTCCCTCGCGGTAGTCGTCGGAGAGATCGTCGCGACCCTCGTTGAGGACCGCCAGGCTCATCACATGGAAGCGGACCTCGATGTCACGGACCTTCTCCACCTCCAGAATCCAGCGCGAGGTGATCCAGCACCACGGGCACAGCGGGTCGAACCAGAAATCGGCGCGGGACTTCTCGGACATGGGGAATCCTCTCGATCGGTGATCGTCGTCGGGGGTCGTTGTCGGGGTCGTCGTCGAGGACAACTATGCCTGCTGACCCGATGTTCCCCGGCGGCTACTGTTGGCGGGCGTGGCCCTTCCTAACCTCACCCGCGACCAGGCCGCCGAGCGTGCCGCGCTGGTCACCGTCGACAACTACCGGATCGTCCTGGACCTGACCGACGGCGACGGCCGGCCCGGCGAGCGCACCTTCCGGTCCACCACGACGGTGACGTTCAGCGCGCTGCCCGGCGCCGACACCGTCATCGACATCGCCGCGGACGCCGTGCGCAGCGCGACCCTCAACGGCCGTGCCCTCGACGTGTCGGCGTACGACGAGTCGACCGGGATCGCGCTGACCGGACTGGCCGAGCGCAACGTCCTGGAGGTCGACGCCGACTGCCTGTACTCCAACACCGGTGAGGGTCTGCACCGGTTCGTCGACCCGGTCGACGACGAGGTGTATCTGTACTCGCAGTTCGAAACCGCCGACGCCAAGCGGATGTTCGCCTGTTTCGACCAGCCCGACCTCAAGGCCACCTTCGACGTCACCGTCACCGCGCCGCCGCACTGGCAGGTGATCTCCAACGGCGCCACGGCAAGTGCCGACGGCGGGGTGCACACCTTCGCCACCACCGCGAAGATGAGCACGTACCTGGTGGCGCTGATCGCCGGGCCGTACGCCCGCTGGGACGACGTCTACCGCGACGAGCACGGCGAGATTCCGCTGGGCCTGTTCTGCCGGGCGTCGCTGGCCGAGCACATGGACGCCGAGCGGCTGTTCACCGAAACCAAGCAGGGATTCGGCTTCTACCACAACAACTTCGGTGTGCCGTACGCCTTCGGCAAGTACGACCAATTGTTCGTCCCGGAGTTCAACGCCGGCGCGATGGAGAACGCCGGCGCGGTGA
Source organism: Mycolicibacter acidiphilus (assembly GCF_018455725.1). GTDB lineage: Bacteria > Actinomycetota > Actinomycetes > Mycobacteriales > Mycobacteriaceae > Mycobacterium > Mycobacterium acidiphilum. The sequence continues at coordinate 22,848 of NZ_JAHCLR010000010.1, forward strand.
CGTTCCTGGAGGACTACGTCTTCCGGTCCAAGGTGACCCGGGCGTCCTATGAGCGCCGCGCCGAGACCGTGCTGCACGAGATGGCGCACATGTGGTTCGGCGACCTGGTCACCATGCGGTGGTGGGACGACCTGTGGCTCAACGAGTCGTTCGCCACCTTCGCCTCGGTGCTGTGCCAAAGTGGCGCAACGGAATACACCAGTGCCTGGACGACGTTCGCCAACGCCGAGAAGTCCTGGGCATACCGGCAGGACCAGCTGCCGTCGACGCATCCGATCGCCGCGGACATTCCCGACCTGGCCGCCGTCGAGGTCAACTTCGACGGGATCACCTACGCCAAGGGCGCTTCGGTGCTCAAGCAGTTGGTGGCCTACGTCGGGCTGGAGCATTTCCTGGCCGGACTGCGGGACTACTTCGCCGCGCACGCGTTCGACAACGCCACCTTCGACGATCTGCTCGCAGCCCTGGAGAAGGCTTCGGGCCGTGACCTGTCCGGCTGGGGCCGGCAGTGGTTGAAGACGACCGGGCTGAACACGTTGCGGGCGGATTTCGACATCGACGACGACGGGCGTTTCACCCGGTTCGCGGTGGCACAGAGCGGCGCGGCGCCCGGTGCCGGCGAGACCCGCGTGCACCGGCTAGCCATCGGCGTCTACGACGACGACCCGGCCGGCTCCGGCCGGCTGGTCCGGGTACACCGCGAGGAGCTGGACGTCGACGGGCCGATGACGGATGTCCCTGCGCTGGTGGGGGTTCCACGCGGCAAGCTGATCCTGGTCAACGACGACGACCTGACGTATTGCGCACTGCGACTGGACCAAGATTCGCTGGCGACCGCCTTGGAGCGCATCGCCGACATCACCGAGTCGCTGCCGCGCACCCTGGTGTGGTCGGCGGCGTGGGAGATGACCCGCGAAGCCGAGTTGCGTGCCCGCGACTTCCTCGCGTTGATCTCGCGCGGGATCGGCGCCGAGAGCGAGGTCGGGGTAGCCCAGCGGCTGCTGCTGCAGGCGCAGACTGCACTGGGCTTCTACGCCGAGCCGTCGTGGGCCGCCGCTGAGGGGTGGCCGGCGTTCGCCGACCGACTGCTGGCGTTGGCCCGCGAGGCCGAGGCCGGTTCGGATCACCAGTTGGCGTTCGTCAACGCGCTGTGCACGTCGGTGCTGTCGGCGCGGCACACCGCGGTGCTGGCCGCGCTGCTGGACGGCGACCCGGCCGCGCAGGGGCTTTCCGGTCTTGCGGTCGACACCGACCTGCGCTGGCGGATCACGGTCGCGTTGGCGCGCAGCGGGATGCTCGACGCCGACGCGATCGGCGCCGAGGCGCAGCGCGACCAGACCGCCGCCGGTAAGCGCTCGGCCGCGCAGGCCGGTGCCGCGCGGCCGCACGCCGACGTCAAGGCCGCCGCATGGCGGCAGGTGCTCGAGGACGACACGCTGGCCAACATCACCGGCCGGGCGATCATCGGCGGCATCGTGCAACCCGGGCAGGGTGAGTTGTTGGCGCCGTTCACCGCCCGCTATTTCGCCGAGATCGCCGGGGTGTGGCAGCGTCGCTCCAGCGAGGTCGCCCAGACCGTGGTTGTGGGGCTCTACCCGGGTTGGGACGTCAGCCAGGCCGGACTGGACGCGGCCGACGCGTTCCTGGCCGACCCCGAGGTGCCGCCGGCGTTGCGCCGGTTGGTGGTGGAGGGCCGGGCCGGGGTGGAGCGGTCGCTGCGGGCCCGGGCGTTCGACGCAGGCTGATTCAGCCCGGGCGGTAGGCCGGATCAGGCGTGCAGGGAGCCGGTGATCACCTCACGCAGGTCGGTGACCCGCGCTCCGACCGCCGGCCGCGAGGACTCCACGTAGCCGCGTCGCAGGTGTGGATGCCGGTCGGCGTAGTGGAAGCACGCTGCGGTCACGGCGATCCAGCAGCCGAGCATGACCACCGCGATCGCCCATCCGCGTCGCCACCGGCGCGCCGGCAGTGCCATCGGCAGAACAACGGTGGCCGTTATCGCACAGATGAATCCGATCAGGGTTCCGAACATGATGACGTAGCCATGCGGGTCGGCGAAGGGATTGGTGTCCAGTACCGAGGTGATCACCGCCCACAACAGCATCAGGGTCAACAGCAACGCGCCTCCGCCGATCACACCGGCGATGATCCGGATGATCGGCAGACCGGAGAACCTCTCCTGCGGCGGTGGCGCCGGAAACGGTGGGTGCCCCCAATTGCCCGGATCAGGATGACTCATCGGTGACCTCGACCGAGGGTATCGGCTTCACAGCCGTTGACCCCGTTGCTGTTTCGCGGCGGGATCCTAGCGCCGATCATCACGGCCGGCGGTTCGCCGTTTTTGGGGTGCACAGGCCCAGGAAGGTCTTGCCGTCCTGAGCGGCGACATTGGCCGGGTTGAGCCAGCCGACATCTTGGAACCAGTAGGTGTCGGGCGGATGCTGACCGGATCCCTTGATGACCTCGGCGAGGTCAGTCATCGGCCCCCATTGGCTGGAACCACCGGTCAGCGACAGATGCATCGACTTCTCTGCGCGCCAATCGAATCCCTCAGGGAGCGGCTGGGATACCTGGAGCCCTGCCGGATAGGGACCGCCGAGCGTGAAGTGCTCGATCTCCGTGCCGCCCTCTGCCTGCGAACTCAACTCCAAGACGTCCCGTCCAGGCTCAAACGAGAGACTGAGTGCAGCAGCCGATCCAGGTGACGGCGGCCTGGGATTCGGTGCGCTCACCGGTATCCCCCGTCGGACAGCCCGGCGTCGACCTCGAATCGATTGTCCCCGCCGAGGATTCGCACCCGCGTCTCCTCCGCCAGGTAGCTGGTGCCCATCCGCACCGGCCCCAGCCGCGCCCACTGCTGAGCGTGCCGCTCCTCGTGGTGCAGCACCCGGTCCAGGCTCGGGCCGCCGTCGGCCAGGCAACCCGCTTCGATCACGGCGCGGAGCCCCCGGGTCGGGTCGACACCGCGACCACCGTTCAGCAGGAAGACATCTCCCCACATGGTTCCACCGCGACGACTGAGCTGAGTGTGAATCCAGTTGCCGCCCAAGCCCATCAGCACACCGTTGGGGGTCGCCGCCAAACACCCGCCGGTGCCGGTGATGACCCGAACCGCATCGTAGCTCCAGCGATTGGCCCGCTGGCGTCCGATGATGCGCCGAACCTCGTCGGCCCCGTAAGGCGTTTCGGGGAAATCGTTCCCCGCAGGACCGTAGCCGGTGCCGGCGTTGAGCAGATACGTCAGCAGCGCTGCGTCCCGAGCGTCACCACCGCCGGTACGGTTCGACAGCAGAAAATAGGACTTGCCGTCCGGGTCGTTGATCTCGACCAGCGAGTCGAGAACCCGGAACGTGTCCCGGGTGATGCCGTGCTGCCGAACGATGCCGGCGACGACCTTCGGGGCGACCGCTCGCCGCTCGACGTTGCCCAACCAGGTGCGGTGCGCCGCCGAAGCCGGTGACGCAGCAGCGTCAGCGTGCGCGGAAACGGATTTCCACGCGGTGTGTTGACCGGGGACACGCACGCTCGCGCCCGAAAGCGGGGGTTCCTACGCCGGGGAGATACCGGCGGAGATCAGCCGCACCGCGCTGACCAGGCCGTCGATCAGGTCACCATCGGCGAACGCCGCCGCGGCGGCGGCCACGCCCTGCGGTGCGGCGACGGGGGCGATGCGCCCGCTCAACCCGGCGCCGTAGACCACCTCGATGGCCCGCTGGTCCGGGGAGACGGCGACCAGCACCGCGTCGTTGGGGGTGGGCACCTTCGCCAGGATCTCGCGGGCCCGGGCAGCGGTGTCCCCGCCGAGATCACCGATGTAAGCGGCGAACCGCGCCTTGGACGCCCGCGACCCCATGGTCAGCGCGTCGTCGAGGGTCACCAGGTCCTTGATGGGGAACGGGTAGTTCACCGACAGCGTGCCGGGCTCGGTGACACCGGAAACGCGCCCGCTGTAAGTGATCACCGAGCCGTACGGCAGATCCGCCGGATCGATCGTCGCGACCTCACCACTTGCCACTGGCGCCACCTCCCACGCTGAACTCCGACTTGCCGTGACCGTGCCCGCCGCCGACGGCCTCGTCGGTGGCCGCCCACAGGATCGGCGGATGCGCCTGCGCCCAGGACTGCGACATCGCGTAGGTGGGCGCATGCGCACCCTTGCGCGACCAGATCCGCGAGGACAACAGCGCGACCAGCAATGCCGGAATACCGACGAAGTAGCCAAGGAATGACAACACGCTCACGCGAAAACCGTATCCCACCGTCGCCCGCCAGGTACACGCAGACACCGAATTGGATCCGGGTCTGCTCAGGCCGCGCCTTCCCCGAGGTAGCGCATCCACGTCGGATCCAGGTCCTTGAGCACCGCCAGCAGTCGCCAGTGCTGGCCCTTCGGCGAGGTTGGCACCAGGCGCAGCGTCCAGCCGATCTCGACCAGCAGCCGGTCCGCCTTGCGGTGGTTGCACGGCGCGCAGCAGGCCACGCAGTTCTCCCAGGAGTGATCCCCGCCCCGGCTGCGCGGCACCACATGATCGACGGTGTCGGCTTTGCCGCCGCAGTAGGCGCAGCTGAACCGGTCGCGGTGCATCAGCGCGGCGCGGGTCAGCGGGATACGGGCCCGGTAGGGCACCCGCACGAACGACCGGAGCCGGATCACCGAGGGCACCACCACGGCCCGGGTCGCCGAGTGGATCACCGGTCCGGCCGGGTCGTCGTGCACGACGTCGGCCTTGCCGCAGATCAGCATGACCACCGCGCGTCGCATCGGCAGCGCGGTCAGCGGTTCGTAGGTGGAGTTCAGCAGCAGCACGCGGCGACGGTTCCAGATCGAGCCGGAATCGGGGGTCTGATGCGCACAGGAAGCGGCGGCGAGCCCGGTCAGGCTCGTCGGGGTGACGGAGTTGCGGTGACTCCGCCTCTTCATGAGTGCTGTTCGGTGCAGGGTGTGAATTGCGCCATACGATCCTCCGCCGAACAGTTCACCATGACTGGGCACTGATCGCATAGCAATCTGCCGTGTGTTAGCTGGCCGTTTCACGGAACGCCACCACCGACGCAGCGCCGGCAGTCCGGTATTTTTGCCGTCGATGAACACCTTCAGCGGCGGGATGCTCAGATGACCCAGGGCGGCTGGGGCGGCAATCCGTTCGACACCAACACAGCCGGCCAGAATCCGTTCGCCCCGCCGGGCCCGCCGACCCCGGGTTACACACCACCCCCACCGCAGCCACCACCATCGGACAGCAGCGTCCTGGCCACCCTTTCAGTGGTGTTCGCGTTCTTCTTCGCACCCGCCGGCGCGGTGCTCGGCCACCTCGCCCTCGGCCAACACGACACACGATCCCGAGATCGCGCCTTGGTCGGCGTCACCCTGTCCTACACCTTCCTCGTCACCGCACTGGTCGCCACCGCCGTATGGGCCGTCCAGGGCCGGCTCGCCAGCGCCCCGCCAGTGGCTGCCACGCCGGTCACCACCACCGTCACGAGCACCACCAGCAGTCCCCCGCCACCGCCGCCTGCACCCACCGTGGCGCCGGCCGACCTGTCGAACCTGTTGCCCACCCTCGATGAAGTCCGGACGATCGTGAACGGGCCCGAGCTGAACACCACCTCTACATCGACCGAGTTGCCGTCGTCGCCGGAGGAAACCGACTCCGATCAGGCGATGGGTGACTGCGCCGGCGCGGTGAACGGCACGAGGAATCTGGTGTATATCGACAACCGGGCCGACGCCACATTCGTCCGGACCGACGCCACGAAGGCGATCTCGGTCAACATGGCGGTGACGTCGTTCCCCGACGTCGGGTCCGCGCAACTGTTCACCACGCAGACGATCGAGGTGTGGCGACGATGCGTCGGCCAACGGGTCGTCCAGGCCTTCCCGAATGGCCAGCACACCAGCTACGACATCGGCAACCCGTCCGAGGCCGACGGCATCACGACGCTGCGCAACACCGCCACCATGCCCAACAATGCAGTCGGCTCCGAGTTCCTCGTCACCGCAGCGAAAGCTAACGTCGCGGTCGAGCTGCTTATCTTGTCGCAGTTCGGCACCGCCGATCAGGCCACCGCACTCGCACGCCGGATCCTCGACCGCATCCCGTCCTGAATCAAGGGTTTCCCGCTGAGCCCAGGGTCGGGGCGGCAAAGAACGGTCACGGGGACAACGGCGATGGTCCGGTAGGTTCCTCTCCCGTGAGCATCCGAACCGCAGGGCCTCGTCGGTGACCTCCGGCGGTTGGGGCGGCAATCCGTTCGGCACCAACACGGCCGGCCAGAATCCGTTCGCCCCGCCGGGCCCGCCGACACCGGGGTTCACATCGCCCCCGCCGCAGCCGCCGCAATCGGACAGCAGCGTGTTGGCCACCCTGTCGGTGGTGTTCGCGTTCTTCTTCGCACCCGCCGGGGCGGTGCTCGGCCACCTCGCCCTCGGCCAGCACGACGCACGATCCCGGGATCGCGCCCTGGTCGGCGTCACCCTGTCCTACACATTCCTCGTCACCGCACTGGTCGCCGGCGCAGTGTGGGCCGTTCAAGGCCGTTCCGCGGGCACCCCGCCGGCAGTTGCCGCGCCGGTCACCACCACCGCCGCCACCACCTCCAGCAGCACTCCCCCGCCACCACCGCCGCCACCCACCGTGGCACCGGCCGACCTGTCGAACCTGTTCCCGAGCATCGACGAGGTCCGAAACAGCCTGAATGTCCCCGACATGTACACCTCAGAAACCCGCACCGACATTTGGACCGACGCGGAATTGAAGGCAACCTTCGACCCGGACGAATGCCGAAGTGTCACAGGTTCCATCCCCGAGCGAATCTTCCAAGAAAACGGTTACCAGGGTTTCTACGGCCGCTCCGACGAGACCTCGTCGTTGAGCAACCAGTTCGGCGGAGGTGTAGCCGCGTTTCCCGACGCATCATCCGCGCGACGATTCACGGCGACCGTGGTCGACCAATGGCATCAATGCGCAGGCAGACGGGTCACGCAGGTCTCGACCACCGATACCGGCGAAGGGTATTTCGACGCCGGCAACCCACTGCCGGAGAACGCAATCACGCTACTTCGCAACACACTCACGACGAACAGCGCACAGCACGGCATCCAGACTCTGGCAATCGCAGCCAAGTCCAACGTCATGGTTGTCTTCTACATCTTGGGGCCAGACGCGTCCGACCAGACCTCAGCGATCGCCCAGCGCATATTGGACCGCATCCCGTCCTGACCTGTGCAACCGCCCACACCGCGTGGGAACCGCGCCGGCGATACCCCACAATGGGTGGCGATGGAACAGCTACAGGAGCAGTCGTTTTACGACGCCGTCGGCGGTGCGGAGACCTTCCACAGAATCGTGTCGCGATTCTACGCGCTGGTGGCCGAGGACGAACTGCTGTACCCGATGTACCCCGAGTACGACATGGACGGCGCCGAGGATCGGCTGCGGATGTTCCTCGAGCAGTACTGGGGTGGACCCCGCACCTACTCCGATCAGCGCGGGCATCCCCGACTGCGCCTGCGCCACGTCGAGTTCCACATCGATGAGGAGGCCCGCGACGCCTGGCTGCGGAACATGCACATCGCGGTCGGTGAGATCGATGCCGAAACCCTCGACGACGCTCATCGCAAGGAACTGCTCAACTACTTCGATGCGGTCGCCGACTTCCTGATCAACGTGCCGTAGCGATGGGCGCACCGTGGTGGAGTGCGGGTGTCTTCTACCAGGTGTATCCGCGCTCGTTCGCCGACAGTGACGGCGACGGGGTCGGCGACCTCGACGGGGTGACCGCGCACCTGGATCACCTGCAGCGGTTGGGCGTTGACGCGATGTGGCTGAACCCGGTGACGGTGTCGCCGATGGCCGATCACGGCTACGACGTGGCCGACCCCCGCGCCGTCGACCCGCTCTTCGGTGACCTGGCAGCGCTGGACCGACTGGTGGCTGCGGCGCACACCCGCGGAATCCGGCTGCTGATGGATCTGGTTCCCAACCACACCAGTGTCGCGCACCCGTGGTTCGTCGCCGCATTGGCCGCCGACCCGGGCAGCCCGGAGAGAGGTCGCTACTTCTTCCGGGACGGCCGTGGCCCGGATGGGGAACTGCCGCCGAACAATTGGGTATCGGTGTTCGGCGGGCCGGCCTGGACGCGGGTATCCGACGGGCAGTGGTACCTGCACCTGTTCGCCCCCGAACAGCCGGACCTGAACTGGGACAACCCGGATGCGCCCGCCGATTTCGAGAAGACGCTGCGGTTCTGGCTGGATCGTGGTGTGGACGGCTTCCGCCTCGACGTGTCGCACGGGATGGCCAAACCGCCCGGCCTGCCGGACATGCCCGACACCGACATCGCCCTGCTCACCCACCGCGACGACGACCCCCGGTTCAACCGGCCCGGTGTGCACGCGATCCACCGGGCGATCCGTGCCGTCGTCGACGACTATCCCGGTGCGGTGACCGTCGGCGAGGTCTGGGTGCACGACAACGCGCAGTTCGCGCAGTACATCCGGCCCGACGAACTGCACCTGGCGTTCAATTTCCGTCTGCTGCAAGCGGATTTCGATGCCGTGGAGATCCGCAACGCGATTGACAACTCGCTGGCGGCGGTGGCCTCGGTGGGTTCGACGGAATCCGAAACGCACCGGCTCTCCTCGCGCAAGCGTTCGTCGACCGGCACGCCGACCTGGGCACTGGAGAACCACGACGTCACCCGGGCGGTCACCCGCTATGGCGGCGGCGCGGTCGGGCTGGCGCGAGCCCGGGCGATGACACTGGTGCTGCTGGCGTTGCCGGGTGCGGTGTTCGTCTACAACGGGCAGGAGTTAGGACTGCCGGAGGCCGAGCTGCCGGATGCGGTACTGCAGGATCCGGTGTGGGAACGTTCGGGGCACACCGTGCGCGGCCGCGACGGTTGCCGGGTACCGCTGCCGTGGTCGGGTGACGCACCGCCGTTCGGGTTCTCCGAACGCGCCGATACCTGGCTGCCGATGCCGCCGCAGTGGGCGTCGCTGACCGTCGAACACCAACTGGGCGATCCGGGGTCGACGTTGTCGCTGTATCGACAGGCACTCGAAATACGCCGGGAGCGAGCGGGATTCGATGGCGGCATCGAATGGCTTCTCACACCCGGTGGCGTCCTGACATTTCAACGCGACGGCCTGGTCTGCACGGTCAACACCGGTGCACAGCCGGTGGAACTACCGGCGGGGAAGCTACTGCTGGCCAGCGGGCCGATCAACGGGCACCAGCTGCCCCCGAACACCGCGGCGTGGCTGGCTTAACCTGCGGCGATATCGACCAACGATGTCCGCGATTTCACGAGCCGCATGATGTCGTCTGGTCGCTTCGTGAAATCCGCACGGTGATACCAAGTTATACTCGAGCCCATGAAGACCGCGATCTCGGTGCCGGACGCCACGTTCGAACGGGTTACCCGCCGTGCGGCCGAATTGGGCATGAGCCGGTCGGAGTTGTTCGCCCGCGCTGCCGATCACTACCTGGATGAACTCGACGCCGGATCGTTGACGGCACGCATCGACGACGCCCTTCGGCGGATCGGCGAAGATCCCGACGAGTCGGAAGTCGACGCGGCCATGGCCGGCCGTCGGGTCCTCGCCGCGACGGATGACGACTGGTGATCCGTCGCGCCGACATCCACTGGGCCGATCTAGGACCCGTCGAGGGCAGTCGGCCCGCCAAGCGCCGGCCGGTGCTGATCCTGCAGTCTGACCCCTACAACGACAGCCGACTCAATACCGTCCTCGTCGCGGTGATCACGTCCAACGTCGCGTTGGCCGCAATGCCCGGCAACGTGTTCATCCCCGCCGCCATGTCCGGCCTCCCCCGCGATTCGGTTGTCAACGTCACCGCGGTGGTCACTCTCAACAAATCGGACCTCACCGGCCGGGTAGGTCGGCTTGATGTCGACCTGATGTGCGAGGTCGATCTCGGCCTGCGACGCGTCCTCGGCCTATAGCCCGGCGGTCTCCGTTCGCGGCGGACGCGCCCTCAGCGCACGAACTTCTCCAGATACGCCCGGTGCTCCGGGGACAGCCGCACCAGCTTCTGCTCGTCGATGCTGAACGCGGCCAGCTGAGTCTCGGCGATCACCGCCGGCTTGGAGTCCGGGGCGGCGTGCACCGAACGCACCTCGTAGCCGATGGTGAAGTCACACGCCCGCATCCGCTTCACCCACATCGTCACCTGCAGCGGCGAATCCGTCAGTCGCAGTTGCCCCTTGTAGCCGATCTGCACCTCGGCGATCAGCAGGCCCACCGTGGTGATGTCGACCGCGAACGCCGGCGACAGGAACGGCACCCGGGCCTCTTCCAGGACGGTGACCATCACCGCGTGGTTGACGTGCTGGTACATGTCGATGTCCGACCAGCGCACCGGAACCGCCGCGACGAAACCGGGCTGGCTCACGCGGCCCCTCCACTGCCGCTGGACCGGGTCATGCTGCGAATCTGTCGCGCCGCCACCGACAGCGCGGCGAGATCCCGCTGGTCGGACTCGTAGATCTGCGTCAGCGTGCGCCGTGCTCGTTCCACCCGCGACCCGTTGGTCGTCTCCCACTCCGTGATCTTCTGCATCCCGTCCTCGTCCGGCTCACCGACCGCCAGCACGTCCAGGCACAGCGACCGCACCGAATTGTAGATGTCGTCCCGGATCGCCAACCGCGCCAACGCATGCCACCGGTCGTCACGGGGCAGATCGGCCACCGCCGTCAGCAGCCGGTCGGTGCTGAGCCGGTCCATCAGCGCGAAGTAGGTGTCGGCGACCTCGACGGCGTCCCGGTCGGCGATGTCGGCGATGTCGATGATGTCGAGCAGGCTGTAGCGGTACAGGCCGGTTGCGACATCGACCGCGAGGTCGCGCGACACACCCTGGGCGGCGAACTCGCCGACGTGCTGGGCGACGATGTCCGCGTCGTCGCCGCGCAGCCATTCGGACATCCGCGGCGCGAGCCGGCCCACCTGTTCGGCGAACCGGTTGATCTCGGCACCGACCGCCAGCGGCTGCGGCCGGTAGTTGAGCAGCCACCGCCCGGCACGGTCGATCAGGCGACGCAGATCCAGCGTCATCCGGTCGCAGACCGCGACCGGCAGCCCGTCGCGCTCACCGGCGTCCCGGATCCGCCGCCACAGCCGCCCCACCCCGAAGATCGCGTCGGTGGCGACGTAGGCCCGCACCGCGTCGACGAAGCCGACACCGGCGTCCTCGGTGATCCGGTAGGCGTAGGTGATGCCGGCGGTGTCCACCACGTCGTTGATCAGCATGGTGGTGACGATCTCCCGGCGCAGCTGGTGCGTACGGATCTCCGGGCCGAAACGCTGCTGCATGGCGACCGGGAAATACTGCGGCAGCCGGGCGGCGAACACATCCTGGTCGGGCAGGTCGGTGGCCAGCACCTCCGCCTTCAGGCTGAGTTTGACGTGCGCCATCAACGTCGCCAACTCCGGTGAGGTCAGCCCCAGTCCAACCCCGGCCCGTCGGTTGATCTCCTTCTCCGACGGCAGCGCCTCCAGTTCCCGGTTGAGGCCGCGGTCGATGATGAGGTGTTTGATCTGCTCGGCGTGCACCGGCAGCAGGCTGGCGGCGTTCGCCCGGCTGGTGCCCATCAGGTCGTTCTGGGCGACGTTGTCCTCGAGGACCAGCGCGCTGACCTCGTCGGTCATCGACGCCAGCAGATCCGCCCGGTCGGCGGCGTCCAGCTTGCCGACGGTGACCAGGGAGTCGATCAGGATCTTGATGTTCACCTCGTGGTCGGAGCAGTCCACACCGGCGGAGTTGTCCATCGCGTCGGTGTTGATCCGCCCACCGGACAGGTCGAACTCGACCCGCCCCAGCGGTGTCACCCCGAGGTTGCCGCCTTCGCCGACCACCTTGGCGCGCACCTGATTTCCGTTGACCCGCACCGCGTCGTTGGCGCGGTCGCCGACGTCGGCATCGGATTCGTTCTCCGCCTTGATGTAGGTGCCGATGCCGCCGTTGAACAGCAGATCGACCGGCGCCCGCAACACCGCCCGGATCAGCGCGGGCGGGGTCAGTTCGGTGACGTCGTCGCCGAGGTCGAGCACCTTGCGGACCTGCGGGCTGACCGGGATCGACTTCAACTCGCGGGAGTACACACCGCCGCCGGCGCTGATCAGCGACTTGTCGTAGTCGTCCCAACTGGACCGGGGCAGGTCGAACATCCGCTGGCGCTCCACGAACGACCGGGCCGGGTCGGGGTCGGGGTCTAAGAACACGTGCCGGTGGTCGAACGCGGCCAGCAGGCGGGTGTGTTCGCTGCGCAGCATTCCGTTGCCGAAGACGTCACCGCTCATGTCGCCGACGCCCACCGCGGTGAAGTCCTGGCTCTGGGTGTCGACGCCGATCTCGCGGAAGTGCCGCTTCACCGACTCCCATGCACCCTTGGCGGTGATGCCCATCTCCTTGTGGTCGTAGCCGACCGATCCGCCGGAGGCGAACGCGTCGCCCAGCCAGAACCCGTAGGACTTCGCGACCTCGTTGGCGATGTCGGAGAAACTGGCGGTGCCCTTGTCGGCGGCCACCACCAGGTACGCGTCATCGCCGTCACGGCGCACCACCTGCGCCGGTGTGCTGACGGTCCGGGTGACGTGATCGACGTTGTCGGTGACGTCCAGCAGCCCGGAGATCAGCAGCTTGTAGCAGGCGATGCCCTCGGCGCGGGTGGCCTCCCGGTCGACGGCCGGGTCCCCGGTGGGCAGCGGCGGCCGCTTCAGCACGAAGCCGCCCTTCGCCCCGCCCGGCACGATCACCGCGTTCTTGACCTCCTGGGCCTTCACCAGTCCCAGGATCTCGGTGCGGTAGTCCTCGCGGCGATCCGACCAGCGCAGTCCGCCGCGGGAGACGAAGCCGAAGCGCAGATGCACGCCCTCGACCCGCGGCGAGTAGACAAAGATCTCGAATTTCGGTCGGGGTAAAGGTAATTCGTCGATCATCTCGGCGTTCAGCTTGATCGCCAGCACATTCTGGCCGCGCGCGGAATCTCCCCGGGTGATGAAGTAATTGGTGCGCAGCGTGGCCTGGATCAGCGACGCGAACGCCCGCAGCACCCGGTCGGTGTCCAGGCTGACCACCGCGTCGATGTCGGCGGCGACGGCGCCCGCCGCCGCCTGCGCGTCACGGCTGCGGGTGGTACGGGCCGGGTCGAACAGTGCCTCGAAGAGCACCACCAGCGACCGCGCCGTACCCGAATGCTCGTTGAGCACCGCGGCGATGTGGTTCTGGCTGTACGGAAAACGGGCCTGCCGCAGGTATTTGGCGTACCCGCGCAGCACCACCACCTGCTGCCAGGTCAGTCCGGCGCGCAGCACCAGTTCGTTGAATCGGTCCGCTTCGACCCGGCCCTCCCAGATCGCGGTCACGCCATCGGCGAATCGCTGCTCGGCGTCGTCGCGTTCGGCGCCGGTCACCGGGATCGGGATGCTCTGGTGCGGTGAGACTTTGAACTTGTAGATCCACACCTTCAGGCCGTCGGCGCGGGTGACGGTGAACGGCTGCTCCTCGATCACCACCACACCCATGCACTGCAGCATCGGCAACAGCTGGCTCAGCGAAGCGCCGTGCCCGCCGAGGAACCAGGTCAGCTGGGCGGCGTCGCCGTCGCCGTAGTCGGAGAAGACCAGCTTCACCGAATCATCGGTCAGTCCTTCGATGATCGCGATGTCGCTGATCGCCTCGTCGGGCGTGACGGCCTGCTTGTAGGTTTCGGTGAACGCCGCCGCGTAGTGCTCCGCCTGGGCTGATCCGATGGCGCCGGCCCCGGCCAGTTCGGTCAGCCGGTCCGCCCAGGTGCGGGTCGCCTCGGTCAGCCTCGCCTGAATGCGCACCCGGTTGGCCTCGGAGACGTCGACCGGGTGAGCGTCCGGGGCGTCGGAGAGCCGGACCATGAAATGCAGCAGCGCCCACGGTGCTTCACTGACCCGCGCGCTGTACTCCAGACCGGTCCCGCCCAACTCGGTGAGCAGGATGTCCTCCATCTGCAGCCGGACCGGCGTGGTGTAGCGGTCCCGCGGCAGGTACACCAGGCAGGACACGAACCGCCCGGTCCGGTCGCCGCGCAGGAACAGCAGCGCCCCGCGCCGGGATCCGAGGTCGGAGACCGCCATCGCCATCGTCAGCAACTGTTCGGCGCTGATCGCGAAAAGCTCTGAGCGCGGCACCGTTTGGATGATGTCCAGCAGCAGCTGACCGGGATGACCCGGCTCGTGCTCAGCCAGCGTCAACGCCCGGCGCACCGTGCGGGAGATGACCGGGATCTCGAACACGTCGGCGCTCATCGCCCCGGCGGTGAACAGCCCGACAAAGCGGTGCGCGACGATGTCGGCGCCGGTGTCCTCCCTGATCACCACGACGTAGGTGTGCGAGCTGAACCGCATGTAGCTGGGAACCGTCGCCTGCGCCAGCGTCAGCAGCTTGTCACCGGTCAGTCGCGGCCGGGTTGACCGGCGCAACTGCAGCACCCCGAGCCGGGCGGCCGAATCCACCAGCACCTGGCCGTCGCGCACCACCCCGCGCTGATAGCCGAGCAGGATGAAGTGTCCGTCAGCCAGCCAGCGCAGCAGCGCCGCGACGTCCTCCCGGTCCGGTGCACTGAAGTGCCCGTCCCGGTCGGCCTGCACGTCGGCGGCGAGCGTGCTCAGCTGGGCGGTCATCGCGGCGGAGTCGACCGCGACCTGCCGCACGTCGGCCATCACGTCGGGCAGCAGCCGCTCGGCTTCGGCCAGCACGCTCGGGCTGATCGACGGCGACAGCTGAACGTGGATCCAGGCCTCCGAGTCGCCCTGCGGTTCCGCCGATTTCGGCTCGACGCTGAGCAGCTCCCCGGTCGCACTGCGCCGCACGGTGAACACCGGGGTCATGATCCCCTGATAGGCCACGCCGAGCCGGTGCAGCAGCACCGCGACGGAATCCATCAGCATGCCCGCGTGGCCTGTCACCACTTGCAGCGCCGGACCGAACCCACCGGGGTCATCCGCCGGGTAGACCGCGACCCGGGTCTCCCCCTCGGGCCGGTGCCGGGCCAACCGCGCATGGGCGGCCAGCAGCGCCGGCGCCGGTGCCGCGACGGCAGCGCCGGCCGGGCGGATCAGCTCGACGTCCGACTCGTCGTCCTCACCCAGCGAATCGCTGTGCGGGCCGCGATAGGTGTCGACGTATGCCGCAGCGACCCAGGCCGGGGCGCCGGGCGGTTCCGGATCGGTGAACGGACCCCACGAGTTGGCTCCGTGTGCACTGATGGATCCCGGATCGACCGTCATCCGACCCCTCCTGACCAACGCCAGTTCCGGCAGCAGCCGCTACCGGCCCAACACTAGTCGCGGGTGAGGCGGCGGTGGGTGACTCGATGAGGACGGGCCGCTTCGGCGCCGAGTCGCTCGATCTTGTTCTCCTCATAGGCACCGAAGTTGCCCTCGAACCAGAACCACTTGGCGTCGTTGTCGCCATCGCCCTCCCACGCCAGGATGTGCGTGCAGGTGCGGTCCAGGAACCACCGGTCGTGGGAGATCACCACGGCGCAGCCCGGGAACTGTTCGAGCGCGTTCTCCAGCGAGCTCAACGTCTCGACGTCCAGGTCGTTGGTCGGCTCGTCGAGCAGGATCAGGTTGCCGCCCTCTTTAAGGGTGAGCGCCAGGTTCAGCCGGTTGCGCTCACCACCGGAGAGCACGCCCGCGGGCTTCTGCTGGTCGGGCCCCTTGAACCCGAACGCCGAGACGTAGGCCCGCGACGGCATCTCGTTCTGCCCGACCACGATGTGGTCCAGCCCGTCGGAGACCACCTCCCAGACCGTCTTCTTCGGGTCGATGCCCCCGCGACTCTGGTCGACGTAGGACAGCTTGACCGTGTCCCCGACCTTGACGATGCCGCTGTCCGGCTCCTCGAGTCCGACGATGGTCTTGAACAGCGTGGTCTTGCCGACGCCGTTGGGCCCGATGACGCCGACGATGCCGTTGCGCGGCAGCGTGAACGAGAGATCCTTGATCAGCAGGCGCCCGCCGAAGCCCTTGTCCAGGTGCTCGACCTCGACGACCACGTTGCCCAGCCGCGGCGGGGTCGGGATCTGGATCTCCTCGAAGTCGAGCTTGCGGGTCTTCTCCGCCTCGGCGACCATCTCCTCGTACCGGCCCAGGCGAGCCTTGTTCTTCGCCTGCCGAGCCTTGGCTCCCGAGCGCACCCAGGCCAACTCATCCCTGAGCCGCTTCTGCAGCTTCTGGTCCTTCTTGCCCTGGACTTCGAGGCGCTCGGCCTTCTTCTCCAGGTAGGTCGAGTAGTTGCCCTCATACGGGTAGGCCCGGCCGCGGTCCAGCTCCAGAATCCATTCGGCCACGTTGTCGAGGAAGTAGCGGTCGTGGGTGACGGCCAGGATGGCGCCCTTGTAACTCGCCAGGTGCTGCTCGAGCCAGAGCACGCTCTCGGCGTCGAGGTGGTTGGTGGGCTCGTCGAGCAGCAGCAGATCCGGCTTGCTCAGCAACAGCTTGCACAGTGCGACCCGCCGACGCTCACCACCGGACAGGTGGGTGACGGGCTCGTCGGGCGGCGGGCAGCGCAGCGCGTCCATGGCCTGCTCGAGCTGGGAGTCGATATCCCACGCGTCGGCGGCGTCGAGCTCCTCCTGCAGGCGGCCCATCTCCTCCATGAGCTCATCGGTGTAGTCGGTGGCCATCAGCTCGGCGACCTCGTTGTACCGGTTGAGCTTGGCCTTGATCGCGACACCGGCCTCGACGTTCTCGCGGACCGTCTTGGTCTCGTCGAGCTCCGGCTCCTGCATCAGGATGCCGACGCTGGCGCCGGGCGTCAGCAGTGCGTCGCCGTTGTTCGGCTGGTCCAGGCCGGCCATGATCCGCAGCACGCTCGACTTGCCGGCGCCGTTGGGGCCGACGACGCCGATCTTGGCGCCCGGCAGGAAACTCAGCGTGACGTCGTCGAGGATGACCTTGTCACCGTGCGCCTTGCGGACCTTCCGCATCGTGTAGATGAACTCAGCCATGCCGCGATGTCGCCTTCCCAGGAACGGATTGTGTGCCGCCCATCCTAGGTAGTGCCGAAACCGCGTGGTCACGCGCATCTATCCCGGCCGCAGGGTGCCGCGCTGCCCTATGCTGAACCGGTCTCGGCGGTGTGTCCACCGCACCCGCGGGGCGACTGCACACGAAGCGGGAGAACGACACTGTGCCGATGCCCGACTCCGACGTCGCGACCGGCACCGATCCGTTCGTGCGACGACGCCCGCGGTCGCGGGTGTGGCGGGAGCGGCTGCCGACGGTCGCCGCGGTCAGCGTCGGCGGCGGGATCGGCGCCGCGGCCCGCTACGGGGTGCAGCTGCGCTGGCCGGCACCGGCCGGCACGTTTCCGTGGTCCACGCTGACGATCAACGTCACTGGGTGTGCGCTGATGGGCCTGCTGATGGTGGCGATCACCGAACTGTGGGTCGGGCACCGGCTGCTGCGACCACTGCTCGGCACCGGCATCCTCGGCGGGTACACCACGTTCTCGACGTTCGCCGGTGAGGTCGACACCCTCACCGACACCGGCCACCCGATCCTCGGCCTGCTGTATCTCGTCACCACCCCGATCGTCGCCCTGCTGGCGACCTGGACCGCTGCCGCCCTGGCCCGACGACTGCTCATCAGGAGGACGCCATGACCCACCTCACCGGACCCGCGCTGCGCCTGACCGTGTATGTCGGCGAGAGCGACACCTGGCACCGCAAGCCGCTCTACACCGAGATCGTGCACCGCGCCCAGCGGGCCGGGCTGGCCGGTGCGAGTGTGTTCCGCGGCGTCGAGGGCTACGGCGCCTCCTCCACCATCCACACCACCCGGCTGCTGTCGATGTCGGAGGACCTCCCGGTCTCCGTCGTCGTCATCGACTCCCCCGACCGCATCCGCGCCTTCCTGCCGCAGTTGGACGAACTGATCACCGAAGGGCTGATCACCCTCGACGAGGTCGAGGTCGTTCGTTACACCGGGCGCGGAGACGACCAACCGTGACGTGGCTGATGGTGATCGCCGGCGCGGCGGTGGGGGCACCACTGCGGTATCTGACCGATCAGTTCGTGCAGTCCCGGCACGGCACGGCCTTCGCGTGGGGCACGCTGACCGCGAACGTGCTCGGCAGCCTGGCACTGGGGCTGCTCACCGGCGCCGTCGCCGGGATCAAGGGTGCCGACCCGGTGCTCGCCGACCGGCTGGATCTGCTGATCGGCACCGGTCTGTGCGGGGCGTTGACCACCTACTCGACGTTCTCCTACGAGACCCTGCAGCTCACCCGCAGCGGCGCCCGGCTGTACGCGCTGGCCAACGTCGCGCTGACGCTCACCGCGGGGATGGGCGTCTACTACGCCGGGACCGCGCTGGGCCACGCCGGGTGGGCCTGACCCAGCCGGACCCTGCTCAGGCGGCGGACTCCGTCAACTCGTCGTCGGGCACCAGGCCGTCCTCCGGGTCGCCGGGCACGTCCTGCGACTGCTCGGCGGGGGTGACCGGCGCATCGGGCCCGGCCGGCACCAGCTTCTCCACCCGCGCCACGCAACGCGCCAGGTCCGGTCCGACGGCGGTGGCGCGCATCTCCAGCGCGGAACGCCGAACGCCGTCCCGGTCCTCGTAGTCCCGGCTGTGCACGTTCCCCGTGACGACCACCGGCGAACCCTTACGCAGCGACGCGCGGACCCCGGTGACCAGCCGGCCCCAGCAGCTGACGGAGACGAACAGCGAATTGCCCTGCTCCCAGTTGCCGTCGGCGCCACGGCGACGAGAGTTGCTGGCGACCCGGAAGTTCATCACCTCCTGCTGGCCGACGACGCGGCAGATCGGATCGTTAACGATGTTGCCGACCACGGTCAGCGCTGTCTCGAACATTGCTCATTCCTTCCCTGGCGGTACGTCGGTGTGCTCACCGGCGCAGCACCATTGCGCCGCACGCCGCCGACAATCCGGTCACGCGAGCAGGCCGCAGCAGCGGCAGTTGGGGAAGAACTCAGCTCTGGGGATAACCCACCGGTGATCGGCGCGCGGCGCGGATCAGGCGCCCGCCGGCTTGACGACGGTGACCGGCGCATTCCAGCCCGACAGCGTCATCTGCACCGCGTCCTCCTCGGTCGGCGCCAGGGTGGCCCGCACCAGTTGGTGGTCGCCGTTCTCCTGGATCCAGACCGTGGACGAGACCTTCTTGGTGGCGTCCAGCGGTGGCACGACCTTGTTCGCCGCATCCGCCGTCACCTTGCCGACGATCCGGATCGTCTGCTGGCCGTCGATCGTCTCCCGTGCCTCGGCCTTGGGGTCGACGAAATCGGTGAGCAGATTGGCCAGCCCGGTGTGCGGGTTGAGGATCGAGACCACGTCGGAAACCTTGGAGGCCGGGCCGTAGTCGTGCCAGGCACCGCCGGGCAGCAACGCGTAGAGGTGGCCGCCGAACACCACGAAGTCGATGTCGACGCTGGCGCCCATGATCATGATGGTGGCCTTGCCCTTGGCCGCGGTGCTCGGTTCGTTGGTCACGTCGCCATCGAGTGACTTGATCGACATCGCCTCGATCTTCCCGGTGACGCCGAGCACCAGGTGCACGCTTTTCAGGTTCTTGGTGGCAGTGCTGGACTGCTTGAGCAGTGCCGCGGAATCCGGCAGCGGCCGCCCGGCCAGGTTCGACGCCGAGGTCGACGGCGCCTGCGATGGCGAGCAGGCGGTGGCCGGGGCCGCAACGGCGCTCGTGAGAGCGATCACAGCCAGGAGCCTGCGCATGCCGAACATCGTAAAGGCACCGCCTCTCATCGAAATCACGGCAACCCCCGTGGGACCAGCGCCGCTGCGGGGTTGCGCTACGGTCGTCCGGTGGCCACCACCAGCCGACAGGCCGGCGATGAACCCACCCGCCGAGCCACCTGGGCACGCGAGGACATCCGGGTCACTGACCCTGTCGCGCTGCGTCGTTCGATCGTCGGCACCGCGATCGGCAACTTCATGGAGTGGTACGACTTCGGTATCTACGGCTTCCTGGCCACCACGATCGCGCAGGTCTTCTACCCTACGGACAGCTCCAGCGCGGTCGGCCTGATCGCCACCTTCGGCACGCTGGCCGCGGCATTCGCCGTGCGCCCGTTCGGCGGGGTGGTCTTCGGCGCACTCGGCGACCGGATCGGGCGCAAGAAGGTGCTGATCATGACGGTCACGCTGATGGCCGTCGGGACCACCGTCACCGGACTGCTGCCCGGCTACGAAAGCGTCGGGATCTGGGCGCCGGTGCTGCTGATCGTCACCCGGGTCCTGCAGGGCTTCTCCACCGGCGGCGAATACGTCAGCGCCATGACCTACGTCAGCGAGCACGCCCCGGACCGCAGCCGCGGCGCGGTGGCCGGGTGCCTGCCGCTGGGCACGCTGGGCGGATATCTGGTGGGCGCGGCGGTGGTGACCGTGGTCCAGACCCAACTGCCGGTCGCCGACATGCTCAGCTGGGGTTGGCGGATCCCCTACCTGCTGGGCGTCCCACTGGCGGTGGTCGCGCTGTACATGCGGTTGCGGATCGAGGAGTCCCCCGCCTACGAGCAGATGACCGAGAGCCGGCAGCCCGGCGACACCGAACTGAGCCCGTTCCGGCAGACGATCACCCGGCACCGCACGGCGTTGCTGATCACCATCGGCCTGGTGCTGGCGGAGAACGTCACCAATTACCTGCTCACCGGGTACCTGCCGACGTATTTCAAGCAGGTCGGGGCGATCAGCGGCGGTCAGGGGCTGACGATGATCGTGGTGGTGCTCGCCATGATGCTGCTGGCGGTCGTCTTCGTCGCGAAAGCATCCGACCGCGTCGGGCGCAAGCCGATCATGTGGCTGGGCTGTGTGCTGCTGATCGCGGGCTCGATCCCGGCGTTCCTGCTGATCCGGTACGGCGGCGGCTATCCGGTGAGTCTGCTCGGCGTGATGATCGTCGGGGCGGCACTGCTGTGCTTCAGCGCGACATCACCGTCGACGCTGCCGGCGCTGTTCCCCACCAACGTGCGCAACTTCGCCGTGGCGATCGCGTTCAACATCTCGGTTTCGCTGTTCGGCGGCACCACTCCGCTGATCGTCGAGACCCTGGTGGCCGGCACCGGGAACGTGATGGCCCCGGCGTACCTGCTGATGGCCGCCGGGCTGATCGGCGCGGTCACGGTGTGGTTCACCCCCGAGGTCGCCGGCAAGCCGCTCCCCGGTTCCGGTCCTTCGGTGGCGACGGAGCAGGAAGCGCTCAGCCTCGTCGACGTCGCGGGCTGACCTACCGGTTCAGCGCCGACGGCGGTTCAGCGGGATTGGTGCTGCCCGGCGGCGTCCCGGCGGGCCACCTCCGCCAGCATCGCGTTGTAGGCCGCCAGTTCGGCGTCGTGGTCACGGTCCGCGCCACGGTCGTAGCGTCGCGCGACCCGCCGGTCGGAGCGCGTCCACTGCACCAGCAGCGCGATCATCACCACCAGCAGCGGCAATTCGCCGGCCGCCCAGGTGATCCCGCCGCCGAGGTGCTGATCGCCGGCCAGGTCGGTGTGCCAGGGCAATCCCAGCGAACCGTAGAACCAGCCGCCGAGCACCTTGGGCATACCCATCAGGAACACCCCGAAGAAGCCGTGCAGTGGCAGCGACGCGAAGACGACGGCCAGTTTCGCCAGCGGTGAGATCGGCTTCGGTGTCGGGTCGATCCCGATCACCACCCAGTAGAACAGGTACCCGCTGAGCAGGAAGTGGACGTTCATCGCGACGTGGCCGGCATGGCTGCCGACGATCGAGTCGAAGATGGTCGAGAAGTACAGCCCGTAGAACCCGACGACGAAGATCACCGCGGCGACGATCGGGTTGGTGAGGACCTGCGACACCCGGCTGTGCAGCGCGGCCAGCAGCCACTCCCGCATGCCCGGCGGGTCGTCGTGGCCGGCCGCCGGCAGCGCCCGCAGCGCCAGGGTGGTCGGTGCGCCGAGCACCAGCAGGATCGGCACCAGCATCGACAGCATCATGTGCACGACCATGTGCATGCTGAACATCGCCGGCATGTAGCGTCCGGTCCCCGACGAAGTGGCGAACAGCAGCGTCGCGCAGCCCAGCAGCCAGGCCGCGGTGCGCCCCGCCGGCCAACCGTCGCCGCGGCGGCGCAGCCGCAGCACACCGGCGACGTACACGGCGGCCAGCACCAGCGCCGCGGTCCCGAAGATCACGTCGAAGCGCCAGTCGAACAGCACCCGGGCCACCGTCGGTGGGCCCGCGAAGTCGTAGCCGATCTTCACCATCGGGATCGACGGGTTCAGCACCGGCGGCGGTGGCGGCGGGGTGCGGCCCAGCCCGACCGCGATCCCGAACGTGATCCCGAAGACGACGGCCTCGACCAGGGCCACCCGGATCAGCGCACCGCGCGCTTCCGGGTCGGCCTGCAGCGCCGCGACCCCGCGCCGGCGTTGCTGCCAGCCGGCGACGCCCAGCAGGCCCAGCGCGACGGTCTTCGCGATCACCAGCCGGCCGTACGGGCTGGTGAACAGTTCGGCCGGGGTGATGCGCACCAGCGCGTTGAGCACCCCGGACAGCCCCATCGCCACGAAGCACCACAGCGCCACCGTCGAGAAGCGGCGCGCCGCCAGGTCGGCGTGCGCACCGCCGCGCAGGGCGTGCACCAGCAGCGCGAGCAGCCCGCCGGCCCACAGCGCCCCCGCCAGCAGGTGGATCAGCAGGCTGTTGGTGGCCAGGTCGTGGGATCCGCCGGCAGCCGAATGGCCCGTCAGCCCGAGCGGGATCAGGGTGAGCAGCGCGCCACCGAGCAGCACCGGGGTCCACGACCAGCGCAGCACCAGCCGGCTCACCAGCGTCACCACCGCCGCCAGGATCGCCGTCCACCGCCACGCCGAGGCGGTGTCGATGAGACCGGCCAACTGCCACGTCGACACCGGGTCCAGGTGCTCGATCAGCGAGTGGCCCGAGACGTCGGAGATCGTCAGCGGCACCAGCAGGGCCGCGCAGACCGCCCACGCGCCGGACGCCGCAGTGCCCAGGCGCAGTGCGCGATACCCGGCGGCGTCCAGCACCCCGCTGCGCTGCGGCGGCACCAGGAAGGCAGCGAACAGGAACGAACCGACGGCCAGCGCGGCCGCGATCTCCCCGGCGGCCCGCACGAACGGCAACCCCAGCGTCGTCACCGGGCCGGGATCGGGCAGGCCCGTCGCGGTCAGCGCCGAGGCCAGCGCCAGCGCACCGATCCCCGCAGCGGTGGCACCGGCCAGTGCGGCAACACCCACCAGCAGAGCCGGCGTCGCAGCGCGCCCACCGGGGGCCGAAGTCGACGTCATGTGCTCCAGCGTATGGTGCCCGCTTCAGCGACCGCCAGCACGCCCGACTCGGCGTCCGCGCTACCGGCCGCGGGCGCGCCGCCGCTCCTCGCGAGCCTCGGCCTCCCGCGTGTTGAACTCCCGACGCGCGATCCGGGCGATGTGGTCCGAGTCCTTCAGGATGCGCCGCAGTTCGTTGCGGAACTCCGCCCGGCGCTCCTGCAGGTGCGGCCCCGACTCCAGCAGGCCCTGATCGGCGACGACCTGCCGCGCGGTGGCGAACAGCAGGGTGGACACCGATTCGCTGCTGCGGATTCTGCCCTGCGCGACGTGCTGTCGCCCGACGCCGAGCGCCAACTGAGTCAGCTCGGTCTCACCGATCTGATCGGGCGCATCCCGCAGCACATCGGCGACGATCTCGTAGGCCTCGAAGAACACCCGCAGCATGACGTCCGACATCAGTAGGCGCTTCTGTGAGAGCAGCGTGTCGATCCCGGCTGGGCCCGCGGCGACGCGCGATTCCCAGTCCGGGAACCACGACATCTCCTCGGCGATGTTCTCCCGGAACGTGGCCGAGTCCGCGAAGTAGAAGTCGAACTTCAGCAGATCGCGCAGCCGCATCGCCTGATCCCAGAACGCCGCGACCCGGTCGCCTTCGGTGCGCCCGGCACAGGCCAGCGCGAGTTCGATGATCGACGCCTCCAGGAAGGCGTGGATCACCGAGTTCCGGTAGAACGACGCGGCGTGTTCGTTCTCCGGCGCGATCCGCCACACCGGTTGCCGGCCGCCGTCGACCCGCGTCACCGGATGCCCGTTGGACAGTGCGTCGACCGCGGCGCGCACCCCGTCGCGGGTGCGCAACCGCAGCGCGCTGTTGGAGATCGGGGTCTGCTTGCGTTCCAGGTAATCCAGGCCATCCTGCAGCGAGTGGTGAATCTGATCCAGCGTCAACGCAAGGCCGTGGGTGGTGAGCAGCAGCGCCGACACCAGCCCGGTGGCGTTGATCGGCGTGGCCCGCAGAATCCGCCAGGCGACTTCGAACGACATCTTCTGCAGCGCCAGCCTTTTCGCCGCCTCGTCCTGGGCCGCCTCGCCGTGCGGGGCGCCGAGGTACTGGCGCATCGACACCGCCTCCGGGAAACGCACGTAGATCTTGCCGTAGTTGCGTTCACCCTGCGCCTTGATGAACCGGTACAGCCAGCCGATGCCCTCGGGCGTCTTCTCGCCGCCGCGGGCGTAGTCGGCGTACTCGGTGGTCTCGTGCAGCTGGTCGAAGCTGATCGAAACGCCTTGCAGCAGAACGTCATCGCTTCGGCCGTCCAGGTAGGCGTCCGCGACGTAGCTCATCAGGCCGAGCTTGGGGGGCAGCATCTTCCCGGTGCGCGACCGGGTGCCCTCGATCGACCAGCTCAGGTTGAACCGCTTCTCCATGACGTAGCCGACGTACTCCCGGAGCACGTACTTGTACAGCGGGTTGTTGCCGATGCTGCGCCGGATGAAGATGACGCCGGAGCGGCGCAGCAGCGGCCCCATCAACCCGAACGACAGGTTGATGCCGGCGAAGACGTGGATCGGCGGCAGTCGGTTCTCGGCCATCGCGACCGGCATCACCGCACCGTCGATGTAGGAGCGGTGCGAGAACAGCAGCACCGCCGGGTGGTTCTCGAGCGCGGTGCGCAGCGCGGCGACCTGGTACTCGTCGTAGTCGATGTCCTGGTCGAAGCCGCGGCTGAGCATCCTGGTCAGCACACCGACCAGGTCCACCGAGGCCCGACTCCACCCGGTGGACAGTTCGTCGAGCATCTTGCCGGCCTCGTCGACGGTGGCGCCCGGGATGTTCTGCAGCCCGTCCCGGAACCGGGCGGACGCCAGGATCTCCGGCTTGACCAGCCGCGGCGACTTGTACTGCGGCCCCAGGATCCGGTATTCCGCACGCTCCAGCGCCAGCGCCGCGCGCCGGGTGACGTAGTGCGCGAAGTCGCGCGGGTTCTCACCGACGGTCTTCTCGCTCCACTGCCGGCGCAGGTCGGCGACCGTCGCCGGTTCGCCGGTCACCACCCGCGCCAGCGCCGGGTTCGTGCGGATGATCCGGCGCTGACGACGTTCGTTGGGCTGGTAGGGATTCCACCCGGGCAGCAGGGCGGCGATCCGGGACGGTATCGAGGCCTCGGCGGGCGGCATCCAGAACACCCGCAGCGGCATCACCAACCGGTTCTCATCGTGCTCGAGCGCGGCGACCAGTTGCGCCATCTCCGCCGGCGACGGATCCGCCGACGGCAGTTGCAGCACGTCGACGTGAGCGCCCGCGTGGTCGGCGCGGTAGCGATCCAGCCAGCCTCTGATCTGTCCGGTCTCCACCGACGACGACACGATCGCCAGCACCAGCAGGTCGCCGGCCGCGGTGTGCGGCGACGTGTCGGCGTTCGACGCGATGCTCACTGCCCCGCTTTCGAACCGGAGACGCCTTCCCGGGCGGCCCCTTTCGCAGGCGGCTTCTTTACGGGGGCCTTCTTCTTCGCCGGCGCCTTCTTCGCGGGCGCCTTCTTGGCCGTCGTCTTCTTCGCCGGCGCCTGCTTCGCGGGTTCCGGCAACCCGTCGACGGGCCAGTCGGCCAGGGTGTCGACGTACAGGTCGCGGATCTCCGCGATCCGCTCGTCGAGGTTCTCCACCGTCCAATCGTCGACCGAGATCGCCGGGAACACCGCGACATCCACGGTGCCGGGGTTGGCGATCATCGAGTCGCGGGCCGCGATCACCTCGGCGTTGCGGATCACGATCGGCACGATCGGGATACCCGCCGCCATCGCGATGCGGAACGGCCCCTTCTTGAACGGCCCCACCGTGGTGGTGTCGACCCGGGTGCCCTCCGGGGCGATCACGACCGAGAGTCCCTTCTTGGCGCGTTCCTCGACCTCGTGCAGCGACTCCACCGCCGCCGCGGGATCATCCCGGTCGATGAAGACCATCTCGGTGAGCTTGCCCAGCGGACCGGCGATCGGATCCTTCTCCAACTCCCGCTTGCCGACGCTGACCCAGTTGTCGCGCACCAGCGACGCCGCGATCAGCGGGTCCACCTGGTTGCGGTGGTTGAACAGGAACACCGCCGGCCGCTTCGCGGTCAGGTTCTCCCGCCCGATCACGTTGAGGTGCACGCCGTTGATGGTCAGCAGCAGGTGCGGGAACGTCGACGTGAAGAAGTTGACGCCGCGCCGGCGGCTGCCGCTGAGCAGACCCCAGCTGACCGCGCCGGCGCCGGCCGGCAGGATCGAGCCGAGTCCGGCCAGGTTACGCAGCTGCCCGACGATGCCGCTGCCCCGGCTGCTGAAGCGCAGGATCGGCCAGCCGCGCCGCCGCGCGACGGCGGCCATCTTGCCCTCCGGGTTGGTCGGCCGCGGATTGCCGACCAGATGCATCAGTGCGACGTCCTCGTCGCCGTCAGCGTAGAAGTAGCTGTCCTGCAGGTCGATTCCGTGTTCGGCGGCGAACTTCTGCACGGCCGCCGCCTTGCCCCTCCCCCACAGGATCGGCTCCACCACCTCGCCGGTGAGCACGCCGTCGGCGTCGGTCTGGAACGCATTGGTGAGCGTGTTGGTGATGCCCAGGAACCGGGCGACCGGTTCGACCTGAATCGTCAGCGCCGAGGAACTGAGCACCACGGTGTGCCCGCGGGCCTGATGGGCCCGCACCAGTTCGCGCATCTCCGGGTAGATGCGCCCGGCGATCTTCTGCACGAACAGTCGCTCCCCGATCTCATCCAGGTCGCTGAGCGAGCGGCCCCGCAGCGCCGACGAGGCCGTCGTGATCAGTTCCTCGAACTCGATGCGGCCGAGTTGGTGGTTGAGCCCGGCCTGGATCAGACCGACCAACTCCCCCAACCCCATGTCGCGGTTCCGGAACCGCTCCCGGGTGAGGATGATGCCGGTGAAGCCGGCCACCAGGGTGCCGTCCAGGTCGAAGAACGCGCCGATCTTCGGTCCGGGCGGGCTGGCGACGACCTCGGCCACCGAACCGGGCAGACGCATGTCGCGCGGCGGCGCCGGTCGTTTCTCGTCGGAGGTCTCAGCGGTCATTGTGCGTCGCTTTCTGCAGTGGCCCGCGCCGACGCGAACGACGCCGGAACACAGTGCGGTGCGGGGTCGCCGGCCAGTGCCAGCACTTCGTCGAACGCGCCGACCAGACATTCGGCGAACAGTTTCTCGTCGCGCACCGCGGCGCGGTCATAGCGCACGGTGATCGTGCACTCACCGCCCCGGGAGATCAGCACCACCATCATCGCCACCCCGGGCAGCGGGCCGATTCCGTAGTGCCGCAACACCTTCGCCCCGGCGATGTAGGTCTCACCCGGGTAGAACGCCACGTTGCTGGCCTGGACGTCGGCACCGACCACCGACCCGGTCAGTTGTTCCAGGACGGGCGTGGGGAACACGGTCAGAACCGGTGCGATGGAACCGATCAGATCCATCGCGGGCTCTTCACGCCGCTGGGTCATCTGGGTGCGGATCCGTTTGATCCGCTCCACCGGGTCGACGACCCCGACCGGGGCGGCCAGGTTCACGCCGGTGAACCGGTTGCCGCCGGCAGGGTCCGCCTCGGCGCGCAGGTTCACCGGCACCGCCATCGGCACGGTGGCGATCGGCACGCCGAGCGCCCGGTGGTAGCGGCCCAGCGCCCCGGACACCGCCGCCAGGTAGGCGTCGTTGATCGAGCCGCCCCCGGCCTTGGCGGCGCGGTGCAGGTCGGCCAGTCGGATGTCGAGCGCCTCGGTGCGGGTGCTGAGGCTGCGCCGTTTCAGCAGCGGCGACGGGTCGGCGGCCTGGCTGACCACCCGCGCACCCGAGCGCAGGTAGTCGATCGCCCCGGTCACCGTCGACAGCGGATCACGCACGGTGCGCGTCGCCATCCCGAGCACGCCGATCAGCGCGTCCCGGGTGCCCCCGAGCAGCGCCCCGGGCAGATGATTGATCCCGTCACGCATCAGGTCACCAGGTGACAGGTCCTGCGGCACCGGCTGCGGCGGCAGCTGCCGGGCCGGTGGGTTGCGCTCCAGGTCGTAGATCTGGCCGAACATCGCCGCACCGCCGACACCGTCGGTGACCGCGTGGCTCAGATGCAGCATGGTCGCGGCCCGGCCGCCGGCGAGCCCCTCGACCAGGGTCGCGGCCCACAGCGGGCGGGACACGTCCAGCGGCGACTGCAGGTTCACCTCGGCCAGGTCGAGCACCTCGCGCAGGCCCCCGGGCTCGGGGACGCGAATCCGGCGGACGTGGAAATCCAGGTTGAAGTCCGGGTCCACCACCCAGCGCGGCGCCGCGGTCGGCAGCGTCGGCACCACCACCTTCTGCCGCAGTCGCAGCACCCGGCGGGAGACGTTCTCGAAGACGGCGCGGAACCGTTCCCAGTCGGGGGTGGTGTCCAGCAGTTCCACGCCCATGATTCCGGAACGGGTGCGCGGGTTGGCCTCACCGCGATGCATCAGATAGTCGACGGCGCCGAGTTCGGTGGGCAGACCCGCGGCGTCGACGAGCTCACCCACGACTGCCACCCCGGCACGACCGGCGGCCCCCGCCCGCCCGATCCGTCGACACTGTCACCACTCGCGCCTCCTGTTCACAACCCGTCACGAGCACCATTCAACGCTAGTTGTTCGCCCGCGGTACCGCCTGTCGATTGTCCAGATCCGGACGCCGGTCGGCAAAACGAAATTGTCTGCTGGCCCGTCCAATTGGAAAGTGCCGGCGAAGCACCCGTGGGCGGCGCGCCGGACGCGGCGGTCGACGTTGCCCGGCCCCGGCTGTCACGCACCCGTCGGCGGATAAACTGAGCGGGCATTGCCTCCGTAGCTCAGGTGGATAGAGCACATGACTTCTAATCTTGTGGTCGCAGGTTCGAGTCCTGCCGGGGGCGCTCCGCATCACGCCGATAGCGTGACAATGCACTGAAGAACGACGAAGATATCGGGAACGTGGAAAGGTAACGGAATGAGTCACGAACGCACCATTCGCCTGTACATCGTCGGCATGATTGCGCTGCTCGTCATCTGTGCGGCCATCATCGCCTGGGTCGCCTGACAGCTGCGGGGAACACTGAACTTGCCGCGCGAACCGGTCCTGTTCGACGTCACCGACCGGGTGGCGCTGATCACCGTCAACGATCCCGACCGCCGCAACGCGGTCACCGGCGCGATGTCGGCCGCACTGCGCGCGGCGGTGCGATCCGCCGAATCCGATCCCGGCGTCCACGCGGTGGTGATCACCGGCGCGGGCCGGGCGTTCTGCGCAGGGGCCGACCTGTCGGCACTGGGAGTGGCCACCGAGGACGGCCTGCTCGCGCTGTATGACGGCTTCATGGCCGTCGCCGAGTGCGCCCTGCCCACGATCGCCGCGGTCAACGGCGCCGCGGTCGGCGCGGGCCTGAACCTCGCCCTGGCGGCTGACGTGCGGATCGCCGGACCCGCCGCGCTGTTCGACCCCCGCTTTCAGCAGCTCGGCATCCACCCCGGCGGCGGCGCCACCTGGATGCTGCACCGCGCGGTCGGACCGCAGGTCGCCCGCGCCGCCCTGCTGTTCGGGATGCGGTTCGACGCCGACGCCGCCGTGCGGCACGGCCTGGCGCTGCAGGTTGCCGACGACCCGGTGGCCGCGGCACTGACGCTGGCGGCGGGTCCGGCCGCCGCCCCGCGTGAGGTGGTCCTGGCGACCAAGGCGACGATGCGCCTGACCGCCAGCCCCGGGACCGTCGACACCGAGCAGCACGAATTCGCCAAGCGCACCGAGCTCACCCCGCAGGCCGCGACCATCGAATCCCCCGAGTTCGCCGCCAGACTGGCTGCGGCGCAACGCAGATAACCGGCCTACAGGTCCAGTAGCGCGCTGTCGGGGTGTTCGACCAGATTCCGCAGCCGGCACAGGAATTCGGCGACCTGCGCGCCGTCGGCGACCCGATGGTCGAACGCGCACGTCAGCGTCATCTGCGGGCGCACCACGATGGCGTCGTCGACGACCGCCGGCCGCGGCTTCAGTGAACCCATGCCCAGGATGGCGGCCTCCGGGTAGTTGATCACCGGCACGCCGTCGTCGAGGCCGAGGGCGCCGAAATTGGACACGGTGAACGTCGACCCCTGCAACTCGGCCGGCGACAGGCGGCCCGCCCGAGCCCCCTCGATCAACTGCGCGACGGCTGCGGCGAGTTCGCGGGTGGTCTTGCGCTGCGCGTCGAAGACCACCGGCACCAGCAGACCGCGGGGCGCGGCGACCCCGAAACCCAGATGAATCGACTGATGGGTGCGCACCCGCGGCCCGTCCGGCGCGTCGATCCAGGTGGAGTTCAGCACCGGCGACCGGGTCAGCGCGAGCACCAGCAGTCGCAGCGTCAGCACGAACGGGGTGATCCCGGGGGTTTCGGCGGCGAGCCGGTCCCGCAGCCGCAGCAGGTTGCCGCAGTCCACCTGCACGCTGGCGTGAGCGTCGGGGATCTTGCTGCGGGACAGTGTCATTCGTTCAGCCATCGTCGCCTGCACGAGACCGACGGGCCGGGCGTCGTCCGCCGCGGCGCGGACCGCCTCGGTCGTGATGACACCGCTGGAACCGGGTGCCACCGCGGCAAGGTCGACGCCCAACTCCGCGGCGAGCTTGCGGGCGGCGGGTTTGGCTTTGAGCCGGCCGTTGGGGGCGTCGGCGCGCCTGCTGGTGTCGAAGGTCTCGTCGGCACCGTACCCGACCAGCACCGGCTTGCGGTCCGCCGTCGGTTCGTCGACCGGCGCACCGTTGGGGTGCGGCGGGGAACCGTTGGGCCCGCCGGACTCCGAGTCGGTGGCGATGCGCACCAGCGGCGCGCCGACCGCGAGGACGTCGCCCTGGCCGCCGCCGAGTTCGACGATCCGCCCGCCGTACGGGCTGGGAATCTCCACCTCGGCTTTCGCAGTCTCCACCGAGCACAGCGGCTGGTTGAGTTCCACCCGGTCACCGACGGCGACGTTCCAGGCGGTCACCGTCACCTCGGCGAGCCCCTCACCGAGGTCGGGGACCGCGAAGGTCTGCACCGACCCGTCTGTCATGGCAACTCCAGGACGCGTTCGACGCAGTCGAGCAGGCGGTCCGGCCCGGGCAGCCACTGCCGCTCCAGCCGGGCCGGCGGGTAGGGCGTGTCGAATCCGGTGACGCGCAACACCGGAGCCTCCAGTTCGTAGAACAACTCCTCGGAGATCCGGGCTGCCAACTCGGCGCCGAAGCCGACGTTCCGCGGCCCCTCGTGCAGCACCACGCACCGACCGGTCCGCCGGATCGACGCCGTGACGGTGTCGAAGTCCAGCGGTACCAGGGAGCGCAGATCCACCACCTCGAGGCTCCAACCCTGCTGCTGCGCGGCGATCTCCGCGGCGGACAGCGCGGTGGCGACCCCGCCGCCGTAGGTCACGACCGTGACGTCGCGGCCCGAACGACGCACTGCCGCACGGCCGATGCCCGGCGCCGGGTTCCCGGTGTCGACGAGTCCGCGGGCCCAGTAACGCCGTTTCGGTTCCAGGAACATCACCGGATCCGGTGCGGCGATGGCGTGCCGCAGCAGCCAGTAGGCGTCGGACGGATCGGCGGGAACCACCACCTTCAACCCGGCGGTGTGCGCCCAGTAGGTTTCGGTGGATTCCGAATGATGTTCGGCCGCACCGATTCCGCCGAACGACGGAATACGCACGGTCACCGGCATCGACACCTCGCCGCGGGTTCGGCTGCGGTACTTCGCCAGGTGGCTGACGACCTGGTCCAGCGCCGGGTAGCTGAACCCGTCGAACTGGATCTCCGGCACCGGCGTGAACCCGCGGATCGCCAGCCCGATGGCCACCCCGATCACCGCGGACTCGGCCAGTGGGGTGTCGAAGCAGCGCTGTTCGCCGAACGTCGCCGTCAGTCCTTCGGTCACCCGGAACACGCCACCCTGCACCCCCACGTCGGTGCCGAACACCAGCACCTTCTCGTCGGCCGTCATCGCGTCGCGCAGTGCGAGGTTGAGCGCCTGCACCATGCTCAGGTCCTGCGCCGACGGCTGTCGGTTCGGCGGTTCGGCATCGTCCGCTGGTTCCGGCGCCGACCGGGTCGGTGGTTCGAGGATCTGGGTCATCTAACGCCCCCTGGCCAACTCGGCGCGCAGCATCGCACGCTGCTCTTGAAGTTCCGGGGTGATCTCGGCGTAGACCGCGGTGAACACCTCGTCGATGTCGACGTCGGCCGCCCCGACCGTCGCATCCCGCAGTTCGGTGCGCAATCGCTTGGCCCGGGCGATGACTCGCTCATCGAGACGGTCCGACCACACCCCGATGTTGCGGAGATAGGCGCGGTAGCGCGGGATCGGGTCCAGCGCCGCCCAGCGGTCGAGTTCAGCACTGCTGCGGTAGCGGGTCGGGTCGTCGGAGGTGGTGTGCGGACCGAGCCGATAGGTGACCGCCTCGATCAGGGTCGGGCCGCCACCGGACCTAGCCCGTTCCGCCGCCTCGGCCATCACCGCGTAGCAGGCCAGCGGGTCGTTGCCGTCGACCCGAACGCCGGGCATCCCGTAGCCGATCGCCTTGTGCGCCAACGTCGGCGCCGCGGTCTGCCGGCTCAGCGGGACGGAGATCGCCCACTGGTTGTTCTGCACGTAGAACACGCAGGGGGTGTTGAACACCGCGGCGAAGTTCAACGCCTCGTGCACATCGCCCTCACTGGTGGCACCGTCGCCGACGAACGCCACGGTGACGGAGTCCTCGTCCAGTCGCTGGGCCGCCATCGCGGCCCCGACCGCGTGCAGAGCCTGCGTGCCGATCGGAACCGATATCGGCGCACAGCATTTCGCGGTGAACTCCAGCCCACCGTTCCACGTTCCGCGCCAGGCGGCCGCGACATGCCAGGGCGGTATCCCGCGGGTGACGAACACCCCCAGCTCGCGGTACTGCGGGAACAGCCAGTCGGTCTTGCGCAGGCAGGCGGTCGCCCCGACCTGTGCCGCCTCCTGGCCACGGCAGGACGCGAACAGTGCCAGCTCACCCTGCCGCTGCAGGTTCACCAACTCGATGTCCAGCTCACGAGTGATGACCATCAATTCGTAGAGCCAGCACAGTGTTTCGTCCGGCAGATCCCGGGCGAAACGATCCTCACCGGTGGGTGTGCCGTCCGCTCCGATCAACTGCACGGGTTCCCAGTCCACACCGAACCCTTCACGACCCTCGAAGCCGGATGACTGGCCCATCTGAGCCTCCTTGCGACGCTTAACTCATTATGCCAGCGAAAACGGGCAGCCCCCGGGCGCCGCACCTCGGGACCCGGCCGCCGTGTCGGCGAACGAGATTACCCAGTGACCTCGAACATGCCGCGGGCGCCGTTCTCGGCGTGCCGCAGGTCGTGATCCATGATCATGTAATGCCCGGGCTCCGGGAACGTCATCTCGACGAACCCGCCCTGTGCGGGCGCCAGGTCCAGGGCCTGTGAGCCTCCCGAACCGCCCGGGCCGCCCGACTGCAGCAGCCAGGCACCCTCCTTGTAGACGGTGTCGAACTGGGTACCGACGACATGGAACGCGACCGTCTCGCCGGGACCGGCGTTGATCACCCAGACCCGCACCCGCTCACCGGCGCGGACCGTTAGCGGGGCGTGCTCGTACTGGTCGGCCATCCCGTTGAACATCCAGCCGTCGGGCTGATTGGCGCGGATTGCGGTGACCTTCTGTTCGCTGCCCGGATCGCCGGTGAACAGCTGGGCGCCGACCAACGCGTACTCGTGGTCGACCGCCGGCAGGCCGGGCGGGTCGATGATCACCGCCCCGTACATGCCGTTGGCGATGTGCAGCGACATCGGCTTGGTGCTGCAGTGGTACAGCCAGGCGCCGGCCCGCCGCGCGGTGAACTTGTAGACCAGCTTCTCCCCCGGCGCGATCGTGCGCATCGGCTGGTCGGGGGCCAGGGCACCGGCATGGAAATCCAGGCCGTGCCCCATTGACGTGTCGTTGATCAGGGTCAGCTCGAACTGGTCGCCGACCCGACCGTGCAGGATCGGGCCGGGTTCCGTGCCACCCCACGTCCAGCGGGTCTCCTTCTTGCCCGGGGCCACCTCCAGTTCCCGGTCCAGTGCGCGCAACTCCACCCGGTGCAGTTTCTCCGGGCCGACCAGGGCCAGCTCCGGGTTGTACGGCTGCCAGCCCGGGGAGGGGTCGCCGGTCAGGTTCAGCGGGGTTACCGCCGGCCCGTGGTCCATGTTCATGTCGTCGCCATGCTGGTGGGCGCGGGGCTTGCCGCCGATCGCGCGGATCTCCATCGTCATGCCGGCGGCACGGTGCCCGGGCACGTCGCACCACACGTCGTGGTCGGTGTCGACCACACCCAGGTCGACCACCGCGGTCTGCCCCAACCCGAGCCGCGGGGTGTGCTGGCCGGTGTCGACACGCAGGTCGTGCGGCAGCGCCTCGTCGTTGGTCACCCGCAGCACCAGGTGGGTGCCGGCCGGAACCGACACCACGGCCGGGCTGAATCGCATGTCCTTCAAGCCGACGTCGACGGTCTTGGCGTCGGCGGCGATCTTCACCCCGGCGTGCTGCGGCAGGCTGCCGCCCAGTGTGGTGGCCAGCACGACGCTGGCGGCGGCCGCCGTCGCAACCGCGCCGGTCATCGGCCAGCTGCGGGATTTCTCCACGGCTTCGGCGTTGATCTCGCCGCGCACCAGGACCGGGATGATCAGCGCCAGCGCCAGCCACAGGAAGCTGCCGACGCCGATCGCCGCGAGCGCCCAGCCGATGAGCTGCACCGGGAACCACCAGTGCCCGGCGACCAGCGGAACGGCGATGTTCAGTGCCAGCAGCCGGGCCTGCCAGCCGCGAGCCAGGTAGGCGATGACCGCTTTGCGCTGCGGCGGGCCGTGCGCGGTGAGCACCGGCACCATCTCGGTCAGGGCACCCATCAACACCTGCGCGACGAAACCGACGGCCAGCAGCGGCATCACGGTCGTCTCGATGAGGTTGGGCAGATAGCCCGCGGAGCGGGTCGCGATCAGCCCGATGATCTCGATCAGCACCGCCACGCCCAGCCACACCGTCGCCGCGGCCAGCATCCAGGCCGCCGGGCCGTTGGGCTGCCGGGTCGGCCGCAGCGCCACCACCGTGATGACGACACCGGCGAGGTAGACGGCGAATGCGACCGCGGTCAGCCAGACGCTGTCCATGAGCAGGCCGATGACCGCCAGCCCCAGCCCGACGGCCATCGTCGGCAGTGTGCGGTGCGCCAGGCTGTAGCTGCGCGGGGTGATCTTCTCCCGCATCGTCGTCGGCCAGAGCGTGAACAGCGTGCCGATCACGGTCAGGCCGATCCAGCCGTAGAGCATGACATGGACGTGGGTGGTCCACAGCCGGGCGTACCAGTGGTGCACGCCGAACGCCATGCTGGCACCGGCCAGCGCCCCGATCAGCAGCGCCACGATCGCCGCCAGGTAGAAGTCGACCAGGTAGTCGAAGCGCGCCGACAGCGCCTTCTTCTTCATCGCGATCAGCTCGGCGCCGTGCACCACGGCGACGATCGCGACCACCGCCCCGGCAACACCGGTGATGGTCTCGGCATTGATCCACACGCCGGTCAGTGCGGCGATGACCGCCACGTTGAGCACCGCGACCTTCGCGGCGAGATGCCACTCCGGCTGATCCGGCACCCGGCACAGCGTGGTGGTGAAGTGCCCCGACCAGATGATGATCGCGTTGGTGGCGGCGCCGAGCAGCAGCGCGTGCACAGCCAGCCAGATCGGGTGGTCGATGACGTCGTGGGCGATCAGCAGTGCCACCGTGACCAGCAGCCAGCCCAGCACCACCAGGTTCGACGCGATGAACACCGGCCCGCGGGCACCGCCGCGCCGCTTGCGGATCACCGGCGGCGGCGCCGCGGCCGCCGGTTTCGTCCCGGTCGGCGGGGTGGTCCCTTTCGGCGGCGGCGGCCCCAGCTGAATCATGCCCGTCAGGCTACGGGGGCCGGACCGCCGTCCGGAAGTGACTTCCGGCCCATGGTCGCTCGGCCGGCAGCGACCTGCGCCACACGAACAATCCGCGCGCCGGCATCATCCGGGAGCGCACCCCGGGAGGGTTGCACTGCTAATTCGCCCGCCGCAGAATCGCTTCGGCGTGCCGCAGCACCGGGGCGTCCACCATCTGCCCCTCGAAAGCGAACACCCCGCGCTCGGTCGCCGCGGTGGCCAGCACGCGCTGCGCCCAGTCCACCTGCTCGGCGGCCGGCCGGTAGGCGTCGCGCACCACCGCAAGCTGGCTCGGGTGGATGCACACGGTGGCGTCGAACCCCACCGCCACCGCATCGCACGCCTCGGCCCGCAGCCCGTCAAGGTCGGCGATGTCGAGGTGCACGGCGTCGAGTTTGACCCGGCCGAACGCCGCCGCCGCCAGCAGCACGGCCGAGCGGGCGTGCCGGGCCACGTCGCGGTAGCCGCCGTCCGGCCGCCGGCTGGACCCACCGCCCAGCCCGGCGACCAGATCCTCGGCGCCCCACATCATCGCCACGGTGTTGTCGGCGGCGGCGATCTCGGCGGCGAACACCACCCCGCGCGGGGTTTCGGCCAGCGCGATCACCTGCCGGGGGGCCAGCGCCACGACCTGGGCGGCGGACTCGGTTTTCGCCAGCATCACGGCGGTGTAGGCGGTGCCGGCCAGTGCTTCCAGGTCGGCGGCCTGGTCCGCGGTGCCCGCTGGGTTCACCCGCACCACGGTGCAGGCCGGGTCCAGCGGGGTCTGCCGCAGCGCTTGACGGGCGGCGGGCCGGTCGGCGGCGGCCACCCCGTCCTCCAGGTCGAGGATGACCACGTCGGCGACCGCGGCGGCTTTGGCGAACCGCTCCGGGCGGTCGGCCGGGCAGAACAGCCAGGCCGGGCCGGCGGCGGCTGTGTTGTTCATGCGACGGGCCGCTTGTGCACCAGGGTGGCGCGGGTGGCGCGGGCGACGACGTCACCGTGCTGGTTGCGGGCGATGTGCTCCAGGGTGACGATGCCCTCCCCGGGCCGGCTCTTCGATTCCCGCAGGCCGGTGCAGATGCTCTCCGCGTACAGCGTGTCGCCGTGGTAGACGGGGTTGGGGAACGACACATCGGTGAACCCCAGGTTGGCCACGATCGTGCCCTGCGTCAGCTGTGCCACCGACAGGCCGACCATCGTCGAGAGTGTGAACATCGAATTCACCAGCCGCTGACCGTGGAAGCCCGGCTGCTGCGAAGCCCACACCGCGTCCAGGTGCAGCGGCTGGATGTTCATCGTCAGCGTGGTGAACAGCACGTTGTCGGCCTCGGTCACGGTGCGGCCGGGCCGGTGCAGGTAGGTGGTGCCGACCTCGTACTCCTCGAACCACAGGCCGCGCTGCTCGACGACCTTGCCGGCGCCCGGTGCCGGTTCCGGGGTGCTCACGCCAGCCCCAGCGACCGGGCGATCAGCATCAGTTGCACCTCGGTGGTGCCCTCACCGATCTCCAGGATCTTGGAATCCCGGTAGTGCCGGGCCACCGGGTACTCGTTCATGAAGCCGTAGCCGCCGTGGATCTGGGTGGCGTCGCGGGCGTTATCCATCGCGGCCTCCGAGGAGATCATCTTCGCGATCGATGCCTCCTTCTTGAACGGCTTGCCCGCCAGCATCTTCGCGGCCGCGTCGTAGTAGGCGGTCCGGGCGACGTGGGCACGCGCCTCCATCCGGGCGATCTTGAAGCTGATCGCCTGATACTCCGCGATTTTCCGGCCGAACGACTCGCGTTCCTTGGCGTATTTGACGCTCTCGTCGACGCAGCCCTGGGCGACTCCGGTGGCCACCGCGGCGATCGCGATGCGGCCCTCGTCCAGGATGGACAGGAAGTTCGCGTAGCCCCGGCCCTCCTCGCCGAGCAGATTCT
This sequence comes from Mycolicibacter acidiphilus, assembly GCF_018455725.1. Classification (GTDB taxonomy): domain Bacteria; phylum Actinomycetota; class Actinomycetes; order Mycobacteriales; family Mycobacteriaceae; genus Mycobacterium; species Mycobacterium acidiphilum. The sequence goes on from NZ_JAHCLR010000010.1 coordinate 61,014, forward strand.
CCGCCGGGACGCGCGCGTCGGCGAACGTCAGACCGTGGGTGTCCGAGGCGTTCCAGCCGACCTTGTTGTAGGCCGGTTCGACGGTGAAGCCCGGGGTGCCGGCCGGGACGACGATCGACGAGATCTGCTTTCGGCCGTCGGCGCCGGTTCCGGTGACGGCGGTGACGGTGACCAGGCTGGTGATGTCGGTGCCGGAGTTGGTGATGAACTGCTTGGCGCCGTTGATCACCCACTCACCGTTGTCCAGTCGGGCGGTGGTGCGGGTGCCGCCGGCATCCGAGCCCGCCCCCGGTTCGGTGAGCCCGAAACCGGCCAGTGCCCGGCCCGACGTCAGCGCGGGCAGCCACCGCTGCTTCTGCTGCTCGCTGCCGAACCGGTAGATCGGCATCGCGCCCAGGCCCACCCCGGCTTCCAGGGTCATCGCCACCGACTGGTCGACCTTGCCGAGTTCCTCCAGCGCGAGCGCCAGCGCGAAGTAGTCGCCGCCCATGCCGCCGTACTCCTCGGGGAACGGCAGGCCGAACAGCCCCATCTCCCCCATCTTGGCGATCACCTCGTACGGGAAGCTGTGCTCCTCATCGTGTTTGGCGGCCACCGGGGCGACGACGGTGCGGGCGAACTCGCCGACCGTGTCCCGCAGGTCCTGGTATTCCTTGGGCAGTTCGGTTGCCACCGCTGTCGTCATTTCCCGTCCTCACTCTGCTCGGGTGCCACCCGCGCCAACACCTGATCGACCTTCACCTGATCGCCCACCGCCACCAGCACCGCCACTCGGCCGGCGGCCGGCGCGGTGAGCGTGTGTTCCATCTTCATCGCCTCGACGACCACCACCGGGTCGCCTTCTGCGACCACGTCATCGGACGCCACGTTGACGGCGATGACGCTGCCTGGCATCGGGCTGACGATCTCGGCGCTGCGCGGCCCGGCGGCTCGGTTCACCCGCTGCTCCTCGGCCTCCCGGAGTTGCCAGGTGCCGCGTTCGTCGGCGAGCCACAGGTGGCCGTCGGATTCGGCGAACATCAGCCGGCGTCGCCGCCCGTCCAGCGTCACGGTCAGCTGGTGCTGCCCGACCTCGATGGTGGCGTCGAGGGTGTCACCGTCACCGACCTGAACGCGCGCGGATTGCGGTGTGCCCCAGACCGAGACGGTCTCCGAGCGCAGCGGGGTGCGCAGTTCGGTGCGGACCGGCGCGGGTGTACCGACACGCCAGCCGCTGGGCTCCGCCCACAGCGATTTCAGCGCGTTTCGTCCCGCTGAGCGCGCATTTTCGCGCCGAAATCGCGCAACGAAGAGCGCACCGGCGGCGAGCACGTCGTCGGGGGCCGGTGTCGGGTGGAAGTCGGCGACCCGCAGGTCGAGCAGTTCGGTGTCCAGGTCACCGGCGACGACCCGTTCGTCGGCGAGCAGGAACCGCAGGAACTCGATGTTGGTCTGCACCCCGAGCACCGCGGTGTCGGCCAGCGCGGCGTCCAGCCGGGCCAGTGCCTGACCCCGGTCGGCGCCGTAGCCGATCACCTTGGACAGCATCGGGTCGTAATCGCTGCCGACGACGGTGCCCTGGCGCAGCGACGAGTCCACCCGCACCTCGGTCGGCTCGTGCAGCGCCAGCACGGTCCCGCCGGTGGGCAGGAAGCCGCGCGCCGGGTCCTCGGCGTACACCCGCGCCTCCACGGCGTGCCCGGTCAGCGTGATGTCGTCCTGGGCGAACCCCAGCTTCTCGCCGGCCGCGACCCGCAATTGCCACTCGACCAGGTCCAGCCCGGTGACCAATTCGGTGACCGGGTGCTCCACCTGCAGCCGGGTGTTCATCTCCATGAAGAAGAACTCGTCGGGCTCGTCGGCGGAGACGATGAACTCCACCGTCCCGGCCCCGGTGTAGTCGACGCTGCGGGCGGTGTTGCAAGCCGCGGTGCCGATCCGATCCCGGGTCACCGCATCCAGCAGCGGTGACGGCGCCTCCTCGATGACCTTCTGGTGACGGCGCTGCAGGCTGCATTCCCGCTCGCCGAGGTGCACCACGTTGCCGTGGGTGTCGGCGAGGATCTGCACCTCGATGTGGCGGGGCCGCAGCACGAACCGTTCCAGGAACAGCGTGTCGTCGCCGAACGCCGAGGCGGCCTCGCGCCGGGCGGTGACCAGTGCCGCGCGCAGGTCGGCCGGATCGTGCACCAGGTGCATGCCCTTGCCGCCGCCGCCGGCCGACGGTTTGATCAGCACCGGGTAGCCGATGTCGGCGGCCGCCGCGGCCAGGTCGTCGTCGGTCAGGCCGGGGCGGGCGATGCCCGGCACCACAGGTACATCAAACGCCGAGACGGTCCGTTTCGCGGCGATCTTGTCGCCCATCACCTCGATGGCGTGCGCCGGGGGGCCGACGAACGCGATCCCGGCCGCGGTGCAGGCGGCGGCGAATTCGGCGTTCTCGGAAAGGAACCCGTAGCCCGGGTGGATCGCTTGCGCGCCGGTGGTCAAGGCCGCTTCGACCACCGTGCGGATCGACAGGTAGCTGTCGACGGCCGGGGCCGGCCCGAGCCGCACCGCGGTGTCGGCCTCGGCCACGTGCCGCGCGTCGGCATCGGCGTCGCTGTAAACAGCCACCGAGCGGATGCCCAGTCGGCGCAGTGTGCGGATCACCCGAACCGCGATCTCGCCGCGGTTGGCCACCAGAACGGTTTCAAACATGCCCATCACATCCGGAATACGCCGTAGGAGACCGGTTCCAGCGGTGCGTTGGCGCACACCGAAAGCGCCAGGCCCAGAACGGTTCTGGTGTCGGCCGGGTCGATGATGCCGTCGTCCCACAGTCGGGCCGTCGAGTAGTAGGGGTTGCCTTGGTCCTCGTACTGGGCGCGGATCGGCGCCTTGAACGCCTCCTCCTCATCCGCCGACCAGGGTTTGCCCGCGGCGCTGAGCTGTTCGCCGCGCACGGTCGCCAGCACCGAGGCGGCCTGCTCACCGCCCATCACGGAGATGCGGGCGTTCGGCCACATCCACAGGAACCGCGGCGAATACGCCCGGCCGCACATCGAATAGTTCCCGGCGCCGTAGGAGCCGCCGATCACCACGGTGAGCTTGGGCACCCGTGCGCAGGCCACCGCGGTGACCATCTTGGCGCCGTGCTTGGCGATGCCGCTCGCCTCGTAGTCGCGCCCCACCATGAATCCGGCGATGTTCTGCAGGAACACCAGCGGGATCGACCGTTTGTCGCACAGTTCGATGAAATGCGCACCCTTGAGTGCGGATTCGCCGAACAGCACGCCGTTGTTGGCGACGATCCCGACCGGATGGCCGTGGATGCGGGCGAACGCCGTCACCAGGGTTTTGCCGTATTCGGCCTTGAACTCGCTGAACTCGCTGCCGTCGACCAGCCGGGTGATGACCTGCCGCACGTCGTAGGGGATGCGCGGATCGGGCGGCACCAGGTCGTACAGGTCGGTCTGCGGATGATCCGGCTCGACCGTTTCGCTGACTTCCCAGGGGATTTCGCTGCGCGGCCCGAACGTCGCGGCGATCTGCCGGACGATCCGCAGTGCGTGCTCGTCGTCGTCGGCCAGGTAGTCGGTGACCCCGGAGACCTTCGAATGCAGGTCGCCGCCCCCGAGTTCCTCGGCGGTGACGACCTCCCCGGTGGCGGCTTTGACCAGGGGCGGCCCGCCCAGGAAGATCGTGCCCTGTTCGCGGACGATGACGGCTTCGTCGCTCATCGCCGGCACGTAGGCGCCACCGGCCGTGCACGACCCGAGGACCGCGGCGATCTGCGGAATGCCCTTGGCGCTCATCGTCGCCTGGTTGAAGAAGATCCGGCCGAAGTGCTCACGGTCGGGGAACACCTCGTCCTGGCGGGGCAGGAACGCGCCACCGGAGTCCACCAGGTAGATGCAGGGCAACTGGTTGGCCAGCGCCACTTCCTGGGTGCGCAGATGCTTCTTCACCGAGATCGGGTAGTAGGTGCCGCCTTTGACGGTGGCGTCGTTGGCGACGACCGCGCATTCGCGGCCCGACACGCGTCCGATGCCGGCGATGATCCCGGCGCCCGGGCATTCGTCGTCGTACATGCCGTCGGCGGCGAGCGGGGCCAACTCCAGGAACGGGCTGCCCGGGTCGAGCAGCCGGTCCACCCGATCGCGCGGCAGCAGCTTGCCGCGGGCGACGTGCCGCTGGCGGGAGTGTTCGCTGCCGCCGAGGGCGGCGGTGGCCAGCTTGGCTTTCAGCTCGGCCACCAGCTGGCGGTGCTCATCGGCGAAGCCGCTCATGCCGGCACCGAGATCGTCAGCGGGGCCAGGGTTTTCGCGACCACCTCGGCGACGTCGACACCGGGAGCGGTTTCGATCAGGTGCAGCCCGTTGGCGCGGACGTCGATGACGGCCAGATCGGTGATGATGCGGTCGACGCAGCGCGCCCCGGTCAGCGGCAGCGTGCAGTGCTCGACGATCTTGGCGGTGCCGTCCCTGGCGGTGTGCTCCATCATCACGATCACCTGTCGTGCCCCGTGCACCAGATCCATGGCGCCGCCCATCCCCTTGATCATCTTGCCGGGGATCATCCAGTTGGCCAGGTCGCCGGCGGCCGAGACCTGCATCGCGCCCAGCACCGCGACGTCGAGGTGCCCGCCGCGGATGATCCCGAACGACGCCGACGACGGGAAGAACGAGGCGCCGGGCAGGACCGTCACGGTCTCTTTGCCGGCGTTGATCAGGTCGGCGTCGAGGTCTTCGCGCCGCGGGTACGGCCCGACCCCGAGGATGCCGTTCTCCGAGTGCAGGACGACGGTGACACCGTCGGGAATGTGGTTGGGGATCAGCGTGGGCAGGCCGATGCCCAGGTTGACGTACTGTCCGTCGCGCAGTTCGGCCGCGACCCGGGCGGCGAGTTCATCTCTGGTGAGCGCCATCAGCTTCGCACCGTCTCCCGTTCGATTCGCTTCACCGGGTCGGGCACATGCACCACGCGGTGCACATGGATACCCGGCGTGTGCACCCGGGCGGGATCGATCTCGCCCGGTTCGATCAGGTGCTCCACCTGCGCGATCGTCACCCGGCCCGCCGCCGCGCAGTCCGCGTTGAAGTTGCCCGCCGCCTCCCGGTAGACCAGGTTGCCGTGCCGGTCCCCCAGCCAGGCGTGCACCAGGGCGAAGTCGGTGCGGATCGCGGTCTCCAGCACGTAGCTGCGGCCGTCGAAGTCCCGAGTCTCCTTCGGCGGCGATGCCACCGCAACGCCGCCGGAACCGTCGTAGCGCCACGGCAGCCCGCCGTCGGCCACCTGGGTGCCCACGCCGGTCGGTGTGTAGAAGGCGGGAATGCCGGCGCCGCCGGCGCGCAGCCGCTCGGCCAGTGTGCCCTGCGGGGTCAGCTCCACCTCCAGCTCACCGGAGAGGAACTGTCGCGCGAACTCCTTGTTCTCCCCGACGTAGGAGCTGATCGTGCGCCGGATTCTCTTGTGCTCCAGCAGCAGTCCGAGTCCGATGCCGTCGACGCCGCAGTTGTTCGACACGGTTTCCAGGTCGCGGACGCCGAGTTCCAGCAGGGCGTCGATCAGCGCCTCGGGTATCCCGCACAGACCGAACCCGCCGACCGCCAACGAGCAGCCATCGGTCACGTCGGCGACGGCTGCCGCTGCCGATTCCACGACTTTGTCCACTGCGCAGCACCTCTCGATATCAGTTAATGCGCATTAACTGACGACGACGATACCACCAACCGGCGGTGCCGTCAGCCCTCCCGCAGGTAATCGGCCGCGCGACGGCGCATCTCGTCCTTGCGCACCTTGCCGGTGACCGTCATCGGGAACTCGTCGACCACCCGCACGTAGCGCGGCACCTTGAAATGCGCCAGCCGCCCGGCGCAGAACTCCCGCAGCCCATCGGCGGTGAGCCGCGGCGCGCCGTCACGCAGAATCACCACGGCCAGCAGCTCCTCGCCGTAGGACGCGTCGGGAACGCCGATGACCTGCACATCGCTGATATCGGGGTGGGTGTGCAGGAACTCCTCGATCTCCCGCGGGTAGATGTTCTCGCCGCCGCGGATCACCATGTCCTTGATGCGGCCGGTGATCCGCACGTACCCGTCGGGGTCCATCACCGCCAGATCCCCGCTGTGCATCCAGCCGTCGGCGTCGATGACCTCCGCGGTCTTCGCCGGGTCGTCCCAGTAGCCGATCATCACCGAATATCCCCGGGTGCAGAACTCACCGGTCTCCCCGCGTGGGACGACGGCACCGGTGGCCGGGTCGATGACCTTGATCTCCACGTGCGGGCAGACCCGGCCGACCGTGCCGACGCGGCGCTCCAGTGAGTCGTCGCGCCGGGTCTGGACGGACACCGGCGAGGTCTCGGTCATCCCGTAACAGATCGCCAGCTCGGGTATGTGCATGTCCTCGAGCACTCGCCGCATGATCTCCACCGGGCACGGCGAGCCCGCCATGATCCCGGTGCGCAGGCTGGTCAGGTCGTAGCCGGCGAAGTCGGCCAGGCCGAGTTCAGCGATGAACATCGTCGGCACCCCGTAGAGGCTGGTGCACCGTTCGTCGGCGACTGCGCGCAGCGTCGCGGCCGCGTCGAAGCCGGGCGCCGGGATCACGATCGCGGCGCCGTGACTGGTGGCGCCCAGATTCCCCATCACCATGCCGAAGCAGTGGTAGAACGGCACCGGCAGACAGATCCGGTCGGCCTCGGTGTAGCCGAGTAGCTCACCGACCAGGTATCCGTTGTTGAGGATGTTGCGGTGACTGAGCGTGACACCCTTCGGGTAACCGGTTGTCCCCGAGGTGTATTGGATGTTGATCGGATCCCGGTTGCACAGCGTCGCGGCGATGCCGGCCAACTCCGCGGCGTCGGCCTCGGCGCCGGTCAATTCCTGCCAGCGCGGCGTGTCGAGGAAGACCACCTCCCGCAGTCCGGGGCAGTGCGGGGCCACCTCCTCGAGCATCGCCCGGTAGTCGGAGGTTTTGAAACTCGGCGCGGAGACGACCATCGCCACCGCCGATTGCGTGAGCGCGTACCGCAACTCGTGCGACCGGTAGGCGGGGTTGATCGTGACCAGCACCGCGCCGATCTCGGCGGTCGCGTACTGCACCAGCACCCATTCCGGGCAGTTCGGAGCCCAGATCCCCACCCGGTCCCCGGTGCCGATCCCGGCACGGAGCAGACCGGTGGCGAGCGCGCGCACGTCCGCCAGAAACTCTGCGTAACTCCAGCGCCGCCCGGACGGAACGTCCACCAGGGCATCCCGATCCGGGAACGCGGCGGCGGTCGCCGCCAGATCCGCACCGATCGTCGCCTCCGACAGCGCGGGCTCCCGCTCCCCGCACGCATAGGAGAACTCGCGGGAAAGTTCGCGGCCACCAACGGGTTCCGCAACCGTCATCATGCCTCCACCGTCACCCGGGATTCGGTGCATCACGGCCAACGGATGCTACGTTAGTAACGATTAACTCAGGTGTCCACAGCAGACGGAGGCGGCATGACGGCATCCGCTCCCGGCGACGAGGACGAGAACGCCAACCGTCGCAGTCGCCTCAAATCCGACCGGCGCACCCAGTTGCTGACGGCCGCCGAGCGACTGTTCGCCGAACGCGGTTTCCTCGGGGTGCGCCTGGAGGACATCGGCGCCGCCGCCGGTGTCAGCGGGCCCGCCATCTACCGGCACTTCAGCGGCAAGGAAGCCCTGCTGGTCGAGTTGCTGGTCGGCATCAGCACCCGGCTGCTCACCGGCGCGCGCGACGTCGATTCGCGACAGCTCGGCCCGCTCGACACACTCAACGCACTCATCGACTTCCACCTGGACTTCACGCTGGGCGAACCGGATCTGATCCGCATCCAGGACCGCGACCTGGCGCAGCTGCCACCGGCCGCGCACCGCCAGGTGCGCAGCGCGCAGCGCCAGTACGTCGAGATCTGGGTGACCGTGCTACGTCGCGTGCATCCCGACCTGGCCGAACCCGACGCCCGGCTGATGGCCCACGCGGTCTTCGGCCTGCTCAACTCGACCCCGCACGGTTTGAAACGGACCGGTCCACTGCCGGCCGGGGTGACGCAGTCCCGTACGGTGCTGCGCGCGATGACCGTCGCAGCACTGGGTGCCGCAGGAGCATCCGCCGGCTGACCGGCGCAGGTACCCTGCAACCCATGAGGTGGGCATGACCGATCCGCATCGACCGGGCGACCCGGTTTCGCCGTGGCAGAACACGGGCGCAACCGACCCGTCGACGATTGGTTACCCGGTGTCCGGTGACCCGGCCTACGCCGGCCAGTTGCCGACGTACCCGTCCGGCTACCCGCCGCCGAACCCGACCGCCCCGATCCCGTCGTCGCCCTGGAGCACGGGTCAGCCACCTCCGCAGACCCCGCCGCCGACCCCGCCGGGTGGCTCAGGCGGTTCAGGCGGTGAGGGCCCCGGCAAACCGCCGCGGTTCCCCACCTGGCTCTGGCTGCTGACCGGCGCCGCGGTGCTGCTGGTCGTCGGCCTGGTGATCGCGCTGGCGATCGTCAACGGGTCGACGCAGCGCTCGGCCACGGTCACACCGATCCCCCCGCTGCCCTCGGCGTCGGGCACCACGACGGCACCCACCCGGACCCCGACCACGACGACCCCCGCCCCGAGCACCGGGCCGTCGACGACACCGCCGTCGACCTCCACGACCAGCCCCGGGGTTCCCGAGACCGTGGTCTACAGCGTGACCGGTGAGGGCCGGGCGCTGAGCATCGCCTACATCGACACCGGGGGTGCGCTGCAGACCGAGTTCAACGTCGCGCTGCCGTGGACCAAGCAGGTGACCCTGACCCAGCCGGCGTCGAAGATCGCATCGGTCACGGTGGTCAACGTCGGCGCCCAGGTCGGCTGCTCAGTGACGGTGGACGGCGCCCAGATCAGTCAGCGCACCGGCGCGATCTTCGTGGTCTGCACCGCCGTCGGCTAATCCGCAGGCCGGCGGTCGGGGACCCGCACCGCCAGCATCGCCAGCAGGCCGAGCACCAGGACCGTGCACAGTCCGCCCATCCCGGCCCGGTCGGAACCGAACACGTCGACGAAGACCGAGAACAGCCACGGCGCCAGGAACGACACGGCCCGACCGGTCATCGTGTACAGGCCGAACGCCACCCCCTCCTTGCCCTCGTGGGCCAGTTGCAGCATCAGCGTGCGTGCCGAGGACTGGGCCGGGCCGATGAACAGGCTCAACGTCAGGCCGCACACCCAGAACGCGGTCGGGCCGGACAGCACGAGCAGGGCCAGCCCGGCGGTGATGATGGCCGTCAGTGCAGCGACGATGACCCGCTTGGACCCGATCCGATGATCGAGCAGTCCCCCACCGGCCGCGCCGACGGCGGCGACCACGCAGGCCGCCACCCCGAAGATCAGCACGTCGGCCTTGGAGATTCCGTACACACTGACCCCGAGCACCGCGCCGAAGGTGAACACCCCGGTCAGGCCGTCCCGGAAGATCGCGCTGGCAACCAGGTAGTAGACCAGGTTGTGGTCGCGCCGCCATTCGGCGCGCAGGTCGGTGAAGAGCCGGCGGTAACCGTCCAGCAGCCCGCTGACCGGGCGCGGTTCCCCGGCCGGCGCCGGCAGCCGGTGCGCACTCAGCAGCAGCGGCAGCGCGAACCCCGCCAGCCACAGCGCGGTCAGCAGCATCGCCATCCGGACGTTGACGCCGTCATGCACCGGCAGGCCGAGCAGGCCGCGGGTGTCACCGGTCCCGGCCATGAAACCCAGGTAGACCACCAGCAGCAGCACCACGTTGCCGACGTAGCCGGCGGCGTAACCGAAGCCGGAGACCCGACCGGAGGTGGCCGGTGTCGACACCTGGCTGAGCATCGCGTTGTAGGGCACCGCGGCCAGGTCGGTGCTGGCGGCGGTCGCCGCGAGCAGCACCAGGCCGACGGCCAGGTAACCGGGGTCGGCGCGGATCAGGCTCATCGCGGCAGTCAGGGTGACCGCGCATGCCGTCAGCACCGCCAGCGTCACCCGCCGGCGATGCGACGAGTCCACCCACACCCCGACGACCGGCGCCAACAGTGCCACGGTCAACCCGGCCAGCGCCAGCGTGCGCCCCAGCCAGCTCGCGGGTGAGGTGCCGTCGGGCAGCCCGGCGCCGACCGTGCTGGTCAGATACACCGAGAACACGAACGTGACGACGATCGCACCGACCCCGCTGGCGCCGCAATCCCACAGCGCCCAGGCCAGCACCGGCCTTGGGCTGCGCACGCCCGCCACCCGGTCAGCCATGCCTGGCACTCTACGATTGGCCCATGCCAGTTCCTGCGCCCAGCCCGGATGCCCGCGCCGTCGTCACCGGAGCCTCCCAGGGCATCGGCGAGGCGTTGGCCACCGAACTCGCCGCCCGCGGCCACGGTCTGATCATCACCGCCCGCCGCGAAGACGTGCTCAACGACGTGGCCGCCCGGCTGCGCGACAAGTACCGGGTCGCGGTCGAGGTGCGCGCCGTCGACCTGGCCGACCCGCCCGCCCGCGACGCGTTCTGCGCGGAACTGGCCGGGCGGGAGATCTCGATCCTGTGCGCCAACGCCGGCACCGCGACGTTCGGCCCGATCGCCGAACTCGACCCGGCCGCCGAGAAGGCCCAGGTGCAGTTGAACGCGGTCGCCGTGCACGACCTGGTGCTCGCGGTGCTGCCCGGGATGCTCGAGCGCCGGGCGGGCGGCATCCTGATCTCCGGTTCGGCGGCGGGCAACTCCCCGATCCCGAATAACGCGACCTACGCGGCGACCAAGGCGTTCGCCAACACCTTCAGCGAATCGCTGCGCGGCGAACTGCTCAAGACCGGGGTGCACGTGACGCTGCTGGCGCCGGGACCGGTGCGCGCCGAGATGCCCGACGACACCGAGGCGTCGCTGATCGACAGGCTGATCCCGGACTTCCTGTGGATCTCGACCGCGCACACCGCGAAGCTGTCACTGGATGGGCTGGCGCACAACAAGATGCGCGTGGTTCCCGGCGTCACGTCGAAGGCGATGTCGGTAGCCAGCGGCTACACCCCGCGGGCCATCGTCACCCCGATCGTGGGGGCGGTGTACAAGAAGCTCGGCGGCGGCTAACCTTTCGGCTCTACCGCCGACGGCGGCCGGTGCCCATCACGCCGCGGGTGATCTCCCGGCCCATCGCGGTCCCGGCCGAACGGGCGAAACTCTTCGCCGCCGGGCTGGCGAACAGCCCCTTGATCCACCGCCCGAGCCTGGTCCACCAGTGCACGCGCTGCTCGGCCGGCAGCGAGTCGGGGTAGTCATCACCGGCCCGCGGCACCGGCGGCGCGGTGGCCTGCCCGGAAGTCAGCTTGCCGGAGAGGATTTCGTACGCCGATTCGCGGTCCACGGTCTCGCCGTAGTCCTTCCACAGCGGGCTTGCCTGCGCCGCAGCACGAATCCCGTCGTCACCGATCGCACCCATCAGCGACCGAGGTGCCCGCAGCCTGGTCCACGCGACCGGGGTCGGGGCCCCGTGTTCGGAGAGCACGGTGACGATCGCCTCACCGATGCCCAGTGAGGTCAGCGCCGACTCCAGGTCGTAGACAGCGGTTTTCGGGTAGGTCCGCACCGTCTTGCTCAGTGCCTTCTGGTCGTCGGGGGTGAACGCGCGCAGCGCGTGCTGGATGCGGGCGCCCAGCTGCGACAGCACCGAATTGGGCACATCGGTGGGCAGCTGGGTGCAGAAGAAGACCCCGACGCCCTTGGAGCGGATCAGTTTGACCGTCTGCTCGACCTGCTCCAGGAACGCCTTCGAGGCGTCGGTGAACAGCAGGTGCGCCTCATCGAAGAAGAAAACCAGCTTCGGCTTGTCGATGTCGCCGACCTCGGGCAGCAGCGTGAACAGGTCGGCGAGCACCCACATCAGAAATGTCGAGAACAGCACCGGCCGGGCCGCCTGATCGCCCAGTTCCAGCAGCGAGATCATGCCGCGGCCCTGAGCGTCGGTGCGCAGCAGGTGTTCCGGGCGGAGTTCGGGTTCCCCGAAGAACGTGTCGCCGCCCTCGGCTTCGAGGTTGACCAGGGCGCGCAGGATCACCCCGGCCGTCGGCGCCGACACCCCGCCGATGTTCTTCAACGCCGGCTTGCCCTCATCGCTGATGAGGTAGGTGATGACCGAGCGCAGATCCTTCAGGTCCAGCAGCAGGTAGCCGTTCTGGTCGGCCCAGTGGAAAATAAGCCCGAGCGTCGACTCCTGGGTTGCGTTGAGCCCCAGCACTTTCGACAGCAGGATCGGGCCGAAGCTGGAGATCGTGGCACGCACCGGCACACCGGTTCCGGCGGTGCCGAGCGACAGGAACTCCGTCGGGAATGCGCTCGGCGACCAGTCGTCCCCGGTTTCGGCGGCGCGCTTGGTCACCTTGTCGTTCGGCTCACCCGGCCGCGACAGCCCCGACAGGTCACCCTTGACGTCGGCCATCAACACCGGCACGCCGTTGGCGGACAGTTGCTCGGCGAGCGCCTGCAGGGTCTTGGTCTTGCCGGTGCCCGTCGCGCCGGCCACCAGGCCGTGCCGGTTGATCATCGCCAGTGGGATGCGGACCCACGCGTCGGCGTCCGCGACACCGTCGACGACGACGGCGCCCAACTCCAGGGCCTGGCCGTCGACCGCGTAGCCGGAGGCGATCTGCTGCGCGGCCGTAGCCGCCGAATCAGGGCTCACGAGCCAAGACACTACTTGCCCAGGGCGTACCGCGACGCGGCTACACAGCGATGACCGGCTAACGTGGACCCACTGTGAGCGCTGCACGAGACGAACTGGTCTGGATCGACTGCGAGATGACCGGGCTGGACCTGGGTTCGGACAAACTGATCGAAATCGCCGCCCTGGTGACCGACGGCGACCTGAACATCCTCGGCGACGGCATCGACGTGGTGATCCACGCCGACGACGCCGCCCTGGCCGCGATGCAGCCCGTGGTGCGCGACATGCACGCCCGCTCCGGCCTGACCGAGGAGGTCAGGGCCTCCACGATCGACCTGGCCACCGCCGAGGCGATGGTGCTCGACTACATCCGCAGCCACGTCAAGCAGGCCCGCACCGCGCCGCTGGCGGGCAACTCGATCGGCACCGACCGCGGATTCCTGGCCCGCGACATGACCACGCTCAACGACTACCTGCACTACCGGATGATCGACGTCAGCTCGATCAAGGAGTTGTGCCGGCGCTGGTATCCGCGGATCTACTTCGGCCAGCCGGAGAAGGGGCTCGCGCACCGCGCACTGGCCGACATCCACGAGTCGATCCGGGAGCTGAAGTTCTACCGGTCCACCGCGTTCGTGCCCGCGCCCGGGCCGTCTACCAGCGACATCGCCGCCGTCGCCGCGGAGCTGGGGCCGCCGCAGGACGCCGATTCGGCTGCCGGGCAACCCAACGGCTAGTATTTACGACGCTGCCCGTTCGACCGGCAGCGATGGTGGCTGTAGTTCAGTTGGTAGAGCACCAGGTTGTGATCCTGGGTGTCGCGGGTTCGAGTCCCGTCAGCCACCCCGATGCGGACCAGCGCAGATGCGCTGGTCCGCTTTAGTTTGAACAGTCTGCACACCACCGCGCCAGGCCAACCACACACACCAACCCCGGCTCTCACCATCCGAAGACGGCCACGTTTCCGCCGGCGTCGCCGTGCGGCCCGACACGGTGGATGACGTGCCGAACCATGTCGACGAACGTCGGATCGTACGAGTCGTGGGTGAGCTGCCACGTGCCATCGTGCTCGACGAACACCAATGGCTGGGTGACCGGGAACGGCTCACGCGGCCCGGTGAGCGCCACGGTGACGCCGGCGAGGTTGTTGATCGCCGGTTGGATATCGGTCACGTCGAAGTTGAACGGCAGCGCGTTGTGCCGGACCAGTTTCGCCAGTCCCTGGTCGTTCTGACCCAACTCATCCGGCGACAGCCCACCATCGACGAGTTTCGCCTTGTCCCCGTCAGGGACGTTCGGGTCGGTCAGCTGACTCAGAACCGCCGACACCTGCTCCGGCGTGGGCACCGGCGCCCCGGGCGGCGGCGCCGGGTCACCGGGGTCGGCGTTCGTCACCGGAGCGCCGGTCAGTGCGACGACAAGCAGTGCTGCACCGGCAACCAGTTGGCCCGCACGATGATTCGCAAACATTTTTCAATCGTATTGCGATATGCCAATCGTCGCACGGTGATTGGAGTCGCGGGCGCGCACCGCCGTCCGATCCGGCGTTCCCGTGCGCGCCCGCGCGGTCGTCCTAGCCCGGAGCCTGCGTGCAGAGAATGCCGCGCGCCGCGTTCACGACCGCCTCGCTGGTGGCGTTGACCGCAGCCTCCCGGCCCTTCCCGGTGTAGAGCATGTTGCAGGCCCGGTAGCCCTGCGTCAGCAGTGCGTCATCGCTGCCCGGTGCGCCGGCCCCGCGAGCGGTGTCGATGTAGTTCTGCATCTCCCCCGTGACGGGCGTCGGCCAGGCGTTGGCCACCGCGGGCGCGGCAATGCTGCCGAGGGTCACTACGGTCAACGCCAGCAACAGGTTACGAGGCGATCGCACGAGGGGGTTCTCCTTATCGTCGCGGCGACGAAGGAATCCGTCGCTCGGGACTCTGTTATAGCCCGTCGTCAGGACGAGGCGTTACCGGACTGCCACTGATCCCACGGGACGTTCCAGTCGCCCAGCCCCTCGGAGCCCGGCAGGATCGGGCCGATCGTGTTGTTGATGACCACCACGTCGCCGCGCTTGACGTGGTCGTAGAACCACAGCGCGTTGTTGGGGCTGACGTTGATGCAGCCGTGGCTGGTGTTGCTGTAGCCCTGCGCCCCGACCGACCACGGCGCCGAGTGCACGAAGATCCCGCTGTAGGAGATCTGGGTGGCCCAGTCCACGTCGGTGCGGTAGCCGTTCGGCGAGTTGACCGGCACCCCGTAGGTCGAGGAGTCCATCACGATGTGCTGGAAACGCTCCCCGACGATGTAGGTGCCGTTGTTGGTCGGGGTGCTGTCCTTGCCCATCGAGACCGGCATGGTCTTGGCGATCTGACCGTTGATCCGCACCACCATCGACTTGGTGTCGTCGTCGACGGTGGCGATCACCTCGTCGCCGATGGTGAAGCGGGCGGCGGCGCTGTCCTGGCCGAACACCCCGTTGCCCAGATCCACCCCGTAGGTGTTGACGGCCACGTCGACGCTGGTGCCGGGCTTCCAGAACGCCTGCGGGCGCCAGCGCACCTCGCGGTTGTTCAGCCAGTAGAACGCGCCCTCGACGGGCGGATCGGTGATCACCTTGATCGATTTCTCGGCTGCCGCACGGTCGGCGATGTTCTCGTCGAACCGGACCGCGATCGGCTGGCCGACACCGACCACCTCACCGTCGCGGGGCATCACGTAGGGCATGGTCAGGTTGTTCGGTGAATGCGTCTGGAACGTCATCTGCCGCGAGGTGACTCCGCCCAGGCCCAGCGACTTCGCGGTGATCGTGTAGCGCTTGTTGTAGCCCAGCGGCTCCGTCGTCGACCAGGTCAGGCTGTCCGGGCTGAGCTTGCCGTCGACGACGGTCCCGTACTCGGTGACCATCGTCACCGAGTCGAGCACCCCGTCCTCGGCGCTGACCGTCACCGGGGAGTCCACCGCCACCCCGACCGCCTTGTCGGTGACGGTCGCGGCGAGCTTGGGCACCAGCAGATCGGCGTAGGGCGTGCCTTTGTCGACGATCGTATTCACCGACGCCTCATCGGAGTTTCCGCCGCAGGCGCTGAGACCGGCCACCGTCGCGGGCAGGACCAGCAGGGCGATCAACCAGGACCGATTAGCGCGAGACCGCGACATCGAACCAACCTGCGCCATACCCCGTCCTTACTGACTTCCCGCCCGTGAACTGCTCGCCTGCAGTCTAGTGGGTGATCTGATACCCCACCCCGCTACGCCGGACGACCGCCGCCGACCTCGGGATTCGCCTCGCGGCGCAACGCCTGTTATTGTTCCTCTCGCGGTTACGACCGCTAAGCGCCGTTAGCTCAGTTGGTAGAGCAGCTGACTCTTAATCAGCGGGTCCGGGGTTCGAAACCCTGACGGCGCACCAGCATTGCCGTTCCGTTCGCGCAGCGGACCGAACATTCGCCCCGTCCACCGGGCGGGCTGCATCAGCGGCCCGCCGGCGCGGAACGGAATCGGGCACAGCATCGAATCACCACACCCATCGAGCATGCTCATTCAACAACCGTGATCACTGTCACCGCCGCGCCGGCCGGGGCGCTGACGCCATCCGGCCGGCGGCGCCGCGGTCAGCGCCGGCGGATCCGGCGGACCGCCAGGATGACGAGCAGCCCGCCGACCCCGGCCAGCGACGCCAGCACCGCCGGCTGGGTGACGAACCCGACCGCACGGGCCTTCGCCTGATCGGCCAGCCGACGGGGGTTGGCCCGCTCGGCGAGGATGTCCACCGTCGACGCCAGCTGTTCGCGCGCCTGGTCGATGTCCTTCTTGATCCTGTCGGGATCGCGCTCCGCCACTGTCGTCCTCCCTGTTCGCCCGATGCCGGCCCTGCCGCACTACCCTAGAGCAGCCGGCGCGGCACAGTGGCTCCGGCGAGCAGAAAGGGGCTGTGGATGGCCGACAACACCCGGCTGGCACCAGGCGATGAGGCGCCCGCGTTCAGTCTTCCCGACGCGGACGGCAACACGGTGTCGCTGGCCGACTACCGGGGCCGCAAGGTCGTCGTCTACTTCTACCCGGCCGCAATGACGCCCGGTTGCACCAAGCAGGCCTGCGACTTCCGTGACAACCTGCGTGAGTTCGGCGACGCCGGACTCGACGTCGTCGGCATCTCCCCCGATAAGCCGGAGAAGCTGGCCAAGTTCCGCGACCGCGACGAGCTGACGTTCCCGCTGCTGTCCGACCCGGACCGCGCCGTGCTGACGGCCTGGGGCGCCTACGGCGAGAAGACGATGTACGGCAAGAAGGTGCAGGGCGTGATCCGGTCGACGTTCGTCGTCGACGAGCAGGGCCGGATCGCGGTGGCGCAGTACAACGTGCGGGCCACCGGGCACGTCGCCAAACTGCGCCGGGATCTAGCCGTGTAGATCACCGACCGTGCACGTTCTGTGCGCGATCTCGTCGGTTTGGCGACCACAACCTACACAGTCGACGCACCCAACATGCCCAGCAGCAGCGCCTCGGCGGTGGCGGCCCGCTCCAGCACACCCAGGTGCAGGCTCTCGTTGATACTGTGCGCCTGGGTGCCCGGATCCTCCACCCCGGTAACCAGGATGGTGGCCTGCGGGTAGGCGGCGGCGAACTCGGCGATGAACGGGATCGAGCCGCCCATCCCCATGTCGACCGGTTCGACGCCCCACGCCTGCGCGAACGCCTCCCGGGCTGCGTCGTACACCGGGCCGCTGGCGTCGATGGCGTAGGGCTGCCCGACGTCGCCGGGACTGACGGTCAGCTGCGCTCCCCACGGGATGTGCTGCTCCAGATGGGTTTTCAGGGCGTCCAGGTGCGCGTCGGCGTCACCGCCGGGTGCGACGCGCATGCTGATCTTGGCGCGCGCCCGCGGGATCAACGTGTTCGACGACGCCGCAACGCTGGTGGTGTCGATGCCGATGACGGTGACCGCCGGCTTCGCCCAGAGCCGTTGCGGCACCGAGCCGGAACCGATCTCGCGGACACCGTCGAGCAGGCCGGTGTCGGCGCGCACCCGCTCCGGCGGGTAATCGACCGGGGCCGCCGTGCTTTCGTACAGACCGGCGACGGCGACGTTGCCGTCGTCGTCGTGCAGACTCGCCAGCAAGCGCACCAGCACGCTCAGCGCGTCGGGCACCGCCCCGCCCCAGATCCCGGAGTGCAGCCCGTGGTCCAGCGTGGCGACCTCCACCACGCAGTCGACCAGACCGCGCAGCGACACCGTCAGCGCGGGAACGTCGGTGCTCCAGTTGTCGGAGTCGGCGATGACGATGACGTCGGCCTTGAGCGCGTCGCGGTGTTCGGCCAGCAGCGCCGGCAGTGACGGGGAGCCGGACTCCTCCTCGCCCTCCACGAAGACGGTCACCCCGACCGGCGGCGTGCCGTCGTGCGCCCGGAACGCCGCCAAATGCGTTGCGATACCGGCCTTGTCGTCGGCGGTGCCGCGGCCGTAGAGCCGGCCGTCGCGCTCGGTCGGCTCAAACGGCGCCGACGCCCACTGATTGCGATCCCCCTCGGGTTGCACGTCGTGGTGGGCGTAAAGCAGCACCGTCGGTGCCCCCGCCGGCGGCGGGTAGTGCGCGATCACCGCCGGCGCACCGCCCTCGGCGACGATCTGCACCTCTGGAAACCCGGCCTGACGCAACAGGTCCGCGGTCAACTCGGCGCTGCGCTGCACCTCGGGTCGGCGTGCCGGGTCGGCCCACACCGATTCGATGCGCACCAGAGCCTCCAGGTCGGCCCGCACCGCCGGCAGGACTTCGCGCACCCGCTGAATCAGATCCACTGTGGGTTCCCCTTTTCACCGCGAGCAGACATAAAATCGCACAAGCCACGACAGGCTCGTGCGATTTTATGTCTGCTCGGCGTCAGTCGGTCTCCAGGATGGCGACGGCGGCGGCGGTGTCGCCCTCATGGGTGAGCGACACATGGATGGTCACCTCGGCCAGGTGCTGCGCGATCTCCCCGGACAGCCGCACCTTCGGCCGGCCCCACATATCGGTGATCACCTCGATATCGCGGTGGATCGCCTCCGGCAGCACCGGCTTCTGGGCGAACCGCGACCCCGACCAGGCCTTGATCACCGCTTCCTTGGCCGCCCAGCGCGCCGCCAGGTGCCGGGCCGCCGACGAACTCTTGTCGCTGGCATCCCGACGCTCACCGGGGGTGAACGTCTCGGCGAACACCGTCCCGGGCCGGTCGACCTGTTCGGCGAAATCCGGGATCGAGACCAGGTCGATCCCGACGCCAACGATGCTCATGGGCCGTAATCTATCGAACTCGGGTGATCAGCTGGCATCACGGGCATGACCGGCGATGATCCCAATCAACGGGCCGGTGATCGCCGGGGCCAGATCGTGGCCCATCCCGGCGATGGTGAGGTGCCGGGCGCCGCGGATCGCGGCAGCTGTGGCGAGTCCCCACTCGGATGTACGATGCGGTCTCGGTCGCCGTGGATCACCAGCGTCGGCGCGGTGATACCACGCAGCTCCGCGGTGCGATCACCGGATTTCAGGATCGCATTGACCTGCCGGGCAACCCCCTGTTTCGCGATCGGACCGGGACCCCGGTCCCACGCTCGGAGCGCATAGGCGGCAGCCGCGGTTTCGTCGAGCGGCATCTCCCGGCCGGCAATATGGCGCATGAGTTCCAGGTGGTCCGCAACAAACCGTTCACGGGTGTGCGGCCCGGGCTTGGCCAGCAGCCGCAGTGTCGAGAACGCCGGCTGCCCTACCCGCACCGCCCCGGTCGTGGAGAAAATAGACGTCAACGACCACGCGCGCTGCGGATACCGGGCCGCAACGGTCTGGGCGATCATGCCGCCCATGGACATACCGACCAGGTGCGCCCGCCCAATCCCGAGGTGATCGAGGAGACCCACGACGTCGTCGGCCATGTCGCCCAGGTCGTAGCCGTCGCGGAGGGGCCGGCGCGACAGCTGCCGCAATGTCCCCGGCGGTTTGGTGGTCGCCCACGTGGAGCGTCCCACGTCGCGGTTGTCCGGGCGGATCACAAGGAAGCCGCTCTCGACGAGGCCGTCGACCAATGCCACCGGCCACGATGTCAGGTCGAGGGTGAGGCCGGCGATCAGCACCAAGGGAACATTGGCCGGATCGCCATCGGTGCGGTAGCACACCCGGTTGCCGTTGCTCAGCAGGCAGAAGTTGTCCGGGGCGGTGGTCACGGCGGTCATGCGCTGACCACCGTGACCACCTTTGGAGCCGGCATTGCCTGTGCAGTGTGGAACCGCAGGCTGGAGTCGACGACGGGCCGGTTACGCATGAGCTTGACGTCGGTGTGATAGCTCATCGACGTCAGCCATGGCTCCGTCGCCCCTTGCCGCGGCAAATGGCTGACGGCACGCTGCACGTAGCCGGCGGCGAAGTCCAGCAGTGGCCTGGTCGGCATGTTCGGGTCGTCGAGTTCGACCTGCGCCGTCGTGTAGCCGTGGGCGTCCATGTGGGTGAGCAGGCGGCAGAAGTGCTCGCAGAGCAGTCCGATCTTCAGCGTCCATGACGAGTTGGTGTACCCGATGGCGAACGCGAAATTCGGTACGCCGGTGAGCATCATGCCCTTGTAGGCGATGGTGTCGGGCAGATGCACCGGGTTCCCGTCCACCGTCAGTGACATGCCGCCGAAGGCTTGCATGTTCAACCCGGTGGCCGTGACGACGATGTCGGCGCTCAGTTCGTGGCCGGACTCCAATCGAATGCCGGTCTCGGTGAAGGCGGCGATGTGGTCGGTGACCACCGATGCGCTTCCGTTGCTGATGGCCTGGAATAGATCGGCGTCGGGAACTGTGCACAGCCGCTGATCCCAGGGGCTGTAGGTCGGGTTGAAGTGCTGCTCGACCGGATAACCCTCGGGCAGCTGCCGGGCGTTCAGGTAGCGGAGGACGCGTCGCGCCGCACCCGGGTAACGCTGGCACAGCCCGTAGACGGCGCGCTGCCGCAGGATGTTCTTGCGCCGGGTGAGCGCATACCCGCGCTCGTCGCCGAGCAACCTTTTTGCCGTGTTGGCGAACAGATCCTTGGACGGCACCGGCAGCACGTAAGTCGGCGAGCGCTGCAGCATCGTCACATGCCCGGCCTTGCCGGCCATGGCGGGCACCAAGGTGACCGCGGTAGCACCGCTACCGATCACCACCACCTTCTTGCCGGTGTAGTCGAGGTCCTCGGGCCAGTGCTGCGGGTGGACGATCTGACCGGTGAACCGGTCGCGCCCCTCGAAGTTCGGGGTGAATCCCTCGTCGTAGCGGTAGTAGCCGCCCGCGCAGAAGATCCAGTTCGCGCTGATCTGCACCAGTTCTTCGGTGTCGGTGCGCTCGATATCGACAACCCAGCGAGCATCGGCGCTGGACCACGCCGCACCCAACACCTTGTGGTGAAACCGCACCCGGGCGTCGATGCCGTTCTCCGCGGCGGTCTCCCGCAGGTAGGCCAGGATCTTGTCGGCGGTGGCGATCGCATCGTCGTCGCGCCACGGCTTGAATTCGTAGCCGAAGGTGTGCAGGTCGGAGTCCGAGCGAATTCCTGGATAGCGGAACAGATCCCAGGTTCCGCCGGTGGCTCCCCGGGCCTCCAGGATGGCAAAAGACTTGTCCGCATGCCCCTGTTGCAGGTAGTAGGCCGCACCGATGCCGGAGATGCCGGCGCCGACGATGATCACATCGACATGTTCGCTTCGGTTCTGCACGGTGGTGACCATCACGTCGACTCCTAAATGTCGGGGAGTTACTGCCTCAATGATCGGCGTATGCACAACACCAAGACGAGGTCAAACCGTCGCCAATCACCCGTTAAAATGCGTCATAACGTAGCGTCGAACCACCGCCGGCTGTAGCGCGAGCAGACCCTGCCTGTCCGGGGTAATCGACGGCGAATTGAATCGCGAACGCGTCCCGGCAGGGTAGGTCGTCGCGAATGCTGATTGACGTCCACCTCGTCAATTACCGTGGCACGCGTGGATGACGCAGTGAAGGCATATCTGTACACCTATCCGCTGGTGTCCGTGGAGGTGACACGTCGGCAGTCGACGAACTGCCCGGCCCTTGTCCCGTCGATCGGCGCGGCGCCCATGAACCAGTTGGCCCCACTGGATTTCCTGCCGGACGCGAACTTCACCGGCGTCGTGCGCCCCAACGTCGACACCCTCTACACCTCGATGTTCTTCGACGTGTCCACCGAACCGTTGCTGGTCAGCGTGCCCGATATGGGCGGGCGCTATCACCTGTTCCCAATCCTGGACATGTGGACCAACGTCAGCGCCTCCCCCGGACCGCGCACCCTCGGCGACCAGCACGGCTATCGGTTTGCCATCGTCGGCCCGAACTTCCGCGGCACCCTGCCCGGCGGCGTGCACGAGTACCGGCTACCCACCGACGCGGGCTGGATGGTTGGACGCATCCAGGTCAACGGGCCCGAGGACGTCCCCAACGTTATCGCCATCCAGAACCAGATGACCGCGGTCCCGTTGCACGCCTACGGCACGCCTTACACCCCGCCGCTCAACACGGACCTGCAGGCAGACTGGCCCAAGGACCAGCAAGTCGCCGAGTACATCCGCAACTTGACCCCACAGCAGTACTGGGACCTGTTCTACTCGAGCCTGTCGCACAGCCAAACCCGTCCCCGCGACAAAGCCCTGCTCGACCAACTAGCCGGCATCGGCTGGAGCCCGGACAAGAAACTCGATCTCAGCACCCTCCCGGATGTCGAACGCGCCCGGTGGGAGGAGTCATGGCCGAAGGCGTTGTCGCAAATCGAAGTCGACCTGGGCAACACCGAAGTCAACGGCTGGAAGATCGCGCGCAGCGACATCGGCGATTATGGCATCAACTACGCCGCCCGCGCCGTCGTCGCTCACGGTGGTCTCGGGGCGAACACGCCGCAGGACGCGCTCTACCCGGCCACCCGCGTCGATGATCAAGGCGCGCAGCTGCGGGCCGACCGCACCTACGTGCTGCACTTCGCCGCAGATCAGACTCCGCCGGTCAACGGCTTCTGGTCACTGACCATGTACGACGAACGTGGCTTCTTCGTCGAAAACCCGGTCAACCGTTACGCCGTACGCGGTGATGACCTCACCCGGAATCCCGACGGCTCCATCGACATCTACATTCAACGCGAGAATCCTGGCCCGGCGATGGAAGCCAACTGGCTGCCGACACCCGCTGCCGGTGACTTCAACCTGATGCTGCGCATCTATTGGCCTGACCAGACAATCACCGACGGCACCTGGAACCCACCCCCGGTCACCAAGTCCGACTGACACATTACGGCGCCAGATCACCGAGCAGATAGCTGAACCCCGCCGAGAGCATCTCCGAGACCGATTGGCCGGACTGGGCCAGCTGATCCCATGCGGAGCTGAAGTCGCTGGCGGAAAGTGTGTAGCTGTCGGCATGCATGATCGCCACCGACAGGTCGTCGCGGGCGTTGAGAATACCGGCGGTGATACTGCTGGCCGGGTCGGTGAAGGTGTCCTTGAGCAGCGTGTCCAGTCCCAGTGCGTGACCGCCACTGCCCAGCGCGAGGTCGAGGCGCAACACCGCCAAAACCATCGGCATCTCGATGTCTTTGACCGCCAGGGGCAGGTTGTTGATCAGCGCCGACAGGCTGCCGGCGGGATTGGCAAAGACAACGTGGCTGAGGGCGCTCATATCGGGAACCAGCGTCGAATCCGTCAGCCGGTCGAGCACCGAGGGAACATCGAGTTGTCCGCCGAATATCTGGTTGAACTCGTCGGCACCGATTGCGTTCTTGATCTGATCGAGTTCGAGGTGGGCCGTCACCCAGCCGGGGCCGAGGAATTGGTCCTGGCTGTAGCCGTATTCGAACAACCGCAGTTGGAGGTCCGCAGCGCGCTCTGCTGCGGTGACCGTCGGCATGTCATCCGGCAGCGCGTTGTGGACGTCGGCGATGTTCACCACCTCGGTGTGTACGCCAGCGGCCGGCCCGTTGCCGGTAACGCCTTGCCAACGCAGCAGGACGTTTCCGTCCGGCGCCCCGGAGTTGTCGATCCAGTTCGCCACCCCCGGGTCTTGGCTACTGATGACGTAGTAGGTGAAGCCGTCCGCGCCCTGGAAGGTGTTGGTGCTATTAAGGGAGCCCTGAGCGATCACCGACGGGTAGTCGTTCGCCCAGGCGTCGTTGCTCTGGATCGCCGAATAGGCGGCGTCGATGTTGGGCACCTTGACGATGAGCGCCTGATCGGGCCCGAGTTCGAAGTGGCCGAAGCTGGCGAGCTGGCCGGGCAGGATCGGCCCGCCGGCGATCTGGCCGAGGGTGCTCGTGATGGGCGTGAACGAGTTGTCCGGAAGAGTGTTCTGTAGGTGCTGAATCCCGAAATTGGTCGGCGCACCATTGTCGTGAACCATCGCCTCCGCCAGTGCGTTCAACGTCGTGGTGATCTGACCGTCAGAGAGCACCGGCATTTTGAATGCCGATTCGTAGGTGATGTTGTCGTGCAGCAGGCCCCAGTCGCCGAGCGTGTCGCGGGTGATCAAGGTCTGGGCTCCCGAGGTGTCCACCCAGTTGCCGGGCTGCTCGGTGGGACTGAGGGTGATCGTGTACGTACCGTCGGCGTTGGGAGTGAACTGCGAGAGGTCGTAGCCGCGCAGCGACACGAAATCCTGTGTCAGGCCGTTGCCCGCCATCGGGGTGAAGGTGACGTCCTTGGTGCCCGGGCCGGGGTCGATGGTGACCGTTTGGGTCTGATTCCCGATGTTGGTGAATTGGTAGTAGGTGTCCGGGTTCGGGTCGTTGTTGAAGCTCTGCGGCTCCGCGGCGTTGGCGTTCGTCAGGTATCGGAAAACGCCCCCGTTCAGATCGTAGGAGTTGTCCGAGTTGACCTGATTGAGCTGAAGGCGGAGGCCGGCCATCGCGGTGTTCTGAATGTATTGCGGCAGCCGGGTCAGATCGAACGCCGTGACGAACGGGTAGGCACTGTTGGTCGCCGAGATCTGCTGCGCTGCGTGATGCAGCGCGTCGACCGCCGATTGCAGCTCCGATGAGCCGGCCGTCAGATGCACCGCGCGCACCAGGGCGTCGGGAGCGGAGGATGCCGCCGGGGTGGCAACGATGACACTGGCACCAACCAGGGCGATGCCGGTGGTCACGTAGGGACGAAGCGCTGCATTCATGAGTTGTACCTCAGATATCGTTGAGCGAGAGTTGCATCACTGTAACGACGACCTGACCGCATGCGACTAGCGCAAAACGTCGCAAATATCGATAAATAACGGTACATACTGTGCCATTGGCCTACCGTGAACCAATGACATGGATCACTCCGTCACCGCAAGTCCGTGAGCTCATGAAGCAGGGCGCCCACGCTGTCATCAACGCTCCCATGGAGTGGCTCGATGAGCTTGATCGGGCCACCGTTGCCTCCAACCCGGTGCTCGCCGCCGACCCGGTCTTGGCCGCCGCGATCGGCCGCACCAACCGCGCCAACCTCATGTACTGGGCAACGGCCAACGTCCGTGATCCCGGCGCGCCGGTACCCGCCAACCTTGGCGCCGAGCCTCTCGGCATTGCCAGAGATCTCGTGCGCCGGGGGCTCGACGCCGCGGAGCTGGACGCTTATCGCGTCGCAGAAGGGGTGGCGTGGCGGCGATGGATGGACATCGCCTTCCGGATGACCACCGATCCAGAGCATCTGCGCGAACTACTCGATGTGTCTTCGCGGTCGATCAGCGCTTTCATTGACTCCACACTGGCCGGTATCGCCGCCCAGATCGAACTGGAGCGCGACGAGCTAACCCGCGGCACCCACGCAGAACGCCGAGAGGTGGTCACGCTGCTCCTCGATGGGGCGCCCATCAGCCTGCAGCGCGCTGAAGCCCGGCTCGGCTACCCGCTGCAGCGGCCGCATACCGCTGCGATCATCTGGACCGATGACACCGCGGGCGATCTGAGCCACCTCGACCGCACCGCCGAAGCGTTCGCCCACGCCGCGGGATCGTCACGCCCCCTGAGCATCCTGGCCAGCACCGCCAGCCGTTGGGCCTGGGTGGCCGGCAGCACCGACCTGGACACCGATGGGCTGCGTACGGCGATCGACGCCACACCGGACGTCCGGATCACGATCGGCCCGACCGGCACCGGTGTGGAGGGGTTCCGCCGCAGCCACCTCGCTGCGCTCACCGCGCAACGGATGCTCACCCGACTCAACTCACCCCAGCGACTGGTGTTCTACACCGACGTTCAGGTGGTCGCGTTGATCACCCAGGACCCGCAGGCCGCCAGCGAGTTCATCAGCGATGTGCTCGGCGACTTCCGTTCGGCCAACACCCAACTGCACACCGCCGTCCTGACGTTCATCCACGAGCAGTGCAATGCCTCACAGACGGCCGCACGTCTCTACACCCACCGCAGCACGCTGTTGCGCCACCTTGTACGGGCGGACCAGCTGCTGCCAAAACCACTGGCCCAGAACATCGTTCAGGTGGCCGTCGCGCTCGAAGCACTGCGTTGGCATGGAGCTACCGCGACCACCTGAACACCGCCCCGCTAACCGATGTAGACGTCGCCGTCGCCGAGACGGGCGGCCGGGTTGAGCAGCATCGCCGCCTCCTGCCGCTTCTCCGACGTCTCGTGGTCGAAACGCCGGCCGTCGGGCCGCTCGTACATCGGCTTGCCGCCGGCGATCGCCGACGCCAGGCGCCGCTGCCCGGCCAGCAACCGGCCGTTGGCCTGCGCCAGGTACGCCGCCCGCTGCTCCGGGTCCAGAGCGGCCAGGAAGGCCTGCGGGTGCACCAGCGCGATCAGCCCGGAGACGTGACCGAAGCCGAGGCTGGTGACCAGACCGGCCTTCAGCGGGAACTTCTCGCCCAGGTGCAGCGTCTCACGCACCCAGACGAAGTGCCCGGCAGTCGCCAACTCGTCGTCGACGCAGTCCAGGCTGCGGTTCGGCGGGATCACCCCGTCGCGCAGCATCTGGCACAGCCCCATCATCTGGAAGACCGCCGCGCCGCCCTTCGAGTGCCCGGTCAGCGTCTTCTGGCTGACCACGAACAGCGGGGCGCCGTCGGACCTGCCCAGCGAATCCGCAAGCCGCTCATGCAGTTCGGTCTCATTGGGGTCGTTGGCCAGCGTGGAGGTGTCGTGCTTGGACACCACCGCGATGTCGTCGGCCCCGACGCCGAGCTTGGCCAGTGAGCGAGCCAGCATCGAGTCCCGACCACCCCGGCCGGCACCGAGGGCACCCAGGCCCGGAGCCGGGATCGAGGTGTGCACGCCGTCGCCGAAGCTCTGCGCGTAGCCCACCACCGCCAGCACCGGCAGGCCCATCTTGACCGCGAGGTCGCCGCGGGCCAGCAGGATGGTCCCGCCGCCCTGCGCCTCGACGAAGCCCAGCCGGCGCCGGTCGTTGGCCCGGGAGAACTTCGAGTCACTGATGCCCTTGGCCCGCATCATCTCGGTGTCGGCGGTGGCCGCCATGTCACCGAAGCCGATGATGGCCTCCAGGGTCAGGTCGTCGTAGCCGCCGGTGACGACCAGTTCGGCCTTGCCGAGGCGGATCTTGTCGACGCCCTCCTCGACCGAGACCGCCGCGGTGGCGCATGCCGCCACCGGGTGGATCATCGCGCCGTAGGAGCCGACGTAGCTCTGAACCACGTGGGCGGCAACGACGTTCGGCAGCACCTCCTGCAGGATGTCGTTCGGCTTGGCCCGCCCCAGCAGGTTGCCGTGGTACATGGTCTGCATCGAGGTCATGCCGCCCATGCCGGTGCCCTGCGTGCTGGCGACCAGGCTCGGGTGCACCCAGCGCATCAGCTCGGCCGGGCTGAAGCCGGCGGACAGGAACGCGTCCACGGTCGCGACCAGGTTCCACAGCGCCACCCGGTCGATCGAGGTGGCCATGTCCTGGCTGATCCCCCACACCGTCGGGTCGAACCCGGTCGGGATCTGCGCGCCGACGGTCCGCGACAGCTTGCTCTTGCGCGGCACCCGAATCTCGGTGCCCGCCTTGCGGATCACCTGCCAGTCACCGGAGTCCGGCACCGGCCGCACCACGGTGTGCTCCGGGTCGAACTCGACGAACGCCCGCGCGTCGGCCTCGGACGAGACCACGAACGAGAAGTCCTTGTCCAGGAAGACACTGACCAGCAGCGGCGAGGCGTGGTCGGGGTCGATCGCCCCGTCGTCCACGAACTCACGCACACCGACCCGCTCCACCACGGTGTCGTGGTAGCGCTCCACCAGTTCGGCCTCGTCGACCAGTTCACCGGTGGCGGTGTCGTACCAGCCGGGCTGCGGGTCGTCCTCCCACTTGACCAGCCCAGTGGTCCAGGCCAGTTCGAGCACGCCGGCCGCCGACAGCTCGCCGGAGACCTCCATCTCGAAGCGGGTGCGCGACGAGCCGATCGGACCAAGCTCGGCACCGCCGACGATCACGACTAGGTCGGCCGGGTCGACGTCGAGGTCGGCCCACTCCGGCGCCGGCGCCGGGGTGTAGCCCCGCGGCGGCGACGGCAGGGCGGCGATGGTGCCGTCGGCGTCGTCCTCGTCGGCAGCCGATTCGGCGGTCATCTCCTCGCGGGCCTTGGCGGCCAACTCGGCCATGTCCAGGTCCGCTTCACCCAGCCCACCGGTCAGGTCGGCCTCGATCGGCGCGTTGGCCGCGGCCACCTTCGACTCGACATCGCAGAGTCGCAGCAGCATCCCGGCCATCTCGGCGGTGGAATACGTTGTCACACCGGCCTCTTCGACGGCGTCGACGATCACGTCGTTGGCGCCCATCAGCCCGGTGCCGCGGGTCCAGCCGATCAGCGCGTGCGCCAGGCTGACCCGAGCCGCCCACGACGACTCGGCCTTCCACCGGTTGACCAGGGCGTCCAGCGCGGCCTTGGCCTCGCCGTAGGCGCCGTCACCGCCGAACGTGCCGCGGTTCGGCGAACCGGGCAGCACCACGTGCAGCCGGGAGGCGATGTCACGCTCGGCGCCGATCTTCGACAGCCCGGCGATCAGCCGCTGCACCGACCACAGCAGAACCTTCATCTCCATCTCGGCGCGCGCACCGACCTCGGAGAGGTCCCCGGCCACCCGGGGTGCGGCGAACGGGAACAGCAGCGTCGGGGTCTGCGCGTCCTTGAGGTGAATCGAGGCCGGCCCGAGGTTTTCGGACTGTTCGGACCCGACCCACTCGACGAGCGCGTCGATGTCGGAGTACGACGCCATGTTCGCCGGCACCACCCACAGCGCCGCACCGAACCGGGCGTGGGCACGGTAGAGGTTCTTGTAAAAGCCCAGCCGCTCGTCGTCCAGCCGTGAGGTGGTCGCGATGACGGTGGCCCCGCCGTCGAGCAGTCGCCCGACGACCGAGGCGGCGATCGACCCCTTCGACGCGCCGGTCACCACCGCGACCTCGTCGCTGTAGCGGCCGCGGCCCGGATTCTCCGCGCCGGCGGCGATCCGCGCGTACAGCGACGCGTGGATCTTGCGGCCCTCGGACAGCGCACGGCCCTGCCACCAGGTCGCCTGGGTGGCGACGGTGTGCCCGGTGCCTTCGAAGCGCTCGGACAGCCGCAGCCAGTCGGCGTCGACGTCGGCGTCGTCGGTCAGCCAGATCCGGACCAGATCCTCCCGGGCACTGGCCCACCGGTCGTCGAACAGCACGGCCTTGCGGCCGTCGAACGCCGGCGCCACCAGGCGCGGCCAGTCCGATCCCAGCTCGGCGGTGACCAGGTCGATCAGCTCACTGTCGGTGGTGCCCGCGGGAGCGCTCACCGTCTCGTCGAAGCCGAGTTGCCCCAGCACCAGTCGGGCCGCCGAGGCCAGCACGCCGTCACGTCCGGTGATCTGCGCGGTGAACTCGCCGAGTGCGGCGGCGTCCACCGTGGCACCGCCCCCACCGCCAGCCGACGGCAGGCTCACCGCGACACCGCGGCGCGCGGCAACCGCGGCGACGGCGGCGTCGATGGCCTTGTCGACCGCGGCGGCGTCGGCCAGGGCGCCGTCGTGCAGACCGCCCATGGCGCCACCGCGCACACTGGTGCCCTCACGGGTACCCAGCGCCACCTCGACGGTGACGTGCTTGGCCCAGCCGTCACCGAGCTCCCAGGTCTTCTTGACCCGCTCGGTGATGGCCGCCGGCCGCTTGCCGGACGGGCCGAGGATGGTGCGCAGCTGGTCGTTGATGGCGTCGGTCAGCACCGGGCCGTACGGCTTGTAGGTGCGGGCCAGCTTGGTCACCTGCGACTTCAACCCGGCCAGGTCGGCCTCGGCCGCGCCGTCGATGGCGCCCAGGTTCAGCTCGGAACCCAGGTCCACCAGCAGCTGGTTGCGCCGCGACGACGCACCGTCGGTGATCGACTCGATGGAGTCCAGCGCCTCGATCTGGTCGATGCGCATCTTGGCGCTCAGGGCGATCAACGCCAGGGTGGCGTCGGCCGCGTCGAACGCGATGTCCTCGGGGCGCGGGCCTCCCGACGGAGCCGCCGGGGCGGCCGGCGCCGGTGCGGCGGACTCGGCCGACACGGCGTCCGTCGAAACCTCAACGGGAGCTTCGTCTTCGGGCTCCGGCTCCGGGTCCTCATCGGTGGCGAACAGCACCGCGGCGTCACGCTCGGCGTTGAGCACCTCCACCGTGGAGTGCGCGTACTCGGGCAGCTTCAGGGTGTTGGTGGCCAGCCCGGCGACGGTCGGCGCGGTCTTCACACCGATCTCGACGAACCGCTCCACCCCGAGCCCGCCGGCGGCCTCCTCGATGAACAGCAGGTCCTGGGTCTCGATCCAGCGCACCGGGCTGGCGAACTGCCAGGCCAGCAGCTCGATGACGATCTTGCGGCACAGCTCGGCCGGCCGCTCGTTCCGCCAGTTGTCGTAGTCGGCGAGGATCTCGTCGAGCGGCTCGGCCGGCACCAGGTCGCGGATCTCCTGAATGAACTCGCGGTCCAGCGTGAACGGCTTGGGCACCAGGTTGGGGATGTAGCGCCCGATGATCAGCTCGGGGTCCTTGTCGCGCGGCATCACCCGCTCCAGCGAGCGGCGGAAGTCATCGACGCCGATCCGCAGCACCTCGGAGTGGAACGGCACGTCGATGCCGGGCACCAGGATGAACGACCGCTTGCCGCCGCTGATCTCGCGGCGCCGCTCGACCTCCTCCTCCAGCGCCTCCAGGCCGGCGACCGTGCCGGCGATCGCGTACTGCGAACCGCGCAGGTTGAAGTTCACGATCTGCAGGAATTCGCCGGTGCGCTCGGCGATCTCGGCGACGAACGCAGTGACGTCGGCGTCGTCGAGGTCGATCTGCGACGGGCGGATCGCGGCCAGCCGGTAGTTGGACCGGCCCATCGCGTCGCGCGGCACGATGTCGTGCATCTTCGAGCCGCGGTGGAACACCACCTCCAGCAGGCCCTCCAGCTCGTACACGCCGGAGACGCAGGCCAGGGCGGTGTACTCGCCGACGGAGTGACCGCAGGCGATGGCGCCTTCGACGAACGCCCCCTGCTCGCGCATCTCGGCGACCTGGGCGGCGGCGACGGTGGCCATCGCGACCTGGGTGAACTGGGTGAGGTACAGCACGCCCTCGGGGTGCTGGTAGTGCACGCCGGACGCGATCAGCGACGTCGGGTTGTCCCGCACCACGTGCAGCACGGAGAAGCCGAGGGTGTCGCGGGTGAACTTGTCCGCGGAGTCCCACACCTTGCGGGCGGCCTTGGACCGGGCGCGAACCTCCATGCCCATGCCCTTGTGCTGAATCCCCTGACCGGGGAAGGCGTAGACGGTCTTCGGCGCAGCCAGCCGGGCCGTCGCCGACATGACCAGATCCCCGCCGACCTTGGCGCTGATCTCCAAAACCTCTGCGCCCAGGTCGATCCCGACCCGGTCGACCCGGAAGTCGACCTCGTCGCCGGGCTTCACCATGCCCAGGAACCGGGCGGTCCAGCCGAGCAGCTTCGCCGGCGGGCGCTTCTCCCCATCGGTGGCGGTGACGACGTGCTGCGCGGCGGCCGACAGCCACATGCCGTGCACGATCGGGGATTCCAGTCCGGCCAGCAGCGCGGCGGCGCGGTCGGTGTGGATCGGGTTGTGGTCACCGGAGACCACCGCGAACGGCCGCATGTCGACCGGCGCGGTCATCGCGACGTCGCGACGCCGGCGCCGCGGGGTGTCGGTGGCGTTGTCGGACACCGCCCCGCCGGCCCGAACCGGGTCGGTGAGCTCAGCGGCACCGGTGCGCCCGCGGATCGCGAACCGCTCCTCGAGGGTGGCCAGCACCGTTCCGTCGGCGTCGGCCACCGTGACCGACACCGGGACGACGCGGCCGACCTCGGTGTCGAACGCTGCGGAAGCCGTTGCGGTGACGGTCAATTCAGCCGGCTCGGCCGGTAGTGCAGTGAGCAGCTGCGCGGCGTGGTCCAGGTGCACCAGCGACAGCAGGCCCTCGACCACCGGGAAGCCGGTATCGGTGACGGCCGAACCGATCACCGAGAACACCGCCGGCCAGCAGCTGCCGACCAGTGCGTCGGGCACCGTCGTCAAGCCGGGTGCCAGGGCGGCGCTGAAGGTGGCGGTGACGCCGGTGTGGTCGGCGACCCGCTCGGGGTCCCACGCCACGGTGACCTGCGCGGTGCCGTCCTGCACGGCGGGCAGCGCGTCGGGCCCGTCGACGCCGGCGGCGATCGCCAGCACCGAGCGCATCGCGGCGGCGGCGTCGTCGGTGGAGACCACCGGGGCGCCGCCGTCGACCACGGTCGACGGCAGGGTGAAGCGGATGTCGATCCAGACACCGGACAGCGGCACGCTCAGCACCACGGTGTCGTCGGAACCGGCCTCCAGCCGGGCACCGGTGGACGGGTGGGTGGCGCTGCGGTTGCCGTTCACCTGCCACTCGGCGGGAGCGGCGATCCGGTGCACCGGGTTGGTCGCGGTACGCCCGGCCCACAGCACGTCGGGCGCGTCCAGCAGCACGGCCAGCGGGCCGGTGACGTCGGTGCGGCCCTGGCGGCGCGACGACACGGACGCCGGCTGGGCACCGGTCGCCAGCACCTGGTCGACCGCGGCCTGCTCGAAGCGGTCCAGCAGCTCACCGACCGGCTCGTCGACCCGGGTGATGCCGGCCACCGCGGTGATGCCGGGGATGATGCAGACCTGGTCGGCGGTGTAGCGGGCGTCGTGCGCCTGCCACAGTGAGTCCGACCGCCACCAGCGGCGGACGTCCTTGTCGACCACCGGCACGAAGTTGACCGGCTTGCCCGGCGTCTTGCACAGCTGGGCGAAGAACGGCGAGTCGGCGGGGTGCAGTTGCACGGTCGCCGCGTCGGGGTAGCTCGCCAGCAGCGCCGCGATGGCCTCCTCGGGCCGGTTCAGCAGCGGCTCGTCGGCGAACAGCGTCTCGATCGGGCCGGACTCGCTGATGTGCAGGCGGGCCTCGGCACGCTGCAGCATCGAGCCGAACCGGTCCCGCCAGGTGTCGGCGACCCACGGGCTGCCCGGCCGCAGCGTGTCGGCGGTGGAGTCGCCGGCGCCGATCGACAGTTCGACGTAGCGGCGCAGCCACTGCTCGTAGGTCATCTCGGTGATGTCGCCGAAGTACGGCTTGGCGGTGTTCGCCAGCGCGGCGATGATCTCGTCGCGGCGGGCGGCGACGGCGTCGGCGTCACCGGCGACCTCGTCGAGCAGCCGGCCGCAGCGCGACGCGGTGTTGTCGATCTCGTGGATGTCGGCACCGAGCTGGCTGCGGCTGGATGCCATGCCGTTCTCGGCTTTTCCGGCGCCGATCCAGTGGTCGACGCCGGTGGTGTCGACGAGCATCTGCTTCACCGCCGGCGAGGTGGTGGCCTCCAGGGTGGCCATCGCCGCGGTACCGATCAGGATGCCGTCGACCGGCATCGACGGGAACCCGTAGGCCTGCGCCCACGCCCCGGACAGGTATTCGGCGGCCCGCTCGGGGGTGCCGATGCCGCCGCCGACGCAGACGGTGATGTTGGGCTGCGAGCGCAGCTCGGAGTAGGTGGCCAGCAGCAGGTCGTCGAGGTCCTCCCAGGAGTGGTGCCCCCCGGCGCGGCCGCCTTCGACGTGCGCGATCACCGGTGTGGTGGGCACCTCGGCGGCGATCCGGATCACCGACCGGATCTGCTCGATGGTGCCGGGCTTGAACACGACGTGGGCGATGCCGACCTCGTTCAGCTCACCGATGAGGTCGACGGCCTCCTCCAGGTCCGGGATGCCGGCGGTGACGACGACGCCGTCGATCGGGGCGCCGGACTGGCGGGCCTTCTGCACCAGCCGCTTCCCGCCGACCTGCAGCTTCCACAGGTACGGGTCGAGGAACAGCGAGTTGAACTCGATCGTGCGGCCCGGCTCCAGCAGGGTGGTCAACTCGGCGATGCGGTCGTCGAAGATCTCCTCGGTGACCTGTCCGCCACCGGCCAGCTCGGCCCAGTGGCCGGCGTTGGCGGCGGCCGCGACGATCTTGGCGTCGACGGTGGTCGGCGTCATGCCGGCCAGCAGCATCGGGGACCGGCCGGTGAGCCGGGTGAACTTGGTGGACAGCTTCACCCGGCCGTCGGGCAGCGTCACCACCGTCGGGGCGTAGCTCGACCAGGGCTTGGCCACCTCCGGCACCGCGCCGACCGTGAACAGGTTGCGCTGGCCGCCGCGGGTGGCCGCCGGGACGATGCCGACGCCCAGCCCGCGGATCACCGGCGCCGTGAGCCGGGTGAGGATGTCGCCCGGACCCAGGTCGAGGATCCAGCGGGCGCCGGCGTCGTGCAGTTCGGTGATCTCGTCGACCCAGTCGACCTGGTCCACGAGGATCGCCTTGGCCATCTGACGAGCCAGGGCCACACCCTCAGCGTCCATGCCGATCTTCGCCGCCCACCCGCCGACGATGTCGATGCCGTCGGCCAGCCGCGGCGAATGGAACCCGACCTCGACGGCCACCGGCTCGAAGACCGGCGCGAACACCGCACCACCGCGGACCTTGTTCTTGCGCTCGGCGGCCTCGGACTCGGCGATCTGCTCGCAGTACAGCTCGAAGCGGGACAGCTGCTCGGGGGTTCCGGTGATGACGACGGCACGGCGGCCGTTGCGGATCGACAGCACCGGCGGCAGCACGGTGCGCACGTCGGTGGCGAACTCCTCCAGCAGTGCCTGAATCCGCTCGGGGTCGACGTTGTTCACCGCGACCATCGGCGGGCGGTCACCGAGGACCGAGATGCCGCGGCGCCGCGCCACCAGCGTTCCGGCCGCGCCCACCAGTTGGGCGATCGCGAGCAGCTGCACGTCGGCGGCGCCGCCGGCCTTGACGGACTCGACGCCCAACACGCCCTGGGAGTGCCCGGCCAGCGCGACCGGCGGGGTCGCCGTCAGGTCCAGACCCTGGCGGGCCAGCGCGCGCACCGCGGCGATCTGGGTGAGTAGCACACCCGGCACCGACACCGCGGCCGACGTCAGCTGCTTGGCCGACGGGATCGGGTCCTCGGCGGCCAGCGCCCGCACCCAGGCCAGCGGTTCGAAACCGATCGGGCGGACCACGACCAGTTCCTGGGCGACCGGCTCCAGCAGCAGGTCGGCCTCACCGGCCAGGGTCGCCAGTTCGGTTTCGATCCCGGCGGAGGCCACCAGTTCCTCCAGCGTCTCCAGCCAGGCACTGCCCTGACCGCCGAAGGCGACGGCGTAGGGCTCACCACCGGTGAGACGATCCACCAGAGCGGACGACGTGCTGGCGTACTGCCGGGTGCCTCCGGCGGTGCTGTCGGCGGATACCTGGTCGTCTTCGTGGATCGTCACGCTGTATTTCTCCCTGCTCTGTGTGATCGCGTCTTGTCGCGGATCGGCCCTGCCGATCCAGGTCGTGTGCTCACGCGTTCGCCGCGGGTCCGACCTGCGCAACAGCAGTAAGAGTGTCATAAGAACCTGTGCCGTTTCCGCAGCTAGTTGGTTACTCGTGAGTTCTACGCTCGGGTAACCCCACCCCGGCGTAACACCCGGCCGGATACCCTCCGGAGCCTTCCGGGACAAACGTCCTGCTGACGCGGGGTTACGGTCGAGTAGCTACAACGGCGCAGATCAAACATGCATTGTTATCAAATCGTTATCATCCGCCCGGTTCGCGAAGTCGGATGACGCAGTCGAGCGCGACCGGACGTTCACGACACCGGGCGGCGACACCCACTCCGAGCGGCAGACCGGGCCCACACTCCGACATCCCCGACGCGCGCCCGACGCCGATGTCGCGTCCATTTCGTCGCACTTGATGTCAGACCCCGATCGTATCGTCCACTTCACGGAACTTTCCGACACGATTTGGGGGGCAATGAAGACCACTGTGGTCACGACGATGCTGACGGTTGCGGTCGCCGCCACCACCTCCGATGCGGTCATGCCGGAGGCGGTCTCGGCCCGAACCGATGCGACCACGCTGACCGGCGTCACGCTGATCATGGGCGGCACCGGTCAGCCGACGATGCCGTTCGACCTCGTCGAGCGGATCATCAGCGAGTACACCGACCACCTGCACCCGGGCCGGTACACCGATCCGGTGGCGCTGACCACCCCGGAGGAGTTCTCCGGCGAGTCATACCGCGTCGGCGAGCGGATCCTCGCCGATGCCCTCGCCACCCACCGGGATGAGGACGTGCTGGTGTTCGGGGTCTCGCAGTCAGCCGGCATCCAGGGCATGCTGCTCAACGACGGCATCGCCGGCATCGACGCCGATCCCGACCGGTTGGCCTTCGTGGCGCTGGCACCACCGACCTGGCCGGAGCACGGACTGTTCGAAGGCGCCAACCACGCCGCGATGACGCTGCTGTTCGGGTCCGACGTGACGGCGTCGTTCCCGGTCGACGCCGACATCCCGGTGGATGTGTACTGCGGGGAATACGACCCGATCTGCGATACCCCGACGAATCTCGGGAACGCCCTGGCGACCTGGAACGCGATGGCCGCACTGGGCACCGTGCACGCCGGTTACGTCGACCTGACCTCCGGTGACATCGACGCCGCGGTCCCCGTCGACATGGGCGGGTCGGTGCAGTTCTGGATGATCCCCACCGAGCACCTGCCGATGCTGGCCGGCGTGTGGGGCACCCCGTTGGAGGACGTGCTCGACCCGATCCTGCGGCCGATGATCGACGCGGCCTACGACACCCCGACGCACGGCCTCGAAGCCGCCAGCGCTGCGGCCGATCTGCTCAGCGCCTTCTAGACCCACTGCCCGAACTGCGGCATCAGGATGTGGTTGACGTCCACCCCCACCGCGCCGACCTTGCGGCTGTCGATCTCCACCTGGTGCAGGTTGGCCGCCGGGTGGGCGATCCCGCCGGGCGACCCCCAGTTGTGCTGCCAGAAGTAGGAGCCGATGCCGTCGTCCAGCGCCCAGCCGATGGTTCGTGAGTTGGCGTACACCCCGGTCCGCTCGTGGCCGATCGTCGACTCCCAGGACCGCAGGTAGGGGGCGACCTGCTGGGTGTACTCCTCGAACGACGGGTTGTCGTCGATCGAGACGTAGATCGGGGCGCCGTCCGGGCCGCCTGCCGCGGTGTGCAGTTCCGAACCGCGCCGGGCGTGCTGAACGCCGGCTTCCCGGCCGCCGCGCCAGTCCGCGGTGGCCGCCTTGCCGAACTGGTAGTTCGACACGATCTTCAGACCACTGTCCTGCAGGTCACGCGCCTCGGCCAGCTGGAGCGGCTTGCCGAGCATCCACTCCGCACCGGGCCGGCGATCCGAGACGTACCGGATCGCACCGGCGGCGCCGGCGGCCCGCAGCTCACTCGCCGGGATCACCCCGGCCGCGTAATCCAGCAGGATCCCCAGCGGGGCCGCCGTCGCCGCGGTCGGCCGCAGTGTCGCCGTCGCCACACCAAGGCCCACCGCCGCGGGCACCGTCGCAGTTGCTTTGAGCAGGTCACGACGGGAAATCAGCACGCGTCACACGATACGACAGCTGCCCGGTCGATGACGGCGCCGTGCACCGCACCGGGCAGGATGGGAGCACGCACGCAGGGAAGGGGGTCGGACATTGCGTCCCTGGATCGTGTGGGGCACCGGTCTGCTCGCCTACATCGTCGCCGTACTGGACCGCACCACGTTCGGGGTGTCCGGACTCGACGCCGCCCATCGGTTCGGGGCCGGGCCCAGCGTGCTGTCGTCGTTCGTGATGCTGCAGATCGTCGTCTACGCGAGCATGCAGATCCCGGCGGGTGTGCTGCTGGACCGGTTCGGGCCGCGGGCGATGATCGCGATCGGCATGACCGTGATCTCACTGGGCCAGTTGGTGCTCGGCCTGACCCGCGTGCTGCCGGTGGCGATCAGCGCGTACGGCCTGGTCGGTCTCGGCGACGCGCTGATCTTCATCTCAGCCATCCGGCTGATTCCGAACTGGTTCGCACCGCCGCGTGTTCCGCTGCTGACCCAGCTGACCGGCATCTGCGGGCAATTCGGCCAGGTGCTCTCGGCGGTGCCGTTCCTGGCGATCCTGCTGCACCACGGCTGGACCCCGGCGTACGTGTCGGCCGCTGCCCTGGGCGCGCTCGCCGCGATGCTGACACTGGCGGTATGCCGGGATGCGCCGGCCACCGCTCCGCGTGACACCGCGTCGCGAACACTGCGTTCCGCCCTCGGTGAGGTCCGGGCGGTGTGGTCGCGCCCGGGCACCAAGCTGGGGTTCTTCACCCACCTGGGGGCGCCGTTCGCGGCGAACGTCTTCGCGCTGATGTGGGGGGTGCCCTACCTGACCACCGCGCAGGGACTGCCCCGTGGTGTCGCCGGCGCCCTGCTGACGATCCCGGTGGCCGTCTTCGTCGTCGTCGGCCTGCTGGTCGGGGCCGTCTCGGCGCGCCGCCCGCAGCACCGGCCGGTGATGGTGCTGGTGACGATCGGGGTGGTCGCGGCGGCCTGGACGGTGGTGCTGGCGCTCCCGCACCGCGCGCCGTTCTGGCTGCTGATCCTGCTGATCGTGGCCGTCGCCGTCGGGCAGCCGGTCTCGATGCTGGCCTTCGACTTCGCCCGGACCTACAACCCGCCGGCGGCGCTGGGTACCGCGCAGGGCACCGTCAACACCGGCGGCTTCATCGGCACCCTGCTGGTCATGGAGGCGATGGGCCTGATCATCGGTGCCCACGGCGGCTACTCGTTCGCCGCGTTCCGGCTGGCCTGGACCGTGCAGTACGCCATCTGGGCGGTCGCCGCCGTCGGGATCGTCGTCACCAGTCGGGCGGCACGGCACTCGGCGCGCCTCGGTGAGGGGCCGGTCAGTGTGCCGGCGAGTACGGATCCGGGGCCTGCGGACAATACGCATGCCGCGAGGCGGCGATAAACTTCGCCGCTCGATCCGGTGACACGTCGAGGTACTCGATCACCGAGATCGGCACCAGTGGCGCCGCACCGCTGTCCAGTCCGGTGCAGATCGCGTGCCCCTCCGCCACCACCAGGTCCCGCAGCGGCTCGCATTTGATGCTGCCGCAGATCTGCTTGTCGTAGTCGGGCTGGAAGCCTTCCTTGGCGAGTTCGTCGAAGAAGGACTGGTCCTCGGTCGGCGGCTCGGCTGCGGCGATGGGCGTTGCGACGGCGGCGAACCCTACGACCACCGCAGCCGCTATCGCTCTCAGTGAGTTGTTCATCGCTGCACCAATCAGGGACGACTGCCCTCCATTCTGGCACCGGGACTCGGGTGCGGATGTGTCGTTCGGGTGCTCCGATCAGAATTCCTCCACACGCATGTGCGGCCGGGTCGATGGCGCCCCCTGCACGGCATACCGTGCGCTGACCTGGCTCACCCTCTCGCCTGATCTTCCGGCCTGAAGTTCGTCACCGGCACTGCTCTTCGCGGTGGTCGCGACGACGATTCATGGAAAATCCGGCTGATTGTCGAACTGCGTGTTGTGCGGGCGAAGGGACTCGAACCCTCACGCTCTTTCGAGCAATGGCACCTAAAGCCATCGTGTATGCCAGTTTCACCACGCCCGCAAGCTCACCGATCGTACCGCCCGGCCTCCCCCGGAGATATCGGCCGCGCGCCCTGCCGTGAGGCTCAGCACGAGAGGGGCGGTGGATGCGGACCTCGGAACCGTCCGACACTGTGTCAGCGGTCACGTATTTCCCCAGGTTTGAGGGGTT
>NZ_JAHCLR010000100.1 GCF_018455725.1 Mycolicibacter acidiphilus
AACGGCGGTGCCGGCGGCGCCGGGTACAACGCGGCCGGGGATTCGGCGGCCGCCGCGGGCACCGACGGGGGCAACGGCGGGGCCGGCGGCAACGGCGGCGATCACGGCGACGGCGGGATCGGCGGCAACGGCGGCAGCGGCGTCGCGGGCACCGCGGGTGTCTCGGCCACCACCGCCGGAGGCAGCGGTACGGCCGGCACGGCGGGTGGTTCCGGCGGCAGCGGCGGGGCCGGTGGCAAGGGCGGCACCCTCGGCGGTGACGGCGGCGCCGGCGGTCTCGGCGGCAACGGCGCGAACGGCGGCCACGGCGGCGCCGGTGTCAACGGCGCGAACGGGGTGATCGGCACCGACAGCGGCCTGGGGCAAAACGGCGGCAACGGCGGCACCGGCGGCGCGGGCGGGGCCGGCGGTTCGGTGTACC
Organism: Mycolicibacter acidiphilus; assembly: GCF_018455725.1. Classification (GTDB taxonomy): domain Bacteria; phylum Actinomycetota; class Actinomycetes; order Mycobacteriales; family Mycobacteriaceae; genus Mycobacterium; species Mycobacterium acidiphilum. The sequence continues at coordinate 422 of NZ_JAHCLR010000100.1, forward strand.
CGACCGCACCGCCGCCGGCGGCCAACAGCCACGGCACCTTCGGCGTCAACGGCGACGGCGGAGCCGGTGGCAACGGCGGCGCCGCCGGTAGCGGCGGCAACGGCGGGGCCGGTGACCACAGCGCCGGCGGCAACGGCGGCGATGGCGGCAACGGCGGGGCGGCCGGCGCGGGCGGCGACCCCGGCAAGGGTTTCTACGCCCAGCCCGGGTTCAACAAGCTGCCGTCCGGGGTCGGCCGGTACCCGGTCGGGATCGGCGGCGACGGCGGTGACGGCGGCGCTGCGGGGGCCGGCGGGCAGGGCGGCGCCGGTGACACCGGCTTCACCGGCGGCACCGGTGGCAACGGCGGTATCGGGGGCGCCGGCGCGAACGGCGGCGACGGCAGCGGCAGCTACAACGCCCAGGGCTCCAGCGGTGGCAGCGGCGGCGACGGCGGTGCGGGCGGCAACGCCGGATCGGGCGGGCACAGCGGAACCGGCGCCGCCAATGGTGTGGGCGGCAACGCCGGGGCCGGGGGCAGCGGCGGTGACGGCGGCAGCGGTGGCGATCTGACCAACACCGGAACCAACCTGTGGGGCGGGGCGGCCGGTGACGGTGGCAACGGCGGGTCGGCCGGCGCAGTCGCCACGGGCGGCACCGGGGCGGACGGCGGCGATGGCGGCAACGGCGGGGTGGGCGGCACCGGCGGCAGCGTCGGCAACCACGGGGCCAACGGCGCCGGCGGCACCGGGGGCGCCGGGTCCGGCACCGGTCACGCCGGGGACAGCCCGGGCGGGCCACACAACGCCAGCATCCCGCTGTACATGCAGAACGGCCCGAACGGCGCATCCCAGGGCCCGATCAGCCCGATCGTGTACATCTCGATCAACGGCGGCCCGCCGGTACCGGTGCAGATCGACACCGGCTCAACCGGTTTGACCATGCTGGGTAGTGGCCAGGGGCTCGGCGATTCGGTGTTCTCCGACGGCGGAATAAGGTACGACGGCATGCCCTCGGGCACCTCGTACAGCTACCACACCTATGACACCACGGTCGGATTCTGCGACAAGACCGGCGATTGCCCGGACGGGCTGGTCACCGGTCCGACGGCGGTGAACATCGTCGACCCCGCATCGAACTCGCTCATGACAACGTACTTCGACAAGTGGGGCATCGTCGGAGTGCTGGGGATCGGGCCGAACAACGGCGCCCCGGGCACCTCGACGATCATCTCGGCGCTGCCCGGTGCCCTCAACCAGGGTGTGCTGATCGACGAGACCACCGGCCAGTTGACGTTCGGCGCGAACCCGCTGACCCCGGAGTTCACCCTGCCCGGCTCTCCGTCCGTCGACACGATGATCTCGATCAACGGCGCCGACCCGGTGCCGGTGACCACGTCGATCGACTCCGGCGGGCTGGTCGGCACCATGCCGCAGTCGATGTTCCCGAGCATCCCGATCAACGGGCACGTGCCGGTGGGCACGGAGATCTCGGTGTACACCGCCGACGGCCAGACGCTGCTGTACTCCTACGCCACCACCGCGGCCAACAGCCCCTGGATCGGTGCCGGCAGCACCGCCAACTCCGGGTACTACCCGTTCTCGCAGAACCCGGTCTACGTCGACTATCGGCCCAGCGGCATGGGCGGCACGGTGATCGACGCGGGGGCGCCTACAGCAGCTCCTTAGCCAGCAGATCGCAGGTGCGCTCCCGGCCGGGTGCGGTGGCCGGGTCGACGCCACGGTGCGCGGAGGCGACCGGGCTGATCATCACCTCATCGACCGCGAACTTCTCGGCCAGCGCCCGCACCTGCTCGGCGGCCTCGGCCGGGGCACCGACCACAGCGCGACGCAGGCCGGATTCGACGATCTGCTGCTGGGCGACCGGCAGTTCGGCGTCGGCCGCGTCCTCGACCAGGGCGACCGGGCCCAGCGGCTCACCGGTGCGCAGCCGCGCCATCAACTGCAGGTTCGGCAGGATCAACGCCAGTGCCTCGTCGCGGGTGTCGGCGACGACCGCGTTCACCGTCAGGAACGTCGTCGGCTCTACACACACCGCGCTGGGCGTGAAGTTCTCCCGGTAATAGGCCAGCGCCTCCTCGGTGCCCTGACCGGAGAAGTGGTGGGCGAACACGTACGGCAGGCCCTTGGCCGCCGCCAGCCGGGCGGAGTACATCGACGACCCGAGCAGCCACAGCCGCGGAACCCCGACCGCGGCCGGGGTGGCCCGCAGCCGGTAGTCGCCGGTGCGCAACTGCACCGCGGCGCCGTCGCGGCTCATCAGCGCGGCGACGTCGTCGAGGTAGTCGGGGAAGTTCTCGATGTCACGATCGTCACGCCCGGCCGGTCCGCGCAGCGCCCACGAGGTGACCGGGTCCGAGCCGGGCGCCCGGCCGATCCCCAGGTCGATGCGCCCCGGTGCGGCAGCCTCCAGCAACGCGAACTGTTCGGCGACGGCCAGCGGTGCATGGTTGGGCAGCATCACCCCGCCGGAACCCAGCCGCACCCGCGCCGTCTGCGCCGCCAGGTAGGCGAGCACCACCGGCGGGCTGGTGGCCCCCACCGCCGGCATGTTGTGGTGCTCGGCGACCCAGTAGCGGGTGAAACCGAGCCGGTCGGCGGTCTGGGCCAGCGCGACCGTGGCAGCCAGCGCGTCGGCACTGGTCTGGTCGGCGCGGACCGGGACGAGGTCGAGAACGGAGAGACGCACGACGGAGGTCAACGCTTCGTGCGCGCAGAACCTTCCCGCATCCCGGCCAGCTGCTTGGCCTGGCGGAACACATCGTCGATCATCGCCGGGGTGAGCCGGCCGGTGAACGTGTTCTGCTGACTGGGGTGAAAACACCCGACCACCTTCAGCCCCGAACTCAACTCGGCGACCGCACCGTGGCCGAACTTCGGTTTCGGTTTGGGCACCTGATCGGCGACCAGTCGCAGCGCGATCTGCCAGGCGAAGCCGCCGAGGGCGACCATCACCCGGGCGTGCGGTGCCAGCAGTCGCCACTCCGCCTCGATCCACGGATGGCAGGTGTCACGTTCCTCGGTCGTCGGCTTGTTGTCCGGCGGTGCGCAACGCACCGGGGCGATGATCCGGATCTTGCTGGTATGCAAGCCATCCGCGGCGTCGACACTGGTCGGCTGGTTCACCAGCCCGGCGCGGTACAGCGCCGCGTAGAGCTGATCGCCGGAACGGTCACCGGTGAACATCCGCCCGGTGCGGTTGGCGCCGTTGGCCGCCGGCGCCAGCCCGACGATCACGATCTTCGGTTTGGCCGCGCCCCAACTGGGCACCGGCCGCCCCCAATAGGGTTGGTCGGCAAAGGATTTGCGTTTGGTGACGGCGACATCCTCGCGCCAGGCGACCAGCCGGGGGCAGGCCCGGCAGACGCTGACCAGCGCATCGAGTTCTTCGATCGAACCCGCCTGCGCGGCCAGCCGCGCCACCTGCGCGGCATCAGTGGCCACCGGGGTCTCGGGAGTGGCCGGATCCCCCGGCCAACCGGTGCCCGGCGGAACCGGGGAGTCGAACTGCTGGCCGGTGCGGGGATGCGGCAGGCTCACGGCTCCACTGTGCCACCACCGGCGCCCGCTGTGGGCCCGTAGAACGTCATCACTGCCCCAGCGCCGTCGAAGGTGCCCTCGCGGGGCCGCACCTCCTAGGATCGGCTGCGTGAATGCCGACGCCCTGACCAGTCTGATCGCCGACCTGCCGGAGGGCATGGTGGTCACCGATCCGACGATCA
>NZ_JAHCLR010000101.1 GCF_018455725.1 Mycolicibacter acidiphilus
CACCGCCGGCAACGGGCTGGTGGACTTCCTGAACAACAACCCGTTGGAATCCGCTTTGAACAGTCCTTTTATTACAGGTGCCGAGCAGCTTTTCGGCAAACTCGACGGATTTGGAATGGGTTACGGTGGGCTAACCGGCCTTGGTGGCGCCCTTTCGATGGCCTCAACGACGCCCGCGATGGGGGCTACCGCTGCCATGCATTCGTTCATGATGATCACGTCAGGAATGCCAGAGCTGGCGTCTTCGGCGTCTAAGGGCACGCAACAATTCACCTTGGCAGGCTCGTATGCCACCGGTGCGCACCCGACGGTCGCACCCGGCACAGTGCGGGTGACTGCTGCCGACGTGTCAGCCGCGTTAGGCCGTGCAGTGCCGGTCGGTGAGTTATCGGTGCCGCCGTCTTGGGCCGGGCCGTCGCAGGGCATGCGGCTAGCCTCCGCGGCGTTGCCGGCGAGTTTGGCTGCGCTACCGGCAGCTGACAACGCGGGAGCCGGTGCTGCGGCGTTGCCGGCCAGACGCGGCTGGCTCAGCCACATCCCGCCAGTGGTCAGTGTGGTCAATGCCCCGCGGAATGCCCGGTCAAGGGTGCGGGCCAGGACCGAGCCGGCCCCGCAGGTTGCCGGCTCGGCTGGCGTGGATGCGGACGCCGAATACCGGTCGGCCCTCGTTGAGGGTGTCCAAGACGCACTGAGCGGGCGAGAACAACTGAACAGGCTCCGCCGTGCGGTGGCGGAAATGTCGCACCAACAGGAGGCCCTCGAATGCTCCGTCGCTTCGATGATCGAGGCAGGAGGAAGATGACGAATCGCTAATCATTGAATTCCGCAGTGCATCGTCCATCGCTTACGAAGCGGCAGCTGAAGGACGTACCGATCAGCACGAAATGGACCCACGACAACTGAGAAGGGAAAAATGATGTCGTTTGTAACTACGCAACCCGATCTTCTTGATGAGGCTGCAGGCCAGTTGCAGAACATTGGTTCGATACTGCACAGCGAGAACATGGCAGCAGCCATGCCGACAACCCACATAGCGCCGGCCGCCAGCGACGAAGTGTCGGCATTGGCGAGCGCGCAGTTTGCCGCCCATGCGCAGCTGTATCAGTCGATCATGGCCCAGGCCGTGGCGATCCACGAGCAGTTCGTCGCAACATTGCACACCAGCGCCGGATCGTATGCGGCGGCCGAGGCGGCCAATGCCGCCGCGGCCGGTTAATCGAAACACCACGAGAAAAGGAGACACAGCAGTGACCGCACGCTTTATGACTGATCCGGACGCGATGCGTTCGATGGCGGGGCGTTTCGACGTTCATGCGCAGACTGTTGAGGATGAGGCGCGTCGGATGTGGGCGTCGTCGACGAACATCTCCGGTTCGGGCTGGGGTGGTCTGGCGGAGAAGACCAGCTACGACACGATGGGCCAGATGC
>NZ_JAHCLR010000102.1 GCF_018455725.1 Mycolicibacter acidiphilus
CGTTCATGCGCAGACTGTTGAGGATGAGGCGCGTCGGATGTGGGCGTCGTCGACGAACATCTCCGGTTCGGGCTGGGGTGGTCTGGCGGAGAAGACCAGCTACGACACGATGGGCCAGATGCAGACGGCGTTTCGCAACATCGTGAACATGCTGCACGGAGTGCGGGACGGGTTGATCCGCGACGCGAACCGCTACGAGCAGCAGGAAGCTGCCTCGCAGCAGATCCTGTCGAGCTAGAAGGAGACCATCTGATGAGCATCAACTACCAGTTCGGCGATGTCGACGCGCACGGCGCGCTGATCCGCGCGCAGGCCGCCTCGCTGGAGGCGGAGCACCAGGCGATCGTGCACGACGTGCTCGCCGCGGGGGACTGCTGGGGCGGCGCCGGTTCGGTGGCGTGCCAGGAGTTCGTGACCCAGTTGGGTCGCAACTTCGCGGTGATCTACGAGCAGGCGAACTCGCACGGTCAGAAGGTGCAGTCGGCCGGCAACAACATGGCCAACACCGACTCGGCCGTCGGCTCCAGCTGGGCCTGAGAAGACAACCCTGTTTGTTGTTTCGCAAGCCGGAATATCGGGTTTCAGTGTGGCCGTGACAGCCGTTGCGGCCACACTGAGACGCGCTGACCGGCAAGGGATTACGACACAATGATCCGCCTGGCGAGAGAAGTGATGCTCTGATGATTGACTACGCGGTGTTGCCGCCGGAGGTTAATTCGGCGCGGATGTATGCGGGGGCGGGCGCGACGCCGATGTTGACCGCTGCCGCGGTCTGGGATCGACTGTCGGCAACTCTGACATCGACAGCCGGTTCGTATCGTGCGGTGCTCGCCGAGTTGACCGACGGGCATTGGCAGGGCAGTTCAGCGGCGGCGATGGCCGCAGCCGCCGAACCGTATTCGGCGTGGATGACCAACACCGCTGCGCAGGCAGCCCAGACCGCCACCCAGGCCAGAGCCGCGGCAGCGTCCTACGAGGCCGCTTTTGCTGCCACGGTCCCGCCACCGGTGATCGCCGCCAACCGCGCCGAGCTGCTAAATCTGGTCAGCAGCAACATCTTCGGGCAGAACAGCGCCGCAATCGCGATGAATCATGCTGACTACAGCGAGATGTGGGCTCAGGACGCCGCCGCAATGCACGCCTATGCGGAAAACTCCGCAGCTGCTGCGCCCAATTCGAGTGCTTTGGCTGTCGCACCGCGGACCACCAACCCCGCCGGTGTCGGCAGCCAAGCCTCTGCCGCCGCCCAAGCGGCCGCAACAGGCATGGCGGCCGACTCGAACCCGCTGCTGGATTTTTTGACGAGCCCGCTGGTTCAAGGCTTCGAGCAGTTCACCCACGAGCTGACTCCATTTATGAGTTTCATCCAAAGTTTGGGGCTTGACTCGATCGGTACGGAGTTCGGCTCGATGCTACTGCCAACCGCGGGAGCAACCTTGGCGAACTATGTCTGGACCGCGCTTAATCCTTGGGCTGTAGGCCTGGCATCGTCGGTGTCCGGAGGAGGGTCGAACGTCGATCTCGCGGGCTCGACTGTGTCCGAGGGAGGCTACGCCGCGCTGGCTTCGCGCAGCTCCGAGGTGTCGGCGAGTTTGGGTCGAGCAGCGTCGTTTGGCGGACTGTCAGTGCCGCAGGCGTGGGGTGCGCCCCCTCAGGGGATCCGCCCCACCGCCGTCTCACTGCCGATGACCGGCGCGGCGGGTCTGCCCGAGGCCGCGATGGGTTCGATAGGTGCCATCCCGCCGATAGGCAGCGTTGTCAACGCGCCAAAGGGCGGCGGTGCGGCGACGCGTACCGGCGTCGCATCGGCCGCGGCTGCAGGGACCACCACCACCGCAGGCGGGGGAGAAGACCGCGTGGCGACAGCGGCAGACACTGAGGATGTGCAGCGCCAGCGGGACGAACTCAACAATCTACGTTGGAAGGTGATCGAAATGAGGGTGCGGCGCGATACGCTCAGACGTTCGGCGGCGTCAGTGATCAGAAGAGTGAAGTCAGGCAACGTATGAGTTCTGACATTCGGGATAAGGGCGGTGCCGTAAAAATACGCTGCGGTCGTGGTTTTATCCGAAACCTGGGGAAGCGCATGCTGACACTCTTTATTCTGCCGATCAGCATCGTTGCTGTCGGACCGGCACACGGTAATCCCGACGATGGTCGATCCGCCGATGTCGACGCGTCCTTTCTTACCGCACTGAACGAGGCGGGTATCACTTACAGCGATCCGGGAAAAAGTATTACAGCCGGGCGGACGATGTGCGATTACGTCGATCAGGGTAAGTCGGGGAAAGCGTTGGTCGCAACACTCCAGAAGCACAACGAAGAACTCACGACAGAACGCGCACGACTGTTCATCGCGATCGCCTTACATGCGTATTGCCCTCAGAACCTTGCGAACGGCATGAAGGGGGCGGTGTCATAGCGTCGTAGCAACGAGGTGCCGAC
>NZ_JAHCLR010000103.1 GCF_018455725.1 Mycolicibacter acidiphilus
CGAATCAACGCACTCTGAAACCGGAAGAGCCGTCAAAGCTCTCCCCCACCCATCGGAATTTGTAGGCCTCCTGGCCAACTATGGCGGGATCCTCGCCCCATCCATTCGGCGGGACTGTGCCGATCTCCTGCCAGCCGGAACCGCGGCCGACCTGAATCGGGAGTTCGCCCTTGCCGACCTGCCTCGGCTCACCGCTGGTTGGAGCCTGGGGCGGCGGACCGCCACCGGGACCGCTGGGGTGGCCATCGACGCCGACAACCCAGCGGCCACCACCGGGTAGCGAGTCCGCGGGTGGCGGGATGTTGGGCTCGTTGGGAAAGCTGAAGTTGCCCGGCGGGCAGGATCCGTCCGGCAGGGTGTATTCGCCGATTCCGCGATTGAAGCCGTCGTGGCCAGCGATGTCCTGTGTGTTCGGGCCGCCTCCGCCCGGCTCGGCGCCACCCAGTGCTTGGTAGCCGCCGCGGTGGTGGGCACCACTCGGTGCGGTGCCCCAATCGTCGTCGGAATCGCCCTCGCTGAGGTCGTATTCCAGCAATGGCACAGCACGCATGGCGCTTCGGTGACCGCCGGTCTCGTCCCGCTTCCCGCTGAGTCCGGCGGGCCCCATGCCGCCGCCGGCACCCACCGGGGCGGTACCGGCGCCGGGCCTGCCGATTCCGCCGGCCGCTGCCGTCGTGGGCGGCGGCGTGGGCGGCCCGGATCTTTCCGCCAGGTTCGTCGTCGACGGACCTCTGCCGGCGCTGTTGGCCCCACCACCGCCACCGGCGGCGGCGGGCCTGGTCGTTGCCGTCGGCGGCGGGGGTGCGCCCGCCGGGCCATGGCCGGCCTGCGGTAGCGACGGCATGCTCGGCAACGAGGGCATCCGCATCATTCCCGGATCGGCCGCCGGGCCGGCGCCGGCCGCCGACGGGTGCGTTGCGGCGGTGAGCGCCGGTCCCGCAGTGGCGGCGTGACTGCCACCCTGGGCCGCCTGCAGGGCCGGCTGCATCAACGAGGCGAAATTACTCGTCTGCGGGAACAAACCACTCATGCTCCCGAGTTGGCCGAGCTGGCCCCCGATCTGGCCGAGTTGACTGCCAGCCTGCTGCAGCACCTGTTGGCCTTCGTCGTCGGTTGTTCCGTATTCCCGGTTCGCGGTCCGGAGATTGTCGGCGAACCGGCCCTCCCGTTGACGCAACGCCTGGACCCGTGCGGCCAGCGGTGGCGGCAGCAACTGTGCAACCGCGGAGATGGCGTCGCTCATCGGATCCGCACCCGCACCAGGCAGCGGCGCATCCGGCATCTCGATCAGCGCCACGAGCCACGGCGGAATCCCGCCGTCCGCGATGTTCACGACGTCGTTTACCGGGGTCATCTCCACCTCGTCGTTAAGGGTGTTGTCACCCGTCGTCAATTCCAGTGCCGACTACCGTGCCGGCTCACCAATCGTCATCGGCGTCCTCAGCGAGATCGTGGTGCAGTCGCGCCGGAATCGGAGTCGCCGCCCGAGAACCCCCGGTCGTGCCGCGCTCACCCATGGCCGGGGTTCCCCCTGCACCCACCGGAGCCGAAGCCGCGGCGGCGCGCTCGGGGCCACCGGCTCCTACGGGTGCGACACCCGGTCTGCCGCCCCCGTGGACTCCTGCTGAGGGCGCAGTCGCTGTACCGACACCGGGCCTGCCGGCCGGGCCGGCATGCGGACGGCCACCCCCGGTCGAGGAACCACTGGCGCCGGCGAGCACGTGACCCGGCGCGGGTCTGCCGGATGCCCTCTGCGGGTGCGGGGAGCCGGCCGGGCCGTGGCCCAGTCCCGGCAACGACGGCAGCCTGGGAATCGACATCCCGCGCAGCAGGCCCGCCCCGCGCGTCAGCCCGGAGCCGCCCGCCATCGGATGGTTGGAGAAGGGACTGAGTACGCCTGGACCGCCGGCCGGCAGTGCCGTTGAGGCCAGCTGACCGAACGTCGCGGGAATCTGCGGCAGCGGGCTGGTCGCACCGCCCGCGAGACTGCCGAGCTGCGCCGGTAGCTGGCTGATCTGAGAAAGCAGCATCGGGGCCAGTTGCATGACCATCTCCATGGCCTGCATCGGATCGCCGCCAGCACCGGCTGGACCGGATCCCGGCGATACGCCAAGGCCCTCACCGAGTCCGCCACCCAGGCCCCCGCCGACCTGCCCGGAGCCCGCCGCGACCGTGGCGATGTTCTGCGCGAGCCCCATAGCGACCTGCTGGGCTTGCGCGGCCTGCTTCACCCCCGGGTCATCCGGGGTCGCCTCAATGGCCTCACACGCCGCTTGGACCTCCTGGGCGATCGCGTTGACCGCCATTTTCGTGCGGACGGCCAGTTCGAGCATCTGACGCAGCTTGCCCGCGATGGCGGTCGCCTGTTCCGCGTTCGCGCCATGCTCGCCGATGATCGAGGTGGCTTCGGCCTGGGCGGCCTGCGCGGCGGTGCCACTCCAACTCTCGGCCAGCGCCATCAGTTGCTGTTGCAACTGGGGGATCGCGACGCCCTGGATGTGCCGCGCCAGGCCTTCATAGGAGCCGGCCGCGGCCGCCAAGATGTCCTCGTCGACCTCGGGCCAAGCCGGCGGAAGCAACGTCATCGACCCGAAGGGGCTCATGTCCGGTTCCAGCGCCATGCTGAAATCTCCTCCCTCGACGCCGCCTCGTTGAAATGGCGGTCAACCATAACGTGCAGTCCAACCCCTCCAGCGAATCCCATTGGCGTTCTGGATCTTTCGCAGATAGAGCGGTCGCTCAGCATCGAGGAGACCTGGAGGTATGGCGACGCCGCCTGTTGGGCTCGGCGGCGTGTTGGGACGGCCGGACCGAAACCCGTCATACGTGCGGCAACCAACCCGACCACGACGGCGACATGACAAACCCGCGCCCGTGGAGATCTTTGCACGCAGTCATTCGGGCGTTATCGACGCCGCAGGTCACCCCGCCGACGGAGAGGGAATGGAAAGGCGGAAGGACCTTCACCGACTGGCCCTGAATGGTGCCATCGAGGCCAGTGGTGCCTGCACTGGGATGTATGGGACTGCTGGTGCTGATTTCATTCACGCGGGGTGTACCGCCGGCGGTGGGGGCGGCATGCGGTATTCCGGGGAGGTTATTTCCTGCACATCCAGCATGGCGGTGTCAAGCGGTGGAAGCAACGGAGTCGGTC
>NZ_JAHCLR010000104.1 GCF_018455725.1 Mycolicibacter acidiphilus
TGGCACCACCACCACCAACCCCACCGGTGCCACCGTTGCCACCCACACCGGTAGCGGCTTGCGTTAGACCGTCGCTGTTCAGACCGCCGGCGCCGCCGTCACCGCCCGCGCCGCCGATCCCGCCCACACCGCCGTTACCGGTACCGCTGTCGGCGAACGTGCCGACTAAGCCAGCCGTGCCGGTCGCGCCGTTGCCGCCATTGCCGCCGACGCCGCCGGCACCACCGCCGCCGACGGTGGCGTCGCCGCCGGCGCCGCCCTGCCCACCGCTGGCGCCGTTGTCGGTGTCGTCAGCGCCGCTGAAGCTGTAGCCGTTACCACCGGCGCCACCATTGCCCTGGGCGATGCCGACCGGTCCCACCCCATCGTGACCGTCGGCACCGGGTGTCGACCCGGTCCCACCGGTACCACCACCACCGGCGCTGCCCAGCGCACCACCGTCACCGCCCTTACCGCCATCGGGATCGGTCGCCGTGCCATCAGCACCCTTGCCACCGTCACCGGCCACGCCGGCGTCACCACCGTTGCCACCGGCACCCCCAGCACCCTGCGTCCCGGTGGTCGCGCCGCCGGTGGCGGTGCCCGCCGCACCGCCGGCGCCGCCCCTGCCGCCGGCCGCGCCGTCACCGGCGGCCCCGCCGTTGCTGCCGGCGCCGCCGTTGACACCGGCCACACCGGCCTCGCCGGTCGCTCCGTCGCCGCCGTTACCGCCGCTACCACCGGCGCCGCCGATTCCGCCGCTGCCGGCGTGATGCCCGGCACCGACCCCGGCACCGCCGGCGCCGCCAGCGCCACCGTCCTGGCCCTGCACACCCTTTTCTCCGTTGCCGAAGATGTCGGTGCCGCCGTTGCCGCCGGCCGCGCCGGCCTGGCCAACCCCGCCGTTGCCGCCGTCGCCATCGGTGGGTGCGTCACCGCCGGCACCACCCGATCCGCCGTTGGCACCACCGTTGCCGCCGGTGCCGCCGTTGCCGGTCTGCTGACCGCCGTCACCGCCCTTGCCGCCGGTGCCACCGGGGCCGGCGAATTCGCTGCCGTTACCTGCCCCGCCGTTGCCGGCGTCACCACCGTTACCGTTGTTACCGGCGTTGCCGCCGTTGCCACCGTCACCGCCGCTGCCACCGAAATCTGTGGACGCACCGCCGTTGCCACCGTGACCGCCGTTGCCGGTGTCGGCGCCGCCGGCGCCACCGGCACCGCCCTTGCCGCCGTTGATGCCGTCACCGCCGTTACCGGCGTCCCCGCCGTTGCCGTTGTTGCCCGCAGCACCACCGGCGCCACCGGCACCGCCATCGCTGAAGCCCGGGTCGGCGTTGCCGCCGTTACCGCCGTGGCCGCCGTTGCCGGTCTCGTGGCCGCCGGCGCCGCCCATGCCGCCGGCGCCGCCGTTGTTACCGGTGCCGCCGTCGCCGGCGTCCCCGCCGTTGCCATTGTTGCCCGCGGCGCCGCCCGCGCCACCGGCACCGCCGTTGCCGCCACTGCCGGCGTCGACGATCGGAGCGCCGTTGCCGGCGTTCCCGCCGTGGCCGCCGTTGCCGGTGTCGACACCGCCGGTGCCGCCGGCGCCGCCGTCCCCGCCATTCCCCAATATCCCGCTGTTACCACCGGTGCCGCCCGTACCTCCGTCACCGATGGTGCCGGCGTTGCCGCCTGCGCCGCCGTTGCCGCCGTCGACGCGGGTGTCGTCGGGGTTCATCGGGTCGCCACTCCAGCCGTCACCGCCGTTGCCGCCGTTGGCCACCCCGGTCGACGCCGCCCCGGCACCGCCGTTGCCCCCCGCGACGCCGGTGTTGGTAGCGCCCCCGGTGCCCGCCGCGCCGCCGTCGCCGCCGGATCCAGCGGTGCCGTTGAGGCCGCCGTTGCCACCCTTGCCGCCGTCCGGATTCGCCGCATCACCGTTGGCAGCGTTGCCGCCGGACGCACCGGCCCCCGCGTTCCCGCCCGCACCGCCGTCGCCGCCGTCGCCGTTGGCACCGGCGGTGCCGTGCGCGGCCGAACCCCCGTCACCGCCGGAACCTCCGACGCCGCCCTTGCCGCCGGATCCACCGGCCCCACCGTTCTGACCGTCGTCACCGGCGTTCTGCCCGTCGCCGCCGGCGACTCCGTTGCCGCCGGAGCCGCCGTTTCCGGCTTCACCACCCTGGCCGCCGGCGCCACCGCTACCGGAGACCGCGCCGCCCTTGCCGCCCGCGCCACCGGAACCACCGTTGCCGCCGTCGGTGCCGTGGTGCCCGCTGTCCCCGGGGTTCTGGCCGCTAGCCCCGACCGACCCGTTCGCGCCGTCCCCACCGGCGCCGCCGACACCACCATTGCCGTGACTGCCGCCGTTGCCCGCTGCACCACCATCACCACCGGCCGTCCCCGGCACCGCCGCCGGATCCGTCGCCGCGTCATACCCCGCGCCACCGTTGCCACCGTTGCCGCCGGTGCCCAGCGCCCCGGCGCTACCGGCCGCGCCGCCGGCGCCGGCGGTCCCCGCGTTACCGCCGGCCCCGACGTTGCCGCCGTCACCGCCGGCCCCGCCCACAGGAGTGGTCGCATCCCCGGCCGCACCGTTACCGCCGTTGCCGGCGTTGCCGCCGGCCCCGCCGTCCCCAGCCGCCCCGCCGAGGGCACCCGCACCGGCGCTGCCGAACAGGGTGGCCGCCTTGCCCGCGGTTCCGGCGGTGCCACCGTTACCGCCGACACCACCAGCGCCGCCGTTACCGCCGAGGGTGCCCACCCCGCCCGGGGTCGTCGCGGTCGTGCCGTCGACACCGTTGCCGCCGCTGCCGCCGTTACCACCGGCCCCACCGGCGCCCGCGGCGCCGCCACTGCCGAGCAGAACGCCGCCATTGCCACCACTACCGCCGTTGCCACCGACGCCACCACCGTCGCCGTCGGTGCCACTGGCGCCCGCACCGGACCCGGCGGTGCCGTTCCCGCCGACCGCACCGGCACCACCCGCACCACCGTTGCCGCCATTGCCGGCCGCGCCGTAGGCGAACATGTCGGTGGGCGGCTGGCTGGCCGAACTGCCGCCGTCACCGCCGTTGCCGCCGGCCCCGCTGCCCCCGTTGAGGAAGGTGCCGGTGCCGCCGGCCCCGCCGTCGCCGCCGTTGCCCC
>NZ_JAHCLR010000105.1 GCF_018455725.1 Mycolicibacter acidiphilus
GCGCCGACGCCGCCGTTGCCGCCGGCGCCGCCCGCGCCGCCCAGGCCGCCCGAGCCGCCATCACCGGAGGTGCTGCCGCCCGCGCCGCCGACACCACCGAGACCACCCGCGCCGCCGGTGGTGCCGTTGGTGCCGTTGCCGTTGGTGCCGGTGCTCCCGGCGATGCCCGCGGCGCCCGCACCGCCGTTGCCACCGGCACCACCGGTGCCGACCGCGCCGGCGTCACCGCCGTGACCGCCCTGACCGCCACCCTGGCCGGTGTTGCTGCCGGTGATCTGGCCGGCGCCGGTGCCACCGTCGCCGCCCGCGCCGCCGTCACCGCCGGTGCCGTCGGCACCCGCCGCGCCGTCGGCGCCGATCGTGGAACCGGCGCCGCCGTTTCCTGCCGTACCCGCAGCACCGCCGGTCGCGCCGTTACCGCCGTGACCGCCGGCACCGGCCTCCGCCGCGCCGCCGCCGCCGAGACCCTTGCCGCCGGCACCGGCCGCACCCGCATTCCCGCCGTTACCGGCGTTGCCACCGGCGCCACCGCTGCCGTCGGTGGCCGCACCACCGAGACCACCGGTGCCGCCGCCGCCACCGGCACCGGCGCTGCCACCGTTGCCGCCGGCCGTGTCGGCGACCGTGGCGTCCGCACCCGCGCCACCGTTACCACCGGCACCGCCGTCTCCGCCGTCACCGCCGACGCCACCGGCACCGGACGTAGTGCCGCCGAGACCACCCTGACCGCCGTTGCCGCCGAGACCGCCGACGGCGCCGTCGGTGCTGGTGCCGGCCTGGGTGCTGCCGCTGACGGTGGCGCCGACGCCGCCGTTGCCGCCGGCACCGCCGGCACCGACCGACGCCGCGTCGCCGCCGTTGCCGCCCAGGCCACCACCCTGGCCGGTGTTCGTGCCGCTGATCAGGCCGTCACCGGCACCGCCGTCGCCACCCGCGCCACCGGCGCTGTTCGCACCGGCCTGGCCGATCAAGCCGTCCGCGCCCTGCTCGGTGCCCGCACCGCCGACGCCGACGACACCGGCCGCCCCGCCGTCGGCACCGTTGCCGCCGCTACCGCCTGCACCGGCCTCCGTCGCGCCGCCGCCGCCGAGACCCTTGCCGCCGACACCGGCCGCCCCGGCATTGCCGCCGTAGCCGGAGTTGCCGCCCGCGCCACCGGTGCCGTCGGTGGCCGCGCCGCCGGCGCCACCGGTTCCACCCGTACCCCCCGCACCGGCATTGCCGCCGTTGCCGCCGGCGGTGTCGGCCACCGTGGCGTCCGCACCCGCGCCACCGGCACCACCGGCACCGCCGATGCCGCCGACGCCGCCCGCACCGCCGTTACCGGAGGTGGTGCCGCCCAGACCGCCCTGACCGCCGGTGCCACCGGCGCCGCCGTCCACGCCGTTGGTGCCGTTGCCGTCGGTGCCGGTACTGCCGTCGAGGGTCGCGCCGGTGCCACCGGTGCCACCGGTGCCGCCGTTGCCGATCGCCCCGGCGTTGCCGCCCGCGCCGCCGGAGCCGCCGCCCTGGGCGGTGCTGGTCCCGGAGACCAGGCCGAAGCCGTCGCCGCCGCGGCCGCCGTCGGCGCCGTCGGCGTTGGTACCGGCCACGCCGTCGGCGCCCGCAGCGCCCTCGGCGACGCCGGAGCCGCCGGTCCCGACAGTGCCCGCTGCACCACCGGTGGCACCGTTGCCGCCGGAGCCGCCGCTGCCGGCATTGGCGGCGCCGCCGCCGCCGATGCCCTGACCACCGGCAGCCGCGGTGCCGGCGTTTCCGCCGTTACCGGCCGCACCGCCGACACCACCGGCGCCACTCGTCGAGGCCCCACCGGCGCCGCCACTGCCGCCCGCGCCGCCCGCACCGGCGGCGCCACCGTTGCCGCCGCTGCCGTCGAGGGTGGTCTCGTCGGCGTCGGCGGCCGCACCGCCGGACCCGCCGGACCCACCGGTTCCGCCCGCGCCGCCGGCCCCGCCGGTACCGAGGTTCGCTGCGCCGCCGGTACCGCCCTTGCCACCGGCCGACCCGGCACCGCCGACGGTGCCGTCGGCGCCGACCGTGGTGCCGTCCACTCCGCCGACGCCGTTACCACCGGCACCGCCCGCACCGCCGTCACCCTCATTGCCGGCCACGCCACCGGCGCCGCCGTTGCCACCGGCCTGGGTGATGTTCCCGGCCAGCAGTTCGCCGTCACCACCGCGGCCGCCCGCGCCGCCGTTGCCGCCGGTACCGGCCGCACCTGCCGCACCGCTGTCGGCCTGGGCGGTGCTGTCGGCGTTGAAGCCACCCGCGCCACCGGCACCGACGGTGCCGCGGTCGCCGCCGGCGCCGCCCTGACCACCGGAGCCGGCCGTGGTGCCGGTGCCACCGCCGGCCCCGGCGCCACCGGCACCACCGTTGCCGGCGTTGCCGGCCGCACCGCCAACACCGCCGACGCCGCCGCCGCCCTGCGTACCGGCGTTGCCCGCCGTCGCGGTGCCACCGGAACCGCCCTGGCCACCGGCGCCGCCGGTACCACCGGCACCACCGTTGCCCGCGCCGACCCCGGCACCGCCGTCCGCACCGCTGCCGGCGGCCGCGTCGGTGCCCGCCGCACCATCGAGGCCGGCACCGCCCGTCCCGCCGGTGCCACCCACGCCGCCGACCCCACCGTTGCCGCCGTTGCCCGAGGTCGTACCACCCGCGCCACCGGTTCCGCCGGCGCCACCGACGCCACCGGTGCCACCCGCGGTGCCGTCACCGCTGAGGTCGCTGCCACCGGCCGCGCCGGTCGCGCCCTGACCGCCGACTCCGCCGTTACCGCCGTTACCGACCGCGCCGGCGTCACCGCCGTCACCGCCGCGGCCACCGGCCTGCACCGTGCCGTCGGAGAGGATCTCGCCCTTGCCGCCGGCGCCGCCCGTGCCGCCGTTGCCGCCGGTCCCGTCGGCACCCGCACCGCCCGAGGCGGCGTGGCTGGTCCCGCCACTGGAGCCACCGGCCCCGCCGGATCCGCCGGATCCGCCGGTGCCGACGGTGCCGCCGGAACCGCCCTGTCCGCCCGCGCCGGCTGCCGCGTCGGTGCCGCCGCCGGCGCCCGCGCC
>NZ_JAHCLR010000106.1 GCF_018455725.1 Mycolicibacter acidiphilus
GGCGCCGCCGTCGCCGCCGCTGCCCGGACCGTCCAGACCCGCGCCGCCCGCACCGCCGGCGCCGCCGGTGCCGCCTTCGCCGCCGGTGCCGCCGTTGCCGGGAGCACCCTTGCCCTGACCGAAGATGCCGCCGTAACCCTTGCCGCCGGTGCCGCCCTTGCCGCCGTTCCCGGCGTCGCCGCCCTGACCGCCGTAACCGGCCTGGCCGCCATCTCCGTGCTCACCGGCCTGACCGTCGCCGAGCGCGACGCCACCGGCGCCGCCCTGACCGGCCGCACCGCCGAGACCGCCGTCGCCGCCCTGACCGCCGTTACCGGCCTGGCCGCCATCACCGTGCTCACCGGCCTGACCGTCGCCGAGCGCGACGCCACCGGAGCCGCCCTGACCGGCCGCACCGCCGAGACCGCCGTCACCGCCCTGACCACCGATGCCGCCGGTGCCGCCCTGTCGACCGGGAAGGCCCAGCGAGCCGTCACCGCCGGAGCCACCCTGACCGCCGGTGCCACCGGTGCCGCCCTTACCGCCGTCACCGCCGAGGCCGCCTTCGCCGCCCTGACCGCCGTCGCCGGAGACGGTGCCACCCGCACCGCCGGTGCCGCCGACGCCGCCCGCGCCACCGGCGAACCCGGTGCCGCCCTGACCGCCCTGGGCGCCGGTGCCACCGGCCATGACCTGGCCCTGCGCGTCCTTGGGAGCATTGACGCCGGCCGCGCCGGTGCTGCCGGTGGTGGTGCTGTTGCCGCCGGCGCCACCGTTGCCGGCGTTGCCGCCGTTACCGCCGGTGCCGTGCTGGCCGGCTGCACCACCGGTGCCGCCGTTACCACCGGCCGCACCGTTGTGGCCGGTCGCGCTGGCACCGGTGCCGCCGTTACCACCGGCGCCGCCGTCACCGACGTCGGCCGTGGAGTTGCCGCCGGTGCCACCGTTGCCACCGGCCTGCATCGTGCCGTTGCCCAGCAGCACACCGTTGCCGCCGTTACCGCCGGAGCCGCCGCTGCCGACCGCGCCGCCGGCGCCCGCCGTGCCGCCGGCGGCCTCGGTGACGCCGTCACCGCCGAGGCCACCGGCCCCGGCCGCCCCGCCCGCACCGGCGGTGCTGCTGCTGTTGCCGCCGGTGCCACCGGTCCCGGCGACGCTGTTGCTGCCGCCGCCGGCACCGTCGCCGCCGCGGCCACCGTCACCGGCGTTGCCGCCCGCACCGCCGTCGCCGCCGTGGCCACCGGCACCGTCGGCGCCGCTGTTGCCGTCGGTTGCCGCACCACCGGTCCCACCGGTGCCACCGGAGCCACCGGCGCCACCGGCGCCGGCCGCGCCGGTCGCGTCACCGCC
>NZ_JAHCLR010000107.1 GCF_018455725.1 Mycolicibacter acidiphilus
CGCGCCGGTCGCGTCACCGCCGACGCCGCCGTTGGCGCCGCTGCCGGCCACCGCGTTGGCGCCCGCGGTGCCGTTGGCGGCGTTGCCGCCGACACCACCGGTCCCGCCGGTACCGCCCTGGCCGCCGGCGCCGCCGTCACCGGATTCGGTGCCACCGGCACCGCCGACGCCGCCGTTGCCGCCGGCCGCGCCGGCCGTTCCCGCGGTGCCGCTGCCGTCGGTTCCCGTGGTGCCGGCCAGGCCGTTCGCCCCGCTGCCGCCGTTGCCGCCGGAGCCGCCGGAGCCGATCGTGCCGGCCGCGCCACCGGCACCACCGTCGCCACCGGCCTGGACAGTGCCATCGGCGAGTTGCTCACCGGCGCCGCCGTTGCCACCGTTGCCGCCGGAGCCGCCCAGGACCGCACCGTCGGCACCGTCGGCGGCCTGCACGCCGTCGCCGCCGGTGCCGCCGGAACCACCATGACCGGCCGTGCCGGCCGTACCACCGGAACCACCGTTACCGCCGATGCCTGCGGTGTCGTTCACACCGCCACCAGCACCCGCACCACCGGCACCGCCGTTGGCGCCGTTGCCGGTGTCACCGCCGGCCCCACCGGCACCACCCGCGCCGTCGACACCCGCGCTGCCGTTGGCGGCCGTCCCACCGGCGCCACCGTCGCCGCCCTGACCGCCCGCACCGCCGTTGCCGTTGCTGCTGGTGGCATCGCCGCCGGTGCCGCCCGCGTCGCCGCTGCCGGCCGCCGCATCCGAACCCGCGGCACCGCTGACCCCGGCGCCACCGGCCCCACCGGCGCCACCGAGACCACCCGTGCCGCCGGCCCCGCCGTTGCCGGACTCGCTGCCACCGGTGCCACCGGCCCCGGCGTGGCCGCCGTTGCCGCCCGCGGTGCCCGCGGTGCCGTTGCCGTCGGTATCGGTGCTGCCTGCCACACCGGCCGAGCCGACGCCGCCGTTACCGCCGGCGCCGCCGGTGCCGACCGTGCCGGCGTTGCCGCCCAGGCCGCCGGCGCCACCGTTCTGCGCGGAACCGTCCGCCAGGGTCTGCCCGGCACCGCCGTTGCCGCCGGCGCCGCCGTCGCCGCCGGACCCATCCGTGCCGGCCTGGCCGTTGCCCGCCCCGCCGCTCACACCGGTGCCGCCGGTGCCACCGCTACCGCCGGTGGCCCGGTCGCCACCCTGGCCGCCGTTCCCGCCGTTGCCGGCGGCCGTGTCGGTGCCGCCCGCGCCGCC
>NZ_JAHCLR010000108.1 GCF_018455725.1 Mycolicibacter acidiphilus
GGCGTCGTCCGCGGTGCCCGTCGTCCCGGCGAGGCCGTCGCCACCCTGACCACCGGCGCCACCGTCGCCGTAGAGCCAGCCGCCGGCGCCACCGGTGCCACCGGTGCCCGCAACCGTCGTGCCGATGGCGGCAACGCCTTCGCCACCAGCGCCGCCGTCACCGAACATGCCGGCGTCGCCACCGGCCGCCCCGGCGGCACCGGTGCCACCGTCACCGAACAGGAATCCGCCGTCACCGGCGTCGCCGAGCCCCATCCAGCCCAGGAGCGAGGTGTTGGTGCCGGTGAAGCCGTCGACGCCGTTGCCGATCAGGTCGCGGCCGAACAGCAGCTCCCACGGCTGGTTGATCTGAGCGAGCAGCGTGGCGTTCGACGAGTCGTCCAGCCAACTCTCGAGGTCGGTGTGCAAGGTGGTGAATGCCGCCATCGCATCCGT
>NZ_JAHCLR010000109.1 GCF_018455725.1 Mycolicibacter acidiphilus
AACCGTCAGCGGCGTCATGCCGAAGGCCAGGAACGCGGCGACCGCGCTGCCCGAGGCGGCGATGCGCCTCCCCCTGCGGCCGTTGCCGGCGCCCGACCCGTGCGACTGGCCGGAGCCACTCCGATGAAGCGACATTGCTCTCCCCTTGCTGAACCGACAACTGACGGCGACATAAATTTCCTAACGAGCGCTTATGTTAATCAGATCGACCGACAGGTCAACCCGGGTTTGACTTAGTGGACCGTGGTTCTGGCAAGCGGCTCCGTTGCTACATCGGTCTGGATCCGAGGCCGAAGGCTCCCAGAACGATTTGCTCGTCGCGCTAACCAACCGGCCTACCGGCCACAATGGAAGTGAGTGGTGACTCCGGTCGCAACTACACACCACAACGTCATCAAGTATGTCTATGTAGCTGCAATCAGTCGGAAAGTCCTAAAAATATTTCTTGCTCGGCAACTTTTGAGAGCCTCGGGGACGCTCAGGTGGCCCGTGGCATACCTGGGACGACGACGGGTGCACGTCGGCCGGGGCATCGACCCGCTGACGGCTGAGGATCGCCCGGTGGGCGGATATTTCTGAGCCATTACACAGCCCCTTGGAATCTTCTCAGCCCGGTCGAGAGCACCTATAGGGGCAGCTGTCGATCACACGCGCACCAGGCGTCGCCGGTGCGGAGGATGTGCGGGTGCGCCCGCCTCTCCGCGACAACAGGTCAGGCGGCCGGACAACGAACACCGGGACGCGCTGATCCGTGGGTTGCCGGTTAGGAGCCGTAAGGGCCGTTGGCACTGCCATCCTCAACCGTCGCCGCCGTGGCCGCCGCTGCCGATCGGGCTATCCGGGAAGGTGGCGTCCTTGCCGGTCCGGCTACCAGAGCCCTCGCCGGGCGGCCGAACGCCATCACGGCCCGGTCGAAAGACCAGGCCGTGATGGTTTTGGAGAGGTAGGGGTTATGACTTGTCCACACCCGGTGTGCCGATGGCAGGCGCGCCGCCGTCCATCTGCCCGTATCTCCTTAGAAGACGCCTAGCGAACCCCACCAAAACGCTAGGTTAACAGCGATTTCCAATTGGTCAACCATTGTGTGTCTTTGTGTACTGCGCTACGCTCCACGCCACTGACGGCCCGGTGAACACATCCCCTTGCCGCCGGCAACTTTGCCGGTCCGACGGCGAACCTCCGCACTGGATCACCGCGCATCCCGCGGACATCGGCGCGTGGATGGACAGCGCAGCGACGTCAGCAGGAAAAACATCGCGAAGACCGCGGCTGCCAGGCGGTGCGGCATCGTCGAGTCGTGAAGTTATCCCCCGAAGACTGGTCACATCACAGTCAAAGGCGTACTGTTCGCTCCATCACATGCCTGAACCTTGGCTGCTGCTGAAACGCGGCGTCATGAGCACAGTTCGGACACAGGAAGGCGCACCCGACGATGACTCGTCATCGCATCGGGGGGAACCGTCGGGGGACGGCTGGCAGGGCGGCCCGGTACCGCCGCGGTATCGGACTGGCCGGCACCGCCGCCGCGTTCCTGGCGTTCGGGCTGGGCCCGACACCCGCGCCGGCGCACGCCGATCCGCTCGATGAGGTGATCGAGCAGGCGCTCTCCCCGTTCCTGGACGCGGCCACCAGCGGCGTCGACTGGGCGGCGGTCTCCTCCCCGGCCGCCTGGGAGGCGTTCTTCAACCCGGCGCACTGGGACGCGGTGCTGGCCGGCCTCGGCGAATCCGGCTCCGCATCGACCCTCCCGGCGTTCGACCTCACCGAATGGTTCCAGCAGTCGGTGTACACCCCGCTGCACGCCGACATGCAGGAGTGGATCGGCAGCGACCTCGGCAAGAGTGTGGACGGGGCGCTCAACACGCTGTTCGGCGGCACGGTGATCGGCAACGGCGCGGCCGGTGACGCCGACCATCCGGACGGGTTCGCCGGCGGTTGGCTGTTCGGCGACGGCGGGGCCGGGTTCAACGGCGCCGCGGGTGAGGCCGGCGGCGCCGGCGGCGCGGCCGGGCTGTTCGGCACCGGCGGTGTCGGCGGCGACG
>NZ_JAHCLR010000011.1 GCF_018455725.1 Mycolicibacter acidiphilus
CAAGCGTTCTGACGTCTACAGAACTTGACACAGCCCAGGCGACGGGTCCAGCAGATCGATCGCGACGAACTCTTCGCCGCCGACTCGGGCGATGACTGCTTCCGTGCTCATTGCTTGTTGAATTCGATCAGCAACTTGGATGAGCAGGCTATCGCCAGTCGGGTGTCCGAAGCGGTCGTTGACCGCCTTGAACCGGTCCAGATCGATGGCGATCACGCACATGGATCTTGTTCCGGATCGCGCAGGCATGATGTTGAGTTGATGATCAAGACCGCGACGATTTGCCAACCCGGTCAGTGGGTCGATGAGGGAGTCCACGGCGCTGCGGCGGACCAGGGAGAACGTTAGTTGGACCATAGGCATTACTCCGATGTCTGTCGTCAGGCAGGAGATGCCCAGTGCGGTGGCGACGGCCCAGCCACCCGGCGTGGAGGGGTCCGAGTAAACCGCGGTCATCAGTCCAACAGTGGTGAGGATCGACCAGCTGATGTGTGCGGACTGGGCTTTGCCGCTGTGGAAGACCGCAAGGTATATGCCCGTACACACAAATCCGCTGGTTGATGCGAGCCCAGCCAGTGGTACTGCATCTGAGAACGCGGACGCCGTGATTGCCAGGTCGATCATCACGACCAGCCGCAGTGAGCTTCTGGGCGTCGGCCAGGCGCATAGAAGCCACCTCAGTAGGCAGTAGGGGCCGACCGCGATGGCCATTCCGTCGACGAAGCGTGCGGCCGGGTCGTGTGGACCCCAGTCGGAGAACATGAGCAGGATTCCCGGGAAGGTCAGCATGGGGGCGCCGATGATGATGCTGAGCCTGATCCAGCGCAGCACGCCCCGTGACTCCAGGAACTCGGGCAACCACGTCTCGGGGGAGTCATTCCACCATGGCGCGATCAGCGATCTGGGGCTCTGCTGCACGACTCCTCGATCCGCGACCAACTCAGCGTTGACAGAACGCACATTAACATACGGAAAGTAACGAACCCCTCTAGTAATACATTAAAAAATACTCGTTTATCGACCTATACGGACTGTGAGATTGGGGAAGGTGGTCGTCGACAGGACCGATTGGAGCGCACGCGCTCGGCTGGATGCTGCGCTGCGGCTAACTTGGTAGGCAGATGTCCGGCTATCGCGCGTGCCAGGTTCACGTTGGTGATGTTCTCGGTGGCGTCCTTCGCAGTGCGAGCAGCGACGAGTTCGTATCCGGCCATGTGCCAGCCGGTCCGGGGCGTACCAGCCGATCCGGCAGTCCGCGGCGGAGTCGAGGTGCTCAACGCCTCGGCCCGCCAGTCGGGCACGGTTCGGACTGAAAAGCTTTCGTGCCGTCACCTCCCGTCGTCACAGCAGACGCAAGGGTGAACTGGCGGGGTCAGGACCGCTGCGACAGAGCCGCGGGTGCGTCCAGCAGGAAGCAGTCGTCGGGGCAGGGCAGCGGCACCCAGCCTGTCGACAGCAGCTGCTCCATGGCGTCGGCGTCGATCGGTCGGGACAGCAGGAAGCCCTGCGCGTGATGGCAGCCGTACCGCAGCAACGTCGCTGCAGCGCGGGCGTCCTCCACCCCTTCGGCGACCACCTGCAGGTCGAAGGCATTGGCGAGGTTGATGATGGCCCGGACGATCGCCAGGTCGTCGGGGTCGGTGCCGAGGTTCTTGACGAACGATCCGTCGATCTTGAGCATGTCGATCGGTAGCGACTTCAGGTGCGATAGGGTGGCGTAGCCGGTGCCGAAGTCGTCGAGCGCGATCGTGACGCCGACCTCCTTCAGTTCGGCGAGCGTGGTCTGGGTAGTTTCGATGTCGGCCACCATGGCGCGCTCGGTGATTTCCAGGCAGACCGATGGGCCGTCGATGCCGAACTCGGCGAGCGTGTCGGCGACGGTGCCGGCGAAGTCCGGGCTGGTCAGTTCGGCCGGTGCGACGTTGACGCGCAGGGTGGCGGACCGGCCGATCCCGTGCGACCGCCAGCGGCTCAGGTCGGCGCAGGCGTTGCGCAGCACCCAGTGGCCCAGTTCGGTGATGGCGCTGGTCGATTCGGCGACGTCGATGAACGAGTCCGGCAGCAGCAGCCCCCAGGTGGGGTGCTGCCAGCGGACCAGTGCCTCGGCCGCCACGACCGCACCGGTGGTCAGGTCGACTTCGGGCAGATAGCGCAGCCGAAGCGCGTCGCGGCCGATTCCGCCGTACAGGTGGCGCTCGATATCGTTCCGAAAGCCGCCGCGCAGTGCCATTGCGGGGGTCGCGACGACGACTCGGTCACCGCCGGCCAGTTTGGCATCCCGGGCCGCATCATCGGCGTGCTGGAGCAACTCGGTGCTCTGAACGCGACCCGGTGATCCGACAGCAAGCCCGATGCTTGCTGTCGGGCTGACCACCACGGTGCCGATCGTTACGGTGTCGCGTAGCCGTGCACGGATGCGGTGGGCTAGTGCTTCGGCCTCAGCGATCTCCATCGGTCGGCTTGGCACGATGGCGAACGCAGAGCCGCCGAGTCTCGCGATCATAGCTAGGTCGTTCAGGTCCCGGTCGAGACGCAGTGCCAGAATCTGGATGTACCAATCGCCGACCGAATGCCCGAAATTGTTGTTGATGGACTTCAGTCGTTCGATGTCCAGGTAGATAACCGTGACCGAGCCGGGGTTCCCGTCGGTGAGCCGCTGCGATAGGTGAGCGATCAGCGCGCGGCGGTTGTACACACCGGTGAGGTCGTCATGATCAGCTAGTTTGCTGAGGTTCTGTTCCGCGGCGATCCGGCGCTGCAGCTGGCCGAACAACGGCGCAGTCACGTTGATGATGCTCAGCTGCTCGTCCGTCCAGTCTTTGCCATCCGATCGCGCGAATCCGAGGACCCAGATGGTCGTCTCGCCCAGGAGTATCGGGGCCACGGCTACCGACGATGCTGAGCCAGTGCAATCCGATCTGATCGCAGTCTGGCCGACACCGGCGATGCAGTGAGCGAGGACCGGATCGATCAGGCCGCTATCGGCGGAGACTGGAAAATTGAGTTCGCCGTGGTCACGCTGCGGCGGCCACTGGGCGATCAGTGTTGCGGTCTGCAGCAGGTGGTTGTTGTGCTGGAGGAAGCCGCGGTCGACGCCTAACCGTCGTGTCACGTCAGCCAGCACGCGTTCGCATATCTCGGACCTGGTGATAGTGGTGGCATTCATCAGATCGGTGGTGATGCCCGCGATGAAATCTAGTGTTTTCTGCATGATCCCGCCTTGCGCTGGAACGAAGGGGCACTCCGGCGTTCGGGGGATCCCGGCGGGCAGTCGCCAGGTGACGTGATTCGCCATGGCGGCGGCTTCGATCTTGGGTTTTCCTGCATCGGTCCTCGATCCGCTGTCTACCTGCCCCGTGGCTGCCTCAACGTAAACCATACAGTTAGTCATTATTGTAACCATTTTAGCGGCATGTAGTCCATAGTGTCGAGGGCTTCGTGGACTGATGGTACGTGGAGTGCTTCTGAGTAGTCAGATGTAGCCCAGCTAGCGGTGGTGGCAGGTTGTCTGCCCTGTGGGATGACTGGCCGGTGTGATCGTGGTCGTCCCGTATCCGATCGGGCTAAACGGATCCCGGGCGGTCTCGCCACGCGGGGGTTTTGGCTTCGATGCACCGACTGGTGGCGGATGATGTTCTGCAGCGATTAGGAGTCAACTCGGGAGTCGTCTGCTCATGCCGCAGATCCCTGTCTGGCTTGGTCGTGCGCACCGGCGCCGCCTGCCCGCTGTTGGAACGGGCCTTTGTGGGGCGCTCGACCTTCTGGGTGTGCCGTGGCCGGCGCCGCCGGAGCACAGCTGATCAGGACGTTGGCACCCGACCCGCTCGCCAAGTCAGGGAATGAGTCCCGGGGAAACAGCGATGGGATCGGCCGCGGCGACCCCGGTCGACAGTCGATCGTGCTGGCCAGGGGCGACCCCGGTCGACAGTCGATCGTGCTGGCCAGGGGCGACAACCCCGCGGCCCGAACGGGGAGCCTGTTCGAGAGGTCGTGAGCGGCAGCCCGACATGGAGATTACAATACCCTCAGTTTGTTGAAGGTTTAAAAACAGTCAAAATGATTGATTTGAGCTTGCAATATGAACTGGCAGTTCGTAGTCTTTGGGTGGGTGACCGTCGCCGCCGGGCCGCGAGGTCCAGCCGATCACCCCGGTCCCGTAAGGAGAAGCGCACATGTCCTTCGTCACCACCCAACCGGAGGTGCTCGTATCGATGGCGGGCGTACTCGACTCGATAGGCTCGACACTGACCGCTGAGAACGCAGCGGCAGCGGCCCCTACTGCTGGTGTGATTCCTGCTGCTGCTGACCCCGTATCTGCGCTCACTGCCGCACAGTTCGCCAACTACGCCGAGCGCTACCAGGCGCTCGGCGCTCAGGCAACGGCGATCCACGAACTGTTCGTGCACACCCTCAGCACCACCGCGGGGTCGTACGAGGCCACTGAGGCCGCCAACGCGCTTGCGGTCTACTAGATCGTTGCCGGGTACACGATGGCATTCGATTTCGGCCTGGTTCCTCCGGAGATCATCTCCGGTTGGATGTACTCCGGCCCGGGCAGCGCGCCGCTTATTCAAGGCGCATCGGCCTGGGACCGCCTGGCCGCTGAACTGAGTTCGGCGGCTGACGGGTACCGGGCGGTGGTCGCCGGCCTCGTTGACGAAGGGTGGCGAGGGCCGGCGGCGATCACCATGGCGGCGACGGCCGCGCCGTTCGTGTCATGGATGAGCGACACCGCCATGCAAGCGGAACACGCTGCTGCTCAGGCGCGGTCGGCCGCTAATGCATTTCAGGCCGCATATGCCGCAACCGTTCCGCCGGCGATGATCCTGGCGAATCGCACCCAGTTCGTCCACCTGGTCGCCACCAACGCGCTCGGTCAGAACACGCCTGCAATCGCTGCGCTGGCCGCCCAGTACGCGGAGTTCTGGGCGCAGGATTCCGCAGCGATGTACGTATACGCGGCGAAGTCGGCGATCGCGTCGCAGTTGACGCCCTTGACCGAGGTGCCGTCAACCGCGAACCCCGCGGGCGAGGCCATCCAGGCTAGTGCGGTCAGCCACGCGGTGGCCAACTCTGCTGCCTCAGGTCCGCCGTCGTCGCCACAGTTGGTGACCAGCGTGCTCAACAGTCTCGCATCGCCTGGTACGGCTGGGTCCGCGGATGCTGGCACAACCATCACCACGCCGTTCGGTACAGTTCCGCTAGATCTCGGCAGTCTGTCGCTGCAGTCGATCATCAACAGCCTACCGACCCTGCTGCCGGGCTATCTGATGCTGACCGCGACGCCGGTCTTCATCTTCTCCGGCATGCAGGCGATCGTCTCCCAGTTCATGTCCTTCGCCGACAGGGCGCAGCAGGAGGCGGAGCAGGCCGCGGCGGACGCCCAGGCCGCTGCCGACGCCGAGGCTGCGGCGGCGGCCCAGGCAGCTCAGGACGCGGAAGCCGCGGCGGCCGGTGACGCAGGCGGCTGGGGCGATGGCGGCGGCGCTTGGGCCGACATGGGCGCCGCGGACTCGGTCGGAGACCTGTCGGTACCGCCGATGTGGGGCTGGGCGACGGGGGCGGTAGAGGGGATGGCAGCGGGTCTGCCGCTCACGGTGCCAGTGCTGGACGGGCTGGCGGC
Source organism: Mycolicibacter acidiphilus (assembly GCF_018455725.1). Taxonomy (GTDB): domain Bacteria; phylum Actinomycetota; class Actinomycetes; order Mycobacteriales; family Mycobacteriaceae; genus Mycobacterium; species Mycobacterium acidiphilum. The sequence continues at coordinate 5,624 of NZ_JAHCLR010000011.1, forward strand.
AGCTGACTTCGCTGCCGGAGCGGGCGTGCCGATCCTCATGGGAGGGATACCGCGGGCGATGGCTGGGGCGGCGACCGGGGCAGCTCCGGAATCGGGCGGCACCGCCGCCAAATACGGGGAGCGTGTCAGTGTGCTGGCCCGCCCACCCGCTGCCGGGTACGCCGACGAACTGGCAGCCGCCGCGCACGCCGTCCCAGTGGGCTACGCGCCACACGGCCGGCCACCCCCTGGCTATCGTGCCGCGGTCGTCTACGTGCCGGCTACCGATCCGGCACCGAAAGCCCCCTGACCCCGGCGAGTGCCGGAACATCCATCCAGGTAAGGAGAGCTTCATGCCACGTTTCATGACTGATCCGGACGCGATGCGTTCGATGGCGGGTCGGTTCGACACCCACGCGCAGACCGTGGAGGACGAGGCCCGCCGGATGTGGGCGTCCTCGACGAACATCTCCGGCTCCGGCTGGGGTGGTCTGGCCGAGAAGACCAGCTACGACACCATGGGCCAGATGCAGACGGCGTTCCGCAACATCGTCAACATGCTGCACGGAGTCCGCGACGGTTTGATCCGCGACGCCAACCACTACGAGCAGCAGGAAGCTGCCTCGCAGCAGATCCTGTCGAGCTAGAAGGAGACCCTCTGATGAGCATTAATTACCAGTTCGGTGACGTCGACGCGCACGGCGCGCTGATCCGCGCGCAGGCGGCGTCGTTGGAGGCGGAGCACCAGGCGATCGTGCACGACGTGCTCGCGGCCGGGGATTTCTGGGGTGGCGCCGGTTCGGTGGCCTGCCAGGAGTTCGTGACCCAGTTGGGCCGCAACTTCCAGGTGATCTACGAGCAGGCCAACGCCCACGGCCAGAAGGTGCAGTCGGCCGGCAACAACATGGCCAACACCGACTCGGCCGTCGGGTCCAGCTGGGCCTGACCGGGCCGCTCCCTGCGCCGAGTGTGAACCGGCGGTGTGGAAACTCTGCTGGA
>NZ_JAHCLR010000110.1 GCF_018455725.1 Mycolicibacter acidiphilus
CCGCCACCGCCGGTGGCGCCGACACCGCCCGTGCCGCCGGTGCCGCCGGTCGCGATGGTCGAACCGACCGGCGCGTACTCCAGTGCCTCGCCGCCGGTGCCGCCGTTGCCGCCCGACCCGCCGGTGCCGCCGGTGCCACCGGTGCCACCGTCGCCGCCGTGCCCGCCGTTGCCGCCGTTGCCGGAGATCGAACCGCCGGCGCCGCCGTTTCCGCCGGTGCCGCCGGTCTCACCGGTGCCACCGGCCACGCCCTCGCCGCCGGTGCCGCCGGTCCCGCCGGTGCCGCCGAGGGCGGTGCTGCTGCTGCCGCCGACGTAGGCGAATCCGCCCTGACCGCCGACGCCGCCCGCCGCCCCGGCAGCGCCGGCACCGCCGACACCGCCGGTGCCGCCGACCGAATGCGAACTGTTGAACAGTGGGGCGCCGACGTAGGCCGAACCGCCCTGGCCGCCGGTGCCGCCCGACTGCTTGTACCCCGGGTTGGCGGCGTTGTTACCCGCCGCGCCCGCCGATCCGGTCTTGCCGGTGTACAGGTGGTAGCCGACGCTGGTCTTGCTGCCGACGGAGCCGGGCTGCGTCCCGGACGCGGCGGTCTGGTGGGCGCCACCACCGGGTGCGTTGCCGAACGCGCCCTGACTGCCGCCCCCGCCGTCGCCGCCGTTGCCGCCGTTGCCGACCGCGCCGCCGGCGCCGCCGTTGCCGCCGGTGCCGGCCCCGAACCCGCCGTTACCGCCGTTGCCGCCGTTGCCGAGGCTGCCCCCGGTGCCACCGATGCCGCCGTTGCCACCGGTCCCGCCGTGCAGACCGGCGTTTCCGGTGGACTGACCCTGGTAACCGTCGACGCCGCCGGCGCTGTGCCCGCCGAAGCTGGCGCCACCGGCGCCGACGTTGCCGCCGTTGCCCCCGGCGCCGCCGTTGCCGGCGGCACCGTTGGCGCCGCCGCCGGTGCTGGTGCCGCCGTTGCCGCCCAGGCCGCCACCGCCGCCGTCACCGCCGTTGCCACCGGTGCCGCCGTTACCGCCCATCCAGGTGGCGGTGCGGCCGCTGCCGCCGAGACCACCGGTGCCGCCGTAGCCGCCGGTGCCGCCCTTGCCGCCGTCACCGCCGGTGCCGCCGACGAGACCGGCGCCGCCGTTGCCGCCCTGGCCGCCGACGCCGGCAGCGGCGCCGTTGCCACCGGTCCCGCCGGTGCCGCCGTAGCCGCCGGTCTGGCTGGTCAGGCTGTTGCCGCCGTAGCCGCCGGTGCCGCCGTTGCCGCCGTGGCCACCGCTGCCGCCGACGCCGCCGTCACCGCCGGTGCCGAACAGCGAGCCGCCGGCACCGCCGTTGCCGCCGTTGCCGCCCGCGCCGGCGACGGTGCCGTTGCCGCCGATGCCGCCCTGGGTGCCGGGGGTGCTGCCGGTCGTGCTGTTGGAGGTGACCGGACTGCCGCTGGAGCCGATGCTGCCCGTGGTGCCGGCGCCGCCCTGGCCGCCCTGGCCGCCGTCGCCGCCGTCACCGTGGTTGCCGGCGGCGCCGCCGTTGCCGCCGTTGCCGCCGGTGCCGCTGTGGAACGTGAGGTAGGGATTGTAGGAACCGCCGCCGCCGTTGCCGCCGTTGCCGACTGCACCGGTGGCCGTCGCGCCGGCCGCACCCTGCACGCCGCCGGTCCCGGTGCCAGCCGCGCCGCCGGTGCCGGCCGTGCCGCCCGCGCCACCGGCCCCGGCGGAGCCGATGTTGCCGCCGTTGCCGCCGTCGCCGCCGTTGGCGTTGCCGCTGTAGGTGTAGTTGCCCGGGGTGCCGGATTTGATGATCTGACCGTGGGCGCCGAGACCACCGTTGCCGGGGGTGCCCGCCGCGCCACCGGTCCCGCCGGCGCCACCGCTGCCGTTCGCACCGGCCGTCCCGGTACCACCGCTGGCCACGCCGCCGCCGGCACCGCCGTTGCCGCCGGCGCCGCCACCGGCGCCATTGCCACCGTTGCCGCCGTCACCGCCGGCCGCGAGTTTGCCGCCGGAGCCGGTGACGCCCTGGACACCGGCCGCACCGAGGCTGCCGGAGCCGCCGTCGCCGCCACGCCCGCCGGCACCGCCGGCACCGCCCGCGCCACCGTTGCCCGCTGCTGAACCGCCCAGACCGCCGGCGCCGCCGTTGCCGCCGCCACCGCCGGCGGTGCCGTTGGAGCCGGAGTTACCGGCACCGTCGGTGCCGTCGCCGGCGCCCGAAGCGCCGGTCTGCCCGGCGCGCCCGGCCCCGCCGATACCGCCGTTGCCACCGTCGCCGTGGCTGCCGCCGTTACCGCCGTCGCCACCGTTACCGCCGGCGGCGCCCGCCGCGGCGGTGCTGTCGTAGGCGGCGTTGTGCCCGTCGCCGCCGTCGCCGCCGTTGCCGCTGATCGGGGCGGCGCCGGCGACACCCGCCGTGCCGGCGGCACCGGTCCCACTCGCCCCACCGGCGCCGGC
>NZ_JAHCLR010000111.1 GCF_018455725.1 Mycolicibacter acidiphilus
TGTCAGCGGTCACGTATTTCCCCAGGTTTGAGGGGTTGTCCGTCACGTAATTCCTCACCTGCCGTCACGTAATTCCCCACCCTGGGGCGTGTCCGGCGGGGGTTGGGGTGCTGCTCAGGTTCGCTCCGTTCAGGTGCCCCGCCCAGGGGGCCTGGAAGGGGCCTGAGGTGGCAAGGAGATCGTGGAACGTGACTGACTTCGTGGAGATGTTCCGGCACTGGAACGCCGGCCGATCCCAGGTGCAGATTTACGAGGCGCTCGGTATCGACCGCAAGACGATCCGCAAGTATTTGGCCCCGGCGCTGGCCGAGGGCCTGCAACCGGCGCCCGGCGGGTCCTTCGATGAGGACCTGTGGCGGGCGCGAGTAGTGCGTTGGTTCCCGGAATTGGTTGACCCGACGGCGCGGGCGGTGAGCTGGCCGTTGATCGCGGTGCATCACGAGTGGATCGACGAGCAGCTGGCAGTGCCAGTGACGGTGGCCACGATCGCCCAACGGCTACGCGACGATCACCGTGTCGATGTGTCGGAATCAACGGTACGGCGTTACATCGCAACAGCTTTCGCTGAGAAACGCCTTTAGGTCAAGGCTACCGTTACCCGGGGTGCGGTCGAACCCGGCAGTGAAGCCCAGATCGACTACGGCAAGCTCGGCATGTGGTGCGACCCCGACTCGGGGCGCCGGGTGGCGGTGTGGGCGTTCGCGATGATCCTGGCGTGTTCGCGAGCCCTGTTCGTTCAGCCGGTGCTGCGGATGGATCAGCGGTCGTGGAACGCCTCGCATGTGGCGGCATTCGAGTTCTTCGGCGGCATCCCTGCCCGATTGGTTTGCGACAACCTGAAAGCCGGGGTGCTGCGTGCGGATCTGTATGACCCGCTGATCAACCCGGCCTACGCTGAGCTTGCCGCGTTCTACGGCGCGCTGATTGATCCGGCGCGGGCCCGAAAGCCCAAGGACAAGCCTCGGGTTGAGCGACCGATGCCCTACATTCGGGATTCGTTCTTCGCCGGGCGGGACTTCACCAGCTTGACTCAGATGCAGGCCGAGGCACTGCGGTGGTCAACCGAGGTTTACGGCGCGCACAAGCATCGCGGTCTAGATGGCCAGAGCCCGGCGTCGGTGTTCGCCGCGCTGGAGCGTGATGCGTTAATGGCGTTGCCGCAGCGTCGATTTGAGACAGTCGTCTACACGGTCGGCACGCTGGCCCCGGATTGCCATGTCAAAGCGGGCAAGGCGTTCTACTCCGCGCCGTGGAAGCTGATGGGTCGCAAACTGCTGGTGCGCACCGCCGGCGACGTGGTGCAAATCTTCTGCGACGACACGGTCGTGGCGACCCACGTGCTGCACTACTCGGGCCGATCGACGAACGTCGAGCACTACCCGCCGAACAAGATCGCCCACACCCTGCGCAACGTGACGTGGTGTCGCACCCAGGCCGAGCAGATCGGCCCCGGTGCCGTCGCGATCGTCGCCGAACTCTCAGTGGTCAACGCCATCCACCGCCTGCGTGCCATCCAGGGGATCATCCGGCTGCGCGACAAATACGGTGCCAACCGCCTCGACGCGGCCTGCGCTCGCGCCCTCGCGGTCGGCGACCCGGGCTACCGCACCGTCAAAGGCATCCTGGCCGCCGGCACCGAACACGGCGACGAAGACTCCTCGCGACGATCAGCCCCGGCGGCGCCGGCGTTGCTGCGCGGCCCCGCCGCCTTCGACACCGAACGCACCGCCTGATCCGAAAGTCATCAAACCACTTCCGCACCAATCATATTCAGTAAAGGACTACACCATGACCATTCACGACCCCAGCCTTCGTGCCGCACTCAAGACCCTCAAACTCACCGGCATGCTCGACACCCTCGATGCCCGCCTGGCCCAAACCCGCGACGGCAAACTCGGCCACCTCGAATTCCTGCAGGTGCTCTGCGAAGACGAAATCGCCCGCCGCGACACCGCCGCCCTGGCACGTCGAATCCGCCGTGCCCGCTTCGAGCAGGCCAACACCTTCGAGGACTTCGACTTCACCGTCAGCCCGAAACTGCCCGCCGCGATGCTGCGCGACCTGGCCGCCCTGCGCTGGCTCGACGCCGGCGAATCGGTGATCCTCTACGGACCGGTCGGAGTCGGCAAAACCCATGTGGCACAAGCACTCGGACACCAAGTAGCCCGACGCGGCGGCGACATCCGCTTCGTGAAATGCTCCCGCATGCTCGCCGACCTCGCCGGCGGCCACGCTGATCGCACCATCGGCCAGCGCATGCGTGAATACACCCGCCCCCTGGTCCTCATCGTCGACGAC
>NZ_JAHCLR010000112.1 GCF_018455725.1 Mycolicibacter acidiphilus
ACACCGCATAATCCATCGTCAATGCATCGCCTCCCTCATCAGGCGGGCCATCGCGTCGTAATCCATTGCCAGGTCATCCAGCTCATCGCGGAGACGGAACAGCTCGTCCTCTTCGCGTGCGCTCAATCTGTTGGCAGTCGCCGGTGCGCCGTATGACCAGCGGCTCTGGTGGGCTTTGTCGGCGTCGGCTGTGCCGGGTTGTTGCGGCGTCGCGGTGAAGTTGGAGACGGACCGCACTCGCGTGTCGACTTTCTGCGGGGTGTTGACCACGCTGCCCACCGGTCCACCCATGACCGGCGGGACCATCCCGGGCGACGACATGACCGGTGCGGCCAAGGCCGGCGTGCTCGGAGTGGGCAACGCCACGGCGGCAAGCCGGACATCCTGTGCTGCCGTCGCCCACGACGACGGCACCGATAGCTTGCCGACCGGCACCGCGCGGCCCACGTCTGCCGACACAGCGGGGGCTTGCACGCCGGCCAGGGTTACCGCGGACACTCCTTCGGACATCGACGAGGCCAGGCCGGCGCCGGTCGCCGCTCCCATAGCCGCCCCAGTTCCCAGCATCGCCACCTTGCCGGTGGTGAGATAGAGCGGAATGAAAAAGGTTTCAACAGCAAAGGCCAGCAACCCTGGGGGCGCACTCTGCAGAAGCAGGGCCCCGACCTCGTCGGAAAAGCCATTCAAGCCCGCTATGGTCGGGTTATTGATCAAGGGGCTGTTGGCTATCGGCGAGAACGGGTCCCAATCCAGCAGCGATGACAGCGATTGGGATGCTGTCCCGGCGGCGGAATGAGCGGCAGCCGCCTGGCCGCCAGATGTGACGGGATTGGTGATCTGCGGTGCTTGGCTCAGCGGGCTCAGTTGGGTGGCAGTCGCGGAGTTACCTCCATAGTTGTACATAGCGGCGGCATCCTGCGCCCACATCTCGGCGTATTCCGCCTGGTTTGCCGCGATCGCCGGCATGTTCTGTCCGAAGAAGTTCGTCCCCACCAGTACCGCCAGCGTCGCCCGGTTGGCAGCGATCACCGGGGGCGGCACCGTTGCCGCAAATGCCGCCTCGTAGGCCGCCACCGCCGCCCAGGCTTGGACGGCGGTCAGCTCAGCCTGCGCGGCGGTCGCGCTCATCCAGTCCACGTAGGGGTTGGCGGCCGCAGCCATTGAGGCCGAAGCCGGACCCCGCCAAGAACCATCGGCCATCTCGGAGACCACCATCCGGTACGAGCTCGCCGCCGAATTCAGCGCCGTCGCCAACTGATCCCAGGCCGCCGCGGCTGCCATCATCGGAGCCGATCCCGCTCCCACATACATCCGCCCCGAGTTGACCTCGGGAGGCAACATCGCATAATCCAACATTGGCCGCTACCGAATCGCCTCTCTGATCGAGCGGGCTGCCGCGTCTCGCCGCTCCATCGACTCCGCTACCGCATGCCGCAACTGCTCAAGCTCCCGCAGTTCGTCTCCAGTCAGTCCGGCTGCCGCTTCGTCGGCGCTTGACGACGGCTGTGCCGGCGTGCGCCCAACGCCTTCGTGGCCACTACCCGCCCTGGCAAGCCGGGGAATCACCATGACGTTGTCAGCACGTACGCCCGGGGTACCGACGCTTGGTGCGCCGGCCATGGCACCTATCGGCGGGATTCCGCCGAGCCAGCCGCCTGGTGCAGCCATCCCCCCTTCGAGCGAACCTCCCGAACTCGTGGCCACCGACGCAAGACGTACAGCCCCGGCGGGCGCCGCATTCCACGACGGTGGCGCCGAAAGCCCGCCGACCGCCGTCGCTCGGCCCACGCCGGCCGACACTCCGCCGGCGCCAACCGCGCCGGACGCTTCCTGCGCGGGCGCCGGCGAGCTCACCAGGGTGAATTGCTTCGCCCCTTCTGACACCGAAGACGCTGCGAAGACCGGAGCCGCTCCCGTCGCACCGAGAAACGTCTGGAAGCCGGAAATCCCGGGAATGGCAGCGAACCCAGACGCGCTCAGCGCCGCCTCCGCCAGCGGGGTCGGAATCGACAAGCCAACCGTGCCATAAAACGGATCCAGCACGGGGAAAAGCGTGTTGAAGGCTTGAACAGCATCGCTGCCAAGAAAATCCCGTATGGGGTTGTCGTTGTTCAGGAAGTCCACCAGCCCGTTGCCGGCGGTG
>NZ_JAHCLR010000113.1 GCF_018455725.1 Mycolicibacter acidiphilus
AGGTCTTGATGTCGCCGCGGTACATGCCGGCCAGCACGGTGCCGTTGAGCTTCAGGTTGCCGGTCAGGCCGGGCAGGTTGTAGTTGACCTGCTGGGCGGAGATCGCCAGCGCGATGTTCATCAGGCCGGGGTGCTCCTTCATGTCACCCTCGGACAGGTAGGCGTCGGAGGCGCCGATGTCGACCGCACCGGCCGCCGCCTGGGAGATGCCGGTGCCCGAACCGGTGCCCTGGGCGGTGATCGTGACGTTCGAGTACTTGTCGTGGTAGGCCGGGCCCCACTGATTGAACAGCGGGTACAGCAGGGTGCTGCCGGTCTCCGACAGCGACACGTCCGAGGTGGCCGGGGCGGTGGCCGCCGTGCCATCGGACGGCGCCGAATTCGACGGCGCGGTCTCGGTTTTCGAGCCGCAGGCCGCTCCGGCCAGGATCAGCGGCGCGGTGGCCGACAGGGCCAGCAGAGTACGCATGCGAGTCTTCACAGCTGCACCTTCCTCACTACTATCTGGATGATTTTCTTCCCCGCTACGGACCGGTTTCGGCGAGCCGACCCCGGGCCAGGTAGCGGACGGTTTCCTGGTGCTGCGGCGACGCGAACAGCTGCGCCGTCGGCCCTTCCTCGACGAGTCGACCCTCGAAGAAGAATGCGGTGCGGTCGGCGATCCGGGCCGCCTGGGACAGATCGTGGGTGACCATGATGACCGTCAGCTGGCTGGTCAGCGACGCGATCAGCTCCTCGATCTTGTCGGTGGTGGTCGGGTCCAGCGAGGACGTGGGCTCGTCGAGCAGCAGCACGTCCGGATTGACCGCCAGCGCGCGGGCGGTGCACAGCAGCTGCTGCTGTCCGCCGGACAACCGGAACGGGGAATCCGAGAGCCGGTCCTTGACGGCGTCCCACAGGCCGACCAGCCGCAGCTTCTCCTCGGCGACGTCTCGGAAAGCCTTGCGCGGCACCATTTTATGGGCGCGCACCCCGGCCACTACGTTGTCCATGATCGACATCGGGAACGGGTTCGGGCGCTGGAACAGCATTCCGACGTTGCGGCGCAACTCCATCAGGTCGAAATCGCCGAAGATGCTGGACTCGCCGAGCAGCACGTCGCCGCTGTGCCGGTACCCGGTGACCTTGTCGTTCATCCGGTTCAGCGTGCGCAGGAACGTGGTCTTGCCCGAGCCGGTCGGTCCGAGCAGTGCGGTGATCGCCCGGGCGGGAAACGTCAAACTCACCTCGGACAGCACGGTTTTCGGGCCGAAACCGAGAGTCAGATCCACCGATCGCATCGCGACAGCAGCGGTGGCATCAGGTCCGACATTCAACTGATCGGGCTGCATCGGCGTCATGCTACTGACGATTCCTGCGGATTAGGTGTCAACTGCTGCGGATTGTGGCGATCTGCGCGATTGATTGTTTGGCCACCGCATCCGGCAGCGGGTACAGGTGGGCCTTGTCGAGGAACTGCGGGGCGCTGCCGTCGGTGACCGCCCAGTGCAGGAAGGCGCGCAGGGTCTGGGCGGTGTCGGCGTCGTGCTGACCGGTGTCGACGATCGCGTACTCGTAGCTGATGATCGGGTAACCGTCCGGTGCGGGCCCGTCGATCAGCGAGATCGCCTGGTTGTCCGGGGTCCTGTCGACGAAGCCGGCGGCCGCGATCTGCACCGCCTCGGCGCTCGGCAGCAGGAAACTGCCCTCGGAGTTGCCCAGTTGGGCTTCGCCGAGACCGGCGGCCCGGGCCTGATCGCCGAAGCTGGTGCTGAGGTAGGCGACGCAGCCCGGGTTGGCGGCGCAACCGGTCACCATCGCACCATTGCCGTTCTCGCCGACGGTGGCCGCGACCGTCGGGAAGTCGACGGTGGTGCCGAAGCCAGGAGTCTTGCCCCAGCCTTCGGGATCCTGCTTGGACAGGTACTGGGTGAACGCGAACGTGTCACCGGAGCCGTCGGAGCGGTGCAGCGGCACCA
>NZ_JAHCLR010000114.1 GCF_018455725.1 Mycolicibacter acidiphilus
TCTTCGTCGAGGGCCGCACGGTCTACCTGGAGCAGGTCCACACCAGTCATCCGAACGAAGCGAAGTAGGACAAGCTCGCTGCCCTGGGTGTACGTGCGCAGCGGTTTCCTGCCGAGGAAGTAGCGGGTCGCACCGCCTCCCGAACGGCCTTCCGATCACCCGATCGCAAAGTGACGTTGCCACTATGTGCCGAGTGGCCGAGCAGCATGTTCCAGCGGCCCATCAACCAACGGAACAGTGGCTCACTCAACGGCGGAACGGAGGCCCTCAATGACCGTCATATCCAGCGAAGCCATGTCGAACTGGATCCCGAGGCCGGCGGGCTGGACCACACCTCGTACGCGCGCTGAGACCAACTGCGAGTCGTCTCGGTCGAACGACTGGCATCTCGTCAGGGAATGATCGGCTCAGATCGGATGCAAGCCATCGACCGCGCCTGCGTTTCGTACTGGATCCGTAATACCCAGGGAAGCAGGGCAATACGGCGGGTTTTACCGGTAACCTGCCGTATTCGATTCCGTCATATTCCTCTCCACATGGAGCAGCGCATCGAGCCGCCCTGCGCAGAACGTGCCTTACCCGGCGCTGAATCGCCTGTGGATGCGGACACACCGGCGAAGCACTTCCGATCGCGGTGTTTCCTGTCGATGCCGGGCCTGATGAGGCTGTGGGCTCTGGGAGTGTCTGGGCCGGTGGCCAGCGAATCCGCCCCGTTTCCGCGGCTTCGAGGCAACCGTTCGGATTTCTGGTTGCTTTTCGGTGGCTTTCTCGTACCCTTGACGGTGTCGACCCTGTAAAAAGAGGTTCGAGACACCGGAATAGCTTGGGAGGTGATCACGATGGCTGTAGCGAACGGAACGGCCATCCACGGCCGTGCGGTGCGCCTTGACCCGCCAGAATTGGTGCGTGAACTTCTAGACCACCTGGGGCCGACCGTGGTGGCGGCGTTGGCCGGAGTGCGTGACCGCAAGCAGCCCTACAAGTGGGCCATCGACGGCGGCGCTACGCCTCGCGATGAGTCGCTGTCCCGCCTGCAAGTGGCGTATCGGGCCTGGTGGACGATCGCCGACGTCGACGGTGAACAGGTCGCCCGGTCGTGGTTCATCGGGGCTAATCCGCGCTTCGGTGAGCAACCCCCGTACATGGCGATCCGTGAGGACCGGTTCACCGACGTCCTGGCGGCCGCCGAAGAGTTCGTCGACCACTAGGAGTTCCCGGAAAACGCTTGTCTCCTTGCGCGGATAAGATCAGGCCTCCAATCTGAGGTGTCCGTGCGGGAGGTTTGCCAGTCGTGGCGCGTGACGTGTTGATTTGCAACACAACGCAATTGGCATTGTTGCTGGGCTCCTTGCAGCCGGTTTATCGCTTGGCAGATCCGCACTATGGGCCCCTGAGGCCCAGGTTGCGCCCCACCGATGCATCCGACAATCGCTCCACCTGGCACCGTTATGACCTGGCAGGGGAGCGCACCATCTATGCCGCCTCCAGCTTGGAAGGTATGTACGCCGAAATACTTCAGCCGTTGAAGAAGCCTGAGCCGACCCCGGCTGGCGCGTTGTTCGACGACGCCGGCGAAGGCGAAACCGTACAAGACCTCATCGCGCACGACTTTGCCGAGGACGGCAAGGAACCCCCGCACGAGATCGACCTGGACTGGCTGCTCAAGCGGCGTCTCTACACAATGCTGCTACCCACTGCGGGCTGGTTCGTCGATGCGGAGCACTCCAATACCATCGCCTACCTGAACCGCAACCGGCCGCCGGTACTTCTCGCGAGGGGCCTGCAGCAGGTGACCGTGGCCGTGCTGCGCGGTGAGGACCGCTACGTGACCAGCCACCTGGCCGAAACCCTGCGTGTCAGGGTGAGTTGAGTCCAACGGTTCAT
>NZ_JAHCLR010000115.1 GCF_018455725.1 Mycolicibacter acidiphilus
GTAGGTCTTGTCAAGCAGGCGGTGGGCAGAGGGGCTGACGACGTCGGAGCTGTAGTCCGGCGTTCGGGGTCCTGGGCATGGCCTGGTGTTGCCTGGAAGCGGCGGTGTGCCTGCGCGCCCACGTTGACCTATGCGACCTCTGACGGGGGTCATCTGGCGTCGTTCGGGCTGCGATGGGGCGAAGGGCCGGTGCCAAGTTAGCGTCGGCGTAACCCGGGGGTCCGCCATAACCGCCGCGGCATCTGATCGGCCCTTCGTCGCCTCCAGCGTGTCACTGGGTGCCGGTAGTTGGGAAGGGGCTCGACGGGTTCCTTTCTCGTGGCTGGCGTCGGGGTTTCCTCGCTCAGCGCGTAAGCGTGCGCCGGTCCTTGTCGCCGTCCACGTCGTTCGTCCTCGCTGCGCTGCGGGCGCTCCAGGTGGACCGCTCCTGCGGCGCCGGCGCATGGGCGCAGGAACGAGGAGATCCCTTGTTGATCCGAGTCAGATCCAGCGAGTTGGGTCGTAGCTGGTGTGGTCACGAACTAAGGCGTGGGCGATGCGGCAGGCGCGGTTTGCGAGCGCGCAAGCGATGATCCCGCCACGTTTGCCGCGTGATTTCAGTTCGGCGGCATAGGCTTTGGCGGTCGGCTCGGAAAGCCACAAGCCGATTCCGAGGTCGATCAGGGCTCGACGCAATGCCACGCTGCCTTCGCGACTGATCTTTCCGTCCCGGCGTTTGCCTGCCGATTCGTACTGCACCGGAGACAGTCCTGAGGCTCGGTAGATCTGGCGGGATCCTGGCCACCGGTTCGGATCACCGAGGGCGGCGGCGTAATTGGCTGCTCGGACCACGCCCCAGCCGGGAACCGAGGGTAGCGTCGCAAACGGACTACGAGGGATCAGCGTCGCCAGTTCAGCTTCGGCATCGCCGATTTGCGCATCCAAGCCGTCCAGCAGAACCACGTCGGCGGCCAGCACTCGCCGGGCCACGACGCCATCGCGAGTTGGTAGCGCATCTCGGGCGGCTGTGACCAGACGCTCAGCGACTGGACGGCGTAGCTGGATACCGCGGCCGGCGGCGAACCGGATCAGCCTGCTCGTACCGAGTGCCGACAACCGGGCCGGGTCGGTGAACTCAGCGGCGACCAGCCGGCCGACCTTGGTGCCCAGCACATCGGGCAACGCGCGCGTCAAGCCCGGAAACGCGCGGTCGAGTTGACCCAGCAGCTGATTCTTGGTCGCGGTGCGGGTAGCCACCCGCCGTGATCGGTGAGTGGCCCAGGCCGCCAGCTCACCGATCAGCGCCGCACGTTCGGTGATCACCTGTCCCCGCTCGGCCAACACCAGTTCGGTGATCGCTTCCAGGTCGATCGCATCGGTCTTGACCCGGCGCCGGCCCGCCACACGGCGTTGCTCGGCAACGTGTCCGGGATTGAGTTCCAGCACCTCCCACCCGATCGGCCATCGATAGTCCAGCACTGGGCGGTGATAGTGGCCAGCCGCTTCGATACCCACTTTGACCTGCGCGCATAGTGGAATCACCGAGCTGATCTGATCGACAACCCTGACCAGGCCAGAACGGTTCATCGCGAACTCGACTGGACCCAACACCCGCTGACGGCCACTATCGGTCACCGACAGCATCGCCGAGGTCTTGCCGACATCGACGGCAACGACGATCGTGGACGACGTGACTGGGGCACAATGCACAGCCATAACAACACCTCCGGGGCGTGTCAGGAGAACCCGCATGCGCGAACATGCGGACCTCGCAAGGAATCACTTACAGATCCCTTCCTGACACCTCCGGAGGTG
>NZ_JAHCLR010000116.1 GCF_018455725.1 Mycolicibacter acidiphilus
CCCTGCGTGTCAGGGTGAGTTGAGTCCAACGGTTCATAGCAATCCGCTTGCAGGGCGAGATACGGATCAACTCGAAGATGACGATTTCCAGCCTGGCGACCGCCGGGGAGAATGCGGCCATGGAATCCAGTGGCCCTCGTGCCGACGGCCCGCAACGGCGGCGCTCGTTTAGTCCCGCCGACAAGCTCGCGCACCTGGCCGCCTACGAGCAGGCCTGCACCACCAACGATGGCGGTGCTTACCTGCGTCGTGAGGGCCTGTACTCGTCACTGATCAGCGAGTGGCGCAAGCAGCGCGATGCCAGCGTTCTGGAAGACAAGCCGGCCACGGCGAAGGTCGGCAAACTGACGGCTGAGCAGGCCGAGATCGCCCGGCTCAAGCGGGAACTCGCTCAAACCAGCAAACGGTTGGCCACCACAGAGGTCGCCTTGGAGATCATGGGAAAAGCACACGCGCTCTTGGAGAGCATCTCCGAGAGCGCGGAGCAGTCCGACAAGCCGACGAAGCGTTGATGGACGCCTGGACCGACCTGCGCTGCCATGGGATCACCACCCGCAAGGCGGCGGCGTTGACCGGTATACACCGCTCGACCGCGATCCGCCGCGCCAAACCCGTGCCGCCGCGTGATCCGGTAGTGCGGGTGCCGGTCAACAAGCTCACGCCGGCTGAATGCGCACGAGTACTCGAGGAGCTCAACAGTGCCCGGTTCGTTGATGCCGCCCCGATGCAGGTGTGGGCAACCCTGCTCGACGAGGGCACCTACCTGTGTTCAATGTCGACCATGTACCGACTGTTGGACGCCAATAACCAGATCAAGGAACGGCGCCGGCTGGCCCGCCACCACAAGGCGGTCTGCCCGGAACTGGTGGCCACCGCACCGCGGCAGGTCTACTCGTGGGACATCACCAAACTGCGCGGCCCGGTCAAAGGGGTCTACTACGACGCCTACGTGATGATCGACATCTACTCGCGCTACATCGTCGGGGTACACGTGCACGCCCGCGAATGCGGGGTGCTGGCCAAAGAGATGATGGAGCAGATCTTCGGCACCTACGGCATCCCGCACGTCGTGCACGCTGATCGGGGCACCTCGATGACCAGCAAATCCGTGACGAGCCTGCTCGATGATCTGGGGGTGACCCGGTCGCATTCACGGCCGAAGGTCTCCAACGACAACCCCTACAGCGAATCCTGGTTCAAGACACTGAAATACGCGCCGACGTTCCCGGACCGCTTCGAATCCATCCACCACGCAAGGGATTTCATGGACGCCTTCGTGGGCTGGTACAACCACGAACACCACCACACTGGCATCGGCCTGCACACCCCCGCTGACGTGTTCTACGGCCTGGCGGCCGCCAAGGACACCCAGCGCCGGGTCGTGCTCGCCGACGCCCGAGCACGCCACCCGCACCGGTTCGGCCGCGACACCGCACCCAAGATCATCGACCTCCCCCAGGCCGCCGCGATCAACCCACCAAAACCTGCCGAACAGGAGGACCAGACGGCAGCCGCTTAACACCCACTGGACTCAAACACCTTGACAAATTCCG
>NZ_JAHCLR010000117.1 GCF_018455725.1 Mycolicibacter acidiphilus
GCCGGTGCCGGCGGTGCCGGCGGCCGCGTCGGGGCCGGCGGCATCGCCGGGGCCGGCGGCTACGGCGGCGCCACCGGCACCGCGGGTAGCCCCGGCACCACGGCGGGCACCGCCGGCACCCCTGGAGCGAAGGGCTGACCCGTGACGCACCTGCCCACCATCGACGTGATCAACCTCGGAAAGACAAGGGGACAGTTGTGAGCCGCAAAGATCGTCGTTCGCCGGTATCCGGACCGGCACGTCGACTGCTGGGTGCCGGATCGGTCGTCGGCACTTTCCTCGCGTTCGGGCTGGCCCCGCTGTCCCCCGCACCGGCCGCCCAGGCCGACGGCTTCGATTGGCTGGTCGACCTCGTCGACCCGGGCGCCGGGCTCGCCGGGGTCTCCGGGGCGGATGCCGCCGACCCCGTCCTGTTCAGCACGGACGTCGCGGGGTCGGCGGCCGAGGTGTCCGGGTCGGCGGCCGCGGGCGATCTGGGTGACTTCTCGGCGCTGTTCGCCCAGTTCTGGGCACCGGTGCACGACAGCATCGAGAACTGGATCAACTCGTCGTCCGGCGAAGCCATCGACAAGCTGATCAACGGACTGGCCGGCACGTTCGTGATCGGCGACGGGGCCGCCGGCACCGCAGCCAACCCCGACGGCGGCGCCGGTGGCTGGCTGTTCGGCGACGGCGGCGCCGGGTGGGACAACACCGCCGCCGGCGGCGTCGGCGGCAACGGCGGCGCAGCCGGATTGTTCGGTGACGGCGGGGCCGGTGGCACCGGTGGTGTCGGCGGCACCGGCGGTGACGGCGGGGCCGGCGGGACGTTCATCGGCGTGGGCGGCGCCGGTGGTGTCGGCGGTGTCGGTGCGGTCGGCGGTGTCGGTGGCACCGGTGGTGACGGCGGCGCCGGCAACGGTTCGTTCTTCGGGCTCGGCGGTGCCGGTGGCGCCGGCGGCGTGGGCTTCACCGGCGCGGCCGGCGGAGTGGCCGGCAACGGCGGGCACGGCGGCAACGGCGGCGCGGGTGCCCTGGGCGGCGCCGGTGGCGCCGGCGGGGCGGGTGGCGCCGGACTCGACGGTGGTACCGGCGGCAACGGCGGTCTCGGCGGCAACGGCGGCAACGGGACCGCACCCAGCGGGGTGGCGGCGGTCGCTGCGCAGCTCGGGCTGAGCGGCACCCTGGGCCAACTCGTCAACGACGGCGGCAGTGGTGGTGCCGGCGGCGCCGGCGGTGAGGGCGGCGCGGGCGGCGCGGCCACCGCGACGGTCGCCGCGGGTGTCGGCGGCACCGGTGGGCTGGGCGGCAACGGCGGTGTCGGCGCCACGGCGTCCACCGGTGACGCCGGTAACGGCGGGGTCGGCGGCGCCGGCGGGCAGGGCGGCGCCGGTGGTGCCGGACTGGCGGGCACCGACGGCACGTTCACCGGCGGCGGTGACGGCGACGGGACCGCGGGCACGGCCGGTGGCGCCGGCGGGCACGGCGGCAACGGCG
>NZ_JAHCLR010000118.1 GCF_018455725.1 Mycolicibacter acidiphilus
CGGCTCTTCCGGATCGAGAGTGCGTGGACTGGTGTCCAGCTAATGCGGTGAGTCCGGGGGTTGTAGGCGGGTCCTGGGGTGTGACGATAGGAGTTCTCACACACCGAATCGACCACCCACAGGACCCATGCCTGAGCCTACGTGCCTTGTCGCTGACACCATCTGCCGAACCGTCGAGTTGGGGGTGACGATCACCGGCGCGGCCATCGCCGAAGAGCTGACCTGGATCGATTGCCGCCCGGTCACAGCGGACCCGACCTGTCCCAAGTGCGGGCAGCCGGCGGTTCTGCGTGATCACGTGGAGCGGGTACTGACTGACCTGCCGGTGGTCGGCCACCCGACCCGGCTGCGTGTGCAGGTGCCCCGGTTCGCCTGCGGCAACGACGACTGCGCGACGACGATCTTCCGGGCCCGCATGGATTCGGTGGCGGCGCCGAGAGCGGCGACGACGCGCCGGTGCGCCCGCTGGATTCTGCAACGGTTGGCCCTCGACAAGATGTCGGTGGCCGCGGTCGCAAGAGCCTTGGCGTTGAGCTGGGACACCGTCAACACCATCGCTGCAGCGCTCACCCGCGATCTGGTGTTCAACCAGCCGGGCCACTTGGATGGGGTGCGCTACCTCGGTGTTGACGAGCACAAGTGGAAACACGGCCGTGGCCAGGGCGGATCGGATTTCGTGACCGTGCTGGTGGATCTGACCCCGGTCATCGACGGCACCGGCCGAGCCAGGTTGCTCGACATGGTGGCGGGCCGCTCCGCTGAGGTGCTCAAAGACTGGCTGAAGGCGCGGGATGCTAATTTCCGCAGCCGGGTCAAGGTGGTGGCCATGGACGGGTTCGCCGGCTACCGCACCGCCACCGCCGATGCCCTACCGGCCGCGCGGGCGGTGATGGACCCCTTCCACGTGGTGCACCTGGCCGCCGACAAGCTCAACCTGTGCCGCCAACGCATCCAGTCCGACACCTGCGGGCACCGCGGCCGCACCGGCGACCCGCTGTTCGGCATCCGCCGCATCCTGCTGACCCGCCCCGACCTGCTCACCGACAAGCAGAAAGCCAAGCTCGACAAGGCCCTGGCCGCCCACGACGCCCATGTCGCCGTGGAGGTCACGGCCTGCTTCTACCAGGACCTGATCGCCGCCTACGCCGACCCGGATCGGCGGTCGGGCAAGCTGGCGATGTTCAAGTGCCTCAAACGGATTCGAACCGGGGTGCCGAAGGGACTCGAGGAGTTGGCGCAATTGGGTCGCAGCCTGTGGAAGCGGCACCGCGAGATCCTGGCCTACTTCGACGTCGGGATCTCCAACGGACCCGTCGAGGCGATCAACGGACGCCTGGAACACCTACGCGGCATCGCACTGGGCTTCCGCAATCTCAACCACTACATCCTGCGGTCCCTGATCCACTCCGGGCAACTTCAGGATCGAATCAACGCACTCTGAAACCGGAAGAGCCG
>NZ_JAHCLR010000119.1 GCF_018455725.1 Mycolicibacter acidiphilus
TGAGGTGCCGGAAATTCCTCGGACAGTGGCCCCAAAGTAGAATTGGGGTTTACCGAATGGAGTTGTTGTGGCGCGGAAGAATTCACGGTACAGCCCGGAGTTTCGGGAGGCGGCGGTCAAGGAGGTGATCGACCAGTCGCGGCCGATCGCGGACGTAGCCCGCGAGTTGGGGCTCGTGGAGCAGACCTTGGGAAACTGGGTCAAGAAATACCGGCAGGCGCATGCCGGGGATGAACCGGAATTGACGGTCGCTGATCGCGCGCGGCTCAAGGAGCTGGAGCGTCAGGTCCGGGAGTTGAAGATGGAGAACGAATTCCTGGGAAAATCGGTGGCCTTCTTCGCGAAGAAGTTCCGGTGAGCGCGAAATACGCGTTCATTGAATCCGAAGAAGGCTGCTATCCGATCGACGCGATGTGCCGGTGGGCGAAGGTGTCACGTTCGGGCTACTACGGCTGGCGTCGACGCAGCCCGTCGGCGACCGCTGCTCGCCGCGAGGTGTTGGCCGCGGAGGTCACGTTCGCCTTCGAGCACTCCGATGGCACCTACGGCTACCGCCGCATCCACGCCCAATTGGCTCGCTGGGGAACGTCGGTCGACCCCGAGACGGTGCGGTCGATCATGCGTGAGCTGGGCCTGGTGGCTTGTCAGCCCAGGCCGTTTCGTCCGACCACCACGATTGCCGGCGATGCGGCGTCACTGCCGGACCGGGTCGGGCGCAACTTCACCGCCGAGGCACCGGGCCGCAAGCTCGTCGGCGACATCACGTACGTCCGCACGTGGGAGGGCTGGCTGTACCTAGCGACGGTGCTCGACTGCTTCTCCAAGAAGGTGCTCGGCTACGCGATGGCCGACCACATGCGCACCGAACTGGTCGCTGAGGCATTGACCATGGCCGCCGGCAACATCGAATTCACTCCCGGTGAAACAATATTCCACTCCGACCGCGGAGCCCAATATATGTCGGTCGAATTCGCCGAACTCGCCGAGAAACTCGGAGTGCTCCGATCCGTCGGCCGGACCGGGATTTGCTACGACAACGCCTGGGCGGAATCATTCAACGCCACCCTGAAAAACGAACGCGTGCACCGAACTCAATACCCCACACGGGAGCACGCAAGAAAGGATATCACACGCTACATCGAATTACGTTACAATCAGATTCGCCTGCATTCCGCGATTGGCTATTGCACGCCGAATGAGGTAGAGTCGAACTGGATCGATCAGCAGCGAGCAGCGTAAGAAACCAAAAAACTCACTGTCCGAATTTTGTCAGGCTCCTCAGA
>NZ_JAHCLR010000012.1 GCF_018455725.1 Mycolicibacter acidiphilus
TTGGGCCGCAACTTCCAGGTGATCTACGAGCAGGCCAACGCCCACGGCCAGAAGGTGCAGTCGGCCGGCAACAACATGGCCAACACCGACTCGGCCGTCGGGTCCAGCTGGGCCTGACCGGGCCGCTCCCTGCGCCGAGTGTGAACCGGCGGTGTGGAAACTCTGCTGGAATCCTCGCCCTACCTTCACACTCGGCGCGCCAGAGGCTACGACATCGCGGTCGGCGGGGATTCCAATCGGATGATCCGCGCCGGAACACCGCCAACCTCGGTGTCGTCGGGCACGGCTTTTGTCACGACTGCACCGGCCCGGACTCCGACCCGGTTGCCGATGTCCACTCCCAGTACCACGGCATTGGGATAGAGGTAAACGTCATCACCGAGAATCGGTGCCCGGCCGCGGGCCTCGCCTAGTGTCACGCCCTGGTGGATTCGGCAGTTCGCACCGATCCGAGACTGTGGGTGAACCCACATCGGACCCCAGTGCGCGATCGATAGGCCCGGACCGAACACATTCAGCGGGATGTAGAAGCAAAATCGCTCCCCGATCAGACGGTGCCGCGCCTTGTAGGCCAGCGCGACGGCACGTCCTAGCGGTGTGCGCGCGGTGTTCGTCCAGTATTCGGCTTTGCGCAGGACACGCTGAAAGTAGGCGGGCCGGTGCAGGAAACGATCGCGGAATCGCCACCGGTCGAGTCCGTGTGCCCTGAGGTCGGCGGCCAGATAGTGAGCCAGGTCGGCCCGAGATTCAATCATAATTGAAACATACTAAAAGTATCATCTACGCTTCAAAACAGGGTGCATGGTAGGTGGACGTCAGTCGTCACCGCTGGTCCAGAGTTGCTCGGTCAAGTCGTGGAAGGCTGCGAGGACTACACGGTCTTCCGATCGATGCAGGGCCGATTTGCTCATCAGCGCACGTACGGTCGATCCGTCCCGGTGTGCAACCGAAACCACCCCGTTCGCGTACGCCTGCATCGCGTCCAGTGGCGAGTCCGTATCCGAGGAACCGACGAAGAGTTGATGAAACTGCAGTGTGGCGACGTCGTCACGGCTGTAACCGGTCATATCTGCGAACGCCGCGTTGGCGAAGACGATCGTGCCGTCCTCGGCGATCGCCAGAACTGGCACCGGTATGCGTCCGAGGATGACCATTGCCGGCAGTTCCTGCAGTGTAGTCACTGCGGACCGGCTTGTCCGGCAAGACCTGCGCCGGTCAATGCGAGCGATGCCACTGTACAGTTCCATTGCACTGCCTTTCATTACTGCTCGGGGAGAAACACGAAGGTGTTGACGTACACTCCGCGGATCATCCAATTGTCTTCCCAGCCGCCGACGTTGGCCGGACTCTGGTGCGTTTCCGGATCGAATTCGTCGATGGGCCGCAAGGTTCCCTTGATGTCGAAATGGCCGGTGTAGTTCAGGCCTCCCAGCCACCGAGTGATCTCGGCGACGGCATTGGGGTGATGACGCTCCTCGGCCTCGATGAGCAGCGCTGGGCGGTTGCGCCGCAGTGTCTCCGCGGCTCCGTGCAGTACTGCCAACTCGTGGCCCTCGACGTCGATCTTCACGAATCCGACATCGCGAAGATGCAGATCGTCTAGTTGCAACACCGGGACGTCGATGGTGGCGACTGGGCTGTGCTGAGCGTCGGCCAAGGTGTTGCTCGCTTCGATGGTGCTGCGCCCGGGATCGGATTCCACCACCCGCATCGCGGTGGTGCCGGGATGGTCCGAGAGTGCCATCGCTTTGACGTCGGCTCTGACGCCTACCGCGTCGAACATGGCCTTGAGTGCGCGAGCCTGGGCCGGCCGGGGTTCGAACGCGATCACGGACCGCGAAGATCTCAGCATCGCAACGCAGAACTCGCCGACCGCGGCACCGACGTCCACCGAGATCCGGGATGGATCGCATAGTGAGGTGACCAGCTGCAGTTCCGGTTTGGTCGCGGCGATCTCCTGCAGAATCCGGTACTTCCGTTGCCAATACCAGCGTGGCGCGATGGCGCGGGCCAGTGGCGCAGTCCGCCGTTTGATGTCAGTCGGCACGTGTGACGACCCCCCTCCGGGTCTTGGCGCAGGTAGTCTTCGCGCCTCATCAGAGAACATACCAAAAAATGTCAAAAATGCTGGACGTCATACGGAAGGTATGTAATCATGACGATGTGAAGATGCGGAGTTTGTTGTTGGATCACCACGCGATGGGTGGCCGGGCATGAAGGTTGTGCTGTTCTGTGGGGGCTACGGCATGCGGATGCGGGCGACTGGGGACGACCTGGTGCCCAAGCCGCTGCAGATGGTCGGTCCGCGGCCGCTGCTGTGGCATGTGATGCGCTATTACGCGCACTACGGGCACAAGGAGTTCATCCTCTGCCTGGGCTACGGTGCGGCCCAGATCAAGGACTTCTTCCTGAGCTACCGCGAGATGGAGTCCAACGACTTCGTCATGCAGGGCGGGCGGGTGGACCTGCTCGACGCCGACATCTCCGACTGGACGGTGACGTTTATCGACACTGGGCTGGCATCTCCGATCGGCGAGCGGCTCCGGCGGGTGCGGAAGTACCTCGGCGACGACGAATACTTCCTGGCGAACTACGCTGACGTGCTCTCCGACGCCCCGCTCGATCTGATGATCGACGGCGTCATAGGCAGTGATGCCGTGGCGTCGATGCTGGTGGTGCCTCCGCAGTCGTCGTTCCACTGCGTGGATGTCAGCTCCGACGGCGATGTCAAGGAGATCGCTCCCGTCACCAAGTTCCCGATCTGGATCAACGGCGGCTACTTCGTGTTGCATCGGGACGTGTTCGACCTGATCCCCGAGAACGGTGACCTGGTCGGCGACGCCTGTATGCAGCTGGCCGGCACCGGAAAGCTGATCGGCTACCGCCACAACGGCTTCTGGAAGCCCGCCGATACCTTCAAGGAGCGTGCCGAACTTGACGCCGACTACAACAACGGACACCGGCCGTGGATGGTGTGGGATGCCGCCCGGGCCGCCAGTAGGCCAGCATGATCGCCCTGACGACCGGCGGCATCGACTCCGTCGCCGTCATCGGTGCGCACTGCGACGACATTCTCATCGGTGCCGGCGCGACGCTGATCGAGATCGGCCGGCACAACCCGAGTGTCGTCATCAACGCGCTGGTGATGGCCGGAGCCGGTACCGAACGCGAAGTGGAGGAAAAAGAGGCGCTGGCCCAGTTGTGCCCGTTGGCCGAGGTGCGGCTGACGGTCGTCGACCGGCCGGACGGTCGCCTTCCCGGCGACTGGGCGACGGTCAAGGCGCAGCTCGCTGCGTTTCGGAGCAGCTGCCAGCCTGACCTTGTGATAGGTCCGCACCGCGGCGACTTCCACCAGGACCATCGACTGCTCGCCGAACTGATCCCCACCGAGTTCCGCGACCACCTGGTCCTGGGCTACGAGATTCTCAAATGGGAATCAGATCTACCGAATCCCGCTCTATACCTGCCCATCTCGGCTGAGACTGCGCACCTCAAAGTTGAGCTGCTCGCGCGGTGCTACCCGTCGCAGACCAACCACCACTGGTTCGACGACGAGGCGTTCCTGGGGTTGATGCGGGTGCGCGGGGTGCAGTGCAGTGCGCGCTATGCCGAGGCATTCACCGTCGACAAGGCAGTGTTCGAACTGGGGGGGAGGAGCGCGTAATGCGAGTGCTGGTCACCGGAACCGACGGGTACCTGGGTTGTCTGCTCGGCCCGTTGTTGCTCGAGGACGGCCACGACGTGGTGGGCCTCGACACCGGCTACTACAAGGCCGGCTGGCTGTGCCCCGGTCACCTGACCGGGAGTCCAGACCGTGCCGAACCGCAAACCCTGGTGCGGGACATCCGGGAGGTGACCGCGACGGACCTGGTCGGCTTTGACGCGATCGTGCACATGGCTGAGCTCAGCAATGATCCGATCGGTGATCTGATCGGTGACGTCACGTTCGACGTGAACCACCGCGGCAGTGTGCATCTGGCGGAGTGCGCCAAGCGCGCCGGGGTCGGCCGATTCATCTACATGTCCTCCTGCAGTGTCTACGGCATCGCGGATGGAACCGTCGATGAGACCAGCCCGATCAATCCGCTCACCCCGTACGCGCAGTGCAAGGCGCTCGTGGAACGGGATCTGAGTGCGATGGCCGACGACGACTTCTCGCCGACCTTCCTGCGCAACGCCACTGCGTTCGGCGCTTCGCCCCGGATGCGGTTCGACATCGTGCTCAACAATCTGGCCGGCCTGGCGTGGACGGAGGGCCGCATCGCGATGACCAGTGACGGCACACCGTGGCGTCCGCTGGTGCATGCCCTGGATATCGCCCAGGCGATCCGGTGTGCGCTCGACGCCGACCGCGACACGGTACATGCACTGGCGGTCAACGTAGGCAGCGACGACAACAACCGCACCGTTCGCGAGATCGCCGAAACCGTCAGCACCGAATTCCCCGGCTGCGAACTGACGTTCGGCGCACCCAACCCCGACAACCGCAGCTACCGGGTGTCGTTCGCCAGGATCCGCGAAGTTCTCCCCGACTTCCGCGCGCGGTGGGACGTGGCGGCCGGCGCAGCCCAACTACACCGGGTGTTCGATGCGATAGCGATGGATTCGCAGACGTTCCGCGGTCGGGGGCACGTCCGGCTGAAGCAGATCGAATACCTGCTCAAGACTGGTCAGGTCAATGGTCAGTTGTTCTGGACGGAGCGCTGAGTGCGGTACACCGAAACCGACATCGCCGGCGTGATGATCGTCGACATCGAACCGCATCATGATGAGCGCGGCTTCTTCTCCAGGTCGTTTTGCTCTGACGAATTCGCTGCATACGGACTGGATCCCAGTGTCGCGCAGACCAATATCTCGTTCAACCACACCGCGGGCACGGTGCGCGGCCTGCACCGGCAGGCGCCTCCGTATGCCGAGGCGAAACTGGTGCGCTGTACCCGCGGTGCGCTTGTCGACGTCGCGGTCGACGTGCGGCCGGAGTCGCCCAGCTACGGACGACACGTGATGGTGCAGTTGACCGCCGAGAACCGGCGGGCGCTCTTCATTCCGCCGTACGTCGCGCACGGCTTTCAGAGCCTGGTCGACTTCACCGAGATCCTCTACCTGGTCAGCGGTCGTTACCTGCCGGATGGCCAGGAGGGATTCCGGTGGGACGACCCGAACTTCGGCATCCAGTGGCCACTGCCGGTGACAGCGATCTCGGAGCGTGATGCCAACTGTCCGTTGCTGGACCCGACGGAGGTCGAGAGGGAGGGGTCATGACACCCGTGCGTGCGGTACCGGTCCGGATGGTGGTCAGCGGCAACATCGTGGAACGCCACGACACCGCTGAGGTCCTGTCGATTATCGCGTCTCGACTGGATTCCGAAATGCCGGCCGGGTTGGCTGTCGGATCCGTGAACCTCGACCACTTGCACCACTTCCGCAAAATCGCGTCGGTGTCCAACGGCCATCTGGAGTGGTTGCTGCTGGCTGACGGGATGCCTATCGCACTGCGCGGGCGCCTGCTGACCTCGCGGCCGTGGCCGAGAGTCACCGGAGCGGACCTGCTGCCGGCCGTGCTGAGGTTGGCAGCGGCATCCGGTCAGCGCGTCGGCTTCTTCGGCGGCAGCTCTGAAACCCACCGGATCCTGGCGGAACGTCTTGCCGTCGAGTTCCCGGCGCTGTCGATCTCGGGGATGTGGTCACCCCTTGCGTGCGAGATCGATTCAGGCTCAACGAAGTTGGCGGCGGAAATTGCCGCTGCGGCGACCGATGTCCTCGTGGTCAGCCTCGGCAAGCCGTTACAGGAACGCTGGATCGACCGCTACGGGTACACCACCGGTGCGCGGATCTTCCTGCCGTGCGGCGGTGCCATCGACTTCATGGCCGGAGCCACCCTGCGGGCGCCGCACTGGATGCAGCGAATCGGACTGGAGTGGTTTCACCGGTTGACCCATGAGCCCCGACGACTGGCCCGGCGGTACCTGCTGCAGGGCCCGGTTGCGCTGCTCCTCGCGACGCGTGCCCAGTTGATCTGCTACCCGGGTGTCGCCTACGCGGGCAACCAGATTCGCGATGGCGACTCCACCGAATCGGCAACGGCGTAGCTGGTGACACCGATGACGACGATTCGAAGCAGAACCGGAACACCGCCGGGCGCCGCACAGCGGGTACCACCGCGACCGGCAGCCAGGAACTGGCAGCGCCGGTACGTGGCTGGCCTGCGGATCACGGACACCCTGATCGTCTGTGCGGCCGTCATGCTGGCGCAGTATGTCCGATTCGGCGAGTCGCCGGACCGGTCCGGTTATCCAGGGTCCCTGATGACCCTGTTCTCGGTGTTGTTCATCGTGCTGTGGTTGGCGTCCATTGCGGTGTTTCACAGCAGGTCGCGGCCTATCATCGGAGTCGGGATCGACGAGTACCGGCGGATCGTGAGTGCGTCCTTCTGGACGTTCGGTGTGATCGCGGTGGTGACATTGCTTGCCAAAATCGACTTGGCCCGTGGCTATCTCGCGGTGGCGTTGCCGGTCGGCACGGTCGGATTGCTGGCCGGGCGGAACCTGTGGCGACGGCACATCGCGCGCAGCAGGGTGCGTGGTAGGCACCAGACGATGGTACTGGCGGTGGGTGACCGCCCGGGGGTCCTGCACCTGGCTCAGGAACTCATGCGCAATTCAGCGGACGGCCATGTGGTGGTCGGGGTGTGCATCCCCGGATACGGCCCGTCCCGGGGCAAGAAACTCACGGTGCATGGCAGGGAGATCCCGATTCTCGGCGACGAGAACCATGCGGTGGCCGCGCTGACCCAGTGCGGTGCCGACACCGTGGCGGTGACCGGTACAGACCGGTTCGGGGTGCGCGGCCTGCGAAGGTTGACGTGGCAATTGGAGGCGATGGACATCGATCTGGTGGTCTCGCCTGGGGTGATGGACGTCGCGGAATCCCGCCTCGTCATGCGGCCGATCGCCGGCTTTCCGCTGCTGTACGTCGACAAGCCGCAATACCAGGGCGCCAAGTCTTTTCAGAAGCGGGCATTCGACTTCTGCTTCTCGGCTGCGGCGGTTATCGGGATCGCGCCGGTCCTGGGGGTGGCGGCGATGGCGATCAAGCTCACCAGCAAGGGGCCGGTCTTCTACCGTGCGGAACGTATCGGTCTTGATGGCGAACCCTTCATGATGCTGAAATTCCGCACAATGGTCGACGGCGCCGACACCCAGGTCGATCAACTGCTGCAGCGCAACGAAGGCGCCGGCGGGGTGCTGTTCAAGATTCACGATGACCCCCGGGTGACCGCCGTCGGAAAGATCCTGAGACGTTTCAGCGTCGACGAACTTCCGCAGTTCATCAACGTGCTCAAGCGAGAGATGAGCGTTGTCGGGCCGCGGCCGCCACTGCGGCGTGAGGTGCAGACCTACGACGGCGAGGTCAAACGCCGACTGCTTGTCAAACCCGGTGTCACCGGACTGTGGCAGGTCAGTGGCCGCTCGGACCTGTCCTGGGACGAATCGGTGCGGCTGGATCTGTCCTACGTCGACAACTGGTCGATGACCGGTGATTTGTTGATCATCTTCCGCACGTTGCGCGCCGTTCTGGCCCGGGACGGGGCGTACTAGTGGCCGAATCGACGACGGCGGTCAAAACCGCTGTCCCACAGTCGCAGATCGCACACGCGTTCGCTGTCCAATTGGGTGCTCGCCTCATCGGAATGGTTGCGTCGGTGATCTCGGTGACCATGACCGCCCGCTACCTGGGGCCTGGCAGATACGGGCAACTCCTGATCGCGGTCGCGTTCATCGGGATGTGGGCGAGTCTCGCTGATTTGGGGATCGGCACCGTCATCGTGCGTCGTGTCACCTCAGGCCATGGTGAACTCGAACGCCTCGTTCGGGTGAACAGCGGGCTGTCCCTGGCCTATTGCCTGCCGTTGGCTGGGCTGGCCGTGGGAAGCGGGGTGCTGACCTACCGCGACCATGACGTGCGGGTGATGCTGGCCGTGCTGTCCGGGCAGTTGTTGATGCTGACCATGACATCCCGCCTGCAGCCGGTGTTTCTGACCATGGTCCGGTTCAGTGCGGTAGCGGTCTCCGATGTGGTGAGCCGGGTGGGGATGTTGGCGACGATCAGCGTGCTGGTCACCAGGCACGCAGACGTGATCTGGTTCGCGGTCGCCCAACTGGTCCCGTGGAGCCTGCAACTGCTGGTGCAAGGTGTCGCTGCGTCGCGCCACATTTCACTGCGACCGATCTTCTCGCTGCGGGAGTCGGCCGACCTGGTCCGGGAATCGCTGCCACTGACCGGGGCTGCGGTGGTCGGCATCCTGTATTGGCGCACCGACGGTGTGATCCTGTCGTTGCTGAGCACCCACGGCGAGGTCGGCGTCTACGGATTGGCGTATATGGTCGCGTTCAACGTTGAGATGCTGTCAGCGTTCTTCCTCAAGTCCACGCTGTCGACGGCCACCGAACTGTTCGCCCGCGACATCGCCGCATTCGCGGCGTTCCTGCGGCGCAGTGTCGAGTTGATGTGTTTCGCCGCGGTCCCGATAGCGGTGGTCGGCGCGCTGGTGGCCGGACCGCTGATCGGGCTCTTCGGCGACCAGGCGTTCGTCGACCGTGGCGGGCCGACACTGGCGCTGCTGTTCGGCGCCGCCGCACTGCGATTCGTCACGGGCACCCTCGGCCAGGGGTTGATCGCCAGCCATCAGCAGCAGTTCTTCTTCCGGATGTTCATCGTCAGTTTCGGACTCAACGTCGTGCTGAACGTCGTTCTGGACGGCCGGTTCGGCGCCGTCGGCGCAGCGGCTGCACTGGCGGGAACCGAACTGTTCGGGTTGGCCATCGCGAACTGGTGGATGCGCCGGCAGTGCGCCTACCGGACTCCGGTGGCATTCCTGGCGCGGACGCTGGTCCCCACAGCGTTCGCAGTGGCGATAACGCTGCTGCTGTCGGGGCAGCACGTGGTGCTGACGCTGATCGCCGCCGGAGTCGGCTATGCAGCGGTGAGCCTGGCGATGGGGCCGGTCAGTTGGGCGACGGTCAAGTCGATGTTTGGAAGGAAGGCGGTGGCATGATCACGGCACACGATCGGGTATATCTGAAGCGGCCCGCCAACCCACCTCCGCCGCTGCCGGATGCCCGGCCACTGGCGGTGCTGATCGTCACGTACAAGAGCCACGACCTGCTGGAGCAGTGCTTGGCAAGCGTTGCGAAGCACCTGCCAGGCCTAGCGGTGTACGTCTACGAGAACAGTGGCGCCGACTATCCCGGGCGCGAAGAACTCGCCGCCCGCCACCCCGACGTGCACTGGGTGCTGGGGCGAGTGAACCTGGGCTTCGCCGCGGCGTTCAACGCGCTTGTCGAACACGCGCCCCCAGAGGTCGACCTCCTGATGCTCAATCCCGATGCTCGGCTGCTGGGACCGCTGATCCGCACCCGCCGATTGCTTCGCGGGCCCGGGGTCGCGGTGGTGGCGCCGCTGGCACACGACGACGCGGGGCCGGGACCGGCGCCGTGGGACATCGCAACCCGCCGCTGGACGCTGCTGCGCGCACTGATCGCCGCGTCCGGTTACACCTCGGCAGCCAAATACGCGAATGCGCTACGCGGCACGCCGATCTCGCTGCTGTATGCCCGCCAGCCCGCCGAATCGCAAGCGATCGAAGGGTTCATCGGCAGTGGCTGCATGGCGATTAGCCGGGCCGCTTGGAATGCCATCGGCGGCTACGACGAGGAATACTTCCTCTACGGCGACGACGCCGACTGGCAGGCTCGGGCTCGCGCGGCCGGCTGGCGGATTCTGCTGGCCGACGAGATCGCCGTCGAGCACGGCAATCCGACCATCGACGCCGGTGCCGGAGGTCCGGCTGGCACCCACGGACCGAAGGTCTCCACCGCCGAACGCGGTCGAAACCATGATCTGCAGCGCGCCAACACCGCACTGGTGCTGGAGCACGAACACACTGTGCACCATGCTGACGCCTATCTGGCTGGTACCACGCTGCTGGACCGGGTGCAGCGGTCCAAGCGCGCCCAGCGCAGGGCCGCCACTCGTCGCGCGGCTCTGCCCACGATCGTGATCGTCACCAACCGCTTGGTCTACGGCGGTGCGGAACGCCAAAAGGTCCTGCTGGCAACCGAACTGGATCGCCGTGGCTATCCGGTCACGATCGCCTGCGTGCAGCGGTTCGGTCCGCTGATCAAAGAGGTTCCGCACAGTGTGCGGGTGGTGCGCCAGCCCTGGTGGGCTCCGGTCGTCGACATCCCCAAGGGGCCCGCCGTGCTGATCTCCAGCGACACCAACACCGAAACCGGCTTCGCCACACTGTGGCGGGCCGGTGGTTCCGGCCGGCGCTGGTTGGTGGCCCCCCACTCCGCTCGGGAGCAGCGGGTCTACTCGAGGCCGCTGGCGGCGGCGATGAGCCGCGCCGACGGCTTCGTCGTCCTCGCGCAACGCCAGTGGGAGATCCTGTCAGCACACCATCGACTATCCGGTCAACAGTTCGTGGCGCCCAACGGGATCAACGCGCCGGCGCAGTTCGTTCCGCCAACCCGGGCCGACGGTGAACCGCCACACCTGGTGATGCTCTCGCGGATCGTCGAGGACAAGAATCCGCACCTGCTGGTCGAGGCGCTGGGCGGCCTCACCGAGATGCCCTGGCGGTTGTCGATCTTCGGTGACGGACCAGACCGGGACAGGCTGCAGGCACTCACGCCTGCGCATCTGGCCGACCGCGTGCAGTGGCGTGGCTGGTCGGATGGGCCCGGACCTGCCCTTGCCGATGCCGACCTGCTCTGTCTACCGAGTCGCACCGAAGCGTTCCCCCTGGTGATCCTGGAGGCGATGGCACGCTCCATACCGGTTGCGGCATCGGCGGTGTGCGCTGTTCCGGAAATGCTGGGCCACGGCAAGGCCGGCCTGGTCGTGGAACCGAACTCCGTGGCGGGGTGGCGCTACCATCTGGCCGAAATCCTGGCCCAGCCCGAAGCGATGCGTGCGATGGGGCAGCGCGGCGCTGAGCGCATGCGCGCCCACTACACCGTCGAGGCGATGACCGACGCCTACGTCGAGGCGATCGAGGCGGTCCTGTGACGATGTATGACACGGTGATCGCCGGCGGCGGCCCGGCCGGGACTGGGGCGCTGATCTGGGCGGCACGGCACGGTCTGCTCGGCGACTGGTTGGACCGGGGCGTGGTGATCGTGGAGCGGTCCGACGCTCTCGGCGGAACGCTCTCCAACTACGCGTTGAACGCCGACTCCCGGGGCAGTTCGTTTCTGGAATGCCTCGACGGTCCGAACTGTGAACCATTCCTTACCGAGGTCCGAGCCGATCCGGTGACTCGGGAATTGGGGCGTTGGCGTGACCGGCGGCCACCGCTGGAACTGGTCGACCGCTTTCAGCGTCGGCTCGGCGCGGCGCTGCGGGCCGAGTTCGACCGGCACCCTCGCAGTCGTGTTCTGACCGGGGTGACCGTGCGGGCGGTACACCTGAAACATGATGGGGCATTGGTGGCCAAGGTCGTCGAACGGGATAGCCGGCCGGCGGCCATAAACAGTTCCAGCATCGTGTTGGCGCTAGGCGGGCGGGAAAACACCGCGGTGGAGAGCGTCGATCTGGCACCGGGGCTGAACCTTGCCCACTGGCAGAGCAAAATCATGTCCAGCCACCGGGTGATCTCCCGTGGTGGGCAGCAGGAAGTTGTCGGCCGACTGGCGGATACCG
The DNA here is from genome assembly GCF_018455725.1 of Mycolicibacter acidiphilus. Classification (GTDB taxonomy): domain Bacteria; phylum Actinomycetota; class Actinomycetes; order Mycobacteriales; family Mycobacteriaceae; genus Mycobacterium; species Mycobacterium acidiphilum. Next base: position 11,707 of record NZ_JAHCLR010000012.1, read on the forward strand.
GTGGTGAGCCGAGGGTGGTGATCATCGGCGGCTCACACAGTGCGTTCTCGGCGGCCTGGGTGCTGTTGGAGGACATTCCGGGGTTGACGTTCGGTGCCGGAGGTGTACAGATCATCCACCGCAGCGCTCCGCGCGTCATGTACCGCACATGCGACGAAGCCCGCGACGACGGTTATGAGTTCGGTGAAGCCGACGTCTGCCAGGTGACCGGGCGGGTGCACCGGCACGGTGGTCTGCGCGGCGAGGGACGCCGGGCCTGGCGACGCATGGACGGCAAAGCCGGCGAGCAGCCCGATGGACGTGTGGCCTTCACCTTGACTGCCGGGCTGAGTCGAGCGGAACTGATCCATCGGCTCGACGCTGCCGACCTCATTGTGTCCGCACTCGGGTACCGCATGGTGACTGTCCCGGTGTTCGATGCCGACGGTCTCCCGGTGCCACTGCCGAACGCCGGGCCTTGCGTCGACCCTTGCTCGCGACTGTGCGCCGCCGATGGCCGACCGGTACCTGGTGTTTTGGCGGTCGGGCTCGGCAGCGGGTTCCTGCCTCCGAAGGAACTGGGTGGCGAAGCATCCTTCGCCGGCAGCCACGCGAGCGTCTGGGAGAACCAGCACGGCCTCGGGGAGATGATCTACCGGGCCGTCAAAGACCGTGCTGTGCAACCGATCCTCGACCCCGGCGCCCAATGGCCTTCGGGTGGGCGGCTTTCGGCGTCGCTCGCAGTTCTGACCGCCGTGTACGAGCAGAGATTCGGCAGGCCACCGCTTGAGTACGACACGACTACGCCGCCGCTGTAGGGGCGCGGGTATGACCAAGACATCAACGATACGTGGAATTGAGGGATAGATGCAGTGCAGGTTGTGTAACTCGACTCGACTGGTCAGTGTGCTGGACCTGGGTGCGACACCGCCGTGTGAGAAGTTCCTCACCGCCGGAGAACTGGACCTTCCGGAGCAGACGTTCCCGCTGCACCTGCGATTGTGTGAGGACTGCCTGCTGCTGCAGATCCCGGCGCTGATCACCCCGGAGGACACCTTCACCGAATACGCCTATTTCTCGTCGTTCTCCGATAGTTGGGTGCAGCACGCGAAGGTGTTCGTGGACACGGCGATTCAACGTCTGAGGTTGGGCGCCGATTCACTGGTGGTGGAGGTCGCCAGCAACGACGGCTACTTGCTGCAACACATGGTGGCTGCCGGGGTGCATTGTCTGGGGATCGAACCGTCGGTTAACGTCGGAGCTGCGGCGCAGCAGCGCGGGGTGCAGACGGTGACCGCGTTCCTGGATGAGCATGTGGCCCGAACCGTGCACGACATCAGCGGTCCGGCCAACCTGGTGGTGGCCAACAACGTCTATGCACACATTCCGGACCTGCTCGGCTTCACCCGGGCACTGCGGATGCTGGTGGCAGACGATGGCTGGCTGAGTATCGAGGTGCACCATGCGCTGAACCTGGTCAGCCTGGGGCAGTTCGACACCGTCTACCACGAACATTTCCAGTACTACACGTTGCTGTCGGCGACCCGAGCGCTAGCGACCGCAGGACTGGCGGTGGTCGACGTGGAACTGATTCCGACCCATGGCGGCTCGATGCGAATCTGGGCCCGGCCGAAGGAGTCTGCCGGAACGCCGAGCGAGCGGGTGACCAAAGTGCTGCGCACCGAAGAGGCCGCCGGGCTGCACGGCGTCGACGGATATCGGCAGTTGCAGGCACAAGCCGATGCCGTGCGCCAGGAATTGCTGCGATTCCTGCTGCAGTGCCGTGACGCCGACAAGCGGGTGGTCGGCTACGGGGCACCCGGTAAGGGCAACACCTTGCTCAATTACTGCGGCATCCGCACTGATCTGATGGAGTACACCGTGGATCGCAACCCCTACAAGCACGGCCGTTTCACGCCGGGAACCCGCGTCCCGATCCACGATCCGGCGCGGCTAGCCGCGGACCGCCCGGACGTGGTCCTGGTGCTGCCGTGGAACCTGGAAGCCGAACTGACCGGTCAACTCAGCTACGTCGCCGAGTGGGGTGGGGAACTGGTGTTCCCGCTACCGACGCCGCATCGCGCAGCGAGTGCGGTGGCCTGATGAACGTGGCGGTCAGTCTGCCGAGTCGGGTGTTGTGGCACGCGCTGCGCATCGGTGCCCGCTACCTGCCCGACACGGCGTCCGAAGCGTGGACACGTCGCGAGGCGGCCCGGTACTGGACCGCTGAATATGGGGTGGACTGGCGCGCGAACGCGCACTGGCGGTCGGGGCTCGGGGAGAAGACTTGGCACGAGGTCGGCGAGAGTCACCTCCGTATCTATCAGCTGTTCGCCAAGGCGTTCCGGCTTCCACCGTGGCCTCGGGTGATGCTCGAGTGGGGGTGTGGCGGTGGGGCCAATGCAGTGACGTTCGCTCCGATTGCGACCCGATACATCGCTGCAGACGTCTCGGCGCAGAGCACTGCTGAATGCGCGGCCCAGGTTCGCGCGGTGTGCCCGACGCCGGTTGAGGAACGTCGTATCGACCTGGATCAGCCACGGGCGGCGGCCGCCGGCCTGGAAAGTCAGTGCGACACGTTCTTGTGCGTCTACGTTATTGAGGCGACCCCAGGTCAGGCGGATGCACTGGAGATCGTCCGCATTGCCGAGTCGGTCCTCAAACCGGGTGGGCTCGCGGTCATTCAGGTCAAATACCACACCACCGATCCGCTGACCCGGGGCCGGCGTCGCCGGTCCTACCGGCGCCGCTCGGCGCTCACCACGACGTTCGGGATCGACGAGTTCTGGTTGCGGGTTCAAGAAATCGGCTTGGAGCCGCGGTTGATCCATCTCGTTCCGCGTAACGACCTCGACGGCCGGTATGCCTACTTCGCACTCACCAAACCCTGAACGCTGTCCATCAACAGGCTTGAAATCAGTTACTGCCCAGGAGGATTCGATGACAATCCAGTCAGCGTTGCAGCACGTCGAAACGTGGCAGGAGGAGATGTCCCTGCTCGCGTCGATCATCGAGGACCTCGACGGCCCGCTGGAGATACTCGAAGCCGGGTGTGGGCGTGAGTGGCTGCTCGACCTCAAAGGTGTCGACTACCGGGTGACCGGGATCGACCTCGATGCGCACGCGCTGCGAAGTCGCATCGAGATCCGGGGAGACCTCGATGAGGCGATCGTCGGGGATCTGACCGTCGCGGGCGCGATCCCCGTCGGGTGGTACGACGTCGTCTACTGCTCTTTTGTGCTCGAGCATATTCGTGACGCCGAGGGCGCGCTGGTGAACATGTTCGACGGACTCAAGCCGGGCGGCCTGCTGGTGCTGCGTATCCCGGACCGGGACGCGGTGTACGGCTGGACCGCAAGCCGTACACCGTTCCGCGCGCACGTCGCCTACTACAAATATTTCCTGGGCATTTCCGACGCCGGAAAACCCGGCCACGCACCGTATCCCACCTACCATGAACCGGTGGTGTCGCGTGACGGCGTCCGGGATTTCTGCAGCCGGCACGGGCACGAAATCCTGAACGAGTGGGGCCACACCTACTACGTGCGCGGCCCCGGTGCACGGATTCGGTTGACGCGGGCGTACGCGAAAGCACTATCGGCAGCGTCACTCGGCGCTCTCGCATGGCGGCACAACAACCTCACCTATGTGATCCGCAAATAGGTCCCGAGTCGGTGTCCGACGAGTGGTGTGCCCACGCTCGATAATCGTGAGAAAGGTTGACCGGTATGGAGATGCAGAGCATCGCGACCCGTCGCGCGGATGGGACGGCCGGCCGCCTGGTAGGTCGGACCGCGGTGGTGACCGGAGCCTCCAGCGGGATCGGACGCAGCATCGCACTGCGGCTTGCCGCCGAGGGCGCAGCCGTCACCGCCGTCGGCCGCAGCGGGAAACGGCTGGACACGGTGGTGGGCACTGCCGCGGGCCGCAACGGGGCCGGTGAGATCACCGCCGCGCAGGTCGACCTGACCGACGACGGTGCGCGCCGTGCGTTCGTGTCGTGGCTGGCCCGCGGCCCCCGGGTTGATCTACTGGTGCATTCGGTCGGGCTGTATCGCAGGGCACAACACGCCGACGCGGCGCTGGCCGACCTCGACGATATGTATGCCACGAATGTGCGCGGACCCTACGCACTGACCCAGGAGCTGCTGCCGATGCTACGAGCCGCCGAAGCCGCTGACATCGTCATGATGAACTCCACGGCTGGGCTGCGTGCAGCCGGTCATGTCGGCCAGTACGCGGCCACCCAGCACGCGCTCAAGGCGATCGCCGACAGCCTGCGCCAGGAGGTGAACGCTGACGGGATCCGAGTGTGCAGCATGCACCTGGGTAGGACCGCGACCCCGTTGCAGGAGGACGTTTTCCGGGCGGAGGGGCGACCCTACAACGGTCAGTTGCTGGTGCAACCCGATGATGTCGCCGAGGTCGTCGTCAACGTGGTGAGTCTGCCGGAGCGAGTGGAAGTCCCGGAGGTTCACCTGCGCCCGAGCCGGGCCAGCTACTGAAAACGCAGCCGTCACGGAGCTAGGGGCTCGATGGTCCAGCGCCCGTCTAGCTGCGGATAGCGCGCGCTGACTTCGGGGTACAGGTCCGGCAATGTGAGCAGCACCCGCCCCGGATTCGCTGCAATGAGTTCGTCTGGGGAGATGATCGCGACGTCGGTTCCGGGTATCCGCCGGCCCCGTTTCGCCGGTGAAGCGTCGGCGACGGCCCGTACCAGGTGCCGGTTGACCCCGGCCAGGCTGAACAGCGCAGGTACTCGTGAGGCAGCGCCGTAGCCGTAGACGGAGTGCCCGGCGGCGGCCGCACTCTCCAGCCAGTTCCGTAGTCGCGCTGCGCGCTCACGGGCCGTGTACTGCAGCCGTCCGACGACATTCGGATCGGTGACCCCGAAATCCCGTTCCCGTGCCAGGATGTCCCGTACTCGCCGACCCGGCTCGACGTTTCCGGGCACGGCAGCCACCAGCACGGTTCCGCCGTACAGGTCGAACTCCCATGCGGAGGCCACACCCATCCCAGCGGTGGCCAGCAGGGTAGTCAACGCGGTCAGCGAATAATAGGCGAAATGTCCGTGGCGCAACGCATTCCACTGCCCGTCGCGCACAATCGCCAGCAGGGAGTGGAATTGCAGCAGCAGCACCCCACCGGGTGCGGTCGCGCGCGCCCTCAATTCGAACGCCGAGCGCTGGTCCGGGTCGTGCATGATCCCGAAGCAATCCAGCACCAGGTCGGCACGCTCTGACTGTGTGTAGCCGCGCTCGGTGAGCAGCGGAATCCAGCTTCCGCCGTGCGGACTGCCGAACTCCCGCACCGTCGCGCCTCGCAGCCAGCCGTCGGTTGCGACACGCCGGACCGCGTCGGCCGCTTGGTCTCGCAACGCCTGCGGTTCGACCGCACGGGGTTCCGCGGTCACAGTGTCGTCGTCCGCGAGTTGCGCCAGGTTGCAGTCGGCGCACAGGCACATCGCCAGCGGATGCGACGTCTCGCGCGGGTCCACCGGTTGGTTCGCCAGCGGGAAGTCGTCAGCGGCCGGCACTGCGCCCAGGTCCAGGACCGGACTCAGCGCAGTGCCACCGCAGCTGCGGCAGCGGTTCACACCGGCCTCCGATCCGGTGCACGGCCCTGCAGGAAGCAGATCTTTCGGTACCAGGAATACGTGGCGACCGCGGCATAGGCGATGACCTCGATGCGCGTGAGACGCCAGATCGAGACGGCCATGCCGTCGATGCCCACCGACAGCAGCAGGCACGACAGGCGGCAGACCGAGACGGCCACCGCAGTGAGATACCAGGTGGCGACCGTGCGTGACCGCGGGTCGCGCTGCAGGATCAGCAGGGCCCGCACCGTGTTGGTGAGCAGATATCCGGCGCCGCCTACCAGGAGCAGCCAGTAGGACCCCAACGCGAACGTCACCGGCGAGAAGACCAGATCGGAGACGTAGCTGCCACCGCATCCCGAAGCGACGAAGCATCCGATGAGCAGTGGAAGGTAGACCGTCGCCGGCAACTCCAGTCGCTGCCTCAGGTAGCGGAGTCTGGCGTGCTCGGTCATCTTCAGTCGACTGAGCGCCATGTAGAACAGCGCACTCAGGCCTGTCAAGTAGGCGATGTGCCCGATCAGGTCTTCGACGTTCCACAGCCGGGTGGCGGTGTGCAGGAACGGGCTGACGTGGCGGGAGACGTGCGGGTGCAGCAGCAGGATGTGCAGGCCCAGACCGGCGACGGTCAGCGTTGCAGCGGATTCCCAGCGGCTGCCCCAGGTGTCGCGGCGCGCCCACAGCGTTCCGGCGGCCACGGCTACGGCGACGGAGGCTGCGATCATCGGGCGGGCCTCCTTCTACAGCGGCGGAGCATCGGGGTCATAGCGGGTGGGCTTGCTGTGGCGGGCCGGCTTGCGAGTTGGCGGCGCAGCACTGGGGGAGGCAACGCGGCGTGGCGCAGCGTAGGTCCGGATCGCCGGTGCGACCGGGCGCCCGGACAGGAACCGGGACGCGTCACCGGCGTCGATTGCTCGTCGATAGACGAGCAGCGCCTCGCGGGTGGCGTCGATGGTCTCATCGATGTCGGTCCGAGTGTGCGCCGCCGAGACGACGAACGACTGGCCCAGCACGCCGCGCTGCAGCATCTCCTGCAAGAACAGTGTCCGAAACCCCTGTGAGTGCTGTTGTTTCGCGTCTTTGGTTTCGAACACCAGACACGACGGTCGGCCGATCACCCGCATATGGGCAGCCAGTCCCAACTCGGTGCTGATCGCATTGATGGCCGATGCCAGGTGTCGCCCGGTCTGTTCCATGCGCGTGATCGGATCCTCGACGAGATAGGCGCGCCGCACCGCACGGAATGCGGCCAGCGCCGCGGTCTCCGCGCCGTGGGTGGTCGACAGCAGAAATACCCGTGCGGCGTCGGTGCGTAGCCCGCCCAATTCCATGAGTTCGCGGCGGCCCGCCAGCGCCGACAATGGAAACCCGTTGGCCATCGCCTTGCCCCAGCACGACAGATCCGGGTGCACACCGTAGTAATGCTGGGCGCCGCCTAGCGACCAGCGGAACCCGGTGATCATCTCATCGAAGATCAGCAGCGCCCCGTGCCGGTCGCACAAAGATCGGACACCGTGTAGGAAGCCCGGGGCCGGTTCATGCGTCGCGGTGGCCGCCTCGAGGAGCACACACGCGATCCGGTCGGGGTATGCGCTGAACAGGGTCGCCAGGGAATCCAGGTCGTTGTAGGCAAATCGCGCGGTGGCCCGGATCGTGTCGGCCGGTACGCCCCGTGCCATGGGCGTCGTGCCGATGAACCAGTCGTCGGTGGAGTAGAACGGTTGATCACACACCGCGACCATGTCACGGCCGGTGACCGCCCGAGCCAGGCGCACCGCCGCGGTGGTCACATCGGAGCCGTTCTTGGCGAACTTCACCATGTCGGCGGCTGGAACCAGTTCGAGGAACTCCTCCGCGGCGTGCACCACCATCGTGGTGGGCCGGCTGAAGTTGGTGCCGTCGGCGACCGCGGCGCAGACCGCGTCGACCACTGGGCGGTAGCCGTGGCCGAGAGTGACTGACCGTAAGCCCATGCCGTACTCGATGAACCGGTTGCCGTCGACGTCCCAGACCTGAGCCCCGGCCCCGCGGACCAGGACCGGCGCCATGCCCTCCGGGTACTGATCAGGACCGCGAGCGTACGTGTGTGCCCCGCCGGGTACCAAGTCATGCAGGCGAGTCTGCAACTGGTTCGATCGGGCGAAACTGCGGCGCTGTGTGTTGCCCCCGTCGAGGGCTGTGCCCGGTGCTGCTGTCACTTCGCCCCCGGTTCCTGCTAGTCGAGCTCACGATTGAAATACCATAATACATGATGATAATCATATAACAGTCGAAACGCATGTATTATCATCTATATGATGGTTGTCAGTTTTGCGAATGTGATGATCGGCGCGGCACGGTGAGCGGGCCGCGGGTGCTGTGGCTGTCCCCGTGGGTGCGCGGGGCGGCGCGGGTGATGGCAGAGGAGCTGATCCGCCGCGGTGCGGACGTGCTGCTGGTGACCACCGATGCGCATCCCGGCGCCGACGCGGCCCGCGACTACGAGCTGGTGCTCGACACCAGGTTGCGCACCGCGTCGAGCTGGCCGCCGCTGCCCGCGGCCTGGCGGCGCATCCGCCGGTTCAACCCCGACGTGGTGATCGCCGAGATGGTGCGCGACCCGCGCTGGATCGCACTGGCCGGGCGGACCCCACGCATCCAGCTCATCCACGACGACGCACCGCACGATCCCATCGAGCATCGGCCCGGCTACGAGCGGGCGGTGTTCGACCGCTGGGGGGCGCACTCGGCGGCCACCGTCACCTTCAGCGACTATGTCGCCCAGCGCATCACCGAGCGCCGTGACGTGGCCGGCACCCCCGTGCGAGTGGCGCCGCTGTGCAGCGACCTCGATGCGGAGCTGGTGCCGCCGTTCGTCGACGCCGACGGCCGCCGGGACTTCGTGATGATCGGCCGGCTCAACCCCTACAAGAACGTCGACGTGGTGCTGGCGGCCTGGGAACGCCATGTCGCCGGCGAGGCGTGGCGCGGCGACGAGTTGGTGTTCATCGGAGGCGGCTCCGCCGTCGAACGGAGCATGCCCAAGCACACCCGGGTGCGGCCCGGCGGCTACCGCTATGTCGACATCGTCGGCACGGTCGCCGCCGCCAAGGGTTCGATCGTGCACCACCGGCGCGCCTCACAGAGCGGGGTGCAGGTCGTCTCGATGCAGCTGGGCGTGATGCCGATCGCGTCGACGGCCGGGGGACTGTCCGAATACCAGCCTGTGGAGTGCCCGCCGGTCGGTGTCGACGACGTCGCCGGCCTGGCCGCGCTCTTCGACGAGCTGGGCGACCCCGAGACCGCCGCGGCGCGCGGTGCGGCGGCCGCACGGGACTACGCGCAGAAGTTCTGCGTCGACCGGTTCGCCGACCGGTTCCTGGATATCATCGCGGGTGTGGTCCTTGATTAGGCCAGCTGAGGTGAGCCCCTCGTAGTGGTCCAGTCGTTGTGCGACTCTGATGCCCGGTGTTCGGGCAGGAAGAATCGATGACGACATGGCAGGAAACAAGCGCCGGCGGCATACGCCGGATCAGATCATCCGCAAGCTCGCCGAGGGCAACAAGCTCCTGGGGACCGGCCAGGAACTGGCCGAGGTGTGCCGGCACCTGGAGGTCACCGAGTCGACCTGGCATCGCTGGGTCGCCCAGTACGGCGGGATGAAGGCCAGCGACGCCAAACGCCTCAAGGAGCTCGAGGCCGAAAACACCCGGCTGAAGAAGCTGGTCGCCAACCAGGCCCTCGACATCGACATGCTCAAGGAGATCTCGTCGGGAAACTTCTAACCCCGAACCGCAAGCGCAGCGCCGTGACGGTGCTGCGCGAGCGGTTCGGGGTCTCTGAGCGCCGGGCCTGCACGGTGGTCGGCATCCACCGCTCCACGATGCGACTGCAACCGAAACCGATCAGCGATGAGGAATCCGCGCTGCGGGACTGGCTTCGGAAGTTCTCCACTGACCGGCCCCGCTGGGGCTGGCGGCGGGCAGCGAACGCAGCACGGCGGGCCGGTTGGGCCGTCAACAACAAGCGCATCCACCGTCTGTGGCGCGACGAGGGCCTGCGAGTTCCGCAGCGCCGCAAGAAGAAACGCCTCACCGGCATCGGCGTGCAGGTCGGGGCGATGTGCCCGATCCGCCCGAACGTCATCTGGGCGATGGACTTTCAGTTCGACACCACCGCCGACGGCCGCACCATCAAGATGCTCAACGTGATCGACGAGTTCACCCGCGAGGCCCTGACGATCCACGTCGACCGGGCCATCAACGCCGACGGCGTCGTCGACGTCCTCGACCACCTGGCCCTGCAACACGGGGCACCGAACTACGTGCGCTTCGACAACGGCCCGGAGTTCGTCGCCCATGCGGTCAACGACTGGTGCCGATTCAACGGCACCGACTCGCTGTTCATCGACCCCGGATCACCCTGGCAGAACGCCTGGATCGAGTCGTTCAACGGGCGCCTGCGCGATGAGTTGCTCAACTCCTGGCGCTTTGACTCGCTACGGGAAGCCCGCGTGATCATCGAGGACTGGAGGGTCGACTACAACGCAAACCGACCGCATTCCGCCCACCGCGGACTCACCCCTACCGAGTTCGCCCTACAGTGGACCACGACCCACCAACCCCAAGCCGCATAGCGACTGGACCAGTAATCGGGTCCCCCTCACAGCCACGTTGCGGCAGAACGAGATTGCGCATGCCTCGCACCGACGTGAAGCACCTACTGCGCGAATCGGATTTCGCGCCGACATCGAGGGTTTGCGTGCGATCGCGGTGGTGGCCGTCGTGCTTTTTCACGCCGAAGTACCCGGTGTGAGGGGCGGGTACACCGGCGTGGACGAGTTCTTCGTGATCTCGGGCTTCCTCGTCACCGGGCTGCTCCGGATTCTGATTGGTCGTGGTCGGGCCACTGCTCGCAGCTGACCACAGTTCGCATGGCGGTCTCGAACCAAATCGATTTCTCGAGCGCGCTGCGACGGCAGAGTCACTTCGGCCAGGTCATCTCAGCGGCTTGCGGCCCCCCGGAGAGGTCTTCACCAAACTAGTGACCGACTCCGTTGCTTCCACCGCTTGACACCGCCATCTTTCGACGCGTGAAAACTACTTCCGGAGTGCGCCCGGCCGGGCCAGGGCACGATAGATCGTTCGGGCGGTCGCGTTTTTCCGCAACAGTTGGCGCGGGGTCCGCGGGGTCGGGAACACCAGTGCGACCGGGTGGCCGGCATAGGTCGAGGTCTGCGTGCTGATCCGGATGGCGTTGCGGCAACGGTCTTCGATAGCGTGCCGGTAAGTGTCGGCGTAGGCGGGCTGGGCGAAGAACACCTTGTTGAAGCCGATCGCGAACGGCGCCAGTTTGCCGCCGCTTTGCAGGTAGCGCAGGGTCCCCACGGCGACACCGGGCCAACGCTCATGGAACACATCGTCGGCGATGACGATCCCCCCGTCGGCCAGCGTCGCCTCGGCGAGGTTCATGTCGGAGAACACCACTTCTTCGGTGTGGCCGCCGTCGACGCTGAAGAAGCGGCATCGGGATTCCGCGAGTTCGATGGCGGTGGCGCTGTCGAGAAGGGTGGAATCGCCCTGGTGGATGACGACACCGTCGATGGAGGTCCACCGGTGCATGTTCGCCAGGAACGTGTCCAGGTCGCCCTGCCCGGAACCATCGCGGTTCAGGTGCTGGTCGGCGAAGACGTCGATCGCCAGCGCATGTTCCGACTCGCGGCGCAGCAGGTGCAGTGCGATCAGGAACTTGCCGTGGTGCACGCCGATTTCAGCGACCGAACCAGAAATACCGTTGGCGCGTTGGGCGCTGTCCAATGCTTGGACGATGTCCAGGATCTCCGGGGCCAGCCAACCCTGCACGAACCGGTGGCCGGCCAGCCGATATTTGGCGAATTCCTGTGGCATTGTTCTCCGTCCAGTCCTGTCGGTGTCTTGCGCGCCTGGCCTACGCCAGATGCATTTCTGCCTGGTCACTCTCGAACAACGTGGCTTCGACCAGTTCGATGAGGGTGTGGATGACGATGATGTGCAGTTCCTGCACCCGGTCGGCCCACTTGGTCTGGGTTCCGGTCACTATCGGGACGTCGACGGCCGCCGCGAGCGGCGAGTCGGCGCGGCCGACCAGTCCGATGGTGGAAATGCGCTTTTCTTTGGCGCGCTGCACCGCCGCCAGCACATTGGGACTGTTCCCGCTGGTCGACAATGTGACCAGCACGTCGCCGCAGCGACCGTGTGCCTCGACACCGCGGGCGAACACCTGGTCGTAGCTGAAATCGTTGCCGACGGCGGTCAGATGCGCGGCGTCGGCCAGCGCGATTGCGCTCAGCGCCGGTCGCGGCAGGCGGAAGTTGCCGCTGAGCTCTTCGGCGAAATGCATCGCGTCGCACAGGGATCCGCCGTTGCCGCAGACCAGCACCTTCTGCTCGGCGCGCAGCGCCTCGGCCAGCAGCGTGGCGGCATCCACCACCGAGTCGGCGAACGTCTCATCGGCGCGCAACGCGTCGATGTTGTTGCGTGTCGCGGTCATCGTGTCGATGACCACCCGCGCCATCGCCGAACGCGGCAGCGCGCCGTCTTGCAGGTGAAGTCCGTGCACGGTCATGGGTTTTCAGCCTTTCTGCATCGCGAGGTCGGTTATCCGAAGCCGTATTCGAAGGTGCGGGTGGGGCCGTGGTCGGCCGACCAGGCCCGCACGCCGGCGTTGTCCAACTTGACCGGTTCGGGTCGCAGCCCGGCGCGGCTCATCGCGGTGGCGATATCCGAGCGGCGTTCCATCGGGCAGTACAGCAGCAGGAATCCGCCGCCGCCTGCCCCGGTGAGCTTGCCGCCCAGCGCCCCGTGTTTGCGGGCGATCTCGTAGGCCTCGTCGACGGCGGGGGTGGAGATCATCGAGGTGAACTTCTTCTTGCACTCCCACGCTTCGTGCAGCAGCTCACCGGCCTCAGCGAGTTTGCCGGCCTCGAAGAGGCGCTTCATCTCGTCGGCGTAGCCGCGCTGCTGGGTCATCGCCTCGAAGACGGTGCGGTTGCCGACAGTCAGACTGTCTCGCTGCGCTTCGATGATCCGGCCGGAGTCCCTTGTCAAGTTGACAAAGCACAGCAGCAGCCGGTCTTCGAGTTCGTCGAGGAGCTGGCCGCTGACCGCCAGCGGCTGCACTTCCACTCCGGAGTCGGTGAACGTCAGGTAGTTCAGCCCGCCGTAGACCGCGGAGTAGTAGTCCTGCAACCCGCCGGCCAGTGCGAGGTCTTTGCGCTCGATCTGGTAGGCGAGCTGCGCGAGTTCCGGCGGTGTTAGGCCCCGGCGGCTGTACTCGTTGAGCAGTCCGACCAGGGCCACCATGACGGTCGAGGACCGGCCGAGCCCGGAGCCCACCGGAGCATCACAGCCGGAGAGCACATCGAAATCGGTGGAGAACTCATCGCGCGGGGCGAAGCGGTTCACCACCGCGTCCAGGAACGGGTCGGCGTTGGGTCGGCCGGTGCCATCGGCCCGATCGAACAGACCGACCTGTATGGAACGTGGCGCGGCGGAGGGTTGTTCGGTGGCGCGGCGGATCAAGCCGGCATAGGCGTAGCGGGCGATCGCGCAGGACACCACTGCACCGCCGGCTGCGCAGGGAAACGGTGGTACGTCGGTGCCGCCGCCGGCGAAGCTGATCCGCAGTGGGGCTTTTGAGCGCACGTACATCGGCGTCACCTTTCCTCGGTGGTCACGGCGGGGGAGGGCCGGTGAGTGTCGCCGACCACGGCCGCGTGCAGGTCCGGTGCGATTTCGTCAGCGGCAGTGGCTTCCACCTCGGCATGACCGGCGCTGACGAGGACCGCGTACAGGCCGCATTCAGTGGCGAGTTCGATGTCGGTCTCCGAGTCACCGACCAATGCGCACGACGCCAGGGCGAGTGCAGGATGGTCTTCGAGCACCTGATCGACGAGTCCACGCGCGGGTTTACGGCAATCGCACCGGTCGATCTCATGGGTGCAGGCGTAGATGCCGTCGACATGGGCGCCGGTTGAACCGAGTAGCCGGTGTAGCCGGTGGTGTACCCGGTGCAGTTGCGTGACCCCGTTGGCGTGGTGGGTGACCCAGCGCTGATTGGTGACGACGTACACCGGAACGTCCAGCTGGTTGACGTGTCGTATTGCGGCGGCCGCCCCGGGCATTAGGACCAGGTCGTCGGGTGAGGTCACGTAGCGGCCTTCGGGCGCTTTGACGTTGATCACCCCGTCGCGGTCGAGGAACAGCCCACTGATCTGCGTGGCGCGTAGCAACTGTGCGAGGGGGATGCGGGTTGTGGGCGTGGCGGTGTCGCCACACGACGACAAACTGAAACGCATCACGACAGTCAGAATACATACAAAACGACTTGAAAACTAGAGTTAAGCGGATGGACAGTATTGTCGGTTGTCGGCCCGTGCTGTGTGGCCTTGCGGCCAGGGGTGGATCGGCAGGTCGCCGAATGCCTCGCGCGTCGGCGCGCAGAAGCCGTGAACGTAGCTGGCGGTCATCGCCAGGGGGCGGCCGGGACGTGCCGGAGTGCACGATCCTGAGTGACGAATGTCACATTCCGCCCTGGTAGTAGTCGATTATCTCGGCCGCCGTGATCGGCTTTGCTGCCTTGCGGCCGAGGAAGAACACGCTGCTCGCACCGTCAAGCGAGTGCTTCGGATCGAGGATGCGGTCGGCGTAGCTGAGCCAGAAGAAGCACAGCGCCATGATCTGGCCGAACCGGGCCGAGCGGGTGAGGGCGCGTGCGAAGTAGGCGATCGACCAGCGCAGCGCGGTACCGGCACCGGCGACCGCACCGGAGTCGATCCGCTCGAAGTGCCGAAACAGATAGCGGTGGCCGCTATCGGTGAAACGCGTGAAGTCGTAAGGGCCCTCGTGTACCTGCTGGAGGAATGGCGTGTCGGCGTAGACGATGCCCGCGTTACGCAGGACGCGCTGTATCTCGTGCGCAATCCTGGTGGGCTCCAGGACGTGCTCGAGTACGGCCTGTATGACGACGCCGTCGACGGATTCGTCGGCCAGTGGGATCGCGTGGCCGTCAGCGATGAATTGCACGGCGGGGCTTGCGTAGATGTCGAAGCAGATCAGATCGACTGTGGAGTCGGCGTACAAAGCGTCCAGGCCGGATCCCACGCTGCCGCCTCCGATGACCAGGATTCGGGGCCGTCGGCCGATCGCGGTGGCGTCGGCGCGGAGCAACCCGAGCATGCGGGCCACATTGACTGGGGCGCAGGTGTTGGCCGGATGCAGCAGCCGAGTCAGCGCGCGGTGGTACCTTGACCGGTCGATCTCCGATGCGCCCTCGACTGCGCGCAGTCGGTCGGCATCGAGGACGCTGTGTTCGAAGTCCACGAGCGCGGGTATGCCGGCGACGATCGGAAACGGACTGTCAGCGTAGCGACAGGACTCACGGGTGCAGCGCCATTGGCCGAACTCGGGATGCACCGGGTAGCCGCAACGCGGACAGATGAAAAGGTTTTGCGCGCTCATCGCGGTGAGAGTGAGCGCACGTTCAGGAGAGTGTGCGGTCATGTCGGCCGTATTGTCGCGCTTTGCGATGCTCACGAGCACACCGGCAGGGCGCCGAGCGCGTCACGGGTCGGCACCGCGCAGAAGTCGTGGACATAGCCATCCGGCATGGCAAAGGGGTGGAACTCGCCGGAGGCCACCATCGACATCTGGTGGCGGTGCACATCGAAATGCGCGATGGGGTGCAAGGCGGATTCGGTGATGAAGAAGAGTTGGTACCCGAGGGCTTCGAGCTGGCTGAAAACCTCGGCGATCGGCACCGACAGGTGTCGTTGCTCGATTTCGATGAGAATCGCGGGACGGCAGCGTTGCAACATCGCCGAACCGCCGCGCAACACGGCCTGCTCATGGCCTTCGACGTCGATCTTGACGAAGTCGACGTCGATCCCTGCCGGAATGGCGTCGTCCAGCCGAACGGTTTGGATACCGGTGCTCTGAACATTGACACCCTGGCCGTCGAATCCATGAGCGAGGCTGGCCTGGGCGGTGACCAGCCGGCCCTGCTGCTCGGGCACGCAGAGTTGTGCGATGCCGGCGACATCGGAGGCCGCCACTGGGTGGAACTGCACGTTGGATCGGGCGGCCGCCAGTCGGGACAGCATCGGAGCGTTGTCGGGGTGCGGCTCGAAGCTGCACACCTGCCCGGACGCTCCGACCCGGCGGGCCAGGTGATAGGTGAATAGACCCCAGCTTGCACCGACGTCGAGGACGGTCGCGCCGCCGACGGCGAAATGATCCGCGACAGCCATGGCCAGATCCCCGGCACGCCGGCGGCGCCAGAGAACCTCGGTCGCGGCACCCATCGCGGTGCAGCCGAAGAGCCGTCCGAGATTGCGCATGGTCGCATATTTGGCGGCCCAGTTGGTCAAATCACCACCCACCACAGAGTCCTTCACTGACACTGTTCCCGGCCTTTCTGCTCGGCGGCCGCTGAGCCGTCGCTGTTGGCGGCGCCGGTCAGACCGGTCCACAGTTGCTCCAGTCGCTGATACCAGGCCTCGACCCCGAAATCGGTTGCGCGGCTGCGGGCCTTCTCAGCGAGGCGGGCCCGCAAGTCCTGGTCGGCCACCAGCACACCCAGCGCCTCGCCGATCTGCTCGGGGTGTCCGGGTGCCACGGTCAAGCCATTCACCCGATCGGTGACCGCCTCGCCGATGCTGCCGACCAGCGTCACCACCGGTGCCAGCCCGGCGGCCATAGCTTCCAGTAGTGCCATCGGGAGGCCTTCATCGAAGCTGGGCAGGGCGAAAACGTGTGCCGACGACAACAATTCGTCGCGGGCTTCCGGGCCGAGCCAGCCGGCCACGTGGATGGTTTCGCCGAGGCTCGCGGCGGCAACGGCTGCCCGAACTTCGTCGACCTCGCCGTCACCGGCCAGCGTGACCCGCAGCCGGTTGCGGACGTTTTCGGGGAGGCCTGCGACAGCGTCGACTAAGTCGTAGCTGCCCTTGCGTCCCCCGAGTCGGCCCAGAGCGACCACATGCACCCGTTCGACATCGGCCTGATATAGCGGGACATCCGGTATTCGGACGGCGTTGTGCAGCACGCTGATTCGTTCGGATGGCACACGCAGTCGGCTCGCGTACTCCTCGATGTGCCGCTGTCCAAGCACCACCAGGTGATCAGCAGGCAACATGAGACGGACGATGCGTTGTGCTGTCGCCGGAAGACTGTCGAACCAGCCGCCGAAGTCATAGCTGTGTCCGTGCACCACTGCAGGTACGCCCGCCAGCCTTGCGGCGCACAGTGGCAGCGATTTGCGAATCACGCTGCCGCCGTGCGCGAGATGCACATGGAGCAGGTCGATGTGTCCGCTGAGCACCAACCCGGCGGCTCGCAGCATCCCGGGGATGCTGAGCCTCAGCCGCTGCCAGATCGAGCCCTCGGTATAGGTCGGCACCACCGTGATGTGCAACCGCGGGCTGGGATGTGCCGCCATGAGGGTGATCACCGTGGCCATGCCACCCCGGCTGGCGGCTCCCGCCGGAGCAGGGCCGACGACCAAGACGCGCAGCCGGTTCCGTTGTGGGGTCATACGGCGGCTGCCACGGGGATCCGGACGGTGTTCTCCGGGATTTCGATCCGAATGCGACGGATTTGCGTGGCGAACGCGAATGCGGCGCCGAATGTGAGGCCGAGCACCAGCGAATCGCCGACCTCTTCGGGCATCGGGCCGACAGTGCAGGTCGCCAGTAGTCCCGCGCTGGTCGCGGCGGCGATCTTCGCCAACGGTGACGCACTGCGCAGCGCCCGCACGATCGGCGTGATTGCGAGCATGGCAAACCCGGCCATGCCGACCGCGCCGGATTTGACCAGCCACCACAGGTAGAAGTTGTGTGCGTAGGTCGTGCCCAATGTCATCGTGAACGAATCCGGGTCGTAGCCGAACGGCAGCTGGTAGGCGTACCCCATGCCGTGTCCGAAGAACGGGGCTCCGGCGATCGCTGGTTTGAGGTGGCTGTTCTCCTTGAACCGCTCCAGCAGGGAATCATCGACGGCCAGGGCGCCGGTCGAGACACCGCCGAGCACTCGGCGGTTGTACGCCATGAACTGATAATCCAGCCAAGTGCCCGCCGCGGAATGCTGAAGCAGAAACAATGCGCCGGGTACCGCCATCGCAAAGACGGCGGCAGTGATGGCGACAAAACTCGCCGTGCGGTGCAAGGCCGACCAGTCGAACGTCGAGACGATCGCCACGGCGGCGGCCACACCCATCGCCATCAGCGTGGCGCGAGAGAATCCGAGCAGAGAGATGATCAGGGCCGGCGGTGCGAACGAAAGATACACCAGGGCGGGTACCCTGCCGATGATCTGGCCGGCGACCAGCGCGGTCAGAACGGCCATCGATACGGTTGCGGACGTGGTGAGCAGCCGGGTGGCCTCGGCGGTACTGGCCGTGTCCTGCAGGGTTTCGGTCCGCCCCGAGAGTTTGATGATGTGCAGCGAGCTGGCGACGATCAGCCCCGACGAGAACCATAGGGTCGCCGCAAGGGCATGCATCGCGCCTTTGGCGTAGTCGGCCCCAATGATCGTCAGTGCCAGCACGAATCCGAGGACCAGTTCGAACAGGAACGTGGCCTCGTGCACGATCGAAGCGACTGCGTTGTCGGCCGCGAATCCGGCTACCGAGAAGAAGACGATGGTCAGTGCGAACATCCCCGGCAGCAGGAGGTCAGCGAATCGTGGCTGCGCGATCGGGATCAGGTAGCCGATTGCCAGCAGCACCGCGACATGCGAGGCGTAGATGGCGACCGGACCGATGATCATGCCGACGTGCAGGCCATCCGGCAGTGTCGCGAACGCGAGGAACAGCGCAGCACCTGCCATCAGCTGAGGCTTGATCCAATACACCACCAGGCAGCCCATCAGCAGAACCAATGCCACCCCGCGCGAAGTGCGGACCGAGAACACCCCGATCAGGAAACATCCGAACAGAAAGGCGCCCAGCTGGGCAGCGGCGAAAGCCCAGCGCCGGCGACCGCGTAGATACGGGATCATTTCGGGCTCTTGAGTTTTGCGTGGTATGTCCGAGCCGCTACCTTGGTGTGCCGGGCCACGCTGGCATTCGTCAGCACGGTGCCGACGACATCGGCGCCCGACGGGCGCAGTGCGAACAGGGCGTCGCGGACTTCGTCGTCGGTGGTGCGGCCGGCCCGCACCACCAGGACCGTGCCGTCAACGGCATGGGCCAGCAATTGGGTGTCTGCGGTGGCCAGTATCGGGGGGCCGTCGATGACGATCCGGTCGAAGCGCGCCGATAGGGTTGCCAACACCCTATCGAGTGTCTCGGCAGGAAACGCGCCGCACGGCGCAGTTCCGCGCCGCGCAGAACGCTGCCCGAGGATGAACAGGTTGGCCGACGAGGTGCCATACACGCATTCGGCGGTGGTATCCGGGTTGGCCAGCGCGTAATCCAGTGCCCGCGCGGAATCGACTTTCAGCAGGCCGGCGATCGTGGCACGACGCGGATCTCCCTCGATGATCAGGACGCGGTCGCCGAGTTCGGCGAACGCCAGCGCGAGGTTCAGCGCCGTCGTCGTCGTGCCCTCACCGCCGAACGGCGCCGTCATCAGGATTCGGCGCGCGTCTGTACCCAACACCCTCAGTAACCGGTCCCGCATGCCGCGCACTCGGTCGTCCGAGGAGAAATCAGCGCCGAAACGTGGCGCACTGCTGTGAGAGCCGGACAGTTCAGCCAGTGTTGGCACATCCGAGATTTGCTCAAGCACGACGTGCTCGCGGACGGCGTGGTCGGTGGCATTGCGGGTCAGTGCCACCCCGATGCCCAGGGTCAGCCCGGCGATGAGGCCCACGGCCATGTTTCGGGCGGGAATGGGCTTGACTGGGGCATCCGGTACTTCGGGCCGTTCGATGATGGTTGCGAGAATCGTCGGAATCGGATCGTGCGGCGGCTCCGAGGCCGCCTGCTGCGGTGGCGGGGCGACGGCGCTGTCTGCGAGAGGCTGGTTGGGCAGGTCGGGGACCGGTTGAGCGGCATCGGTCAGCTGGGAATCCTGTAGCGCGTCTACGCCGGCCGGCGCCGGTGGCCGAGGGGGAGGTGATGTGTCCGGCCCCTTCGGGTGCGGGCCGGTGCCCAGGGTCGGAGCCAGTCTGACGAATTGCTCGGCCATGGCCCCGGTGAGCTTGGCGGCTCGTTGCGGGTCGGTGTCGGTGACGGTCAGCGTGATCAGCTGTGACTTCGGGACGAACGTCGCCGCGGTCTGGGTTTGCAGGGCATCGGCGGTGATAGGCAGATGCAGAGTGTCCACGACCTGCTGCGCTACCAGTTGTCCGCCCGCGATCGCCGCATACGACGACAGTCTTTCCTGTACCGCCTGGGTTCCGGCGAACGCGTCGCCGAGGTTGGTCTCCCCAGTGAACGTGATCAGGATCGTCGCCGACGCCTGGTAACTCTTGTTCTGAAACGCGGTCAGCACCCCGACACCGATCAAACATGCCAGCAGTGCCGCGACGGCCACCTTCCAGCGCAGCAGCAGAATCTGGGTGAACGTGCGGAAGTCCATCGACTATACCTCTTCGAACGGATGTCGGTCAGTCATGTTGGATGCTTGACTCGTCGCGCTGCATCTCAAGTGCCGCGATTGCGTAGTACCCGGCCTCGTCGCGGCCGTCTCGTGCCAACTTGAGTGGGGGATAGTTCATTTCATGTGTGGCGTTCGGCTTATGCTGTCGCCAGGTGGCGGCTGCGCGCACCGTGTAATGCCCTGGCGGCAGGTCTTTGAGGTCGACGTGCAGGTGTTCGGTGGCTGACGACGGGATGGGCTGGCTTCCCGCTGCGTCCTGCACCAGTGTTTTCAGATTCACACCCGACGGCAGTGTTCGCACGACCTTGCCGGTGAAGTTGACCAGTCGGTACTCAGGTACCCAATTCTCGGAGGCGGCGGCTGCGCCGGTATTGACCCAGGTGACGGTGATCGCCGCGACCCCGTCCCGCACTGACTGTGAGCCCTCCCGAGCCTCCACCGAATAGCGGTAGCCGGCAACCGTATTCGCCTGCGCCCACAACAGATACAGCTGCGGGTCCATTGGGCTGTTCCGGTCGGCGTCGGGGAAATTGACGCTGGAGGTCATCGAGACGTGGTACCTCACGACGTCGCGCAGACCTTTCCGATAGTAGTCGTGCAGGCTGACGCCGTCGGTCAGATTGCACCACTCGGTGATCACCGGGGCGATCGCGAACTGGTGTTTCAACGCGTCGATCAGCGGATCACCGTGCTGCACATACCAGGACCGGGGATCCTCGGCCCACAGCGGCAGCGGCGAGTAATAGCCGAGGCAGTCCGAGCGAAAACCGACCGGGCCGGCCAGCTTGGCGGTGACGTCGTCGGCCAACATTTGTCGCACGATCTCCGGGTTGCTGAGAGCGGTCGCCAGTTGGGTGTGGCCGAAGGCGTTGACGTGAGCCGCAATGAGTCGCCGGGCCGCATCCTTGGTTATGTTCTGGTCGCGAAACAGGCTGTGATACCCCAGCGCGCCGATGCTCTTCTCGGGTGGCGGACCCGGTGTGTGCAGCGCATCACGGAGATAGGCGTTGTGGTTCTCGCTGAAGTCGCCGTAGCCGGAGAACTCGAAGACGCTGAGCCGCTCGTCGGAGTCGTAACGCCGGCCGAGTGCGGCCAGCAACTGCTCGAACGCGCCCAGGTAGCCCGAGTCGTTCCAGTTCGGCACCACCTGCGTCACCCCGTGGGGGTAGGAACCCTCCGGCGGTCCGGGGTAGCTGGTGGCGGCACCGGGAATGGCGCGCACCCAATCGGGGATCGCGATGTTGGTGTCGTTCGGATAGGTCTCGTCACAGCAGGAGTTGTACGCGTGTACCCGCAGGGTCAGGCGCACGCCGCGTTCAGCCTGTTCGGCCAGCGCGTCGTCGATGACGTGGAAGTCGAATCGCTTGTCGTCGGGTGTCCCCGCTGGCAGGCTGTGCGGGTCGACGGGCTGGAGTTCCCGCCACGACACCCGAATGCTCCCGTCGTAGGAGTCCGGCCAGTCCGGGTAGCGTTTTTGCGCCGGATTGCTCTGCGGGAACAGGGGTATCAGCATGTCCGTGTACTGGCCGCGCAGCGGGTTGGGGATCTCCTGCGCTGCAGGGGAAACGATCGGACTGCTGATCGCGTTCAGCGGCCCTCCGGGGCGTTCTCCGCCGCACCCGGGCAGGGCGCCAAGCAGCAGGCAGACGGCGAGGCTGCCGATGATTCGTGTGCGTCGTCGAAGCATGGTGTTTCCCGGCTCGGGCCGGCTGACTATCCGGAGGCTCCGGACAGGGCATCGAAGATGTTGGTGAAGTCGGTGAAGATCGGCGTCAGGCCGGTGCCGAAGACGTCACCGAACGGCCCGCCGCTCACCGTTGTGAGGAAGTCGTTGAAGGCGGTGGTGAACGCCGGGGAGTCGAAGTTCGCGGACAGGCCGGCCCAGTCGGACGGCTGCAGCCCGGCGAGGTCGGCGAACATCGCAAGATTCTGGTCGAATGAGCCGGTCAGGCCACCGATGCTGCCGTCATTGAAGACATGGTCGCCAGGGCTGCCGGTGAGCAGCGTCTGGGTGAGATCCTGCGGGGTGTAGGTGCCGGCGCCGATGAAGTTGTTGAGACTCTGCTGCTGGGCGTCGAACATCATGTTGTAGGCGTTGAATGCACGGTTGACCGCACCGTTGAAGGCGCTGTCGCTGCCGAATGCGGCCTGTTCCATAGCTATCTCATTGCTGACCAGGCTGGCGTTGAATGCCTCCTCGGCGCTGATCAGACTGGTGTTGAAGCTGTACATGTCATCGACCAGGGTTCCGAAGAGTGCGCCGAGCGTCGCGGAGTCACCGGAGCCGCCGGGCAGCAGCGAGTTCTGGCTGAAGTATGCGGCGTACTGACCGAAGGCCTGCTCGATGCCGCCGAAGTAATTGAAGCCGCTGTCGGTGGGGGAGAGCAGTGATGCGTTGAGGGTCTGCGGATCGAAGTCTGCCCGGGCGCCGAGCAGACCGAGCAGCGCGCCCTGGTTGGCGCCGAGCAGGGCGTTGCTGCCGTCGAAGAAGTGGTCTAGCAGTTGGGTGCCGAAGGTCTGGTCTTCCCCGGGTGCGACGCCGGTGGCGTCGAGATAGTCCTGGATGAGTTGGGCCTGGCTGGTCACCAGGGCCGCGTTGGAGTCGAGCATGCCGTTGTCGCCGTTGACCAACGTGTTGAAAGCGCTGAGTTGACTGTCAAGGATCTGCTGCAGGAGCGAGCTGCTCTCCGCGGTGAGTTCGATGGCGACGTTCGACGGGAAGGACGCGACCGCCGGCACGGCGGCGATCAGGCTTCCTGCAGTGAGCGCGGCGGCGGCGAGGTGTGAGTGGGGCACTGATTGCATGGCGACTCCCTTGAAACGATGCCTACTAGCCGCATAACGGCGTGGTCCTTCAGAGAGTACCTGACACAAACCTTGTAAACCAGGGCCTAATCAGTCAAAACGTTTGATTCACGACGTAGACAGTACTTGCGGTCGGTGATTGGATGCATGCGGCGAGGCCGGGCGACCTCGGCCCGCCGGGCGTTGTGGCCGGTCGCGCGGGGTAGATTCCGTGAGCTACGACGACGCCGCGGTCGTCTCGATGGCCGGGTGCGTTATCGGGCCCAGGGGAACCGACAGTTCGTCATCGCCGGCCAGGCGCCGGGCCGGGACCGCGAACGGGCGCGTCTCGGGTGCCGGCAGGCCAGCCCGGACCGCGGGCAACTGGCGACCGGTGAACCTGTTGAGGCCAGACCAGACGGACTTCGGTAGCGGCTCGTCGCTGTGGTAGCGCACCCAGGCCGACACCTTCGGGCCGCCGTGCCCGGTGCTGATCCGGACCGTTACCACGGTCGCGTCGGCCTCGCGCAACCACAGTTCTTCCAGCGTCTTGGAGGTGAGGTACCGGGGTGACACCCAGAAGCTGGTGGCGTATCCGTTGTAGTGCTTGAGCCGCAGCCAGCCGGGACGGCCCCAGGTCGGCTGCAGGCCAGCCAGTATCACGCTATCCACCTCCGCGATCTCGTCGCCGCCCATCGGCCAGGCAGTGCACTGCCTTCCGGCGAGGTCATGCGCCAATCTCTCGGTGGCTGCGGCCATGGTGGAAGCCACCGAATCTCGGCTGGCAACGGCGTCGGAGTTGCGATGTGGGTCCATCCGCAACACCAGCCAGGTGCTGCGCGCTACGTCCGTTTCCGGGGCGGCGCCGCGGACGCTGACCGAGATGATGTCGATGCCGTCGAGTCGCGTGTCGAATTGACGCAGGCCGGCCGCGACGGTGCTCACCGGCAGGCTGGCCGACGCTGTGTCCTGGCGCTGGTGGCGACTCGCCGGCGTGCTGTCGGGTTGATCGACCGCGATCACAGACACCAGCTGTCTACCGAACTCGCGGATGCCGACTACTTCATGACCGTAGCGGCGTCGATGGTCGATTGCGGGTGTGCACGCCGCCGTCAACGTCTCCTCCGGGTCGCCCGACCAGTCCCATACCCACCCGGCTAACGCGGCCGGTACGGTGACGCCTCGGTAGGTGACCAGTCCGGCCAACGACACGAACCCCGCGACGCCGACACCGGCCCACCAGGCGATCGGCTGCCGAGGGTCCGGAAGTTGGCCCGCACCGTACAGCACGGCTACGGCGATGAGGAAGACGACCGTCACGCGGGGCCACGACATCGCCAGGCCAAGCCGGTGCTGCGGTTTCATCGCCTCGCCTCAAAGCCGAGGTTCTGGATGTGGTGTCTCATTGGATCACGATAGCCAGTTTGCTATCGATCCGCTCGCCGACGATCAGTATGATTCGACCGGAACGGTCTGGTGGAAAATCTTGCGTAATCATGGACATCGACGAGGTGCTGCACGGAAAATGAGATCCGCCAGTCCGACGCGAACCGCTCGTCGGGGTGCTGCAACTCGGATATCCCCAATAGAACGAGTTCAAGTTTGATATGAACTGAAGGTATT
The DNA here is from genome assembly GCF_018455725.1 of Mycolicibacter acidiphilus. GTDB lineage: Bacteria > Actinomycetota > Actinomycetes > Mycobacteriales > Mycobacteriaceae > Mycobacterium > Mycobacterium acidiphilum. Next base: position 36,249 of record NZ_JAHCLR010000012.1, read on the forward strand.
GCGGAGGCTAGGATGCAGACGCTCGACTGCTAGCGTTAGGGCAATGCGGAACGAACACCGGACCGTTACCGAACTGATGCGGGGATCACACGTTGGCTGACTCGACCGATCGGCGTGCGGACACGACGCGAAAGCAGATCGTCTGTGCGGCAGCACATCAGTTCGCCGAGCGCCCGTACCACGATGTCGGACTTGACGACATCCTCGCGGATGCTGAGTTGACCAAAGGCGCAATGTATTTTCATTTTCGATCTAAGCACGCGCTGGCGATGGCGGTGATCGAACAGCAGTTGGCGACTGCGGGCGCGGCAGTACAGGAGCTGCTGGATCGGAACCTCTCCGGACTGGAAACCCTGATCGACATCGGCTATCTGATGGCAGTCGAAGACATCAGCCAGCCGCAGGCTCGGGCAGTGCTTCATCTGCTGCCGGTGGTAGGTCGCGCAGAGGGACTGCAGTCCGGCGTGCTGGCCAAAGCGACTCAGGATCTCAGCGTAGTAGCCGAACGCGCGGTCGCGGAGGGCGACATCATCGACGGGCGTGATCCGCAGGACGTGGCACGTACGCTGTTGTCGATGTATCTCGGTCTGCGTCAAGCCGGTAACCTCGATGACGCCGCGGAATTCCTGCGGCAGTTCGAGCGCGGCTGGGCGGTGCTGCTTCCGGGTATCGTGCCGGCCGACCGGGTCGACTACTTCACCCAGTTCATCCGTCGGCGAACAGCGCTGGCCATCAGGACTGCTTCGGCACGGGGGGATTCCGTGGAGCAGGGCGACCGGGTGAGCTGATGGCGCGCCAGGTTCGGTCCGAGGCGACCCGACGGAAACTGCTCGACGCGGCGATCGAGGTGTTCTGCGAAGTCGGCTACGTCGATGCCGGCCGGACTGCGATCATCGAGCGGGCCGGCGTGACCAAAGGTGCCCTCTACCACCACTTCGACTCGATGGAGTCGCTGGTGGTGGCGATCATCGAGGGCGGATTCGCCACGGTGCGCACGACTTTCAGCAGCATGTGCCAGCCGTCTTCCCCGGCACTCGAGGGCATGATCCATGGCATGTTCGCCGTCACCGAGGTGCTGACCACGGACAAGGAGGCGCGTGCCGCGGGGCATCTCGTATTCACGCTCGCAGAGTCCAACGGTCTGGCCGGTGAGGTCTGCAACAAGTGGGTGGGCGAGGTGGCGGAGCAGGCGGGCCGAGCCATCGACGAGGGCGATCTGCGCGACGACCTCGACAAGAACCATGTCGGCGAGTCGATCGTGGGCGCGATGTTCGGGACCTGGCTGCTGTCGCAGTCGATCGGTGGCGACAGTATCGGCCGCCTGACGAGCATGTGGGGGGCGCTGCTGCCCGCGTTCGTGACGGATGATTCGCTGCCATACTTCCGGCAGTTCCTCACTCGTGAGGCGCTCCGCTACCAGCCGGAGCCGTAAACCGGCCGGTCAGCGAGTAGCGCCGCGGAGTTACCGCTCATCCAGCCACAACTGCTCGGTGAGATCCTGGAAGGTGGCGAGCGCCACCGGGTCGTCGACTCGTTCGAGGGCCGACTTGCTCATCAGTGCGCGAACGGTTGATCCATCCCGATGGGCAAGGGAGACAACCAAATTCGCCAGAGTATTCATGATCGATAGGGCGGATTCGTCTGACGGCGCCTCGCTGAAGATCTCTCGGAACTCCAAAGTCCGGACTTCATCGGTCGTGTAGCCGAGCATGTCCGCGAACCAACTGTTCGCGAAGATGATGGACCCGTCGTTGGCGATGGCAAGAACAGGGACTGGGAACCGCTCCAGTACGACCTGAGCGGGCAGTTGCCGCAGCGTCTCCGTCGGGGTCTGGGGGGTGCGGGAGTTCCGCCGTCGCTCCATGCGTCGATTATGACTGCCGACCCTGACGATGCGGTGATGTTCCCCCGGGTTGCTTCTCGCCGTCGGCGCCGGGTGGACACGCCAACCAAACGCAAAGTCTTTGATTGGTAAATCAACGTCCCAAACGTATGTATTATTGGACGCTATGCGGAGTTTCGGTTTGCGGCGGCGAGCGCGGTGGCGTCTCGTCAGCGCCCAGCTTCCGCTCGTTTCGGCACCGTTCGGTGCCGACCATCGCTTCGCCCGGGGCACCGCGAGGGGTCCGCATCGCCGACTGCAGTCGGGGGTGCGGTTGTGTGCCGTCAGTTACCGGGCGTCGTTCTTTTTGAGTGAGCTCTTTGCAGGTGAGTTCTACTCAGATCACCAGGGCCTGGCTGTCGGCGAGGAAGGGCATCGCCATCCAGCGTGACTCCAGCATCGACTGCGCGGTGGCGGCCGGCACCGGGCGGGAGAACAGGAAGCCCTGAGCGCGGTGGCACCCGTGCCGCATCAGGGTCAGTGCGGCGGCTGACGTCTCGACGCCCTCGGCGACGACCTGCAGGCCGAACGCCTCGGCGAGCGCGATGATCGCCCGGACGATCGCCAGGTCCCCGGCGTTGGTGCCCAGTTCGCGGACGAAGACGGTGTCGATCTTCAAGATGTCGACCGGCAGATCCTTCAGGTGGGACAGCACCGCGTAGCCGGTGCCGAAGTCGTCGATGGCGATCTGCATCCCGGCGTCGCGCAGTTCGGCCAGCGTGCGCCGCGTGGAGTCGATGTTCTGCACCACGGCGCGCTCGGTGATCTCCAGGCACAGCGTGCCGGGATTCAGGCTGAACTCCTCGACCGTGTCGACGACGTTCTTGACGAAACCGCGGGACGCCAACTGCACGGGGGAGACGTTGACGCGCAGCGTGGAGTTCGGCCGCACCCCGCCGGCCTGCCACCGGCTGAATTCCGCGCACGCGGTCCGCAACACCCACCGGCCCAGGTCGTCGGCGAGGTTGGCGGACTCGGCGATGCCGATGAACGAACCCGGCAGCAGCAGGCCCCGGGTCGGATGGCGCCAGCGGACCAGCGCCTCGACGGCCACGATCGCGCCGCTCCACAGGTCCACTTCCGGCTGGTAGTACAGCAGCAGCGACTCGTCGTCGATCTCGCCCTGCATGTGCAACTCGATGTCCTTGCGGAACAGGCTCTTCAGCGACATGTCGTCGGTGGAGCTGACGGTCTGGTTGCCGCCCCCGCGCTTCGCCGCCAGCACCGCTTCGTCGGCGCGGTGCAGCAGATCTGCACCACTGTCCTCGCCGGGCTGCCCAACCGTCACACCGACGCTGACCGTGCGGTTGACGGTGTGGCCCTGGATCTCCACCCGTTCCCGCAGCGTGTTCTGCAGTCGGCTGGCGAAGTCCTCCGCGACGGCCATCGGCATCGCCCAGTCCGGGATGACGACGAACTCGTCGCCGCCGATCCGGGCGACCATGCTGCGGTCGCCGGCGTAGGCCTGCAGCCGCCGGGCGAAGTCCCGGATGAACCAGTCGCCGGCGCCGTGGCCGAGGAAGTCGTTGATCGGCTTGAGCCGGTCGAGGTCGATGTAGAAGACGCCGACCGGTCCCGGCTGGCCGGGCGCGAGCCGCTCGGAGAGATGTGCGACCAGCGACCGGCGATTGTGCAGACCGGTCAGGTCGTCGTGGTCGGCCAGGTAGCGCAGTCGCTCCTCGGCCACCACCCGGGCCTGGAACTGCGCGAACAGCGACGCGATGGCCTCGATGGTGTTGAGTTCCTCGGCGCGCCACTTGGACCGGCGGTACTTCACGAGCCCGAGCATCCCGGTGGTCGTGGTGCCGGAGATGAACGGGGCGGTGGCGACCGACATGCCGTCGACGTGATGTTCGGCGGCCATCGCCCGCACGTAGCCCGACGCCTGCGCCTCCGGCCGGATCACGGCCAGCTTCTTGGCATGTGCGCAGGTGGTGAAGACCGGGTCGGCGGTGGTGAACGCGACGACGGCCAGTGGATCCGGGTCGGGGACGTCGGCCCGCGGCGGCCACTCCGCCACCAGCTTCGAGGCCCGCACCCCGTGGTCGTTGTAGCGCAGGAATCCGCCGTCGACTCCTACTTGTTCGGTGAGTTGTTTGAGCACCTGCTCGCTGACCGCCGCCGCGGTCGCCGGGGTGGCGGCCATCAACTGCGCGGCGATGGAGGTGACCAACGCCAGTCTGTCCGCCACGCCGTCGAGCATATTCGGAAACCGGCAGGTCTGCGACCGCTGCGGACCCGTCGGACCCGGTCGGTGGGTGTTACCGCTCCTGCGAGCGGACCGGGTCGGGGCCGGCGAGGAACTGGCGCAGCACCGCGACGGCGTCGGCGAGTGCCTGCCGGCCCTCCGGCGCCAGCCGGTCCAGCTCCGGGTCGATGGCCGAGGCCCGGTCCTGGCGGACCCTGGCGAGGGTGGCCACCCCTTTGTCGGTGATCCGGACCAGCACCGCCCGGGCGTCATCGGGATCGACGGTGCGGGTCGTCAGGCCGGCGTCCTCGAGGCGGCGGACCTGGGTGGTCATGGTCGGTTGCGAGCAGTGGTCGACGGCGGCCAGCTCGGAGATCCGCGCTTCGCCGAGGTCCTCGATGGTGGACAGCAGGCGGGCCTGCGCGCCCGGGATCGGCAGTTGCACCCGCTGGGTCGCCAGCCTGTTGAGCCGGGCGACCACGCTGAGCAGATCGGCGCCCAGGCTGGTTTCGACGGATGCGGCCATCGGCCCATCATTTCATAGCTTGCCTAAGTAGCAAAGTCGGGCGGCGTGGCGCGCGGCGGCCGGTGTCGTGGCGACCTGGCAGAATCGACGGGTGATCGAGACCGGCGAGGGCAGTGCGGGCAGTCGGGCACGGTCGTTGCAGCCGGTCGAGATCGCGCAGGCGTCGGTGATGGCCGCGCTCTGCGCCGCGACCGCGATCATCGCCGTCATCGTCCCGTTCGCCGGCGGCCTGGCGCTGCTCGGGACCGTCCCGATGGGGCTGCTGGCCTACCGGTACCGGATCCGGGTGCTGTTCGCGGCCACGGTGGCCGCGGGCACGATCGCCTTCCTGATCGCCGGACTCGGCGGGCTGATGACCGTCATCAACACCGCGTACATCGGCGGGCTGACCGGTGCGATCAAACGCCGCCGCCGCGGCCTGCCGACCGTGCTGGCCGTCGGGTTCGTCGCCGGGACGGTGTTCGGGGCCGGGAACGTCGCCGCCCTGGCGGTGCTCTCGCGACTGCGGCTGCTGATCTTCGACACGATCACCGCCAACGTCGACGGCGCGGCGAAGATCATCGAGGGATGCGCGAAACTGCTCGACTGGCTGGCGGCGCAGGCCGATCGAGTCACCTGGCTGCCGCACCTGGCGGCACCCGGCGGTGTGCTGCGGATCTTCGCGCACGACCTGCGCGGGTTCTTCGCCGCCGCCCTGCACTACTGGCCGTGGCTGATCCTGGTCAACACCATCTTCTCGATCATGGTCCTGTCGGTGATCGGGTTCTGGGGGCTGTCCCGGGTGCTGCGCCGGCTGCGCGGCATCCCCGATGTGCACAAACTCGACGGCAACGCCGGCGAGGGGCCGGCCGCGCCGGTGCCGGTACACCTGCGCGACGTGCGGTTCCGCTACCCGAACACCGATCACGACGCGCTCGGGCCGGTCAGCCTGACCGTGGCGGCCGGTGAGCACGTCGCGATCACGGGCGCGAACGGATCCGGCAAGACCACGCTGATGCTGATCCTGGCCGGTCGGGCGCCGACTGCCGGCACCATTGAGCGGCCCGGTGCGGTCGGGCTGGGCCGGCCGGGCGGTACCGCGGTGGTGATGCAGCACCCGGAGAGTCAGGTGCTGGGCACCCGGGTCGCCGACGACGTGGTGTGGGGGCTGCCGCCGGGCACCACCACCGACATCGACCGCCTGCTCGGCGAGGTCGGCCTGGACGGTTTCGCCGAACGTGACACCGGCGGGCTGTCCGGCGGCGAGTTGCAGCGGCTGGCGGTCGCCGCGGCGCTGGCCCGGGAACCAGCGCTGCTGATCGCCGACGAGGTGACCAGCATGGTCGACCCGCGCGGCCGTGAAGTCCTGCTGCGGGTGCTGACCGAATCCTCACAGCGTCACCACGCCTCGCTGGTGCACATCACCCACTACAACGACGAGGCCGGTTTCGCCGACCGCACCATCGACCTGAGCGGTTCGCGGGACAACACCGCGATGGTCGAGACCGTTGCCGCCCCCGCCGCATCGGCGCTGCGCCACCCCGGCGACACCGAGCGGCCGGTGCTGGAGCTGTGCGACGTCGGGCACGAATACGCCAGCGGCACACCGTGGGCCAAGACCGCGCTGCGCGACATCAGCTTCGCGGTGGGCGAGGGCGAGGGCCTGCTGATCCACGGCGGCAACGGCTCCGGGAAGTCGACGCTGGCCTGGATCATGGCCGGCCTGACCACGCCGACGACCGGCAGCTGCCTGCTCGCCGGCCGACCGGTCGATCAGCAGGTGGGTGTCGTGGCGCTCTCGTTCCAGGCGGCCCGGCTGCAGCTGATGCGCAGCCACGTCGGACTGGAGGTGGCGTCGGCGGCGGGCTTCTCCCCGGCCGACCACGAGCGGGTGAGCGCCGCCCTGGCCGTCGTCGGCCTGGACGCGGAGTTGGCGAAGCGGCGCATCGACCAGCTCAGCGGCGGCCAGATGCGCCGGCTGGTGCTGGCCGGCCTGCTGGCCCGGTCACCCCGGGCGCTGATCCTCGATGAGCCGCTCGCCGGCCTGGACGCGGCCAGTCGCAGCAGCCTGCTGCGACTGCTGGAGGATCTGCGCCGGGAGACCGGGCTGACCGTGGTGGTCATCTCCCACGACTTCGACGGCCTGGACGGATTGTGCCCGCGGACCCTGCATCTGCGCGGCGGGGTGCTGGTCTCCGAACCCGCGGTCACCGGCGGTGTGGCATGACCGGGGCCGCGAAGCCGGCGGGCCGCCCGATGGTGCTGCTGCGGCCGGTGCCGGGCACATCGGCGGTGCACCGGCTGTGGGCCGGGACGAAACTGATCGTCGTCTTCGCGATCTCGGTGCTGATGACCTTCTACCCGGGCTGGGCGACGATCGGCGCGGTGGCGGTGCTGGTGTTCGCCGGCGCCCGCATCGCCCGGGTGCCCCGCGGCGCGCTGCCCTCGGTGCCGCACTGGCTGTGGGTGCTGCTGCTGATCGGCGGGGTCACCGCGGCGATGGCGGGCGGCGCCCCGGTGGTGCAACTGGGTTCGGCGCACCTCCAACTGGGCGGACTGCTGAACTTCCTGCGGATCACGGCGCTCTCGATCGTGCTGCTCGGGCTGGGCGCGATGGTGTCGTGGACCACCAACGTCGCCGAGATCGCGCCGGCGGTGGCGACGCTGGGCCGCCCGCTGCGCTGGCTGCGGATCCCGGTCGACGACTGGGCGGTCACGCTGGCCCTGGCGCTGCGGGCCTTCCCGATGCTGATCGACGAGTTCCGGGTGCTCTACGCCGCCCGCAGTCTGCGGCCCCGGCCGTATGCGCGCACCCGCCGGGAACGCCGCCGGCGCTGGGCCCGGGAGATCATCGACCTGATCACCGCGGCGATCACCGTCACGCTGCGCCGGGCCGACGAGATGGGTGATGCGATCACCGCGCGCGGCGGGGTCGGCCAGATCGTGGCGTCACCGGCGCGGCCCAAGTTCGCCGATGCGGTGGCCCTGGCGATCGTCGCGGTGACCTGCGGTGCGGCCCTGGCGGTCGAGTTGACGGTGCTGACGACCACCCGCTGACGGGAGGGCGCTACCGCCGGGCGGCCGCGTTGGCCGCCGCCTGGGCCTGCCGCAGCGTCGTCGCGACATCGGTGCGGCCCAGGAACATCTCGTCGAAATAGGGTTTGATCGCGGCGTTGCCGGCCGGGAAGCCGGACCCGCCGGGAGCCGGGATGCGGCCGCCGTTCAGCACCGCGAAGAACGGTTCGACGTCCACCCCGCGGGCCGCCCAGTAGTCGAAGTACACCCGCTGCGCGGCGAGCACGGCCGGGATCGCCGCCCCGGCCCGGCCGAGGAACTCGTTGCCGTCCCGGCCGCCCAGCCAGTCCAGCACCTGGCGCACCGCGTCCGGGTGCGCCGACGCGGCGTTGCCGGCGGCGGCGATGCCGTTGGTGACGCTGACCCGCCCCGCCGGGCCGGCCGGCAGCATCGCCACCCCCCAGCGGAATCCGGCCTGCTCGGCGACGGCCGCCAGGTTGTAGGTGCCGGACTGGAACAGCGCCATCTTCCCGGCCAGGAACTGGTTGCGGGAGAAGTCGCCGTTGGTGTTGGTCTCCGAGGCCGGGGGAGCGACGTGGTCGCGGTCGATCAGGTCGACGAGATACGTGAATGCCGCGGTGGCGCCGGGATTGTCGAACGCGAACTCGTCACCGCGCTGGAACACCCCGCCGGCGGAGCCGATGTAGTTCAGGTAGATGCCCTGCGGGTCGTTGGCGGCGTTGTACCCCCACTGCCGAACCCGGCGCGGGTCGAAACCCGGTGTGCCCGCGGTGCGTCCGGCGGCGTCGACGGTGAGTCGCGCCAGCAGTGGGCGCAGCGTCTCGGTGCCCCCCGGACCCCAGCGCAACCCGTCCAGTTGCGCCGGATCGACGCCGGCCGCGTGCAGCAGGTCGGCGTTGTAGTAGACGGCGATGCCGGCGTCGGTCAGTTGCGGTACCGCCCACAGGGTTCCGTCGCGAGTGAACTGGGCGACCACCGACGGCTCCCAATCATCGTCGGCGGCGGTGATTTTCAGCAGCCGGCCGGTGTCGGCGTAGCCGGCGAGATAGGCGTTGGAGAGCCAGAAGACGTCGTCGGCGCCGCCGCCGGCCACGTCGGTGCGCAGCGTGTCGAAATACGTCGAGTACGCAACCAGGTTGATGCGCACCTCGATGTCAGGGTGGCTGCGGTGGAACGCGGCGAACGACTGCCGGTAGGCGGCGGCTACCTGCTCGTCCCAGAGTCGCACCGTCACCACGGTCTTCCCGTTCGCCGGGCGCGACGCGACACCGTCGAGCAGCACCGCCGCGACGCACAGCAGCGCCGCCAGCGCGACCACACCGGCGGCGAACAGCGTGGAGAACCGCGGCCGGCTCATTTGATCCCCGTGACCACGATGGAGGCGGTGATCCGGCGCTGGAACATCACGAACAGCACGATCAGCGGCAGCATCGCCAGCGTCGTCGCCGCCATCACCAGCGTCCACTGCGCGTTGTAGCGGGACTGCAGGGCGGCCGTCGCCACCGTCAGCACCCGCCAGCGGTCCCCGCTGGTGATCACCAGCGGCCACATGAAGTTGTTCCACTGCGAGACCACGGTGATCAGCCCCAGCGTCACCAGGATCGACCGGCTGGCCGGCACCATCACATGCACGATGACGTCCAGGGTGTTGGCGCCGTCGAGGCGCGCGGCGTTGACCAGATCCGCCGGCACCGCCCGGAAATACTGGCGCAGCAGGAAGATCGCGTACGGCGAACCGAAGACGAACGGCAACACCAACGCCCAGAACGTATTCCGCAGGCCCAGCTGCGCCATCATCAGGTACAGCGGCACCACCGTCACCGTCGCCGGCACCATCAGCGTCGCGACGTACACCCAGAACAGCGCGTCCCGTCCCGGGAAGTCCAATCGGGCGAACGCGTACGCGGCCAGCACCGAGAACGTCAACTGCCCCACCAGGATCACCGCGGTCATCAGCGTGGTGACTGCAGCGGCGCGTCCGAAACCGGCGGCACCCAGGTCGACGTAGTTGTCCGGCGTCGGCGGATGCGGCCACGACAGCGGGGTGCCGGTCGCGAACTGCCGTGCCGGGGTGAACGACGTCAACAATCCAAGGCCGAACGGTGCCAACGTGATCAGCGCCCCGACGGTGAGCAGGGCGTAGATCGCCACGTTACGTGAGGTCATAGCTGACCCGCCGCCCGAAGTAACGCTGCTGCACCACGGTGACGCCCACCAGGACGGCGAACAGCACCAGTGCCATCACCGCCGCCCGGCCGATCGCCGCCGCGCCGAACGCCTCGTCGTAAATCCGGTGCGCGATCAGGTCCGTCCGCCCGCCTGGTCCGCCGCCGGTCAGTGCGTACACGGTGTCGAACACCTGCGCCGCGCTGACCACCCCGGTGACCAGGACGAAGAACGTGGTGGGCCGCAGCATCGGCAGCGTGACCCGCCAGAACCGCTGCCAGCCGTTGGCCCCGTCGACCCGCGCCGCCGACAGCACCTGGGCGGGGATCGCCAGGATGCCGGCCAGGAAGAACAGCGCGACGTAGCCGACGTTGGTCCACACCACCACCGCCGAGGTGACCGGCAGCGCCAACCCGGGATCGGTCAGCCATTCGATGCGATGCCCCAGCACCGTGCTGACCGCACCGCCGGTGGGCGCCAGAATCCACCGCCACAGCACCGCGATCGCCAGCGGCGCGCAGATCCACGGCAGCACGTACAGGGTGCGGAACAGACCGCTGCCGGGCAGTTGCCGGGCCAGCAGCACCGCCACCCCCAGCCCCAGCAGTGTCTGCGCCGGAACGACCAGCGCCACGAACGCCACCGTCACCGCCAGCGAATTGCCGAACACCGGGTCGGTGAACACCGAGCGCCAGTTGTCGCCGCCGACATAGTTGATCGGGCCGAGCAGATCCCACCGGTGCAGGCTCAGCCACACCACCACCAGCATCGGCAGCAGCAGGAACGCGACCACCCCGAACAGGCTGGGGGCGAGCAGCGCGTACCCCAGCGCGGTGGAGCGGGTACGCGCCTGGGTCATGGCAGCTACCGTAGTTTCCGTGACAGCCAACCGGGGGATCGACGCCGAATTCCTGGCACTGCCCCGACATGACCTCGCCGACGCCGCGCTGGCGGCAGCCCGGACCGCCGGCGCCTCCTACGCCGACCTGCGGATTCACCGGATCACCACCGAAGTCATCCGGATGCGTGACGGCGAACTGGAGACCGCCGCCGTCGACCGGGAACTCGGCCTGGCGGTGCGGGTGATCGTCGACGGCACCTGGGGATTCGCCTCGCACGCCGAACTGGCGCCTGGCGTTGCGGCCGACACCGCGCGGCGGGCCGTGCAGGTCGCCAGGACGCTGGCAGCGCTCAACGCCGAACGCATCGAACTGGCCGAGGAGCCGGTGTACCCCGACGCCACCTGGGTGTCGGACTACGCCGTGGACCCGTTCGGGGTGCCGGTCGGCGACAAGATCGATGTGCTGGAGGACTATTCCGGCCGCCTGCTGGCAGCCGACGGCGTGAACCACGTGACGGCCGGGCTGACCGCCGTCAAGGAGCAGACGCACTACGCCGACACCTTCGGGTCGTCGATCACCCAGCAGCGGGTGCGGGTGCAGCCGGTCTACGAGGCGATCGCGGTCGGGGCCGACGGATTCGAGACGATGCGCACGCTGGCGCCGCCCACCGCCCGCGGCTGGGAGGCCGTCGCCGGTGACTCCGTGTGGAACTGGACCCAGGAGTTGGCTGAGCTGCCGGTGCTCTTGGCCGAAAAGGTGAAGGCGCCCAGCGTCGTCGCCGGGCCGACCGACCTGGTGATCGACCCGACCAACCTGTGGCTGACCATCCACGAATCGATCGGACACGCAACCGAATACGACCGGGCCATCGGCTACGAAGCCGCCTACGCCGGCACGTCGTTCGCCACCCCGGACAAGCTCGGCAGCCTGCGCTACGGCTCCCCGGTGATGAACGTGACCGCCGACCGCACGGTGACGCACGGGCTGGCCAGCGTCGGCTACGACGACGAGGGGGTGGCCGCGCAGAGCTGGGATCTGGTGCGCGACGGGATGTTCGTCGGCTACCAGCTGGACCGAGTGTTCGCGCTGCGCCTGGGGAAGTCGCGGTCCAACGGCTGCTCGTACGCCGATTCGCCGCACCACGTCCCGATCCAGCGGATGGCCAACGTCTCCCTGCAACCGAGCCCGGATGACGTCAGCACCGCCGACCTGATCGCCCAGGTGCGCAACGGCATCTACATCGTCGGCGACAAGAGCTGGTCGATCGACATGCAGCGCTACAACTTTCAGTTCACCGGCCAGCGGTTCTTCGCGATCCGCGACGGGCAGCTCGCCGGTCAACTGCGCGACGTCGCCTACCAGGCGACCACCACCGACTTCTGGAACGCGATGGAGGCTGTCGGCGGGGCGTCGACCTGGCGCCTCGGCGGGGCGTTCAACTGCGGCAAAGCCCAACCCGGTCAGGTGGCCGCGGTCAGCCACGGCTGCCCGTCGGCGCTGTTCCGGGGCGTCAACGTGCTCAACACCCGCAATGAGGGGGGCCGATGATTCCGGCGCAGCAGGCCGTCGACACCGCGCTGGCGGCAGCCAGCCGCAACGGCGCCCAGACCATCGTGCTGGTCACCGACCGGGCCGAGGCATCACTGCGCTGGGCGGGAAATTCGATGACCACCAACGGAGTTTCGACCAGCCGGACCACCACGGTCATCTCGATCGTGACCGACGACGAGGGCCCGCGCGTCGGCACGCTGAGCTCGGCCGAGGTCGACCCCGAGCTGATCACCGACCTGGTCGCCGCGTCGGCGGAAGTGGCCGCCGCAGCACCTGCCGCCCGGGACGCCGCACCGCTGGTGACCGGATCCGATGCCCCCGACGACTGGGACGCCGCGGTACCCGGCACCGGCGCCGAGGTTTTCGGCGACCTGGCCCGGTCACTGGCCCGCGGGTTTGCCGGCGCCGATCAGCTGTACGGCTTCGCCCGGCACGAGGTGGCGACCACGTTCCTGGCATCGTCGACCGGGTTGCGCCGCCGCTTCACCCAGCCGACCGGCACCGTGGAGATCAACGCCAAACGCGGCGACGCCAGCGCGTGGGCCGGGGAGAGCACCCCCGATTTCGTCGACGTGCCAACCGATTCCCTGCTGGAGCAGCTGTCGACGCGGCTGGGCTGGGCGGCGCGCACCGTCGAGTTGCCGGCCGGCCGCTACGAGACGCTGATGCCGCCGTCGACGGTCGCCGACATGATGATCTACCTGGGCTGGACGATGAGCGGCCGCGGCGCGCAGGAGGGCCGCACCGCGCTGTCGGCGCCCGGCGGCGGCACCCGGGTGGGGGAGCGGCTCACCGATCTGCCGCTGACCCTCTACTCCGACCCGCACGCCTTCGAACTGGAGTGCACCCCGTTTGTCGCGACCGGCACGTCCTCGGAGACGGCGTCGGTGTTCGACAACGGGATGGACATCGGCTGCGTGGACTGGATCCGCGGCGGGGTGATCAACGCGCTGGCCTACCCGCGGGCCGCCGCCGCCGAGTTCGGCGCCCCGGTGGCGGTGGCCGCCGACAACCTGCTGATGACCGGCGGCACGGCCAGCATGGCGGAGATGATCGCCTCCACCGAGCGCGGCCTGCTGCTGACCACGCTCTGGTACATCCGGGAGGTCGACCCCACCACGCTGCTGTTGACCGGCCTGACCCGCGACGGCGTCTACCTGGTCGAGGACGGGGCGGTGACCGCGGCCGTCAACAATTTCCGGTTCAACGAGAGCCCGTTGGACCTGCTGCGCCGCGCCACCCAGGCCGGTGCCGCGGAGACGACGCTGCCGCGGGAGTGGGGCGATTGGGCCACCCGCGCGGTGATGCCGAGCCTGCGGATTCCGGACTTTCACATGTCGTCGGTGAGCCAGGCGCAGTGACTCGGTAAATTCGAGCGTTATGCCCAACGTTGAACATCTGGAATTCCAGGCGGAGGCCCGTCAGCTGCTGAACCTGATGGTGCACTCGATCTACACCAATAAGGACGCGTTCGCCCGCGAGCTGATCTCGAACGCCTCCGACGCCCTGGACAAGCTGCGGCTGGAAGCGTTCCGCAACAAGGATCTGGACGTCGACGTCTCCGACCTGCACATCGAGCTGGTGGCCGACACCGAGGCGCGCACCCTGACGATCCGCGACAACGGCATCGGGATGAACCGCGCCGAGGTGGTCGACCTGATCGGCACGCTGGCCAAATCCGGCACCGCCGAACTGCGTCAGCAACTGCGCGAGGCGAAGGACGCCGGCAACGACGCGGCCTCGGCGGAGCTGATCGGCCAGTTCGGCGTCGGCTTCTACTCGGTGTTCATGGTCGCCGACCGGGTCGAACTGCTCACCCGCAAAGCCGGTGAGAGCGAGGCGATCCGGTGGGAGTCCTCCGGCGACGGCACCTACACGATCGAGGCGGTCGAGGACGCCCCGCAGGGCACCGCGATCACCTTGCACCTCAAGCCGGTCGACACCGAGAACGAACTGCACGACTACACCGCCGAGCCGGTGCTGCGCGGGCTGGTCAAGAAGTACTCCGACTTCATCGCCTGGCCGATCCGGATGACCGACGCCGACGGCGAGGTGGTCACGCTGAACTCGATGAAGGCGCTGTGGGCGCGGCCCAAGGACGAGGTCTCCGACGAGGAGTACCACGAGTTCTACAAGCACATCGCGCACGCCTGGGATGAGCCGCTCGAGGTCATCGCGATGAAAGCCGAGGGCACCTTCGAATACCAGGCGCTGCTGTTCATCCCGTCGCACGCCCCGTTCGACCTGTTCAACCGGGACGCCGCGGTCGGGGTGCAGCTGTACGTCAAACGGGTGTTCATCATGAGCGACTGCGACCAGCTGATGCCGGAGTACCTGCGGTTCGTCAAGGGCGTCGTCGACGCGGCGGACATGTCGCTCAACGTGTCCCGCGAGATCCTGCAGCAGGACCGGCAGATCAACGCGATCCGCCGCCGGCTCACCAAGAAGGTGCTGTCCACCATCAAGGAGATCCAGGCCGGCCGCCCGGAGGAGTACGCGACGTTCTGGACCCAGTTCGGCCGGGTTCTCAAGGAGGGCCTGCTCTCCGACGCCGATAACCAGGACACCCTGCTGTCGATCTGCTCGTTCGCGTCCACCCACAGCGACGACGAGCCCACCACGCTGGCCGACTACGTCGGGCGGATGAAGGACGGGCAGACCCAGATCTTCTACGCCACCGGCGAATCCCGTGAGCAGCTGCTGCGCTCCCCGCACCTGGAGGCGTTCCGCGCCAAGGGTTTCGAGGTGCTGCTGCTCACCGACCCGGTCGACGAGATCTGGGTGGGCATCGTGCCCGGTTTCGATGGCAAGCCGCTGCAGTCGGTCGCCAAGGGTGAGGTGGACCTGGACTCCGAGGAGGAGAAGACCGCGCACGAGGCGGAGCGCAAGGAGCAGGAGGCGGAGTTCGCCGACCTGCTGGCGTGGCTGGACGAGACCCTCGACGAACACGTCAAGGAGGTGCGGTTGTCCTCGCGGCTCACCGAGTCGCCGGCGTGCCTGATCACCGATGCGTTCGAGATGACCCCGGCGCTGGTGCAGCTCTACCGGGCGTCCGGGCAGGAGGTGCCGGCCGGCAAGCGCATCCTCGAACTCAACCCGACTCATCCGCTGGTGGTGGGCCTGCGTTCCGCGCACGCCGAGCGGGGAGACGATCCGACTGTCGGCGAGACCGCCGAATTGCTGTACGACGCAGCGCTACTGGCCGAGGGCGGGGTGCCCGAGGACCCGGTGCGGTTCGCCGAACTGCTGGTGCACCGGCTGACCCGCACCGTCTGAGGTCAGGTGGCCTGGGCGGTGAGGAAGTTCAGCACCGCATCGGCGAAGACGTCGTTGCGGTCCCCGGCCACCATGTGCCCGGCGCCGGCGACGTCGACGAACGCCACCTGCGGGAACCGGGCCAGGAACTCGTCGGCCCGCTCCGCGCTGACCAGGTCGGAGAGCTGACCGCGCACCAGCAGCATCGGGACGCCGCCGTCGAGGATGGTCTGCACGGCGGTGAAGAGACGGTCGACGTCGTGGATCTCGTTGGGCGCCTGCTCTTCCGCGCCGGTGATGAACTGCGGGTCCCAGTGCCAGTACCAGCGGTCGCCGCGGCGGCGCAGGTTGGTGGTGAGTCCGGCCAGGTCTTTCGGGCGGGGCCGGTGCGGGTTGTAGGCGGCGATCGCGTCGGCGACCTCGTCGAGGGAGTCGAAGCCGGTCTCCACCTTGTCGGCCATGAACGCCTGCACCCGCTCGGCGCCGGAGGGGTCCATGTTCGGAACGATGTCGACCAGCACCAGGGCACCGACCGAGCCGGGGTTGAGTTCGCCGGCCAGCAGCATCGCGATGAACCCGCCCAGTGAGGCGCCCACCAGCACCGGCGCCGGCGGCAGCGTGCGCAGTACCTCGGCGACGTCCGCGGCGAAACTCTCCAACCGGTAGTCACCCTGGGCCGCCCAGTCCGATTCGCCGTGACCGCGCAGGTCCACGGTGACCGCCTGCCAGCCCCGGTCCGCCACCGTGGCCGCCGCCCGACTCCACGATCGGCGGGTCTGCCCGCCGCCGTGTAGGAACACCACCGCCCGTGCCTGCGGGTCGCCCTGACGGTCGGCGATGATCCGCATGCCGTCGGGCGCGTGGGTGACGAAGGTTTCAACGGTCATCTAGACAGGCTAGGTGTTTTGCCGGGCCGGGTGGTGCCCGGTGTCCCGATTGATGGGATGCGGGTCGCTAAAACGGTGGGGGCTCATCATCGTGCGGGGGTGCCGGCGGGCTGATCGGGGTGGGTTGCGGGACCGGTGGGGTGGCCAACCGTGCCTCCCGGTTGCGGCGCCGTTCGGCGGTGATGCGGTGGGAGCGGTCCTGCTCGCGGGTGCGTCTGCGGGTGGGCATCATCACCCCGCGACCGGTGCAGGCGGTGGCGGGCCGGGGTGGCTCCGGAAGATCGCCGGTGGGCAGGCTCAATGCGGGAAGCAGCAGCCGACTCCCGGGCTGAGTGCGGTACGTGTGTCCGGTCGGTGCGGTCAGCTCGAGGGTGCCGTCGGGGAATTGTTTCTCGCGCCATCCCGCGGGTCCGGCCCAAAAAGTTTTCAAGAGATGGTGTTACCGGGCCTAAAAACAACACTCATGTTTTTAGGAGCGCACCATGACCGATGCAATCACCTGGTCAACCATCCCAGGCCCCGCCGGCGCGCAGCGCATCTACCCGGCCGCTGACGGGGTGCGTGAGTTCGCGGGCACTTCGCGGAAGGTTCGCGAGGTGTCGGCCGATATCGTCGGATCCCAGTACCTCGACGGCACGGTTACCCGGTCGATCACCGTGGGCCTGCCGCATGACATGGCCAGTCTGACGGCCATCGAAGCGCGGGAGTTGGCGGCGGCACTGGTCGCCGCCGCCGATGAGGTCGCCCGGTTGCACTGGGTCGGCCAGTGACCGGGCCGACCGGCGCCGCGATGCTGCGGCTGGTGACCGACGGGGATCGCCGTCAGTGGTCGGACCGGCCGGTCGCCGCGATTCCCGGACGCCAGTACGGGCGCGACGTGTCTCACCTCGACGAGCACTGCCGGTGGATGATGCGTGCGGGCCGCACCGCACGGACGGTGAAGTTGCGGCGGATGTACATGCAGTACCTGGCCGATTTCCTCGGCTTCGACCCGGCCCGGGCAACACAGGCCGACCTGGAGGCGTGGCAGGACAGCATCGCAGTCACACAGCTGCGGTATTCGACGGCGATGGTGCGGCCGTACTTCGCCTACATCCAGGCTGCCGGCGTCCGACCCGACAACCCGACAACGCTGCTGGTCACACCGCGAGCAAAGAAACGGCTGCCGCGACCCATCGAGTTCGAGGATCTGCGGCGGGCGGTTCGTGATGCGCCTACGCCGCGTCTGCGAGCGTGGCTGATCTTGGCGGTGTACGCGGGGCTGCGAGCCACCGAGATTGCGCGTCTGACCGTCGACTGCTTCCAGGAAGCCGAGGACGGGACGGTGTACATCAGGTTGACGCAGACGAAGGGGGACTATCCGCGCGTGTCGGCATTGCCGGCCTGGGCGTGGAAGCTGGTCAAGCCGACACTGGCCGACGATGGCCTGTGCTTTCGTCGGCTGCGCGGGTCTGGTCCGGTCACCGCCCAGCAAGTCTCTCAGGCCGCGAACGACTGGCTGCACCAGTCCGGGACCAGCTCGACGTTTCATTCACTGCGGCACTGGGCCGGGTCGTCGGGTATCGAGCACTGCGACGTGCGGGTCGTGCAGGAGTTTCTGGGACACATGGATCTGGCGATGACCTCGCTGTACACCGCGGTACGACCGCGCAGAATCGCGGAGATGGTGAACTCATTTCCCCGCATCGATGTCAGTGGGGAACTGGTGGCGGCGCCGGTCGCCAGGTTGCACGAGGCCGACCGGTGACCGGACTTTTCGGTGATGACCGCTGAAAAGGGCACTGCCACCGAACAAATACGCTGGTTGGGGGCCTAAACCTGAAAGTCCCAGACTCAGGCTGACCCATAGCCGCAGTACCTGGGGATGTCCGGGCCGGTGGGGGGTGGGGGTGGCCCCCCACCGGCTGTGTCACTGATCGGTGGACAGTTCGGCGGCGACCCGGCGCAGGTCGTCGTCGGTGGTGCTGATGGCCTTGGTGAGTCCGTCACGCAGCTGCCGGCATTGCCCCGGTGTGAGGGCTACCCGATGGTTGCTGCCGTGCTGGTCGGTGAAGTGCAGCATCAGTGCCAGCGTGTCGTCGTCGGTGAGCAGGAATCCGATCCCGGCGTCGATCGCAACCGATGCGATCACGTTGTCGGCGGGCAGTCCGCGGATGTTCGGCGCGCTCATGTGAGGGTGAACAGGCCGATGCGGTCCGGGTGCACGACGGCGTGGCCGGTACGCATGGTGGCCCGCACGCCGATGGAGTCGCTGCTGAAGTACCGGTCGAGGCTGGTTGCGATCTCCAGTGGTGACACCGCCGAGACGATGGCGGTCGGGTCGATCAGCAGTCCGGTCTTGGACGGCACTTCGGGGTTGACGGTCACGGGGATGGACAGCAGTCGGGGTGCCGCGTCGTCGGTGCCGCTGCCGAGAATGGACACGTTGGCACCGGCGCCGCTGGTGCCCTGCTTCATCTTCCGCAGATCCGCCCAGCAGTCCGGGGACAGCACCCACAGTGCCGGGTTGGCACGGTTGGCGCGAACGGCCGCTTCCAGGTCGATCAGCTTGTCGAGGTTGGTCGCCACGCCGGTCTGGGACTCCAGGCCGGTGACGTTGACCAGGCCGGCGACTGGTGCTGTTCCCGCGGTCGGTGCGGCCTGCGCCAGCAGTGCCTTGTCGGCCTTGATGGTCATCGCACGTTGCACGGACAGGGCCAGGTGGCCGGAGGTGCCGTCCTGGGCGTACTGCTCGCGGGAGATGCGCAGCAGTTGCGCGAACTTGGCCGTGTAGACGGTCACTTCGGCGAGGTCGGGTTGCGCTTCGTCGATCTCGGCGCCTTCGGCGACGAAGTCGGCGTCAGCGTCGACGGCGTAGGCGACCTTCATGGCCGGCTGGTCGCCCTTGATGGATCCGGCGACGGTGGTGGCGGTGAAGATCAGCGCCTCGGGCAGAACGGTCTCGGGTGCGTAGGTGAACAGATCCGGGCGCCATGCGGCGGCGCTGGTTTCGGTGGTGTGGGTGAATGCCATGATGGGTAGCTCCAAATGGTGTGTGTGGCAATGGTTTTCGCTGGCCGCTCGGCGGCTCTCACGGTGCACACCTGGTGCTGAGGGTCGGGAGTTTCGGCGCCTGGCCTTGACTCCCGACCTTCAGCGTAGCTCAGCGGCCCGGTGGTTTGAAGGCATCAGCGAGTGACGGCGTTCCCTTGCCTATGTCGCTGCCACGGTTGCCGGCACCGAAGTCCGGCCCGCCCGGGAAGCATTCGCGGTGGATCTGCGCGGCCCTGGTCCTCACCAGGTCGATATCGAGTGTGCCGGCGTCGGTGCGCAGCTCGGCGAGGTCTACGTCGCTGAGCTGCCACAGGCGCGGGTCGATTCCGGCGCGAGTGATGGCCCAGTCGATCACGGCTTGTTCGGCGGCGGTTACCTGTTCGGCGAGGGTGTCGCGGTCGGCTTCGGTGGTGCGCAGCTTCTCCCGGTATGCCGCGGCTTGGCGGCGTGCCTTCGCTAGTGCCGGGTCGTCGGTGGCGACCGGTGCCAGGTCGTCGTCTGGGGTGCTGGTGTCGTCGCTGACAGCCGCGGGAGGGTCGTCGGCGTGTTCGGTCTCGGCAGGGTCGGCGGGTGCGGGGGCGGGCTGTTCAGCGGGTGTCGTGTCACTCATGGACGGGTGTCCTTTCGATGGATCGGGCGCGGTTGATCCGGGCGCGGTGGGACCGTTCGATGCCGCGGCGGCACGGTTCGCCGAACGGGACGCGACAGGTCGGGCAGCGGGTGGACAACGGATCGGTCACCGGTCGGAATCCCCGACGACCATGCCCACCACCTCAGACGGCCGATTGGCCGGGTGGTCGGGTCGCGGGTGCCAGCGGTAGGTGAACGTGCTGCCGGCCAACTCCAGGATGGTCTCGACTCGCCGGCCATCGGTGTAGGTGTTCAGGTCGGCACCGACGCCGAGTAACCCTCTGGTGAGCACGCCGACGATGTTCTGCACTTCAGTCAGGATGGAGTTCATCCGCTCGGTTTCGTTGTTGGTCAGCGGGTGTTCGGCGTCGGCCTGCGCGAGTCGGCCCATGACGTCGTCGAGCTGGGCCTTGGTTTCGGCGGCGCAGAACTTCAGGTAGTCGGTGACGTTCGGTGTGGCGGTGTTGGCGGTCATGCGGTGTTGTCCTTTCGGGGTCGGTTCGTTGGGGTGTAGTGGCCGGCGATCACGCCGCCGGGTCTTCGGTGTGGGTAAGCGGATGCTGCCCACTGGGCGCATTGCTCACGTACCGGGCAGGACTGGCAGACCTTGATGGCCTCCTGTGCGGCCTGGCGGTCACCATCGGCGGCGGCGTCGAACACAGCGACGTGATCCCGGCAAGCAGCACCGGGTAGGTGCGGGACGCCGGCCAGGATGACGGCGAGCAGTTTGACCGGGTCGCCGGCCAGTGTGGTGTCGGCTCGCGGTCTAGTCACCGCCCACATCCCATCTCCGCGCTGGAACAGGCTGCCGCGCTGATGCCGCCGTGGTGGGGTCACCGCGGGTGTGCTCTGACCTGGGCTCATCGGGGGTTGCCTGTTCTGTGGGTCTAACTTCCAAACACTCCCAGTCGCTGCCGGTGCGGGGGCGGTTTGCGCTGGTGGCACCGGGCGAACCGGGTTTGACGGCATCGGGGCGGTGTACTCGGGCACTGAACCCAAGTTTGGGTATGCGTCCGGGGGTATTTTCTGGGCGGTTCATCGGTCGGCGCTTCGTGCGGTTTGGGTGGTGTCGTAGTTCGAACCAGGGCGCGCTGGCCCGGGCGGCAGGGGAAGCGAGTGCGCGGAGTTCCCGGTGGTAGCAGCGGGAACACAGGCCGCGTCGGAGGATCGGCCGGTCGCAGTCGGTGACCTGGCACTGGTGGGCGGTCATGCGCTGCACCCGCCGTCAGTGCGGCATTCCAGGCAGCGGCCGGCCGTAACGGATTCAGGGGAGGTCAGCGCGGTGCCGCAGCCGCATCGAACGGGAAGGGCGCGAGCGCTGCCCGTGTCATTCTCCCTTGTCCTCTTGCACGCTTGCTCGGTTGCCGCCCCTTCGGCACCCTCTCTGACCTGCAAAGAGTGTAAGGAAGTAAGAGAGTGAGTAGATAGAGACGGGTCCGGGTGCGCGCTTTTGTCGGGCAGCGACCACAGCCACGGACCGCTCCCGCTCTTGGTTGCGTCGACACCGATACGCTTCTTGGCTCGCTTCGCTTTGTCTCTGCTGTAGCCGGCTGCGTCAGCGGCACGGAAGACTTCATTTGCCGTCATCGGGCCGTCGGCGAGCAGCCGTGCAAGCCATTCGTCTATGTCGCCGCTGTCGGCTTCCCCGGCCGCGATGGCGGTGGCGGCCAGGTGCTGGCGAGCGGTCATCTCCGATTGCCCCGCGTAGTCCAGGCGCGGCACGGTGCCGTCGCTGTCGATGGTGGGGGCGAATGCCTGTACCGGTGTGATCGTGAAAGATGTTGCCGGCACCGGTGCTGACCCGTTGGACTTCTCCGGGCCGACGGTGAGTCGATCATCCCGGTCGAGCTGGGCGAACAAGGTCAGCCGCGCTTTCTGCCGGAGCACACCCGTTGCCCCGTACTTGTCGCGGGCGTTGGGGCTGCTGACCCGGTTGGTGTGGCAGACCAGCAGCACGGCCGCCCCACTGCCGGTCGCGAGGTCTTTCCAGGGGTGCAGTGCCTGGCGGGCCTGCTGCGGGTCGCGTACTTGCAGTCCCGCCGGCAGGGTGTCGAGCCAGGCATCGACGACGATCAGTGCTGCGGGGTCGGCCTGACTCAGGATCGGCAGGTGTAGCGGGAACGTCGGTGAGCCCGATCCGTCCGGTTCAATGCACATGACCTTGACCCGGGTCAGGTCCGCGCCGGCCACTTCGAGGCGCGGTCGCACCGTGGTGGCCCAGTCGTCCTCGGTGATCACGACGATCACGTCAGCCGGGTCGCGCACTGGGATGCCGAACCCGGGCAGGGCCGTGCCGGTGGTGATAGCCGAGGTCAGCCACACCCACATGAGCGACTTTCCAATGCCCTCGTCACCGATGAGCAGACTTATCGCGGCCCGGGGGAGCCGGCCGCTGGCGAGCCATTGAGGTGGCTGCGCCGGGTGCAGGTCGGTTGCCGGCCACAACCGGGGCACCTCGGCTGGTGGTGGTGCGTCCGGGGCGGGGTCCGGTGGTCGTTGGTCAGCGTTGCGGGGTGCGTAGCGGCCACTGTGGGCGAGACTTCGGCCTTGGTCGAGGATCTCGGTCATGCGGTCACCTCCCACCCGGTTGCAATTGCCGCAGCCAGGTCGCGGGTGGCATCGTCGCGCCACAGTTCCCGCAGTTCGGCAACGGTGGCCGGCGGCGCAGGGAGCAGCCCGCACGCGGCCAGATGCTGGGCGGCCTGGACATAGCCACTGGGGGCGGGGCGGTGTGTCCACGGGTCCGCGCAGCCGCAAGCCAGGACGGCCAGGCGCCGAGATGCGGCGCGGCGGCGCTTCATCGCGGTAAGGTGGTCGGCATCCCCGCCGTTGCCCCTGGTGTCCGCACCGGGGGCGCGGTCATTTCTGGGTGATGCCCCAGTCGGCGGGGCGCTCATGCCGCACCGACCCGACGCACGGGCCGCAGGAGTTCGGCGAGCCGAGTGCGTTGCTCGTCGGTGAGCGGTGGGCGTTCGGCCAGAACCTTGGTGATGTACGCCTCGACGTTTGCGGCGCGCAGGTCTCGGCGATCAGTAGCTAGCTCGGGATCGTCCGGTGCGAGTACGCGAGATTTCGCGGCGATCTTCGCGCGGTGGTGGGCGACGGCTGGCGATATGGGCATCGTGGGCAGCTTTCGACTGACCAGACGATGAATGTCCGGCCGGTGAGAGCCTGCCTCATGCGGCGATTGCCGCGTGAGTAACTAGCACGATGGTTCGCACTGGCATGGCGTTCGTAACCGCCACTCCGTTGCCGAGACCCTACCCCTCTTAGCTCCTAATGCGCTCTAGCGCGGCCCGGAGTGTCGCAACCTCAATCGAATCCTCGCCGGCCGTCTCGAACGCATCGAGAATCCTGGCGAGCTTGTCGTATCCGACCGTGAACAGGATCGTGCGGTCTGGCACGTCCCAGAACTCAAAACGGGTATCGGTTTTCAGGACAACCATTGCCGCCTTCTTCGCTTGCGCACCGTCCATCGGGTCGGAAAACGACTCGCGCATACCGTCGGCTTCCGACTTCGCCGTCCGAACGCGAACTAGCTCATGAGCGATCTGCCAATCGCCGTAACTGATCTCACCGTTCTCGTCGCGCCTCGGCGGCCGGCGAAACTGGCAGACCGTCACCGTCCTCCGGTCCACCCGCAACTTCAGCGAAATGCGGTGACTCATCGCCACTCCACCTGCACTCGTTCTGGCTTGAATTCCTTGCCGCCCTTGCCAACTGGCGCAATCGAAACGGTCATAAGCACGTCCATCACGGCTCGCAGCCGATCCGGTGACAGTTTCTCGACGGCGGCGGCGACCTCGGCGCTGCCCAGGGGAATGCCGTCGAATACGCGGACCCGCTCGGCGTCGTGCTGGCGCTGAGCGATCGCCGCCAGCTTGGTCTCGATGATGTCGGTTGCGGTGCGAACCTGTTTCGCAGTCAGCAGGCCTTCGGCATAGTCGGCGGCGAGTTGGTTGGAGCGTGCGTGCAACGTCGCTGCTTCCACGCGCAGAGCTTCGGCCTCGGCGGCGTCGTGCTGCTCTGCCTTGAGCAGATCGACGGCATCGGGCGCTGACAGTGCGCCGATGATGAACTCGTAGATCATCGGTTCGACGTGTTCGGCGCGGATGCTGGCGGCGAAGCATCCGGCGGTTCGACAGGCGTAGGCGATTGACCACGCCACTTCGGTTTTCGGCGGTTTCGTCTCACCGGCCCTGGGCCGTCCCGATTTGCCGCCGGTCGCTCGGCGCACCCACTGGCCGCTCATCGGGCCACCACACTTGCCGCACCGCAGTACGCCGGTCAGCAGATGCTTGGACACCGACTTACGGCCGGGGCGGCGTTCTGGTGCATCCACGACGTTCTGCACTGCCCAGAACAGGTCGGTGTCGACCAGTGGTTGCCAGGTTCCCGGGCCGATCACTTCGTCGCGGTTGGCCCGGTGGGTATCGGCCTGGTAGGTCCGTAACCCGGCGTTCCGGGGCTTGCGGAGAAAGTTCGACACCTGCGCCGGCACCCACCGCTTGCCGGTGATCGTCAACGCACCCGCGGCATTCCAGGTCCGTGCAACGTCGCTGATCGATGCACCGGCCAGCACGGCGGCATAGGCTTCGGCGACCAGCGGTGCAGTCCTCGGATCGGGCACCGGGCCAGTCGGGGTGTCCAGGTATCCGAACGCCTTGCGCCACTGCGGCTTACCCGCCTCGGCTTTCTGCTTGGCCGCACGACGCTGGCGGGCTGATTTGCGCTCGGTCTCGGACTTGCCGACCGCGCCCTTGATCCGGGCGAACAGTCGGCCGTTGTCGGTGGAAAGGTCACAGTCGCCGGTGACGGTCGCCAACTCCAGGCGGTGAGCGTCGGCGAGGTCGATGAAGTCTTCAAGTTCTCGCGGCTGACGGTGCAGTCGGTCCAGATCCCACACGACGACCGCGCCGAGTTGGCCGTCTGCGATGTCGGCCAGCATCCGCCGGTAGGCCGGTCTGGCCTTGCCACTGGTGGCCGAAATCGAGTTGTCCAGGTATTCGACCGGGGTCCAGCCTTTGGCCTGGCAGAGCTTCATGCAGTCCTCACGCTGCCGGGACACCGCCAGTTGCCGGCCGTCGCGGTCCAGTGAGATTCGGAGATACATGCCCGCTTTCATGGCCGTAAGTGTAGTGTGTAAAACAGGTTCGGTGATGTCGACGGCAATACAATTTCAGGTTCGATGAATGCGTAAGTCCGCCAACATCATACGGGATCGTATGGTCGATATCGCAGAACTGGGCCGGGCAATCACAGCCGGGCCACCGGCAGGTCATATCGCGGCAGCGGATGAAGTCTGCGAGTGATCTCGACGGCCGGTAGCGGGGTTCGGGTGGGCCGTCGCCGGGGTGTTTGACCGGGCGGATTTCGGCGATGCCCCGGCGGACCAGATCGGCCAGTATTGCGGCGGGGATGATCGGGCCGCCCAGCGTCAGACCCGGCTTGGGGTTGGGTGGCATGGGCTCGGGCGCAGGTTCGGGCGCGGGTTTCGGGGTCCTGCTCTCCCGGATGATCTCCACCGCTCGCGCCGGGTCGGTGACGAACTCCGGACCGTCGCTCGGTTGTTTGCCGTGCAGGTCGCCTACCGGTGCGTCGATGGTGGCCTGTTCGGCCAGCACGTGGATCAGCACCGCCGGTGCCGGCGCGCTGTCGGCTGCTGGGCAGTCTTCGCTGCCGCACGCGCAGGTAAGGGTGTCGTGCCCTGCGGCCAGGGCGCCCAGTGCATCCGCTCGACGCTGGTTGATGGTGCGCGGATCGTCAGGGCAGACCGTCTTCGCAAGTGCGGTCAGCCGGTGATCCAACAGTGCGGCATCGGTGGGCAGAACATCGCCGGTGATCGTGGCGGTGTCGCCCCGTTGTTCGATGTCGAGGAAGCGAGAGCGGACCGTGGTCTCGGTGCGGCGCCGGGCGTCCGGGTCGTGGGCTTCGATGAGGGCGTCGATGTGCTGCTCGGTCTTCCGACGCGACAGCACTCCCCACCGGGGCAGCGCCTCGGCTAGCTCGGCATCGATATCGGCGAGCACGTCGGGTGCCAGGGCGAGCAGGGTGCGGTTAACGATCAGGGCGACGTCCCGGTACGTGAGGGCGCCGGTGGCGAACAACGCGGCCACCTTGGGCAGCCGCTGGTGCAGACAGACGGCCACATGCAGCAGCGCACTCGCCGCCGCGGGGGTGCTGGCCTGGGCGGCAGCGATCTCGGCGGCGACCACGTCCCAGACGTCGAAGGACCACCGCCGCCGGTCCTGTGGGCCCTGGACCCAGACCTGCCGGCGGTCGTAGAGTTCGGCGACCGCGGCGACCCGGCGGGCGCAGGCGATGTTCTCGCTGCGTGCGGAATCGCCGATGGCACTCACCACATCGGAGTCGCACATACTTTCGAACATGCCTTGGACGTTACCGGTTCGGTGTGACAAGTTGGCGAGCCGATCGGTGGCCTGTGGAGTGATTCGCCGACTGTGAGTAACTCCGCCGATATCGTGGCCACGATATCGGCGGTGGCCATGGAGCAGATCTTGATCCGCAACCTTCCCGAGGGGACCAAAGCGGCGTTGCGGGTGCGTGCTGCGCGGCACCAGCACTCCGTTGAGGCGGAAGCCCGCGCGATCCTGACTGCGGGATTGTCGGGCGAGGACGTCCCCATGTCGGTGCTGATCGCTGCTGATACCGGCCATGACGTCGACTTCGAGCCTGACGGCGACAACGCTGGTCGAGATCGAGCGCGGTGTGATCGCCAAGGAGCGGGCGGACCCGCTCCAGGGTGAGCACCTGCGGCGCTGGTTGGAGGACAAGGTGTTGCGCGTGTTCGCCCGTCGGGTGCTGCCGTTCGATCTGCCGGCGGCTCGAATCCTCGCCGCTTATCGGGTGCCGGAACACTCGCGCTACGGCGAAGCGCTGATCGCGGCCATTGCTCAAGCCGCCGGCAAGATCGTCGTGACCCGCAACATTCGACACTTCGAGCCGCTGGGCGTGCCGTGCCTGGACCCCTGGGGTGGGGGCTGACTGTGGCCGCTAATGTCGTGGGCGACAAACCAGGGGGCGGTAGCTCAGTCGGTTAGAGCCGCGGACTCATAATCCGTTGGTCGTGGGTTCGAGCCCCACCCGCCCTACCAGTGCCGGAACCGGCCGACGTTCGCCGTCGGCTCGGGCGGATCTGTTGGGCTGTCGGCGGTAGTGCCGGGGCCGCACATCTGCCGCAGCATTTCCCGGTAGATCAGCCCGCCGAGCGGATTCTGCATATCGACCCGCGGATCCGCGGGCACCAGTCGGTCGCCGCACTGGGCCCAGCCGGAACCGAAGCCGGGTGCCGGCGGCGATGCAGGTGTCGGTCCGGGATCAGCGGCAGCGGGACCGGCAACCGTGACGACGAACGAAACGGCTGCTGTGGCGATGACATTGAGCAGGCGGGCCATACGGCCACCATGACACTCGGTACCGACAGGCATCAGAGGCGCATAAAAAATCCGGCCTGACCCCAAGCGGGGCCAGGCCGGATTGATGATCGCAGCAGGTTACCGAGGGCCGGTCACGTTGCTGGCACCGCTGGCGGCCGGAGCCGAACCGGCGGGCGCGGCAGGAAGCGGCGTGCCCTGGTTGCCGGCCGGGACCGGCGGCTTGACGATGCTGCCGGGCTCCTGCGGGGTGGCGGGCACCTGCGGGGCGCCGGGCGTCTCCGCCGGAACACCCTCGGTGCCCGGGGTGGCCGGGGTGGCCGGGGTCTCGGCCGGCAGCGGGGTGCCGGAGCTACCCGCCGGAATCGGCTCGTTGGGGCTGGCCGGGCTGGCCGGGTTGGCCGGCGAGGCCGGAACGGTGGCCGGAGCCTCCGGGGCGGACGCCTCCGGGGTGCCCGCCGAGGTGGCCGGGGCCGACTCCTCGGCCGGCAGCGGGGTGCCCTGGCTGCCCGACGCGAGCGGGGTGCCGTGGCTGCCCTCAGTGGCCGGGGTGGTGGTTCCGGTGGCGGGCTGGCCGGTCGCCGGGGTGCCCGGCTTCGGGGTCGCGGCGGCCGGGGCGGCCGCGGTCTGCGGCGCGCTGGCGGCCGGGGCCGACGAGTGCGAGGAGCCGCCGCCCGAGCCGGCTGCGGCCGGAGCCGGGGCCGGGGTCCAGACGGCGACGTCCTTGCCGCTGTCCTGGTACACCGCGCTGTTCGGGGCGTCACCGGTGACGTCGAAGTACACCTTGCCGCTGGTCTTCTGACCCTGCGCGATGTTCGACGGGTTCACGCCCTGCGCGGTGGCAACCGTGAACAGCGCCGGGTAGGTCTGGCCGCTGGCGGAGCGTGCGCCGAGGTTCGCCACGATCGGGGTGGCGGTGCCCTGCAGCGCCTCGTCGGTGGCGGTGGCCTCCCACAGGGTGCCGCGCGCCTGGTAGGGGATGACGTCGGAACTCGGCTTGAGGTTGCTGACGGTCCAGCCCTGAACCACCCCGCCGTTCACCACCTTGGCCTGCGTACCGAGCGGGTGGGTGGCGGGAGCGGCGTCACCGGCGTCTGCCGCTGCGACCCCTGCGCCGACGACACCGGCGGCAGCCAGGGCTGCCGCTGCGGCCATGGCGGTTGTCACGAACTTCATCGTTGTCTGACTCCTCAGTTGGACTGGATTGGGGGGGTGACGCTTGACTCCAGATGGTGAATCTTAACGGATCCGTCACGGATCTTTGGATTTGTATCAACGTCGGGCTATTTCCGGCCGGCGTCAGAGCGCTTTCCGGTGGTCAGGAATGTGTACTCCACCAGGTGTAAAGCTGTTCCAGGGTCAGCTTGCTGCGGTCTGACCGCAGATTTCCGACCAGGAGGTCGGCATCGTTGGTCCACGCCAGGGCGGGGGTGCCCTGCCGGGTGCCGCACAGCAGCATCCCGGCGTCCTTGTCCGGGGCGGCGGTCCGGTGCCACGCGCCGGGCGACTGAATGCGGCCCGGGCAGGTGCTGACGCCGGTGCTCTGCACCGTGCTGTCGAAGCTCGTGCGCAGCGTCTTGACATCCGGGAACACCGCGTAGGTCGCCGCCGGTGGACCGTCGGGGTCGGTGTTCTTCCCGCAGCTGACCTCGGCGAGCGCCCCGGCCATCGGCGTCGTCGCCGTGCAGGTGCCCGTCGGGTATCCCGACGGCAGCAGTTTGAACAGCCGATCCTGCGCCGCGGCCGTCGTCTCCGAGGTCGGGGCGGTGGCGTCCGAAGCCTCTGAGTCGTCGGAATGCGATCGGGTGACCAGCCAGGTGACCAGCGCGAGGAGCACGGCAACCCCCGCCCCGATCCGCAGCAACTGCTTGCGCTTCTCGGGATCCTGATACTTCGGCCGGGCCTGCACGGGGTTCAGCCAGGCATCGCTGCCGGGCCGGGTCTCCGCGGGGCGCGGCCGGACCGGGACCCGACCGGGGATCGTTATCTCCTGGGTCAGATCGGGGTCGTGCGCGGGCTCCGGCGGGGTGGGTACCGGCGGCGGCGTCGGGACGGGCCGCACCGTGGGTACGGTCTGCTCCTCAGCCGGGCTCGAGGTCGGGGTCGGTGTCGGGGTCGGTGTTGATGCGGGCGGTGACTCGATCAGCGGCGGGGTGGCCTGCTGGCTGGCCTCATAGATCTGGACCACCCGGTGCTGGTCCGGCGCGCTGAGCGCCTGGTAGGCGGCGGTGGCGAGTTCGGCCGTGCTGCCGTAGCGCTCGGCGGGATCCTTCGCCATGCCCTTGGCCACCACCGCGTCGAACTCGGGCGGGATCGTCGAGCCGGCCTGGCTGGGCCGCGGGATCGGCTTCGACTGGTGCGCGTTGGACAGCATCTTGCGGCTGTCCGCCCGGTACGGCGGTGCGCCGGTCAGACTCTGGTACAGCACGCAGGCCAGCGAGTACACGTCGGCGGCGGGACCGAATTCCTCGCCGGCGAACAACTCCGGCGCACAGTATTTCCAGCGGGCACCCTCGTGCTCAGCGTCGGCGGCGTCCGTGCCCGGCGCGCCGGCGAGGCCGAAGTCCACCAGGTACACGAAATCGTCGCCGGTCAGCAGGATGTTGCGCGGTTTGATGCCCCGATGGATGACCCCGACGTTGTGTGCGGCGTCCAGCGCCGACGCGGCCTGCCACAGCAGGTTCACCGCCTCCGGTGGCGACAGCACCCCGGTGCGCTTGAGCACGGCGGCCAGATCCGTGCCGTCGACCAGTGGCATGTCGATGAAGACCTGCCCGTCCAGTTCGCCGTAGTCGCGGATCGGTACGACGTGCGGTTCCTGGATGCGCCCGACCGTGACGGCCTCACGCTGCAACCACTCCCGGAACGCCGGGTTGTCACCCTGGGTCGACGAGACCAGTTTGAGCGCCGCCGGGCGATCCTTGTGGGTGTCGACGGCCTCGTACACCTCGCCGGTGGTGCCGCGGCCCAGCAGTCGCTTGAGGTGGTAGCGCCCAACCCGTGACCCAGCCCGCGAACCTGACGCGGTCCCGCTCATTGCCGACTCCTCAAAATGAACTTCTGATCAGCGGTCACCGAACCGGTCGTGCGGTGAGATCGCCGGTAATGATTTCACCATCGAACGCCGCGGCTGGCAGCCGGTCAGGCGAACATGTCCGGACGGCGGTATTCGATCAACGACCGGTAAGGCTGCTGATCGTCATGATCTCCATGTTTCGGTAGGCCCGGCCGGTGGGCTGCACCAGATCGTGGAACCACACCTGGGGCGCCGCCGTGTACGGGTGATCCCAGGAATCCCACGGCAGGTACGTCTGCGTCTTCCCGGCGACGAAACCCCAGTTGTACGCGCCGATGTTGTGTCGCTTCATGATCGGCAGGATCGTGTCGATGGTGTTGCCGCGGGTGCGGGCCAGGTACTCGGTGCACATCATCGGCCGGCCGTGCGGCGCCAGTTCGGCGATCCGCTGGTTGAACGTCGCCGGCGGGTCGTAGGAGTGGAACGTGATGATGTCGGAGTTGGACAACTGGGTGTTGACGATCGAACTGCCCTGCCGGGAGCCCTCCCAGACCCCGCTGGTCAGCGGCTGCCGGGGATCGACCGAGCGCGCCCATTCGAAGACCTGGGGGAGCAGCTCGCCAACCCGGTCCAGCTTGTCCGGCCGCTCGACGCTCTGGTACTCGCGTGCCATGTTGTCCGGCTCGTTCCACAGGTCCCAGCCCAGCACCCGGTCGTCGTACCGGAACTGCGACAGCACGCCGGTGACGTAGTCGCGCAGGACCGGGTAGTAGGACCGGTCGCCGAGCCGGTCGGCGCCGGGACTCTGCACCCACTGGGAGTTGTGGATGCCGGGCCGAGGTGCGGGCTGCGGACCGGCCTTGGGGTGCGGGTTCCAGCAGGAGTCGAAGAGGACGAACAGCGGCTTGATCCGATGCCGCGCAGCAACCGCCACGAACTGCGCCAGCCGGTACTGGAAACCCTGCCGGCCCTGCGCCCACAGCTGATCGTGCAGGAACACCCGCATCGTGTTGAACCCCGCCGACTGAGCCCAACCCAACTCGGCGTCGATGCGCCGCAGGTCGAACGTGCCCGGCTGGAACATCTCCAGCTGATTGACCGCCGTCGACGTGATGTAGTTGGCGCCCACCGGCCAGCCCTGCGCCTGGTACCACTGGTTGGCCCGGTCCGCCGACCACCGCCCGGTATCCGAGCCGGCTCGCGGTGTCCGGATGAGCGTGGGACCGGCGGCCAGCAGCAGCGGCAACCCCAGTGCGGTTCGACGTCTCACAAGGCGACGATAACGTCCGCGAGCCTGATTGGCCGGTGTTGGCGCGCCCGTGCCTACACTGCAGCCACCGTCGAAAGGGCGATCATGTCGCAGCACCTGCAGGACAGAGTCGTCGTCATCACGGGTGCCGCCGCCGGATTCGGCCGGCTCATCGCCGAGAAGTGCGCCGCCGGGGGTGCCCGGGTGGTGGGCGTCGACGTCGACGAGACCCAACTCGCCGAGGTGTTCGCTCGTATCGGTGCGGCGGGAACGTATCAGGTCGCCGACGTCACCGATCTGGAGCAGTTGCGGGCCGCCGTGCGGCATGCGGTGCGGACGTTCGGCGCGGTCGACGTCCTGGTCAACAACGCGGGCGTGATGCCGCTGGCCTACTTCGCCGACCACGAACGTGCATGGCAGCACTGGCATCGGGCCATCGACGTCAACGTCAAGGGCGTGGTGAACGGGATCTCGGCGGTCTACGACCAGATGATCGAGCAGGGCCGCGGCCACGTCGTCAACATCTCGTCGATCTACGGCAACGCCGGGGTCGCCGGCTCCGGTGTCTACAGCGCCACCAAGGCCGCGGTCACCGTGCTCTCGGACTCGCTGCGCGCCGAGGCCAAGGGGAAGATCAAGGTGACCACCGTCAAACCGACCGGCGTCCTCGGCACCAACCTGGCCGGCGGTGTCGTCAATCCCGCGGCGATCATGGACATCGTCGGCCGGCGCGCCGCCGGCTACGCCGAATCGTTGAGTGCCTACGCCGACGGCACGCTGCCCGCAGAGCAGACCGACGTCGACTCGATCAGGTACTGGCTCATCACCCCCGACGATCTCGCCGACGCCGTGGTGCACGTCATCGACCAGCCGTGGGGAATCAGCATCAGCGACATCACGGTTCGCGCCAGCGGCGAAGACTACCTCTACTGAGCGAAAGGGCGCGACGATGTATCCCGGCACCCATGCACGCCTGACCCCCGACAAGCCGGCGATCATCGTCGCCGACACCGGCGAAACCCTCAGCTACGCCCAACTCGACAGTCGCTCACAGCGTTTCGCTCGTCACCTGTACGACGACGGGGTCCGGCGCGGTGACCACCTCGCGGTGCTCACCGACAACCAGGCCCGTGCGCTGGAGGTGTATTGGGCCGCGATGCGCTCCGGGCTGTACGTCACGTTCATCAACTCGCAGCTCAACGCCGACGAAGCCGCCTACATCGTCAACGACTGCGGCGCCGAGACTTTCGTGATCGCCGAGAAGTACGCAGGGATCGCGGCCGCGGTGGTGGGACAGACGCCGGGGGTGCGGCGGCGGATCGCGCTGGGGGCGGTCGACGCGTTCGCCGACTACGAGGATCTGGTGGCGTCCGCATCGCCGCAACCGCTGCCCGCGGAACCGTGCGGGGCCGACATGCTGTATTCATCGGGGACCACCGGGTTTCCGAAGGGCATTGAGGTTCCGCTGCCCGACCGGGATGTCGCCGAACCCGGGGATCCGGTGACCGCGCTGTTCGGACCGGCGATGGGGTTGACGGCAGACTCGGTGTACCTGTCGCCGGCGCCGGTGTATCACGCTGCGCCGCTGCGGTTCATGGCGATGGCGCAACGGTTGGGTGCGACGGTGGTGATGATGCGCAAGTTCGACGCACACGACGCGCTGCGGCTGATCGAGCAGTACCGGGTCACGCACAGCCAGTGGGTGCCGACGATGTTCATCCGGATGCTGAAACTGCCGCAGTCGGTGCGTGATTCCCACGATGTGTCGTCGCTGCGGTGCGCGGTGCACGCCGCGGCCCCGTGCCCGCAGGACGTCAAACGGGCGATGATCGACTGGTGGGGTCCGATCCTGCTGGAGTACTACTCGGCCACCGAGGGCAACGGCGTCACGCTGATCGACAGCGGTGACTGGCTGGCCCATCCCGGGTCGGTGGGCCGGTGTGTGCTCGGTGTGCTGCGGGTCTGCGACGACGACGGCGTGGAGATTCCGACCGGTGAGATCGGGACCGTCTACTTCGAGCGCGAGATCATCCCGTTCGAGTACCACAACGACCCGCAGCGCACCGCGCAGACCCGGCACCGCGACCACCCGACCTGGACCACCAACGGCGACGTCGGCTACGTCGACGCCGACGGCTATCTGTATCTGACCGACCGCAAGTCGTTCATGATCATCTCCGGCGGGGTCAACATCTATCCGCAGGAGATCGAGAACGCCCTGGCGCTGCACCCGGCGGTGCTGGACGTGGCGGTGATTGGCGTGCCGGATGAGGAGATGGGGGAGGCGGTGGTGGCCGTGGTGCATCCGGCTGACAGCGCGGGGTCGACCGACGAACTCGCGACAACCCTGGACGGTTTCCTGCGGGAGCGCATCGCGCACTACAAGGTGCCGCGCCGCTACGAGTTCACCACCGACCTGCCGCGTACGCCGACCGGGAAACTGATCAAGGGCCGGTTGCGGGAGCGCTATGCCTGACTGGCGCTCGCCGGCGTTCAGCGCTGCCGACATCGAGCGCTACCACGAGGCCGGCTGGTGGTCGGAGAACTCACTGTCGGATGCGGTGCGGCGCAACGCCGAACGTACACCGGGCCGCGTCGCCTACCGCGACGAGCCGGGCGCGGCACTGACCTGGCGGCAGTTCGACCGCGACGCCGACGAACTCGCCGCCCGCCTGGCCGGCGCCGGCGTTGCGGTGGGGGACCGGATTGCGGTGTGGCACGGCGATTCGGCCGCCATCCATCTGCTGTACGTGGCGATCGAACGCTGTGGGGCGGTGTTCGTCGGCATCGGGGCGCGGGCCGGCACCCGGGAGGTCGGCGCGATCCTGGCAGGTGCCCGGCCGACCCTGCTGATCGTCGACGGGCAACGCCGCGACGTTGCCCGGACGCTGGGCGTTCCGGCGCTGACGGTGGCGGAGTTGGGTGCTCCGGCGGCGGCGGGGCCACAACTCGGGCCCGACGACGTCTTCCTGATCAACTCTACCTCCGGCACCACCGGGCTGCCGAAATGCGTTGTGCACACCCAGAACCGGTGGCACTACTTCCACCGGAAGGCCGTTGCGAACGGCGCGCTGACCGCCGACGACGTCTTCCTGCCGGTGATCCCCACCCCGTTCGGCTTCGGGCTGTGGACCAGCCACACCACCCCGATCCACCTCGGCGCCACCGCGGTGCTGCTGGAGCGGTTCACCACCGCGGCCACCTGGGCGGCGATCGCCGAACACCGGGTCAGCGTGCTGTGCTGCGTCAGCACCCAGTTGACGATGCTGATGGCCGACCCGGGCCGCCACGACCACGACCTGAGTTCGCTACGGGTGGTGTTCACCGGGGGCGAGGCGGTGCCGTACCGGCCGGCGGTCGACTTCGAAGCGCTCACCGGGGCAACGATTCTGCAGTTCTACGGCTCCAATGAGACCGGGTTGCTCAGCGCGACCACCCTGGCCGATCCGCCGGAGAGGCGACTGCGCACCGGCGGGCGGATCGTTGCCGAGATGGCCGTGCGGCTTTACGACGGCGACACCGAGGTCACCGCCACCGGCCACGGTCAGCCCGCCTGCCGCGGCCCGGCCACCAGCCTGGGCTACCTCGACGGCACCGACTCCGACAAGCTGTTCACCGCCGACGGCTGGATGCGGATGGGTGACATCTGCGACATCGACGCCGGCGGCTATCTCACCGTCAGCGGGCGCACGTCGGATTTCATCCTGCGCGGCGGCAAGAACATCAGCGCCGCCCAGGTCGAGGATGCCGTCGTCACCCACCCGACGGTCGCACTGGCCGCGGCCGTCGCGATGCCCGACGAGGTGTTCGGCGAGAAGGTCTGCTGTTACGTGGAACTCGTCGACGGCGCAGATGGCCTGGAGCTGTCCGGCCTCATCGACCACCTACTGGCGCAGGGGGTGTCCAAGGAGTTGCTGCCGGAGCGGCTGGTCGTGCTCGACGAGCTGCCCCGGTCCTCGGGTGGGAAGGTCGCCAAGGGGGTGCTGCGGGAAGGCATTCGGGTCCGTCAGGAGTAGCTGGTGTGCACCTGTGTCACCGAGCTGACGTCGATGACGAATGCGGCCGTCGCCACGTGCATCGCCCCCTTGGCGTCCAGTTCGCGGTAACCGCCCAGCAGCCCGACGTGGTCGTCTTCCAGCGTCACCCGGAACCCGCCCCACAGGTAGGGCACCGGAAACCACAGCTCGGCGCCCGTCGGCTCGTGCAGCAACTCCACCGGCGGATAGCGCAGCAGGTCCCGCAGCCCCTTGCCGCCGAACCTGGGGTCGTCGAACTTCGGCTGGATCAGGTCGTCGATGATCGCCGCTAGATTGGCGTTCAGCGGTCCGACCTCGTCGGCGCCGATCGGTGACGGCGGCGGTGCCAGCAGCTCCAGCAGCTCAGCCGAGCGGCCGTGCTCGACAGCGATGTCGTGGGCGGTGCGCCCGTGGGCGTCGGTCTGCGAGCGCAGCGCACCGCGCTTGAGCAGTTCGCCCACCACGTCCGGCGGTGCGTCATTCCAGGCGGCCTGATGCAGCACGGTCAGCCAGCTGGTGCCGCCGGGCCGCCACTGTTTGACGTCCACCAGGCGGTCGCTGTGGTCGAGTTCGCGCAGCACTTTGCGCCACTTGCCGCGCCGCGCCATGTCGGCCAGGTACATGCTGGCCTGGACCTGCCGCTTGCCCAGCAGCGCGGGGTCGAGCGAACCCGGCCACACGGCCGCCGTGCCACGAAGCTCGGAGTACGTCGTCACGTCGCCATCATGCCGGGTCGCCGTTACCCGTCGATCCCCGAGTTGCGGATCAGCATCGTGCCGTTCTGCACGGTCATGCTCAACCAGCGCGCCTCGGTCAGCGTCTGGCCGTGTTCGACGTATTCGAGTTCGACCTGGACGCTGGTCTCGTCGCGGGGAGTCACCGACGTCACCGTCACGGTGGTGACCGTCGACCAGAAGTCCAGGTAGCTGTCGAGCCCGTTCTGCTCCTGGTAGTCGGCGGCGAGGTGCGTCCAGGCCTGGCGGGCCTGGTCGGGGAGGAGTGCGTAGTAGGCGGTGACGAAGGTGCGCATCGCGGCGAACGGCATGTCGGCGGGGGCGGCTTCGAGCCGTGACGGGGCGCCGACGACTGCCACCACCGTTGCCGTGCGGGTGTGCGCGATGGGCCGCGCCCCGATCGTCACCCCGACCGCGATGAACACCAGCGCAGCGACCGCCGCCGCGGCGAGCAACCGCCAGTTCGGGATGCGCCGGACGGTCGTGGCACGGGGGTGATGCTGCCGTTGGC
Organism: Mycolicibacter acidiphilus; assembly: GCF_018455725.1. Classification (GTDB taxonomy): domain Bacteria; phylum Actinomycetota; class Actinomycetes; order Mycobacteriales; family Mycobacteriaceae; genus Mycobacterium; species Mycobacterium acidiphilum. The sequence continues at coordinate 73,144 of NZ_JAHCLR010000012.1, forward strand.
TCGCGGTGGCCTTGGCCAGCGCGTCGGCGAAGTCCGCACAGCAGTCGAACCGCTCGGCAGGGTCCTCGGCCAGCGCGCGGGCCAGCACCGGGTCCAGCGCGGCGAGATCGGGGTGGGTCGCGGCCAGCAGTGGCGGCGCCGCGCTCAGGCGCGTCCGCCCGGCCAGCAGGTGGAAGGCGGTGGCGGCCAGCGCGTACTGGTCCGCCCGGCCGTCCAACGGCGCCCCAGCCAGCTGTTCGGGCGCGGCGTACGCGATCGTGCCGGGCGTCATGTTGGTGGCGGTCAGCCCGCTGATCGCGTCGAGCCGGCGGGCGATCCCGAAGTCCGCCAACAGGATCCGCCGGGCCGACTCGTCGGTGAGAAGGATGTTGGCCGGTTTGACGTCACGGTGCAGCAGCCGGTGCCGGTGGGCGTAGTCCAGGGCCTGCGCCACCGCGGTCACCATCTCGACCACATCGGCGACGGGCAGGCCGCCGCGGAAGCGGTCGCCGAGCAGCCGGGCGGCGTCGGATCCGGCGACGTAGTCCATCGCGATCCACAGCCGCCCACGGTCCTCGCCGCGGTCGTGCACGCCGACGATGTTCGGGTGGAACAGCGTCGCGGCCAGGTTCGCCTCCCGGATGAACCGGGCCCGGTACTCGGGGTCGGCGGAGACGTCGGCGGCGAGCACCTTCAGCGCGTCCCGCCGCGGCAGCCGGGGGTGCTGGGCCAGGTAGACCTCGCCCATGCCGCCGGCGCCGAGGGCGTCGACGATCGTGTACCCGGCGAACGTCGCCCCGGTGGGAAGCGGCATGCGCGGAATCCTATGTCGGCTCGGCGCGTTGCCGCGCACCGCTGTCAGCCGGGTTCGGTAGGGTCCCTCCGCGTGACTCCGAACGCAGCGCTCAAGCCGGTGAACACCCGGCTCGCCGAGGAACTGGCAGTGGCAGAACGGCAGGTGGCGGCCGCAGTCGCCCTGCTCGACGAGGGCAGCACCGTGCCGTTCATCGCGCGCTACCGCAAGGAGGTCACCGGCAGCCTCGACGACGGCCAGCTGCGCACGCTGGAGGAGCGGCTGCGCTACCTGCGGGAGCTCGACGACCGGCGAGCCAGCGTGCTGGCCTCGATCGAGGAGCAGGGCAAGCTCACCGACGATCTGCGGGCGGCGCTGCTGACGGCCGACACCAAGGCGCGGGTCGAGGACATCTACCTGCCCTACAAGCCCAAGCGGCGCACCAAGGCGCAGATCGCCCGGGAGGCGGGCCTGGAGCCGCTGGCCGACCGGCTGCTGACCGACCGGTCACTGGACCCCCGGCAGGTCGCCGCCGAGTTCATCGGCGAGGAGGTCGCCGACGCCGAGGCGGCGCTCGACGGCGCGCGCGCGATCCTGGTGGAGCGGGCCGCAGAGGACGCCGAACTGGTCGGCGCGGTCCGGGAGAAGTTCTGGTCGAGCGGCTCGGTGCGCACCGTGCCGCGGTCGGCCGAGGCAGCCAAAAGCGCTGCGGCGCAGAAGTTCCGGGACTACTTCGAGTTCAGCGAGGCGCTCGACGACATGCCGTCGCACCGGGTGCTGGCGGTGTTGCGCGGCGAGAAGGAGGAGGCGCTGTCGCTGGCCTTCGATGGCGGTGAGGACACGGCGTACCACGCGATGGTCGCCCGCTCCCTCGACATCGACATGACCGCACCCGGCGCGGCGACGCCGTGGCTGGCCGAGACCGTGCGGTGGGCGTGGGACACCCGGCTGATGTTCTCCGCGGCGGTCGACGCCCGGATGCGGCTGAAGCTGCGCGCCGAGGCCGACGCGGTGACGGTGTTCGCCAAGAACCTCAAGGACCTGCTGCTGGCCGCGCCGGCCGGCAACCGCACCACGCTCGGCCTGGACCCGGGCTTCCGGACCGGGGTGAAGGTCGCCGTCGTCGACGCCACCGGCAAGGTCGTCGACACCTGCGCGATCTATCCGCACCAGCCGCAGAAGCAGTGGGACCAGGCCAAGGCGACGCTGGCGGCGCTGGTGGCCCGGCACAACGTGGACCTGATCGCGATCGGCAACGGCACCGCATCCCGGGAGACCGACGCGCTGGCCACCGAGCTCATCACCGACATCCGCACCGCCGGCGCGGCCGTCCCGGCCAAGGCGATGGTCAGCGAAGCCGGCGCCTCGGTGTACTCGGCGTCGGCCTACGCCGCCCATGAGCTGCCCGACCTGGACGTCACCCTGCGCGGCGCGGTGTCGATCGCCCGGCGGCTGCAGGACCCGCTGGCCGAGCTGGTCAAGATCGAACCGAAGTCGATCGGCGTCGGGCAGTACCAGCACGACGTCACCCCCGGGACGCTGGCGCGCAGCCTCGACGCGGTGGTCGAGGACGCGGTGAACGCGGTCGGCGTCGACCTGAACACCGCGTCGGTGCCGCTGCTGGCGCGGGTGTCGGGGGTGTCGCAGTCGCTGGCCGAGGCGATCGTCGCCCACCGCGACGCGACCGGGCCGTTCCGCAGCCGGTCCGCGCTGCTGGACGTACCCCGGTTGGGGCCCAAGGCATTCGAGCAGTGCGCCGGGTTCCTGCGGATCTCCGGCGGCGACGACCCGCTGGACACCTCGGGCGTGCATCCGGAGGCCTACCCGGTGGTGCGGCGCATCCTGGACCGTTCCGGTGTCACGCTGGCCGAACTGATCGGCGACGAGCGGGCGCTGCGCTCGCTGGCCCCGGCCGACTTCGCCGACGAGCGGTTCGGCATCCCGACCGTCACCGACATCCTGGCCGAACTGGAGAAGCCGGGCCGCGACCCGCGACCGGCGTTCTCCACCGCCACCTTCGCCGCCGGGGTGGAGAAGGTGGCCGACCTGAAGGTCGGAATGATCCTGGAGGGGGTCGTCACCAACGTCGCGGCGTTCGGCGCGTTCGTTGATGTCGGCGTGCACCAGGACGGCCTGGTGCACGTCTCGGCGATGTCGGAGAAGTTCGTCTCCGACCCGCACGAGGTGGTCAAATCCGGCCAGGTGGTGCGGGTGAAGGTCGTCGATGTCGACGTCGAACGTCAGCGGATCGGGCTGAGCCTGCGGCTCAGGGATGCGCCCAAAGACGGGCCCAAAGCCGGCCAGGCGGGCAAACCCGCCCCGCGCCGCGACGGCGGCAAGCAGAATCGGGGGGAGCGCCGGCCGGCCGCCGGCGGTGGACGGCCGAGCGGGTCGATGGCGGACGCGTTGCGCAACGCCGGTTTCGGGAGGTGACGGCGGGACATGACCACGCAGCCGCGGGATGACTTCGTCGCGATCGTCGGCGCCGGCGATCTGCTGACCGCCGAGGCGATCGGCCCCGACTACGGCCACGACGAGGCGCTGGTCGGCGCACCGGTCACCCCGGCGTATGTGGCCCGCCCGCAGACCGCCGAGCAGGTCGCGGCGCTGCTGGCCGCCGCCACCGAACATCGGATCCCGGTCACCGCGCGCGGTTCCGGGACCGGGCTGTCCGGGGGCGCCCGGCCGTGCCCGGACGGCCTGCTGATCTCCTTCGAGCGGATGAACGCCGTGCTCGAAGTCGATGCGGACAATCAAGTGGCGGTGGTGCAGCCCGGGGTCACGCTGGCCGACCTGGACACCGCGACCGCCGCCGCCGGTCTGGTCTACACCGTCTTCCCCGGTGAGCTCTCCGCCAGTGTCGGCGGCAACGTCGGCACCAACGCCGGCGGCATGCGCGCCGTCAAATACGGGGTGACCCGGCACAACGTGCTCGGCCTGCAGGCGGCGCTGCCGACCGGCGAGCTGATCCGCACCGGCGGCAAGGTCACCAAACTGTCCACCGGCTACGACCTGACCCAGCTGATCATCGGCTCGGAGGGCACGCTGGCGCTGGCCACCGAGGTGACCGTCCGGCTGTATCCGCGGCTGGCGCACTCGGCCACCCTGCTGGTGCCGTTCGCCGACCTGCCCGCAGTGCTGCAGGCGGTGCCCGCGGTGGTGCGCAGCGGGGCGGACCCCGACATCCTGGAGTACGTCGACAACCTGACGCTGGCCGCGATCAGCTACACCCAGAACCTGAGCCTGGGCATCCCCGACGGCATCCGGGACACCGCGCAGGCGTACCTGGTGATCGGGGTGGAGAACCGCGACCGGGACCGGCTCGACGGTGACGTGGCGATGCTCGGTGAACTGCTGGACTCGCTGGGCGCACTGGATCTGTATGTACTGGAAGGAAATTCCGCGCACGCGCTGATCGAGGCCCGGGAGCGGGCGTTCTGGACGGCGAAGGCGGCCGGCGCCCACGACGTTATCGACGTCGTGGTGCCGCGCACCCGGATGCACGAGTTCTTCACCCGGGCACAGGAACTCGCGCAGGCTGCCGGTGCCGGGGTGGTCGGCTGCGGGCATGCCGGCGACGGCAACGTGCACCTGGCGGTGTTCTGCGCCGACGACGACGTGCGGCACCGGCTGCTGCACGACATCTTCGCCGGCGCGATGACCCTGGGCGGCGCGATCTCCGGTGAGCACGGCCTCGGCCGGGTCAAGACGCAGCACTTCACCGAACTGGAGGACCCGGTGAAGCTGGCCGTGCTGCGCCGGATCAAAGACGCATTCGACCCGGCCAGAATCCTCAATCCCGGTGTGGTGCTCAACGAAAGAGACAATCGATGACTAACGGCGCACAGGCCCTGATCGCCACCCTGGTCGGTTCCAACGTGCGGGTGTGCTTCGCCAACCCCGGCACCTCCGAGATGCATTTCGTCGCCGCACTCGACTCGGTGCCGCAGATGCGCGGGGTGCTCTGCCTGTTCGAGGGCGTGGTGACCGGCGCCGCCGACGGCTACGCCCGGATCGCCGGCCGGCCCGCCGCCACCCTGCTGCACCTGGGACCGGGGCTGAGCAACGGGCTGGCCAACCTGCACAACGCCCGGCGCGCGCACGTGCCGGTCGTCAACGTCATCGGTGACCACGCCACCTACCACAAGAAATACGACGCGCCGCTGGAATCCGACATCGAACCGCTGACGGACTGGACGCACGGCTGGACCCGCCGCACCGATTGCGGCGCCGACGTGGGGCGGGATGCCGCCGAGGCCGTCGCCGCATCGATGGCCAGCCCGGCGCGGGTCGCGAACGTGATCCTGCCCGCCGACATCTCCTGGGACGACGGCGCCGAGCCGGCCGGACAGGTGGACCCGGTGCCCGCGGCGGCCCCCGACCCGGGCGCCGTCGCCGAGATCGCCGCCGTGCTGCGCAGCGGCGAACCCGTCGCCCTGCTGATCGGCGGTCCCGCCGCCGCCGCCGTGCGCGCACTGGAGGCCACCGACCGGATCGCCGCCGCCACCGGTGCCCGTGTGCTGGTGGAGACGTTCCCGGCCCGGCTGGTCCGGGGTGCGGGGGTGCCGGCGGTGGACCGCCTCGGCTACCTGGCCGAGCAGGCCGCCTTCCAACTCGACGGGATCAAGCACCTCATCGTCGCCGGTACCCGCTCCCCGGTGTCGTTCTTCGCCTACCCCGGCAAACCCAGCGACCTGGTGCCCGAGGGGGCCGTCGTGCACAACCTGGCCGGGTTGGAGACCGATGTGGTGGCCGCCCTGGAAGACGTGGCACAGTTGGTCGCCCCGGGCGTCGCACCCCGGCCGGCTCCGGCCGCCACACCGGAGTTGCCGTCCGGGGATCTGACCCCGCAGAACTGGGTGCAGGTGATCGGCGCCCTGCTGCCACACGACGCGATCATCTCCGACGAATCCAACACGTCGGGGCTGCTGCTGCCGGCGGCCACCGCGGGATCACCGCGCCACGACGTGCTCACGCTCACCGGCGGGGCGATCGGGCAGGGGCTGCCGGTCGCGCTGGGCGCCGCGATCGCCGCCCCGGACCGGCCGGTGATCGCGCTGCAGGCCGACGGCAGCGCCGCCTACACGATCTCCGCGCTCTGGACGATGGCACGGGAGCAGGCCAACGTCACCACGGTGCTGATCAACAACAGCTCGTACGCCATCCTGCGGCTGGAACTGTCCCGGGTCGGCGCCGACGGCGGGGGACCCAAAGCGAACGACCTGCTGGACCTGTCCCGGCCGAACATGGACTTCGCCAAGATCGCCGAGGGCTTCGGGGTGCCGGCGACGGTCGCGAAAACCTGCGAGGAGCTCGCCGAGCAGTTCCGCGCCGCACTGGCCGAACCCGGGCCGCACCTGATCGACGCGCGGATCCCGACGCTGTTTTAGCCCTTCAGCCGGCCGGCGGCGAACGCGGCGCCCTCGTCGGCCTTGCCGTCCTGCACGTACATCAGGTGCGGGATCACGCTGCCGCCGTCGGTGCAGTAGATGTCGTTGGGCAGGCAGAAGTCGATGCTCTTCGACTGGTAGCTGCTGGCCAGCACCGGCAGCGGACCGCCCCACAGGCCGCTGGAGTAGGGGCTGCTCGGCGGCCCGAACAGCACCACCGCCGCCACGTGGGCGGCCACCGCCGGCGGCATCGAATTGCTGGACATCGCCGTCACCGCCGCGCCCTGCGAGTAGCCGCCGAGCACCAGTTTGGTGTTCGGGCAGTTCGCCACCGTCGCCTCGATGTGCGCGGTGGCGTCACGCTCGCCGAGCAGGGCGCTGTTGTGGTAGTCGGTGCTGGCCGGGTATTCGACCGGGTAGATCTCCAGCGACTTGTCCGTCACCTGCTCACGCAGCGCGGCGACGAACGCGTCGCCGACGTCACCGAGGCCGACCGGCTGGCCGGAGCCGCGGGCGAAGACCACCTCGGCGTCCGGGCAGGGTGCCGCCGCGGTGATCGGCACGCCGGCCGGGGCGCTCAGCAGCGCTCCGGTGAGCACGATCGCAGGGGCTACGCAGCGGGTGACGGCACGGGAAAGCATCCGTAAATGCTGACATGGCGGGGTCATTCTTCTTCCCCGGGGTTGGGCTACAGCCGGTTCGCGGCGTACGCCGCGCCTTCGTCGACGATCCCGTCGTACGCCGACGGGTCGTGCGCGGCGAAGTTGAGGCCCTCGGAGCAGACCGGGTCCTCGGGGGTGCACAGCTGGATGGTTTTGCCCGCGTACGCCGGCCCGATCACGACGGGAGGCTGGCCGAGGAAGTTCATCGCCCGGGCGTTCGGGGTGCCGAACAGGACGACGGCGGCGACGTGCTCGGCGACCTCGACGGGCATCGGTCGCGGCACGTCCGCGCCGTCCACCCCGTCGGGGATGGCGTCGGCGGTGGAGAAGGCCATCACGGCCGCGCCCTGCGAGAAGCCGCCCAGCACCATGCGGGTCTTGGGGCAGGTTGCCGCCGTCGACTCGATGTGCGCGGTGGCGTCGCGGATGCCCTCGATGCCGGTCGGCCAGTCGTTGGTCGCCGGATAGGCGATCGGGTAGACCTCCAGCGTCCGGTTGCCGATCCGGGACCGCAGTGCGTCGATGAACGCCTGACCGGTGGCCCCGACGCCGGGGTCCTCGTCAGTACCCCGGGCGAACAGGGCCCGGACGTCGGGACATGACTCGGCGGCTCGCGCCACGGGTGTCGGGACGGCGGTCGGCAGCAGCCAGGCCGCAGCCAGTGCAGCACCGAGGAGAGGGATGGTTCGACGTGTGCCCACGCCCCCATGCTGTCATAAGCCGGCCGCGGCTCGCGCGGGACACTCTTAGGACCGCTAAACATGATCGGGTCGCAGCACTGTGCCGCCAATGACCATGGCGAGCAACTGAATCGCGCAGACCGTCGCCACCAGCACCGGTACGCCGACGTCGTAGAGCCAACCGGTGAGTGCACCGCCGGCCGCTGCGGCTGCCCCGAGCCCGGCGGCGAAGACCCCGTAGGCGGTGGCCCGCCGCGCCGGTCCGACCAGATCGGCCACCACCGCGCGCAGGGTGGACTCCTGCACGCCGGTCGCCGCACCCCACAGCAGCGCGCCGACGACGACGGTGGCCAGCCGGCCGGTGAACGCCGACACCGCGACCAGCGCGGCCAGCACCGGCAGCGCGACCAGGATCACCCCGCCGAACCGGTCGTAGCACCAGCCCGACGCCAGCGCCGCGAGGGCGTCGGCGCCCATCGCCGCCGCGTACAGCACCGCCACCGCGGACGCCGGCAGCACGCCGCGGGCGACCATGTGGAACGACAGCAGCCCGAACGTCGCGAATCCGGTCATGGTGAGTGCGATGAATCCGCAGTAGCGCCAGAACGTTTGGGGCAACCGGCCGCCGTCGCCGGCGACGGCGGCGGGTCGCTCCGGTGTCGTGTCGAGTTCGTATCGTGCGGGGTCGGGCACCCGCATCCGCAGCCACACCAGCAGCGCCAGTGCCGCCACCCCGGGCAGCGCCAGCACGCCCAGCGCCGGGGTGTAGTCGCCGCCGGTGGCGTTCAGCACGGCGGCCACCGTCAGCGGGCCGATCACCGCGCCGATCTGGTCCAGCGCCTCGTGCACGGCGAACCCCCGGCCCTGCCCGACAGCGCTGGCGGCATGCGACAGCAGCGTGTCCTTGGCGGGGCTGCGGACCGCCTTGCCGACCCGCTCGGCGAGCACCAGTGCGGCCGCGACCCACAGCGTCCCGGCCACCCCGAGCAGCGGCACCGTGACGACGGTCAGCGCGTACCCGGAGATCGTCCAGGCCCAGAACCGTCGGGTGCGGTCCGCCAATGTGCCCGACACCAGGCGAAGTCCGAGCGCCGCGGCCTCCCCGGCACCGGTCACCGCACCCACGACCAGGCCGGATGCGCCCAGCGCGCCCAGCAGCGGCCCGGTGATCGAGCGGGCGCCTTCGTAGACCACGTCGGCGAGCAGGCTGACGGTTCCGAAGACCGTGACGAACCGCCACGCGCTCAACATACGACCACATGCTAGGTCCGTTCAGGCGCATGCGAGGGCGTTCCGATGTGGTGCAGATGCGTTGCCCGGCACACCATCAGCGCCGCAATGTCGGGTATATGGAGCATCCGCCGATAAAATTTGGAAATCCGGTGCGTGAGCGGGGGCCGGTGGGGACAGCGGATTGGACAGCATGGCACAGGACACGGGCCCGGCGATGGGCATGTCGGTCGGTGCGACCGCCTTGTGCGCGGTGACCGCCGACCGTGCTATCACCCGCCGGCCGGTGCTGACCCTCTACCGCGACCGGCCGTCACGGATCGGCACGCCGTCGGAGAACCCGGATGCGCTCTCCGACCTCGACGAGCACGGGTTGGTGGTGACCGATTTCGTGGACCGGGTCGGCGAAGCGGAACCGGTCGCGGCGGCCGACGGCTCCACCCACCGGGCCGAACAGCTGCTCGCCGATGCCCTGCACGCGCTGGCCTACACCGTGACCGAGGGTGACCCGCTGCCGCCCGCGGTGGCGGTGACGCACCCTGCGCACTGGTCGCGGCGGGCCGTCGACGCACTGCGCACCGCGCTGGGCCGGGTGTCGGAGTGGTCGCAGCAGCCGGTGTCACTGACCTCGGACGTCGTCGCGGTGCTGACCGCGCTGCGGGCCAACCCGGGTCTGCCGGACCAGGGCGTGATCGCGGTCTGCGACTTCGGCGGCAGCGGCACCAGCATCACGCTCGTCGACGCGGCCCGCGACTACGAGCCGATCGGCGTGACCCGGCGGCACACCGCGTTCTCCGGCGACGTGATCGACCAGGCCCTGCTGGATCACGTGGTGGCCGATCTGAGCTCCAACGGATCGGACGACGGGCCGCCCACGGTGGGTTCGCTGACCAGGTTGCGCAGCCAGTGCCGGGATGCCAAGGAGCGACTGTCCACCGAGACCGTGGCGGAACTGGCCGGCTTTCATGGCGGTGCCTGGCTGACCCGGGCCGAACTCGATGAGGCGATCCGGCAACCGCTCGCCGGGTGTCTCACCGTGGTCGAGAACACGTTGGCGGACAACGACATTGCGCGGGATCGGTTGGCGGCGATCGTGTCGGCCGGGGGCGGGGCGAACCTGCCGGCGGTCACCACCGCACTTGCCGGGCATTTCGGCGTCCCCGTCATCACGTCGCCGCGGCCACAGCTGACGGCGGCCATCGGAGCGGCACTGGGCGTCGCCGGCACGGTGACGCCGGCGCCCAAGGTCGCGGTGCCGACAGCCGAGACACCGTCCGACGCGCCGGTGCCGACACCGACACCGCCGTCGCCGCCGGTTGAGACCGTCCAACCGCTCCTGGCGACCGACGAACCGGCCGCCACCGCCGCCGCCGTCGAACCGTCGCGTCCCCGACCCACGCCACCGCGTCCCCGGCCGTCGGTCGAACCGGAGGCCGCGGCCGGTGCCGGCGGGATCTCCTGGTATCGGCGTCCGGTGCCGGTGATCATCGTCGCCGCGGTGCTGGCACTGCTGATGGGCACGATCGCCGTGTTCGTGCTGCGGCGCGCCGCCGACGGCGGATCGGAGTCCGACATCCCGGGCCCGGTGGCAACCACGACCGTCATCGCCCCGCGCACCGAACTGCCGCCCGCGCCGGTACCGGTGCTGCCGCCGGTACTGCCGAACCTGGAGGGCCCGGAGTTGCCCGAGAACCCCGGTGTGCCGGGCACGCCGGCTGTGCCGCCGACCCCGGGGCTCACCGAGGAGCCGACCAGCCCCTGACCTCCCGGGCTACCGCGCCCGCTTGGCCAGCACGACCAGTGCCAGGGGGATCTGCATCTGCTGCGGCGAAGCGGCCAGCCGGGCCGCGACGCCGACCTCCAGGTGGCGCATGAAATCAGCCGTCCGCGGATCACCCAGCCCGCCGGCCAGTGCGGTGGCCAGGGTCGGGAAGATCGCGGCGCTGGTGAACTCGGCCCACTGCGAACCGAGCGCCCCGGCGTCGTGGTCGAGCAGGTAGCGGTCCCAGAACCGGTCCTCGCCGTCGAAGACTTCCAGCCGTTCGATCGACAGCTGCTCGAAGCGGCCGGCCGGGGCGAACGGTGCCCGCAACTCGCCCTCGCTGCGCCCGATGATCGGGATCGTCATGCGCCGGGCCTCGTCCCGGCTGAGCAGCCCCTCGGCGACCTGGTCGTCGAGCACCTGGGCGATCGCGTCGAGCAGCGGCTGATAGCCGAACCGCCCGTGCCGGTCGACGGCGGCGGTCAGCACCAGCAGCTTGCCGCCGGGGGCCAGTTCCCGGCCGCGGAACGCCACGAAGTTCTGCCAGTCCTCGGCGGACTGTCGCCGGTAGGCCTGCTGGGCGGCGGCGTCCCCGGTGTGTGCGACGTGGACGTGGTCGGCGACCTCGGGCAGGTCCGCGGCCGGCCGGCTGAGCCACATCGTCGCCCAGGACGACCAGCCGAGCGTGACGCTGAGGGCCGGCAGGATCTGGGCGTAGAACGACCGCCCTATCGCCGAGGAGTAGGTGGCCGCATCCTTCAGCGCATAGCTGTCCGGGTCCTCGGCCAGCGTCGTGAACAGCGCGGTGAAGTCGTTGCCCGGCAGGTCGGTGTGGGTGACCAGCACGGCATGGTCGGCTCGGGTGCGCCGGCGGAACACGGTGATGGCCGCGCCGATCGGCAGCAGCGAGTTGTGACCGGTGGCGGCGCCGTAGTCGGCGATGACGATCGGCCGGGGCGCCGCGGGCAGCGGAACCTCCGCGGCGAGTTCCCGGAAGACGGCGGTCGCACGACGCAGACCGGCTGCCTGCAGCCGGTTCGACGGGGTGCACGTCGCGCTGCCCATCGGCTCGGGACGCACGACGATGCTCGATTCCCGCATCCGCACCTCCCCAAGATAACCCTCAGTGGCCGCGTGTCACCCAGTCGTCATAGTGCACCAGTTCGTCGCCGATCCGGGTGCTGTCGCCGTGCCCGGTGTAGACGACGGTGTCGTCGGGCAGCGCACCGAGCCGACCCGAGATCGAGGACAGAATCGTCGGGAAGTCGGAGAAGGAGCGTCCGGTTGCGCCGGGTCCGCCGTGGAACAGGGTGTCGCCGCTGATCACGGCGCCCAACTCCGGCGCGTACCAGCACACCGAGCCGGGGGAGTGCCCGGGCGTGTGCAGCGCGCGCAGTTCGATGCCGCCCGCGGTCAGGGCCTGACCGTCGGAGACCGGCTGGAACTCCTTGTCCGGGTGGGTCATCCGCCACAGCATGTCGTCGGCGGGGTGCAGCAGCACCGGGGCGTCGAACGTCTCGCCCAGCTCCGGCGCGACCGTGACGTGGTCATTGTGGCCGTGCGTGCAGACCACCGCCACCACCATGCGGCCCCGCACCGCGTCGACGATCGGCTGCGCGGTGTGGGCGGCGTCGAAGACCACCACCTGCGAGTCGTCGCCGACGATCCAGATGTTGTTGTCGACTTCCCAACTGCCGCCGTCGAGTTCGAAGGTGCCGTGCGTGACGACCCGCTCGATCCCCGGCGTCACAGCAGCACGACCGAGCGCAGCACCTGCCCGCCGTGCATCCTGGCGAAGGCGGCTTCGACGTCGCCCAGCCCGATGCGCTCCGACACGAACTTCTCCAGCGGCAGCCGGCCCTGCAGGTACAGGCTGATCAGGGTGGGGAAGTCGCGTTCGGGTAGGCAGTCGCCGTACCAGGACGACTTGAGCGAGCCGCCGTGCGAGAACAGGTCGATCAGCGGCATCTCCAGTGTCATGTCCGGCGACGGAACCCCCACCAGCACAACGGTTCCGGCCAGGTCCCGAGCGTAGAACGCCTGCTTCCAGGTCTCCGGGCGGCCGACGGCGTCGATCACCACGTCGGCGCCGAACCCGTCGGTCAGGTCCTGAATCGCGGCCACCGGGTCGGTGTCGGCGGCGTTGATGGTGTGGGTCGCGCCGAACTCCCGCGCCCAGGCCAGCTTGGTGTCATCCCGGTCGACCGCGATGATCTTCTTCGCCCCGACCAGCGCCGCCCCGGCGACCGCCGCATCACCCACCCCGCCGCAGCCGATCACCGCGACGGTGTCATCGCGCGTCACCGCGCCGGTGTTGATCGCCGCACCCAGGCCGGCCATCACCCCGCAGCCCAGCAACCCGGCCACCGCCGGGTCCGCGGCCGGATCCACCTTGGTGCACTGCCCGGCATGCACCAGGGTCTTGTCGGCGAACGCGCCGATGCCCAGCGCCGGGGTGAGTTCGGTGCCGTCGGTGAGCGTCATCGGCTTCGAGGCGTTGAACGTGGAGAAGCAGTACTGCGGCCGGCCGCGCTTGCAGGCCCGGCACTGCCCGCAGACCGCCCGCCAGTTCAGGACCACGAAGTCGCCGGGCGCCACCGAGGTGACGTTCGACCCGACGGACTCCACCGTGCCCGCAGCCTCGTGGCCGAGCAGGAACGGGTAGCTGTCGTTGATGCCGCCGTCGCGGTACATCAGGTCGGTGTGGCAGACCCCGCAGGCGATCACCTTGACCACGACGTCGTCGGGCCCGGGATCGGGTATGACGACGTCGACCAACTCGACCGGTTCACCCTTTTTCCGCGAGATCACGCCGCGCACTGTCTGACTCATGCCGGTTAACCTACCTGGGTGATCGATCCCACCGAAGACACCGAGGACACCAAGCAGTTCACCGATCGGATGCTGGACATGGTGGACGCCGCCAGCGCCGCGATTCTGGTCAGCATCGGCCACCGGACCGGGCTGTTCGACACGCTGGCCGGACGGCCGCCGGCGACCAGTGCCGCGATCGCCGAGGCGGCCGGACTCAACGAACGCTACGTGCGGGAATGGCTGGGCGGCATGGTCACCGGCCGGGTCGTCGACTACGACCCCGCGACGTCGACGTACACCCTGCCGGCGCAGCGCGCCGCGGTGCTGACCCGGGCGGCCGGCGTCGACAACCTGGCGTCGCTGGCGATGTCGGTGCCGATGATGGGCGAGGTCGAGGAACAGATCGTCGACTGCTTCCGGGACGGCGGCGGCCTGCCGTACAGCGCCTACCCCCGGTTCCACGCCATTCAGGCCGAGCAGAGCGCCCAGATCCTCGACGCCGCCCTGATCGATGAGATTCTGCCGCTGGTCGACGGCCTGCAGGAGCGGCTGTACGCCGGGATCGACGTCGCCGACATCGGCTGCGGCTCCGGGCACGCGGTGAACCTGATGGCCCGTGAATACCCGCTGAGCCGGTTCACCGGGATCGACTTCTCCGACGAGAGCCTGGCGGTCGCGGTGGCCGAGGCCGGTTCGCTCGGGGTGCGCAATGCGGTCTTCGAGGCCCGGGACGTGGCCCGGCTGCAGCTGACCGAGGCCTACGACGTCGTCACCGCGTTCGATTCCATCCACGACCAGGCGCAGCCGGCGCAGGTGCTGGCCGGGATCCACGCCGCGCTGCGGTCCGGCGGGGTGTTCCTGATGGCCGACATCAAGGCGTCCAGCCTGCTGGAGGAGAACGTCGGCGTGCCGCTGGCCTCCTACCTGTATGCGATCTCGACGATGCACTGCATGTCGGTGTCGCTGGCGTTCGACGGGGCGGGGCTGGGCACGGTCTGGGGTCACCAGTTGGCGACCCGGATGCTGCGGGACGCCGGCTTCACCGACGTCACGGTGGCCGAGGTGGCCGCCGACCCGGGGAACTACTACTACCTGGCGCGCAAATGACCGCGCTGGACGCGCTGGCCGACTGGCCGGTCGAGCACGCGGCCGCCGCGGTCGTCGGCCCGGCCGGCGTGCTGGCGGCCCACGGCGACCCGGCACGCCCGTTCTACCTGGCGTCGGTGACCAAACCGCTGGTCGCCCGGGCGGTGCAGGTCGCGGTCGAGGAGGGGGCGGTCGAACTCGACACGCCGGCCGGGCCGCCCGGGGCCACCGTGCGCCACCTGCTGGCGCACGCCTCGGGACTGTCGATGGACTCCGACCGGATCCTGGCCGCGCCCGGCGCCCGCCGGATCTACTCCAACCACGGCTTCACGGTGCTGGCCGAGACGGTGCAGGACGCGTCCGGCATCGCGTTCGACCGCTACCTGGCCGAAGCCGTGTTCGAGCCACTGGGTATGACGGCGTCCCGGCTGGACGGCGGGACGGCCGCCGCCGGGTTCGGCGGCACCTCGACCGTCGCCGACCTGACCGCGTTCGCCGCGGACCTGCTGGCGCCGGTCACGGTCTCGGCCGCGCTGCACACCGAGGCGACCAGTGTGCAGTTCCCCGGCCTGGGCGGCGTGCTGCCCGGTTACGGGTCGCAGCGCCCGAACGACTGGGGGCTGGGATTCGAGATCCGCGACGGCAAATCGCCGCACTGGACCGGGGCGGCGAACTCGGCCCGCAGCTACGGCCATTTCGGGCAGTCGGGCACGCTGATCTGGGTAGATCCGGCGATCAGCCTGGCTCTGGTGGTGCTCACCGACCGTGATTTCGGGGAGTGGGCGCTGCCGCGGTGGCCGGTCCTGGCCGATGCGGTGATCGCCGAATACGGTCGACACTAGCCAACACGCGCCTCACAAGGCACAATAGACCCATACAGCACTGAATAATCAGCAGCATCACTGCTCAAGGCAGGCCCATCAGGTCGTTGGGGAAGACGTCCCTCGTGGAGCTGTAAGGAGCAACTGATGCGTGCGTCGAACCAATTCGCCGACGTGACCAGCGGTGTGGTGTACATCCACGCGTCGCCTGCCGCGGTGTGCCCGCATGTCGAGTGGGCGCTGACCTCGGCCCTGGGTACCCCCGCGACCCCGGCCAAGCTCCATTGGACGCCCCAGGCCGCGATGCCGGGTCAATTGCGGGCGGAGGTCAACTGGGTCGGGCCGGTCGGTACCGGCGCGCGGCTGGCGAACGCGCTGCGATCCTGGTCGGTGCTGCGGTTCGAGGTCACCGAGGATCCCAGCGCCGGCGTCGACGGTCACCGGTTCAGCCACACCCCGCAGCTGGGGCTGTGGAGCGGGGCGATGAGCGCCAACGGCGACGTGATGGTCGGCGAGATGCGGCTGCGCGCGCTGATGGCGGAGGGCGCCGACACGCTGGCCGCGGAGTTGGAGTCGGTGCTCGGTACCGCGTGGGACGACGCCCTGGAGGCCTACCGCGGCGGCGGCGACGGCGCCGAGGTGTCCTGGCTCAGTCGCGGCGTGGGTTAGGCGCCCGCAGAATCCGCAGCGCGCCCGGCACCGCGGAGATCTCGGCGGGCAGCGCACCGGCGCAGTCGCCGTCGGCGTAGGCGTTGATGCCCGGGCAGTCCACGTGCACCGACTTCGCCCGCCGCGTGGTCACCTCGTCGAGGTCGACGTGGGTGCCCTTGAAGACGGTGGGGAACAACCGGATCAGCTTGGCCGGTGACGCCGAATGCACCATCGTCACGTCGAGCAGGCCGTCGGTGTGATCGGCGCCCGGGCAGATCAGCATGCCGCCGCCGTAGCTGCGGGTGTTGCCGAACGCCGCCATCGTCAGATCGATGCAGATCTCGTCGCCGCCGTCGAACGCCAGCCGGAACGGCAGCAGGCGCAGCTTCGACAGTTCGGCCAGCATCGCCAGGTTGTAGCGCATCCGGCCGCGCGGCCAGCGCATCCGGTTCGCGCGATCGCTGACCAGGGAGTCGAAACCCGTTGCCGCCACGGTGCCGAACCACTTGGTGGTGCCGTCGTCGCGCCGAATATGGCCCAGATCGACGGTTTCGGTGAAGCCGTCCGCGACGATGTCGGCCGCGGCCCGCGGATCGCCGGTGGGGATCCGGTATTCGCGGGCGTGGTCGTTGCCGGTGCCGGCCGGCACGATGCCCAGCGGAATGTCGTTGCCCGCCAGGGTTTGCAGCGTCTCGGCGATGACGCCGTCGCCGCCGCAGACCACCACCGCGTCGGCGCCGTGCTCCAGTGCGCCCTCCAGCAGCCGACGGGCGTGGGCGGCGTCGGAGCCGACGACGTGCACCACATCGACGCCGCGCTGCTGGAATCGGGCAGTCGCCGCCTCGGTGGCCCGCGGCGCATTGCCGTGCCCGGACGCCGGGTTGGTGACAAGAATGACCCGGCCGATCTGGCGCTGGGTCACGGGATGAGCTTGCCGGGGTTGAGGATTCCGGCCGGGTCCAGGGTCGCCTTCACCGCCCGCAGCAGCGCTATTCCCAGATCGCCGACCTCGGTATGCATCCAGGGGCGGTGGTCGGCGCCGACGGCATGATGGTGGGTGATCGTGCCGCCGGTCGCGGTGATCGCGTCGCAGGCGGCTGCTTTGGCCTTGCGCCACTGCTCGATCGGGTTCCCGCGCTGCCCGGCGACCACGGTGAAGTACAGCGAAGCGCCGGTGCGGTAGACGTGCGAGATGTGGCACAGCACCAGCGCGGGCGTACCGGACTCACCCAGTGCGGTGCTGAGCGCCTCGGTGACCGCTGCCTTCAGCGCGTTGACGCCTGCCCAGTCGGTCGCCGTCTCCAGCGTCTCGCAGAGCGCACCGGCGGCCAGCAGCGAGTCGCGCAGGTACGGGGCGCCGAACCGGCCGTGCTCCCAGGCCCGGGCGGCCGGTTCGCCCAGTGACGTGCCGCCGTGCGCCATCAGCACCGCGGCGGTCTCGTCGTGCCGCGACTTGGTGTGCGCCGCACTGCCTTCGAACACCGTGATCGCCAGGCAGCCGCCGGTGATCTGCTGCTCGCCGATCGCCTCGGTGGTGGCCAGGTTGACCCCGGTCTCGGCCTCGTCGGACAGTCGGATGACGGTCGGGCCGGTGCCGGTCTGGGTGACCGCGCGCAGCGCCGCTGCACCGGTGGCGAAGTCCGGGAACGACCACGCCTCGTAGCGGGTGGTCTCCGACACCGGGTGCACCCGGATCCGGACCCGGGTGATCACTCCGAACGTCCCCTCCGAGCCGATCAGCAGCTGGCGCAGGTCCGGGCCGGCCGCCGACGCCGGCGCCCGACCCAGGTCGAGCACGCCCATCGGGGTGACGGCGTGCACGCCGAGCACCATGTCGTCGAACCGGCCGTAGCCGGCGGAGTCCTGGCCCGAGGAGCGGGTGGCCGCGAAGCCGCCGAGGGTGGCGTACTGGAAACTCTGCGGGAAGTGGCCGAGGGAGAAGCCCCGCTCACCCAGCAGGCGTTCGGCGTCCGGGCCGGTGACCCCGGCGTCGAACTCGGCGATCCCGGACTCCTCGTCCAGGGAGCGCAGCCGGTCGAAGCGGCGCAGGTCCAGCGCGACGACGGCGGTGAAGCCGGCGCGGATCGGGTCGACGCCGCCGACGACGCTGGTGCCGCCGCCGAACGGGACGACCGCGATGCGGTGCCGGCTGCAGTGATCCAGGATCGCCGCGATCTCGGTTTCGGTGCCCGGTAACAGCACCGCGTCCGGGGCGTCCTGAACGCCGGGTGCGTTGCGGCGCAACAGATCCAGCGTCGACTTGCCGCCGGCGTGCAGCAGCCGGTCGTCGTGGCCGGTGCGGCAGTGTTCCGTCCCGACGATGGCCGCAAGGGCTTCGCGGTCGGTGTCGCCCAGTGCGCTCGGGCGCAGTTGCACCTGCGCCGGGTCGGATTCGGGTGCGCTCGAACCGTCGACGCCGAGCGCTTGCTTCAGCAGCGCGCGGATCCCGTCGGAGAGCGGTTTGGCCGCGGCCGGGTCGCCCCAGGCGTTCCATTTCATCGGCGGTAGCAGTGCATCCGATCCCGTCATGCGATACAGTATTACATATCGTGTCAATGTGTAACGAAGATGTGAGCGTCGAGGATCGGATCCTCGGCGCCGCGGCCGACTGCGTACTCGCGATGGGATTCGACCGGGTGACGCTCGCGGAGATCGCCCGCCGCGCCGGCATCAGCCGGCCGACCGTCTACCGGCGCTGGCCGGACACCCGCTCGATCCTCGCCGCGCTGCTCACCGCCCGGGTCACCGGTGCACTGGCGCAGGTGCAGTCGACGGGAGTCGGCCGCGCGGCGCTGGTGGGGCGGATCGTCGCGGTCGCGGAGTCGCTCCGGTGCGACCCGGTGATCATGGCGGTGCTGCACCACGACCCGGAGCTGGCGATGGTCTACATCGTGGAGCGGATGGGCACCAGCCAGCACGTCGTCTTCGACGTCCTGGTGGCGGAGATCGAGGCGGCTCAGCGCGAGGGCAGTGTGCGTGTAGGGGATCCGCGGCGGCTCGCCGCGATGGTGCAGCTGATCACCCAGTCCACGATCCAGTCCGCCCGGCTCGTCGCACCGGTCCTGGACGCCGACGCGCTCGCCGCCGAGCTCGGTTACGCACTGAACGGATACCTGTCATGACGGCTCGGCTCGATGCCCAACGTCGGACCGCCGACCTGGCCGCACTCGCCGACGGCGCCGCGCTGGATGTGCTGGTGATCGGCGGCGGCATCACCGGCGCCGGCATCGCCCTGGACGCGGCGTCTCGCGGGCTTTCGGTGGCGCTGGTGGAGAAGCACGACCTGGCGTTCGGCACCAGCCGGTTCAGTTCCAAGCTGGTGCACGGCGGACTGCGTTACCTGGCCAGCGGCAACGTCGGCATCGCCCGGCGCAGCGCGGTCGAACGCGGCATCCTGATGACCCGCACCGCCCCGCACCTGGTGCACGCGATGCCGCAGCTGGTGCCGCTGCTGGGCTCGATGCGCCGCGCCGAACGGGCGCTGGTGCGCACCGGCTTTCTCGCCGGCGATGGGCTGCGCCGGCTGGCCGGCACTTCGGCGGCCGTGCTGCCGAGGTCGCGCCGCATCTCGGCGCAGCGGGCCGCGGAACTGGCCCCCACCGTGCGCCGGGACGGCCTGGACGGCGGACTGCTGGCCTACGACGGCCAATTGATCGACGACGCCCGGCTGGTGTGCGCAGTGGCGCGGACCGCCGCCCAGCACGGGGCGAAAATCCTGACCTATACCTCAGCATCCGATGCGACCGGAACCTCGGCGCGGCTGACCGATCAGCGCACCGGCGAGTCGTTCGACGTGGCCGCCCGCGCGGTGATCAACGCGACCGGGGTGTGGGCCGCCGACATCGATCCGGCGCTGCGACTGCGGCCCAGTCGCGGCACGCACCTGGTGTTCGACGCCGCCGCGTTCGGCAATCCGACTGCCGCGCTGACGGTTCCGATCCCGGGAGAACTGAACCGGTTCGTGTTCGCAATGCCAGAACAGCTGGGCCGGGTCTACCTGGGGCTGACCGACGAGGAAGCGCCTGGCCCGGTTCCCGAGGTGGCACAACCGACTTCAGCGGAGATCGACTTCCTGCTGGCCACCGTCAACACGGCGCTCGGTGTCACCCTGACCGCGACTGACGTCATCGGCGCCTACGCCGGGCTGCGGCCGCTGGTGGACGCGGGGGAGGGACGCACCGCCGACGTGTCCCGGGAACATGCCGTCGTCGCATCGGACTCCGGAGTGCTCAGCATCATCGGGGGCAAGCTCACCGAGTACCGGTACATGGCGCAAGACGTGCTGGACCGGGCGATCGCGCTGCGTGGCTTGCGCGCGGCGCCGTGCCGCACCCGCGACCTGCCGCTGATCGGGGCGCCGGGCAATCCGGGCTCGGACACGACGGCTGCGGGGTTGCCGGCATCTTTGGTGGCGCGCTACGGCGCCGAGGCGCCGGCCGTGCTCGCCGAAGCCACCTGCCCGCGGCCCGGTGACCCGGTCGCTGACGGGATCGACGTCATCCGTGCCGAATTCGAGTACGCGGTCAGCCATGAGGGCGCACTGACCGTCGACGATGTCGTGGACCGGCGCACCCGGATCGGACTGGTGGACGCCGACCGGCAGCGCGTGGTCGAGGTGGCGGGGGAGTTCGTGGCCAGCTGACGCCGAACGTGCACAGTTGACCTTCCCCACCAGGGGATTTGCCGGTGAACTCTGCACGTTCGCGGAAGGGAGAGACTCCTTACAGCGGGATGTTCTTGTGGCGACCGCGCCGCGCCGGCGCCTCGGCCAGCGCCTGGGTGATCTTGCTGCGAGTGTGCGACGGGTCGATCTTCTCGTCGACGACGCCGATCTCGATCGCGCTGTCCACCCCGCCGGCGATCCGCTCGTGCTCGAGCGCCAGCTCCTCGTGCAACGCGTCGCGCTCGTGGTCGGGCGCGGCGGCCAGCTTCTTCTTGTGCAGGATGCCGACCGCGGCCTTGGCGCCCATCACCGCGACCTCGGCGTCCGGCCAGGCGAACACCTTGGTGGCGTTGAGCGAGCGCGAGTTCATCGCGATGTAGGCACCGCCGTAGGTCTTCCGGGTCACCAGCGTGACGCGGGGGACGGTGGCCTCGCCGAACGCATGCAGCAACTTCGCGCCGCGGCGCACCACGCCACCCCACTCCTGGCCGACGCCGGGCAGGTAACCCGGCACGTCGACGACCACGATCAGCGGAATGCCGAACGCGTCGCAGAGCCGCACGAAACGCGCTGACTTCTCGGCGCTTTCGGAGTTCAGGCAGCCGCCCAGCCGCAGCGGGTTGTTGGCGATCACGCCGACGGTACGCCCGGCCAGCCGGCCCAGGCCCACCACGATCGACGGCGCCCACTTGGCCTGGAACTCGTCGAACGGCCCGTCGTCCAGCAGCGCCGAGATCAGCGGGTGCACATCGTAGGCGCGCCGAGCCGACTCGGGCAGCAGTGCGTGCAGGTCGACCTCGCCGGCCTCGGCCTTGCCGCGGTCGAAATGACCCTGCTGGCAGAACAATCCGACCAGCCGGCGGCCGCGCTCGTAGGCGTCGAGTTCGTCGTCGGCCACGATGTGGCAGACCCCGGACTTGCGGTGGTGGGTGTCCGGGCCGCCCAGCGACGCCATGTCGACGTCCTCGCCGGTGACGCTGCGCACCACGTCGGGACCGGTGACGAACACCCGGCCCTCCGGTGCCATCACGATCACGTCGGTCAGCGCCGGCCCGTAGGCGGCGCCGCCGGCGGCGAAGCCGACGACCACCGAGATCTGCGGGATGTAGCCGGACGCCCGGATCATCGCCTCGAAGACCAGCCCGACGGCGTGCAGCGCCTTGACTCCCTCGGCCAGCCTTGCGCCGCCGGAGTGCCACAGCCCGATGATCGGGGACTGCTCGGCGATCGCGGTGTCGTAGGCGTTGACGATGTGCCGGCAGCCGTCGATGCCCATGGCGCCGCCCATCACGGTGCCGTCGGTGCAGAACGCCACCGTGCGGACCCCGTTGACGGTGCCGGCGGCGGCGAGCACGCCGGAGCGGTCCCGCTCGTGCAGCAGTTCCACGGTGCCGTCGTCGAAGAACGTCGACAGCCTCAGCAGCGGGTCACGCGGGTCGAGCGATTCGCCGATCGTCTCCGGTGCCATGGTCGTCATCGCGGTTCTCCTTAACTCAGTACCGGCCGAAGACGAGGGCGACGTTGTGCCCGCCGAATCCGAACGAATTGTTGATCGCGTAGTCGTACTTGCCGGGGCGGGGCTCGCCGGCCACCACGTCCAGGTCGACCTCCGGGTCGAGGTGCTTCAGGTTGAGCGTCGGCGGGATCACCTGGTCGCGCAGGGCCATCACGGTCAGGATGGACTCCACCGCGCCGGCTGCGCCGACCGAGTGGCCCAGCGCGGACTTCGGCGCGTACACCGCGGCGTGGCCGCCGCCTTTGCCCAGGGCGGTGTCGATGGCGTGCGCCTCGGCGATGTCACCGACCGTGGTGGCGGTGGCGTGCGCGTTGACGTGGTCGATGTCGGCCGGGGTCAGCCCGGCCAGCTGGATCGCGCGCTGCATCGCGTAACCGGCCTGCGCGCCGTCGGGGTCCGGCGCCACGATGTGGTAGCCGTCCGAGGTGAGGCCGGCGCCCATGATCCGGGCGATGATGTTCGCGCCGCGAGCCTTGGCGTGCTCCTCGGTCTCGATGACCAGCAGCGCCCCGGCCTCGCCGAACACGAATCCGTTGCGGTCGCGGTCGAACGGCCGGCAGGCGCCTGCCGGGTCGTCGTTCGAGTTGGACAGCACGATCCGCATCTGGGCGAAGCCGGCGATCGGCACCGCCTCGATGCGCTGCTCGATCCCGCCGCAGATCGCGATGTCGGCCTCGCCGAGCACGATCTGCTGCCAGGCGCGGGCGATGCCCTCTGACCCGGACGCGCACGCCGAGATCGACGTCAGCACACCGGCGCGGGCCTTGCGGTCCAGCCCGATGGCCGCACCCGCGGCGTTGGGCATGTATTTCTGCACGGTCAGCGGGGAGACCGCGGAGATGCCGCGCTCCCGCATGCCGTCGTAGGCGAAGACCAGCTCTTCGGTGGAGCCGAGCCCGGTCCCGACCGACACCAGCAGTCGTCGGGTGTCGACCTCCGGCGAGCCGGCGTTCGCCCAGGCCCGCCGGCCCATCACCAGCGCCACCTTCTGCAGGTAGGCCAGCCGGCGCGACTCGATGCGGGTCAGGCCCTCGTCGAAGGATTCCGGGGTCTCGACCATGTGGCCGCCGATCCGGACCGGCAGGTCGTACTTCGTGACGAAATCATCAGTGAGCGTACGAATTCCGCTCTGGCCGTCGAGCAGTTTCTTCCAGGTTTCTTCTGCGTCGGCGGCCAGAGCGGTCGTCATGGCAAAACCGGTGACGACGACGTTGGGAAAACCGTTGCCTGTAGCCAGCGTTGACATGGGTATTGCACGTTCCTTCTCTTGAGATGGGTTCGGTATCAGTACTTCCCGAACGCGAGCGCCACGTTGTGCCCGCCGAAACCGAACGAGTTGTTGATCGCGTACTGGTAGTCGCCGTAACGGGGTTCGCCCGCCACCACGTCCAGGTCGATCTCCGAATCCGGCGTCTCGTAGTTCAGCGTGGGCGGGATGACCCCGTCACGCAGCGTGAGCACCGTCAGCACCGACTCCAGCGCACCGACCGCTCCGATGGAGTGGCCCAGTGCCGACTTCGGCGCGTACACCGCGGCGTTCTGGCATCCGGCTTCCCGGATGGCGTTCGCCTCGGCGGTGTCGCCGATCGGGGTGGCCGTGCCGTGCGCGTTGATGTGGTCGATGTCGGAGGCCGAGATACCGGCCAACTCCAGCGACCGCTTCATGGCCTGACCGGCCCGCTTGCCGTCGGGTCCGGGAGCCACCATGTGGAACGCATCGGAGGTGATCCCCGCGCCCAGCAGTCGGGCCAGCGGCTTGGCGCCGCGAGCCTTGGCGTGCTCCTCGGTCTCGATGATCATCATCGCGCCGGCCTCACCGAACACGAAGCCGTCCCGGTCCTTGTCGAACGGCCGCGACGCCTTCTCCGGCTCGTCGTTGCGGGTGGACATGGCGCGCATCATCGAGAACGCCGCGATCGGCAGCGCCTCGATCATGCCCTCCACACCACCGCAGACGACCATGTCGGCGTCGCCCATCACGATGTGCCGCCAGGCGTGGGCGATGGCCTCCGAGCCCGACGAACACGCCGAGACCGGCGTGATGACCCCGGCGCGGGCGCCGAGTGCCAGCCCGGCGACCGCAGCCGCACCGTTGGGCATGACCATCTGCACCGCGAGCGGGGACACCTTGCGGGGGCCGCCCTCGTTCATCAGGTCGTAGGTCTCGACGATCTTCTCGCCGCCGCCCAGGCCGGTGCCGATGACGACCGCGAGCCGGTCCTTGTCGACGTCCGGCGTGCCGGCGTTCGACCAGAGTCGCTCACTGAGCAGTTTGGACATCCGCTGCACGTACGACATGCGGCGCAGGTCCAGCCGGCCCATGTGGTCGTCGACCGGGTCCTTGAGCTGACCGCCGATCTTGACCGGCAGATCCCATTTCTCGGTGAATTCACCGGTGAGGGTACGGATGCCGCTCTCGCCGGCCAGCAGACCCTTCCACGTACCGTCGATGTCCGCGGCGATCGATGTGGTTGCCTCAACGGCGGTTACCACCACAGAGGGGTAACCGCCGTTGGCCGTAGAAGGCTTGCTCACTTAGCTCTCCGAACCGAACTTCTCGCGCAGCGCGGCAGCGGCCTCGGGGTTCTCGGCCTCGAGCTTCTGGATGTAGCCGACGACGTCGCCGACGGTGCGCAGGCCGGCGAGGTCCTCGTCGGGGATCTTCACGCCGTACTTGTCCTCGGTCTGCACCGCGATCTCGACCATCGACAGCGAGTCGATGTCCAGGTCGTCGACGAACGACTTCTCGACGGTGACCTCGCTCGGCTCGATACCGGTCACCTCTTCGATGATCTCGGCGAGACCGGCGATGATTTCTTCCTGGCTGGCAGCCACAGTGCTATTCCCTTCGATATGGTCCCCGCGCGGTTGCGCGGCTCTTACTGCGTTTCTGGTGGTGCAGGTTGGAGCGGGCGCTACAGCTCGGTGAGCCCGTCCAGGTCTGCGGGGGATTTGACGGCGTGCGTCGGCACCCCCCGAAGTTCACGTTTGGCGATCCCGGTGAGGGTCCCCGCGGGCGGGAACTCCACGAGCGCCGTGACACCCCGCTGGCGGAGCGTCTCGGTGCACAGGTCCCAGCGCACCGGCCGGGTCAGCTGTGCGACCAGCTGGTCCATCGCCGCGGCCGCCGACGGCAACGGCTGCCCGTCCAGGTTGGACAGCAGCATGGCAGTGGGTTCAGAGGTGGTCACCTTGGCGGCGGCGGCTGCGTAACCGTCCAGCGCCGGCGCCATGAACTGGGTGTGGAACGCACCGGCGGTGGCCAGCTTGCGGACCCGGGCCTTGGCCGGCGGGTCCTCGGCGAGCTTGTCCAGCGCGTCGATGCGGCCGGCGGCCACGATCTGGCCGGCGGCGTTGCGGTTGGCGGGGATCAGGTCGAGCTGCTCCAGGCGGGCCAGCACCTCGGCCTCGTCGCCGCCGAGCACTGCGGCCATCCCGGTCGGCTCGACCGCGCAGGCCTTGGCCATCTCGGCGCCGCGGGTGGCGGCCAGCATCACCGCGTCGTCGGCGCTGATGACACCGGCGATGGCGTAGGCGGCGATCTCACCGACCGAGTGGCCGGCGACCACGGTGTCGGCGCCGGCGAGCAGGCCGCGCTTGGTGAGCTCGCCGTGCGCGAGCAGGGTGGCCGCTACGACGAGCGGCTGGGTGACCGCCGTGTCGGTGATCTCCTCGGCCGTCGCGGTGGTGCCCAGTTGGACCAGGTCCAGGCCGCTGATCTGCGACCAGGCGGCCAGCTGGTCGCCGGCGCCGGGCAGTTCGAGCCACGGCGACAGCATGCCGGGGGTCTGCGATCCCTGTCCGGGAGCGAGCAACGCAATCACGTCTTTAAGAAAACATTGTGAGACGCGATTTGCAGGATGTCCTAGATTATGAACATTGTCTTAAGTTTTTGTGGAGTCCCTACAAAACTGCCATCCGATGCGACGTCTTCGATACCGGGCCGCGACAACCGGGGGACGGACGACTCCTTAAGTGACCCGAGTGGCGACGGTCCCCGACATGGTGTGCGTCACGTCCGTCTCGCTGAAGCTGGTGTGTTCCGCCTGATTCGCCAGCCGGCCCACGGTGGTGGCCACCCGCAGGACGTAGGCGTCCCGCGGTTGGGTGGCGTCGCGTCCGGTGAAGTCGGCGACCCGCTTGAGCCGGTAGCGGACGGTGTTTGGATGAACGAACAACTTGCGGGCGCACGCCTCGATCGCCCCGCCGCAGTCCAGGTAGGCGTCCAGGGTCTCGGTCAGGGCCGGTCCGGCGTCGGCCAGTGGCCGCATCACGTCGGAGTGCAGCGCCGCGATCGCCGACGCGTCGCCGGTCAGGGCCCGCTCGGGGAGTAGTTCGCGGGCCAGTACCGGTCGGGGCGCCCCGGGCCAGCCGACCACGGCGTTCATCCCGGAGATCGCCTCGCTGGCGCTGTGGTAGGCCGCCGTCAGCGTCGGCGCGGTCGGACCGATCACCACCGGGCCGTCGGAGAACGCCCCGAGCAGGTCGGCGAAGAACTTCTGGGTCGGCGACAGCGGCCCGGACACGATCGCGACCAGCCAGGTGCCGTGGATGTCGGTCAGCGCGGCGCGGCCGTGACCGGTGGCGATGTCGCGGACGTCCTGCGCGGCCTTCTCGCTGGCATAGGCGTCCTGGCCGGCCGGTGGGGTGCCGACGACGACGGTGGCCGGCGCGGTGGTGTCCCAGTTCAGCGCCGCGGCCCGGGACAGCAGTTCGGGCCCGGTGTCGCCGCGCACCACCGCGTCGACGACGCTGGCCTCCATCCGGGAGTCCCAGGTGCCGCGGGCCTCGGCGGCGTCGGCGTAGGCGGTGGCGGCGGTGAACGCCAGGTCCCGGCTGTATTTGAGGATGCCGACCGTCAGCGCCGTCGTCTGCTCCTCCGAACGGGCCAGCAGCGGCACCACCTCCTCGAAGAACTCCATCGTGACCCGCACCATGTCGACGGTGTGACGCAGCGCGATCCGCCGGGTCAGATCCTGCGGCACCAACTCGAACGCCTGCGCCGTGTGGCTGACGTTGCCGTGCGGGTTGTTCATCCACTCGGCGAAGTTGACGACGGCGGTCTGCACCACCAGGGCCACGCTGGCGCGCTGGGACGCCTCCAGGTCGGCGAAGAACGGCAGGCGTTCGCCGAGCACGTTCACCGCCTCGGTGGCCAACCGTCCCGAGTAGTGCTTCAGCCGCCGCAGCAGCGTCTCCGGCACCGCGCCCAGCAGATCCAGGGTGGATCGCGGCAGGGCGGGGCCAGCGGCGCTGTTGTCGACCATCCCTAAAACGTACGCCGAATGTCTGGATGCTCCCAACAAATCGTTAGGCGACACCCGGGTCGGAGGTTTGCTCCGGCGCCGCCATGACGTCGTCGATGCGGTACTTCGCCGCTGCCGCCACCGGTACCGACGGGTCGACGGCACCGTTCTGGGCCAGCGCCACCAGCACCGCCACCACCACCGATTCGGCGTCGGTGTTGAAGTACCGCCGGGCTGCCGGGCGGGTGTCGGAGAAGCCGAACCCGTCGGTGCCCAGCGTGACGTAGCGGCCCGGAATCCAGGGCCGGATCTGCTCGGGCACCGCGCGCATCCAGTCCGACACCGCGACCACCGGCCCGGTCGCCCCGGTCAGCGCCTGGGTCACGTACGGCACCGGGGCCGGCCGCTCCGGGTGGCGCAGCCGCTCGCGCTCGACGCTCACCCCGTCCCGGTTCAGCTCACCCCAGCTGGTCACCGACCAGACGTCGGCGGCGACGTCCCACTCGGCGGCCAGCAGGTCGGCGGCGCGCAGCGCCTCGGGCATCGCCACCCCGGACGCCAGGATCTGGGCGGTGTGCGTCCGCGCCTCGGCCGCCGCCTGGTAGCGGTAGATGCCGCGCAGCAGGCCGGTCGGGTCGAAGCCCTCCGGTTCGGCCGGCTGGGCGTAGGGCTCGTTGTAGATCGTGATGTAGAAGTAGACGTTCTCCGGGTTCTGGGCGAACATCCGGTGCAGGCCGCTGTCGATGATGTGGGCGACCTCGTAGGCGAATGCCGGGTCGTAGGCGACCACCGCCGGGTTGGTCGACGCCAGCAGCAGCGAATGGCCGTCGGCGTGCTGCAGGCCCTCACCGGTCAGCGTGGTGCGCCCGGCGGTGGCGCCGAGCACGAAGCCGCGGGCCATCTGGTCGGCCGCCGCCCACAGCCCGTCGCCGGTGCGTTGGAAGCCGAACATCGAGTAGAAGATGTACAGCGGGATCATCGGCACGTCGTGGGTGGCATACGACGTCCCGACCGCGGTGAAGCACGCCGTCGAGCCGGCCTCGTTGATCCCCTCGTGCAGGATGTGGCCGACTTCGCTCTCCTTGTAGGCCAGCATCAGGTCGGCGTCGACCGAGGTGTAGAGCTGCCCGTTGCGGTTGTAGATCTTCAGGCTGGGGAACCAGGAGTCCATCCCGAAGGTGCGCGCTTCGTCGGGGATGATCGGCACGATCCGTGGTCCGATGTTCTTGTCCCGCAACAGTTCTTTGAACACCCGCACGGTCGCCATGGTGGTGGCGACCTCCTGGGTGCCGGAGCCCTGCCGGACCGCCTTGTAGGCGTCGATGCCGGGCAGCGTCAGCGGCTGCGCCTGGGTGCGGCGCTGCGGCACGAACCCGCCGAGGGCCTGGCGCCGCTCGCGCAGGTAGCGGATCTCGGGGGCGTCGTCGCCGGGGTGGAAGTACGGCGGCAGGTAGGGGTTCTCCTCCAACTGGGCGTCGGTGATCGGGATCCGCATCTCGTCGCGGAAGTCCTTGAGGTCCTGCAGCCGGAACTTCTTCATCTGGTGGGTGGCGTTGCGGCCGGCGAAGTACGAGCCCAGGCTGTAGCCCTTGATGGTCTTGGCCAGGATCACCGTCGGCTGGCCCTTGTGCGCCAGCGCGGAGGCGTAGGCCGCGTGGATCTTGCGGTAGTCGTGCCCGCCGCGCTTGAGGTGCCAGATGTCGGCGTCGGACATGTCCTCGACGAGCGCCTTGGTCCGCGGGTCGCGGCCGAAGAAGTGCTGCCGCACGTAGCCGCCGTCGTTGGCCTTGTAGGTCTGGTAGTCGCCGTCGGGGGTGGCGTTCATCAGGTTGACCAGCGCGCCGTCCTTGTCGGCGTGCAGCAGGGCGTCCCACTCCCGGCCCCACACCACCTTGATGACGTTCCAGCCGGCGCCGCGGAAGAACGACTCCAGCTCCTGGATGATCTTGCCGTTGCCGCGCACCGGGCCGTCCAGGCGCTGCAGGTTGCAGTTGATGACGAACGTCAGGTTGTCCAGGCCCTCCAGTGCGGCGACGTGCAGCAGGCCCCGACTCTCCGGCTCGTCCATCTCGCCGTCGCCCAGGTAGGCCCACACGTGCTGGTCGGAGGTGTCCTTGATGCCGCGGTCATGCAGGTAGTGGTTGAACCGGGCCTGGTAGATGGCGTTCATCGGACCCAGCCCCATCGACACCGTCGGGAACTCCCAGAAGTCCGGCATCAGGTGCGGGTGCGGGTAGGACGGCAGTCCGCCGCCCGGGTGCGAGTGCTCCTGGCGGAAGCCGTCGAGCCGGTCCGCCGACAGGCGCCCCTCCAGGAAGGCCCGGGCGTAGATGCCGGGGGAAGCGTGCCCCTGGATGAACACCTGGTCGCCGCCGCCGGGGTGGTTCTTGCCCCGGAAGAAGTGGTTGAAGCCGACCTCGTAGAGCGACGCCGACGATGCGTAGGTCGAAATGTGGCCGCCCACACCGACTCCCGGTCGCTGGGCGCGGTGCACCATCACCGCTGCGTTCCAGCGGATCCAGGCCCGGTAGCGCCGCTCGGTCTCCTCGTCGCCGGGGAACCACGGCTCCAGTTCGGTGGGGATGGTGTTGACGTAGTCGGTCGAGGTCAGCGCCGGGATCGACACCCGCTGCTCACCGGCGCGCTCCAGCAGCCGCAGCATCAGGTAGCGGGCCCGCGCCGGGCCGGAGCGCGACACCAGTTCGTCGAACGACTCCAGCCATTCGCCGGTCTCGTCGGGGTCGATGTCGGGCAGGTAGGAGGCGACACCCTCACGGATCACCCGGACGCGGTCGGCTTCGCCTGTGCCGCTTGAGTTTTTGGTCAGATCCTGACCCGCGAACTCGATGGTCAACGCATTACTCCCTGGTTGGAGGAATCAGCGGTGTCGCCCGGCTTGTGGCTGAGCTGACACCGGACCGATCGATTCGCCGTCGGTCACCGTCTTTTCTACCGTGTGGCGTCGCCGGCGATGGTGGCGGAGGCTGCCGCCCAACCGCTTGGTGGGCTGGTCGGAAGGGGATTTCGGCCCACCGGGGTGACGGTGCCGGGTAAGCGGTAACGTCTGACATCGTGCTGACGGGATCGCCGACTGCGCCGCGTGAGCGGCTGCGTCGGCGCGTACGGATCACAGCCCAGGCGGCCGGGGTGGTCGCTGCGCTGGCGATCGGGGTCGTCGGCTGCACCAACATCGTCGGCGGCAACCCGGAGGCGGACTCGTCGGCGGCGCCGCTGTACCGCGCCTCGGTGTCGGCCTCGGAGGTGACGTCGAGCATCCGGGAGACCGAGCGTCAGCAGGCGATGACCACCCAGGCGGTGCGGGGTTCCTGTGGCAAGTTCGCTTCGGCCAGTGACGACGCCATCCAGACGGTGAACAAGTATGTGGCGGCCTTCAACAACGGCGGGGACATCGCCGGCACCGCCGGCCCGGCCGCCGACGCGCTCAACCACAGTGCCGACGTGACCGCGGAGGCCGTCAACGACAAGCTGTCATCGGAGCTTCGGGATGCGCTCAACGCCTACGTGGAGGCCGCGCGCACGCTGGCCACCGCGATTTCGGGCAAGGCGCCCATCTCGGTCTACAACGCCCGCAAGGACGAACTCAACAACGCCCGGGTGAAGGGGATGCAGCTGTGCAAGACGTTCTGAGCGTTCCGGGCGGCGGGAATCCCTTGCACCCGGTGGTTTTTCCATCTGCGACGTGCGGTGCTGTGCAACGATGATGCCCAGTACACGGCGCGCTGACGATCGAAGGAGGTTGCACGGTGGTCGCGGCGGATAGCGTCTCGAACTACGCCCGAAAGCTGGGTATCGAGAGCAAACAGGTTGTCCAGGAGTGGGGCTGGGACGACGACGCTGACGACGACATCCGCGGGGATGTCGAAGAGGCCTGCGGCAGTGAGCTGCTCGACGAGGACACCGACGAGGTCGTCGATGTGGTGCTGCTGTGGTGGCGCGACGGCGACGGTGACCTGGTGGACACGTTGATGGACGCGATCGCCTCGCTGGCCGACGACGGGGTGATCTGGGTGCTGACGCCCAAGACCGGCCGGGCCGGGCACGTCCAGCCCGCGGAGATCGCTGAGGCCGCGCCGACCGCCGGGCTGATGCCGACCTCGTCGGTGAATCTCGGTGACTGGAGCGCCAGCCGGCTGGTGCAGCCTAAATCCCGTGCGGGCAAGCGCTGATGCTGGCTGTCGGCACACCGGCACCCGATTTCACCCTGCGCGACCAGAACCAGCAGCCGGTCACCCTGAGCGGGTTTCGCGGCGACAAGGACGTCCTGCTGGTGTTCTTCCCGCTGGCATTCACCGGCATTTGTCAGGGCGAACTGGATCAGCTGCGTGACTCGCTGCCCAGCTACGACGAACACGCGGTGCTAGCGATCTCGGTCGGGCCGCCGCCGACCCACAAGATCTGGGCCGCCGAGAGCGGGTTCCTGTTCCCGGTGCTGTCGGATTTCTGGCCGCACGGCGCGATCAGCCAGGCCTACGGGGTGTTCAACGACGACACCGGCTTCTCCAACCGCGGCACGTTCGTCGTGGATAAGTCCGGGATCATCCGGTTCGCCGAGATGAAACAACCCGGCGAGGCCCGCGACCAGCAGCTGTGGCTGGACGCGCTGGCGGCGTTGACGGGGTAGTTCTTTCTGCGCGACCGTGCACAGTTCACCGGCGTTTCGCCAGGTGGTGCCGGAGAACTGTGCACGCTCGCGGTTTGGGAGCCGGGCATCCCGGCGGGTAACCTGCCCGAGGCAGGGGCGCGTAGCTCAGTGGTAGAGCTCTGGTTTTACACACCAGCGGTCGGCGGTTCGATACCGTCCGCGCCCACCAGGATCAGTGGGTGTGCGCGTGCCCAGCCTCTTCCAGGCCCACCTGGTGCACATGCGGGTGGCTGTGCACGGTCCCGTCGTCGTGGGTGTGTTCGTGGGCGTGCTCGACGTGGTCGTGCTCATGTGTGTCGTGCAGGTGCGTGTGCGTCAGGTCGCCGTGCGTGTGCTCGTGCGCATGTGGGGCGGTGTGGTCGTGTTCCTGCTCGTGGTTGTGGTGCGACATCGTCTCTCATCTCCTCGGTTCGATGCTTCGCTGCCCGTGGTCGGGTAGCGCTTGCGGGTGCAAGTTGTGGGCGGCGCGGTGGTGCGGCGGCACCCCGGGGCCGGCGTGTTCGGCGTTGAAAACGGCGTCGGTGACCAGCTGGCAGACGTGCTCGTTCTCCATGCTGTAGAAGATCGTGGTGCCCTCCCGGCGGGTGCGGACCAGTCGCGCCATCCGCAGTTTCGCCAGGTGCTGGGAGACCGACGCGGCCGGTTTGCCGATGTGATCGGCGAGCTCGTTGACCGACAGTTCGCTGCTGGTCAGCGCCCAGAGCACCTGCACCCGGGTGGCGTCGGCCAGCATCCGGAACACCTCGACGACCAGGGCGACCTGATCGTCGGGCAGCCGCTCGGCTTTACCGTTATCTGCATGCATACGCAGATAATAGATCGCTGGGGGTGCGCGCTGTCAACGCTGGATTCAGCGACGGCGCCCGTAGCGGTCGGCGAGCTTCTGCTCGACGGTCATCGGCGGGGGAGCGTCGTCGGCGCCGTCGGCGTCGCCTTGAGCCGCAGCGTGTTCCGCGCGGCGGACGCGGATCTCGGAGTACAGGAAATAGCCCAGGCAGATCGGCGCGATGATCCCGAACGCGATCCACTGGATGCCGTAGGACAGGAACGGCCCGGCGTCCAGGTGCGGCAGCGTGAGCACGCCCAGGCCGCCCGGCTGGTCAGCGATCAACTGCAGATAGGACCCGGTCAGCGGCACCCCGGTCAGCGCCGTGACCTGTCCGGTGTTGATCGAGTACACCTGCCGTATCCCGTTCTCGGTGAACGGATCCTTGCCCGGAATCTGCTGCTGGGGATCGCGCAGCCGGCCGGTCACCGTGACCGTGCCGGCCGGCGGCGCCGGGATCGGCGGCACCTTCGACGCCTCCAGTGGTCGCACGTAGCCACGATTGACCAGCACGGTCGGCCCGTGCTCGACGGCGAACGGCACCAGCACCTCGAACGCCGGGACGCCGTCGACCACCCGCAGCCGGACCAGCACCTGCGCGTCGGGCAGATAGTGGCCGGTCGCGGTCACCGGCCGCCACTGCGCGTCGGGTGCTGCCGAATCCTGGTGCGGCAGCAGCGAAGTCAGCGGCACCGGTTCGGCGTCCACCGCATTGGCGATCTGGGTGTTCTCCCGCGAGGTGCTGGTGTTCTTCCCCAGCTGCCACGGGGCCAGCACGGTGAAGCACAGGTAGGCGAAGGCCAGCACCGTCGCCGCCAGGGCCAGCCAGCCCGGGCGGAACAGGAAGGCCCACCGCCGCATCAGCCGAGCCGCTCGTCGACCCAGGCGTGCAGGCCTGGCAGCGCGGCGGAGATCACCGTGAACGACTCCTCGAAATCATCGAGTTCGCCGTAGTAGGGGTCGTCGACATCGGGCGGCACCGCACCCGAGCGCGGGTCGAAGGACCGCAGCATCCGGATCCGCTCGGCGGGCGCACCCAGCCCCGTCAGCAACCGGACGTGGTTGCGGGCCAGTGCAACCACCAGGTCGGCGTCGGCGTGCTCGTCGCCGAACTGCGCGGCGCGGTGCTCGGTGGGGTAACCATGTGCGGCCAGCACCCGGTTGGTGCGCTCATCGGCGCCCTTGCCGATGTGCCAGCCGGCGGTGCCGGCGCTGGTCACCCGCACGACGTCGCTCAGGCCGCGCTGCGCGATCTGGTGGGCGAACATCTTCTCGGCCATCGGGGAGCGGCAGATGTTGCCGGTGCAGACGAACGTGACGTGCAGGGCGGACTCAGACACCGAGCACCGCCCGCAGTTCGGCGACATCGGCGACCCGCGCCGCCGCGTCGCCGAGGTGATCGTCGCGGCCGTAGCCCCAGCCGACCACCACCGTGTCGATGCCGTGCACCGCGGCGCCGTCGACGTCGTCGACGCGGTCGCCGACCATCAGGACCCGTTCCGGCAGCGGCGCCAACTGGGTCAACGCGTGGGAGAGCACGTCGGCTTTCGCCGAGCGCGTCCCATCGACAGTGGCGCCGGCGATCACTTCGAACCGGTCGTCGAGGTCGAAGTGAGCCAGGATGCGCCGCGCGGTCGGTTCGGCCTTGGACGTCGCCACCGCCAGCCGGACCCCGGCTGCGCGCAGATCATCGAGCAGCGGTGCGATCCCGTCGAACAGGCCGTTCATCGCCCAGCCGCGACTGGTGTAGTCGGCCCGGTAGGCGGCCATCGCCGCGTCGGCCTGCGCACCCAGGCCCAGCCCGGTCAGCGTGCGGAGCATGGGCGGCCCGACGATCCGGGACACCAGATCCCCATCCGGTACCGCGGCGCCGACCTGTGCTAGCGCATGGCGGAAACTGGCGACGATGCCCGGTGCGGAGTCGGTCAGTGTGCCGTCCAGGTCGAAGATCACCAACTGCGGCCGGGTGCCGGAGAGTGTGCGGGTCACCGGTCCATTGTCCCTGGGTCGGCAGACGTGGCAATGGGCGGGATTGCGGTGCGAGCCTGCGATACATTCGTCGGGCCAGACGGCGTCGGACGAAGCGAGCGAGAGGTGGGGCACGGGTGAGCGCACGGCTCGCGGATGTCATCGACGTGCTGGACGCGGCCTACCCGCCGGGGCTGGCGCAATCGTGGGACTCGGTCGGGCTGGTCTGCGGCGACCCCGACGACGTGCTGGAGTCGGTGACGGTCGCCGTCGACGCCACCGCCGCGGTGGTCGATCACGTGCCCGATAACGGTCTGCTGCTGGCGCACCACCCGCTGCTGCTGCGCGGGGTGGACACGGTGGCCGCGAACACCGCCAAGGGCGCACTGATCCACCGGCTGATCCGCACCGGCCGGTCGCTGTTCACCGCGCACACCAACGCCGACTCCGCCGATCCGGGTGTCTCCGATGCGCTGGCTGAGGCGATCGGGCTGACCGTCGAGGCGGTCCTGGACCCGGCGAGCGGCGCACCGGACACGGACAAGTGGGTGATCTATGTGCCCGGTGGTAGTGCCGAGGCGGTGCGGGCCGCGGTGTTCGCCGCCGGCGCCGGGGTGATCGGCGACTACACGCAGTGCAGTTGGAGCGCAACCGGTGTCGGGCAGTTCCTGCCCGGTGACGGGGCGTCCCCGACGATCGGCCGGGTCGGTGCCGTCGAGCAGGTCGACGAGGACCGGGTCGAGGTGGTGGCCCCGGCCCGATTACGCGGACCGGTGCTGGCGGCGCTGCGATCTGCGCACCCCTACGAGGAACCGGCGTTCGACGTCTTCGCCCTGCAGCCGCTGCCGGCCGGCGTCGGACTCGGCCGGATCGGCATGCTGGGCAAGCCGGAACCGTTGCGCGACTTCGTCACCCGGGTCGGCGCCGGCCTGCCGGCCACCAGTTGGGGGATCCGTGCCACCGGGGACCCGGACCTGACGGTATCCCGGGTGGCGGTGTGCGGCGGTGCCGGAGATTCGCTGCTGGCCACCGCGGCGGCCGCCGGGGTGCAGGCCTACGTCACCGCCGACCTGCGCCACCATCCGGCCGACGAACACGCCCGCCGCTCACCGATGGCACTGGTGGACGTCGCGCACTGGGCCAGTGAATACCCGTGGTGCGCCCAGGCCGCGGATGTGCTGCGGTCGGCATTCGGTGCTGCGCTGCCGGTCAACGTCAGCGCGGTTCGCACCGATCCGTGGAATCTTGCTGCAGGAGCGAAGGGGAACGACGATGAAAGCTGATGTGTGGCAGCAGCATTCGCTGCTCAAATTGGTGGACCTGGATGCCGAGCTGACCCGGCTCGCGCACCGGTCGACGCACCTTCCCGAGCAGCAGGACTACGAACGCATCGAGGTCGACCAGGTCGCCGCCGGAGATCGGCTGGCCGCGTTGCAGATCGCCCTGGAGGACCTGGATGCGCAGGTGGCCCGGCTGGAAGCGGAGATCGACGCGGTCCGCCAGCGTGAGGAGCGCGACCGCGGCCTGCTCGATTCCGGCATCACCAACTCCAAGCAGGTCGCCGACCTGCAGCACGAGCTGGAGACGCTGGAGCGCCGGCAGGCCAGCCTGGAGGACTCACAGCTGGAGCTGATGGAACAGCGCGAACGGCTGCAGGCCGATTGCGACGCGGAGTCGGCGGTCGTCGATGGGCTGCAGAACGACCTGAGCGCGGCGCGGCAGGCCCGTGACGGTGCGCTGGCCGACATCGAGAACACCCGCGGGGAGCGGTCGACGCGCCGCGACGAACTCGCGGCGAGCATCGACGCCGAGTTGCTGGCGCTTTACGAGCGGCAGCGGGCGCAGGGCGGCGTCGGGGCGGGGCAGCTTCGCGGGACCCAGTGCGGGGCCTGCCGGATCGAGATCGACCGGGGGCAGATGGCCCGGATCTCGGCGGCACCCGCCGACGACGTGCTGCGCTGCCCGGAGTGCAACGCGATCCTGCTGCGGGTCAAGGACTCCGCGTGAAAGTTCTGATCGAAGCCGACGGCGGCTCGCGGGGCAACCCCGGTCCGGCGGGCTACGGATCGGTGGTGTGGTCCGCGGATCGTTCGACGGTGCTGGCCGAGAGCAAGTCGGCGATCGGACACACCACCAACAACGTCGCCGAATACCGCGGGTTGATCGCCGGCCTGCAGGAGGCGGCGGGGCTGGGCGCCACCGACGTCGCGGTGTTCATGGACTCCAAACTGGTGGTCGAGCAGATGGCCGGGCGGTGGAAGGTCAAGCATCCGGTGCTGGCCGAACTGCACGCCGAGGCCCGCGCGCTGGCCGCCGGATTCGGCCACATCCGGTACAGCTGGATTCCCCGGGAGAAGAACTCGCACGCCGACCGGCTCGCCAACGAGGCGATGGACGCGGCCGCGGGGGTGGACGTGCCGGAACCGAAGCCGCCCGCGCCGAAACGCGACGACACCGCCGCGACCGCACCGGGCTGGACCGGCGCGCTGGGCAAACCGACCCGGCTGCTGCTGCTCCGGCACGGTCAGACCGAGCTGTCGGTGCAGCGCCGATACTCCGGACGCGGCAACCCCGAACTCACCGAACTCGGTGCGCGCCAAGCCGATTCGGCGGCACGGTATCTGGGGCAACGCGGCGGCATCACGGCGGTGGTTTCCTCGCCACTGCAGCGCTGCCGTGCCACTGCGAGTGCGGCCGCCGACGCGCTGGGGCTGACCGTCACGATCGATGACGACCTGATCGAGACCGACTTCGGGGCGTGGGAGGGCCTGACATTCACCGAGGCCGCCGAGCGGGACCCGGAACTGCACACCCGCTGGTTGCGCGATACCGCCACCGAGCCCCCGGGCGGCGAGAGCTTCGATGCGGTGGCGCACCGGGTCCGCCGGGCCCGCAACCGGATCATCGCCGAGCACGGCGGGGCCACCGTCCTGATCGTGTCGCACGTGACCCCGATCAAAACCCTGCTGCGACTGGCACTGGATGCCGGGCCGGGCCTGCTCTACCGGCTGCACCTGGACCTGGCGTCGTTGAGCATCGCCGAGTTCTATCCCGACGGCGCGGCGTCGGTGCGCCTGGTCAACCAGACCAGCTACCTATCCTGACGCCGAGTGAGTCGGAAATGGACGTCATTGCGCGCATTTGTCGACCACAACCTGCACAGTCGGTGGATAGTCACGCGGCGTCGTGGAAGATCAGCCCGAGCGTGTAGCGCTCACCGGACCGCACGACCGAAACCCCGTGCCGCACCGGCGCCGTCGACCAGCCGCGGGCCGAGCGCACCGGCCGGTCCCGGGTGGTGAACACGTAACCGTGGCCCTGCGGCAACTGGGTGACGGTGCCGCGGGACTGCGCCCGGGGCCGTTGCTCGACGAGCAGGAACTCACCGCCGGTGTAGTCCGTCTGCGGATCGCTGAGGTTGATCACCACCTGCAGCGGAAACACCAAGTCGCCGTAGAGATCTCGATGCAGGGCGTTCCAGTCGCCGGGGCCGTAGCGCAGCATCAGCGCAGTGGACTTCGTCTGGCCGGCGCGATGGCAGGCGTCCAGCCACTCGTCGAAATCGTCCGGCCAGGGGGCATCGCGGCCCAGCTTTTCCGCCCAGTCCCGGGCGATCGGGAGCAGTCGCGGGTACAGCGCCTGCTTGAGCGCGTCGATCGGTTCCGGGTTGGGCGCGGCGAAATACCGGTACTGCCCGGAGCCGTACCGGTGCCGGCTCATATCGACGGTGCTGCGGAACTTCGCGTCGTCGGGATAGCACCGGCGCAGCCGGGTCATCTCGGTGTCGGTAAGCAACCGCGGCAGCACCGCCCCGCCGTCGGCGTCGAGGTGCGCGGTGATGGCGGTCCAGTCACCGGCATCCACCCGCTTGGCCCAGCGTGTCGTCATCGCGGGCACGCTTTCCTGGTCGGCATCGGCGACAGTGTCAGACTCAGGACCGCAGCGGTCGTCCGTGCTGGTCACGCACCGAGCCGGTGAAGATCATGATGGCGTCGACCAGCGCCCAGATACCGAGGGCCATCCAGACCAGGAACCCGATGTAGATGACCGCGAGAAGTAAACCGACGAACCAGGTCACCAACTGGGCGATGGCGATCGGATACGACCCCAGATAGAACCGTCCGGCGCCGAAGCCGCCCAGGAACAACTGCAGCAGGCCGGCGACGACCTTGGATTTGTCGGACAGTGGCTGGCCCGTCATCGGGTCCCGACCGTAGGGGGCTGTCGGGTCGGCGGCCGCGGGTGTGCCATAGAACGGTTGACTCGGGTAGCCGTAGGTGGGCGGATGGTTCGCAGCGGGGGGATAGGGCCCCGCTGCCGGGTAACCCGCACCCGGCGGGAAGCCGGGCTGATACTGCCCGGACGCCGGGTAGGGCATGCCCTGCGGATAGGCGTCCGGCGGTCTGGGAATATTGCCTGGATACTCGGTCACGCTGGCAGTATGGCACCGCTGGCAGACAGCTGCGGCTAACAGGTACGGTGATCAGCGCGAACGAGTTGGCCGGGCGGCCGCGGCACTTGCGTGTCGAGGAAAGTCCGGACTTCACAGAGCAGGGTGATTGCTAACGGCAATCCGAGGTGACTCGCGGGACAGTGCCACAGAAAACAAACCGCCACCGCTCGCGGTGGTAAGGGTGAAACGGTGCGGTAAGAGCGCACCAGCGTTCCGGGTGACCGAAACGGCTTGGTAAACCCCACCCGAAGCAAGGTCAAGAAGACCGCATTCGTGCGGTCGCGCAGGCGTTCGAGGGTTGCTCGCCCGAGTCTGCGGGTAGACCGCTCGAGGTACCCGGCGACGGTGTGCCCAGATGGATGGTCGCCGCCGTGCTCGCAAGGGCGCGGGACAGAATCCGGCTTACAGGCCAACTCGTTCGCCCGGGAACCCGGCGGCGCGCACCGCGGCGTCCAGGTCATCCAGCGTGCCGTCGAGTTGGGCGCGGCACCGGCCGGCCAGGTCGTCCTCACGCTGGTACAGCAGCCCGTAGGTGAAGGTGTCCTCGCCGGCGGCGCGGGCGGTATCGGCCTCGGCGAGCAGGTGCGCCCGGCTGACCACACTGTCCTGGTGCTCACCGAGCAGTGTCTGAATCCGTTTCGCCTGCTCGGCGATGGGGGCGGCGTCGGCCGCGTCGGCGGTGTAGCGGAGGCGCTTGGCGGCTTTGCGGACCCGGTGCAGTGCCTCGTCGGCGCCGGTGGCGTCGGCCCGGGTGGTGGCCTTCGTCGCCTTGCACATCCGCCGGTAGGCCGCGGCGATCCCCTCGGAAGCCGGTGTGGCGGTGTCATCGATCGACTGCTGTGCGACCAGAGTGCTCAGGCGTTCGACCAGATTCCGGTAGCGCGGTGAGTCCAGCACCGTCAGGGCCTGCGCCCAACCGGCCCGATAGCGCTGCTCGGCACCTGTCACCAGCCGGTCGGCGACCGGGCCGCGCACCAGTTGCGGGGCCAGCTGATCCAGTGCGTGGCGGTAGCGCTGCGCCAGCACCTCGGCGTCCCGGGCGATGCCGAGTACCCCGGCCAGCCAGCGCAGTTCCGCGCCCAACTCGGTGTCGATATTCGGCGACGTCGGTAGCAGGCTGCGGATCCGCCGGAGCGCCACCCGCATCTGATGCACCGAGTCATCGGCATCGGCCCGCACCGCATCGGCGCGCGCCGCCAGCTGTCCGGCCTGGTCGCCGATCGCACGATGGATCGAGCCAGGGGAGGGCTGCGCGTGCGTTCGTGCACTGGCTGGCGCACTGGAATCGGTCACCACACCAGGTTGACACGGCGGTGGCGGCAGTGGTGCTCAAGCTGACAACCCGGTTCCCGCCAGGATCTGATGGATACCCCACAGGGTATGTATAGTAGTGGCTGATGCCGCGTTGAATCCTGAAAGGAATCGCTCGATGACTATTGATGATTCGCCCGTTGGGGTGCCGCACATGCCTCGGATCGGGGACCCTGCACCGGCTTTCACTGCGGTGACGACCCAGGGTGAGATCAACTTCCCCGCCGACTACGCCGGCCGCTGGGTGATCCTGTTCTCGCATCCGGCCGACTTCACCCCGGTGTGCACCAGTGAGTTCATGACATTCGCCTCGATGCAGGATCAATTCGCCCGGTACAACACCGATCTGGTCGGCCTGTCGGTCGACGGCCTCTACAGTCACATCGCCTGGTTGCGCACCATCAAGGAGAAGATCACCTACCGCGGGATGTCGGACGTCGAGGTGACGTTCCCGCTCATCGAGGACATCGGCATGGGAGTCGCCACCCAGTACGGGATGATCATGCCGGGTGAGGACTCGACCAAGGCCGTCAGAGCCGTGTTCGTGATCGACCCCAGGGGCGTCATCCGCACGATCATCTACTACCCGCTGAGCCTGGGCCGCAATTTCGACGAACTGTTGCGCGTGGTCAAGGGACTGCAGACGGCCGATCATTTCGACGTCGCGACACCCGCGGACTGGCGCCCGGGTGATCCGGTGATCGTTCCGACCGCGGGCTCATGCGGGGTTGCGAAAGACCGGATGGCGGAGCCGGCCGAATCGATGCAGTGCGAGGACTGGTTCTTCTGCACCAAGGAAATCCGGGCGGATGAAGTCGAAGCGGCGATTCGGCGGAGCTAGGGTCGCGCGATCGCGGTAACGCGATCAGAAGCAGTGCGCCTCGGCAGGGAACGTCCCCGACGCTACCTCCGAGGCGTACTGCGTTGCGGCGCGGCGCAATTCACCGCCGACGTCGCCGAACCGCTTCACGAACCGGGCGGTCTTGCCGCTGGTGTAGCCGGCCATGTCCTGCCAGACCAGCACCTGGCCGTCGCAGTTGGGACCGGCCCCGATCCCGACGGTGGGCACGGTCAGCTTGCCGGTGATCTGGGTGGCCAACTCGGCGGGCACCATCTCCATCACCACCGCGAATGCGCCCGCTTCGGCGACCGCGATCGCATCGTGAACGGTCTGCTCGGCGGCGTCGCCGCGGCCCTGCACCCGGAACCCGCCCAGGGTGTTGACGCTCTGCGGGGTGAAGCCGATGTGGGCCATCACCGGGATGCCGGACGCCGACAGCAGCGCGATCTGATCGGCGACCCGCTCACCGCCCTCCAGCTTCACCGCGTGCACGCCGCCCTCCTTCATGAACCGGGTGGCGGTGGCCAGGGCGGCCGTCGGCCCACCCTCATAGGAGCCGAACGGCAGGTCCGCGACCACCAGTGCGTGCGGAGCGCCCCGCACCACCCCGCGCACCAGTGGAATCAGCTCGTCGATGGTGATCGGCACCGTGCTGTCGTAGCCGTAGACGACATTGGCGGCGGAATCGCCGACCAGTAGCACTGGAATCCCGGCGTCGTCGAAGATCCGGGCGGTCGAGTAGTCGTAGGCGGTGAGCATCGCCCACTTGCGGCCCTCGGCCTTCATCTGCTGCAGGTGGTGGATCCGGGTCTGCGGTGCCGCAGGGGCGGGTGCGGATTTCGGGTCGGGCGTGGCGCCATAAACGTGCTCAGACATCGTTGTCCCTAGAGTTCGTCGGGTAGATCCTCGAGGCCCTGGTCGGGTCCCCGGGTCGTCTGACATCAGCCAGTCTGCCACCTGCGGCGGCCCGGCTGAATCGCAAGGCGAGTGGATTTCCTCACATCCGCAGCTCAGCCGGTCGCCACGCGGTGACCGGACCGGCATCCGGGCGTCGGGGCCTGTGCATGGCAGCATGTGGTGTCATGAGCCTCGCCCGCCGCGCCAGGATCGCGCGCACGACCCTGGTCTGCCTTGCGGTGGCGATGACGATGCTCACCGTCGGCAGTTGCACCCGGATGACCGTGGGGCACGCGGTGCTGGCCATGCCGCGGGTCGGACAGCCCGTGCAGTGGGACAAGTGCCGGTTCACCGCGGACACCAACATCAAGGTTCCCGACGACGCCCGGTGCGGGTTCCTCGCAGTGCCGGTCGACTACTCCAATCTGCAGGGCGGTGATGTCGCACGCCTGGCGCTGATCAAGTTCCCGGCCACCAAGAACAAGATCGGCTCGCTGGTGATCAACCCGGGCGGCCCGGGGGAGTCCGGCATCGAAACCGCCGTCGGCCTCATCGCCACGCTGCCGCGCAGTGTGCGGGAGCGTTTCGACCTGGTCGGCTTCGACCCGCG
This sequence comes from Mycolicibacter acidiphilus, assembly GCF_018455725.1. Taxonomy (GTDB): domain Bacteria; phylum Actinomycetota; class Actinomycetes; order Mycobacteriales; family Mycobacteriaceae; genus Mycobacterium; species Mycobacterium acidiphilum. The sequence goes on from NZ_JAHCLR010000012.1 coordinate 116,006, forward strand.
CGGGGTGGCGTCGTCGCGACCGGCGGTGTGGTGCAACTCCGATGAGGAGAATGACCGGCTGCGTGCGCTGAACCAGGTCGACTACAGCCCGGCCGGGGTGGCCAAGATCGAGCAGGAGACCCAGGACTACGTCGACCGCTGCTTGGCGAAGACCGGCAAGCAGTTCCTGGCCAACGTCGGCACCGTCAACGTCGCCCGCGACCTCGACGCGATCCGGGCGGGTCTGGGCGACGACAAACTCACCTACCTGGGCTACTCCTACGGCACCCGGATCGGTTCCGCCTACGCCGAGGCGTTCCCGCAGAACGTCCGGGCGATGATCCTCGACGGCGCGGTGGACCCGAACGCCGACCCGGTGGAGGAGGACCTGCGGCAGGCCGCGGCGTTCCAGGGGGCGTTCGACGACTACGCCGCGGACTGCGCGAAGGACAGCCGGTGCCCGCTCGGCACGGATCCGGCCAAGGCGGTCGACGTCTATCACCACCTGGTCGATCCGCTGGTGGACAAACCCGCCAAGACCAGGGATCCGCGCGGGCTGAGCTACAGCGACGCCGTCGTCGGCACGATCATGGCGCTGTACTCCCCGACGTTCTGGACTCATCTCACCGACGGGCTCTCCGATCTGGTCGCCGGCCGCGGCGACATCATGCTGAGCCTGGCCGACCTGTACATGCGCCGCGACGCCAAGGGGCATTACACCAACGCCACCGACGCACGGGTTGCGGTCAACTGCGTCGACCAGCCGCCGATCAAGGACCGGGCCGTGGTGATCGATGAGGACAAACGCTCCCGCGAGGTGGCGCCGTTCATGAGCTACGGCAAGTTCACCGGTGACGCCCCGCTGGGCACCTGCGCGTTCTGGCCGGTGCCGGCGACCACCGAGCCGCACGCGATCGATGTGCCGGATCTGGCGCCGACGATGGTGGTGTCCACCACCCGGGATCCGGCCACCCCGTACCAGGCCGGTGTGGACCTGGCCAAGCAGCTGCGCGGGGGCCTGCTGACGTTCAACGGCACCCAGCACACGGTGGTGTTTCAGGGCAATGAATGCGTGGACGGCTTCGCCTCTCGCTACCTGATCGACGGCACCCTGCCGCCGGCCAATGCGAAGTGCTGAGCGCTGCTACGCTTCGCGGTATGGACCGTCAGAAGGAGTTTGTGCTCCGCACGCTGGAGGAACGCGACATCCGCTTCGTCCGGCTCTGGTTCACAGATGTGCTCGGCTACCTGAAATCGGTGGCGATCGCACCGGCCGAACTCGAGGGCGCCTTCGAGGAGGGTGTCGGCTTCGACGGGTCGGCGATCGAGGGCTTCGCGCGGGTCTCCGAATCCGACACCGTGGCCCGCCCGGATCCGTCGACGTTCCAGATCCTGCCGTGGACTTCCAACACCGGCGGCCACCATTCGGCGCGGATGTTCTGCGACATCACCATGCCGGACGGCTCGCCGGCCTGGGCGGACTCCCGGCACGTGCTGCGCCGCCAGCTGGCCAAAGCCGGTGACCTGGGTTTCTCCTGCTACGTGCACCCCGAGATCGAGTTCTTCCTGCTGGAGCCCGGTTCCTACGACGGCTCCTCGCCGATACCGATCGACGACGCCGGCTACTTCGACCAGGCGATCCACGACTCGGCCGCGAACTTCCGCCGGCATGCGATCGAGGCGCTGGAATCGATGGGCATCTCGGTGGAGTTCAGCCACCACGAGGTCGCGCCCGGCCAGCAGGAGATCGACCTGCGCTACGCCGACGCGCTGTCGATGGCCGACAACGTGATGACGTTCCGGTACCTGATCAAAGAGGTCGCCCTCGATGAGGGGGTGCGGGCGTCGTTCATGCCCAAGCCGTTCACCGAGCACCCGGGCTCGGCGATGCACACCCACATGAGCCTGTTCGAAGGCGAGGTCAACGCCTTCCACAGCCCCGACGACCCGCAGCAGCTCTCCCCGATCGCCAAGTCGTTCATCGCCGGAATCCTCGAGCACGCCTGCGAGATCAGCGCCGTCACCAACCAGTGGGTGAACTCCTACAAGCGGCTGATCCACGGCGGCGAGGCGCCGACCGCGGTGGCGTGGGGCGCCTCCAACCGGTCCGCCCTGGTGCGGGTGCCGATGTACAGCCCGCACAAGACGTCGTCGCGGCGGGTGGAGATCCGCAGCCCCGACTCGGCCTGCAACCCGTACCTGACGTTCGCGGTGATCCTGGCCGCCGGCCTGCGCGGGGTGGAGAAGGGCTACCAGCTGGCGCCGGAGGCCGAGGACAACGTCTGGGACCTGACGCCGGAGGAACGCCGCGCGATGGGTTACAAGGAATTGCCGGGCACCCTGGAGCGCGCGCTGAGCGAGATGGAGAAGTCCGAACTGGTCGCAGAAGCGTTGGGGGAGCAGGTCTTCGACTTCTTCCTGCGCAACAAGCGCCAGGAGTGGGCGAACTACCGCAGCCACGTCACCCCGTACGAACTGCAGAAGTATCTGTCGCTGTAAGCGCTGAGGGCTGAGCATGGCGTACCCCGCGGCGCAGCGCCAGAAACTGCCCAGTGTCGGGCGACTCGGCCTGGTTCATCCGAGAGCGTCGGCCGACCTGACCCAATTGGGCTGGTACACCGAGTACCGCCAGGACCACGTCGATGTGCTGTGGGCGCTGTCGCGCGCCCCGAACGCCGACGCCGCGCTGCGCACCCTGGTCCGGATGTCCGAGGCGCTCGGACCCGACTGGGACGACCTGAGTCGGGTGCTGCTGGCCGACCGCGGCTTGCGGGCGCGGATGTTCGCGGTGCTCGGCTCGTCGCTGGCGCTCGGCGACCATCTCGTCGCGCACCCGCAATCCTGGCGACTGCTGGCGAGCCCGGGCGGCACCATCGCCCTGCCGTCCGCCGGACAGCTGCGAAAGATGTTCGCGGACTGCGTTTCGGCCAACACCGACGGCGGCTACGTGGATCGGTTGCGGACGCTGTACCGGGATCGGCTGCTGATCCTGGCCGCGGTGGACCTGGCGCCGATCGTCGAGGACGAGCCGGTGCTGCCGTTCGCCGCGGTCGGCATTCACCTGTCCGACCTGGCCGACGCCGCGCTGAACGCGGCACTGCTGGTGGCCCAGGCGACGGTCTGCGATGCGGAGGATCCGCCACGGCTGGCGGTCATCGCGATGGGAAAATGCGGTGCGCGCGAACTGAATTACGTCAGCGATGTCGACGTCATCTTCGTCGGTGAGGACGCTGGAACGCTGAGCACCCGGGTAGCCGGTGAGCTGATGCGGGTCGCGGCCGAGGCGTTCTTCGAAGTCGATGCCGGGCTGCGTCCGGAGGGCCGGATGGGACCCCTGGTCCGCACCCTGGAATCCCATGTCACCTACTACCGGCGGTGGGCGAAGACCTGGGAGTTCCAGGCGCTGCTGAAGGCCCGGTTCGCCGCGGGCGACGCCGAGCTGGGCCGCGGCTACCTCGACGAACTTCTGCCGATGGTCTGGACTGCCTGTGGGCGAGAGCATTTCGTCGAAGACGTACGGGCGATGCGCCGCCGGGTGGAGCAGTTGGTGCCGGCCGAGATCCGGGACCGGGAACTCAAACTGGGCTCCGGCGGGCTGCGCGATGTGGAGTTCGCCGTGCAGCTGCTGCAGCTGGTGCACGGCCGCGGTGACGATTCACTGCACGTGGCATCCACCGTCGACGCGCTGGCGGCGCTGGGCGCCGGCGGCTACATCGGCCGGGACGACGCCGCGAACCTGACCGCCTCCTACGAATTCCTGCGGCTGCTGGAACACCGGCTGCAACTGCAGCGGCTCAAGCGCACCCACACGTTGCCGCCGTTCGACGACGACGAGGCGCTGCGCTGGCTGGCGCGGGCCGCCCACGTCCGCCCCGACGGTCACCGCGATGCGGTCGGGGTGTTGCGGGCGGAACTCAAGCGGCAGAACGTCCGGGTGTCGCGGCTGCACGCCAAGCTCTTCTACCAGCCGCTGCTGGAGTCGATCGGGCCCGCCGGCCTGGAGCTGGCCGGCGGACTGACCCCCGGCGCGGCCGAGCGACAGTTGGCGGCGCTGGGCTACGAGGCCCCGCAGAGCGCCCTGACCCACCTGGCGGCGCTGACGAATCAGAGCGGGCGGCGCGGCCGGGTGCAGTCGGTGCTGCTGCCCAAACTGCTGTACTGGCTGTCGGACACCCCCAACCCCGACGCGGGTGTGCTGGCCTACCGGCGGCTCAGCGAGGCGATGGCCGGGCAGCGCTGGTACCTGGCGATGCTGCGCGACGAGAGCGCCGTCGCCAAGCGGCTGATGCGGGTGCTCGGCACCTCGGCCTACATCCCCGAGCTGCTGATGCGCGCACCGGACGTGATCCAGTCCTACGGCGACGGTCAGGCCGGGCCGAAACTGCTCGACACGAACCCGGATGCGGTGGCCGGGGCGCTGATCGCCTCCACCGCGCGCTACGCGGACCCGGCCCGGGCGATCGCCACCGCCCGCAGCCTGCGCCGGTACGAACTGGCCCGGATCGCGTCGGCCGACCTGCTGGGCATGCTCGACGTCACCGATGTCTGCCGGGCGCTGACCGCGGTGTGGGTGGCGGTGCTGCAGGCAGCCCTGGACGCGATCATCCGGGTGAACCTGCCCGCGGACCCGACCGCCCGGGCGCCGGCGCGGATCGCGGTGATCGGGATGGGCCGGCTCGGCGGCGGCGAACTGGGATACGGCTCCGACGCCGACGTCATGTTCGTCTGCGAGGCCAATAAGGGCGTCACCTACACCGACGCGGTGCGCTGGTCGACGATGATCGCCGAGCAGGTCCGCGCCCTGCTCGGCACGGTCAGTGCCGATCCGCCGCTGCACGTCGACACCAACCTGCGGCCCGAGGGGCGCAACGGTCCGCTGGTGCGCACGCTGGCGTCGTACGAGGCCTACTACGCGCACTGGGCGCAGCCCTGGGAGGTCCAGGCGCTGCTGCGGGCACACTGGGTGGCCGGGGACGCCCAACTCGGCGCCCGGTTCCTGGCGATGGTCGACAAGGTCCGGTACCCGGCCGGCGGGGTGTCGGCCGACGCGGTGCGCGAGATCCGCCGGGTCAAGGCCCGGGTGGACGCCGAACGGCTGCCACGCGGTGCCGACCCCAACACCCACACCAAGCTGGGTCGCGGCGGACTGGCCGACGTCGAGTGGACGGTGCAGCTGCTGCAACTGCGGCACGCCGACCGGGTTCCGGCGTTGCACACCACCTCGACACTGCTGGCGATGGACGCGATCGTCGCGGCCGGACTGCTCGACGAGGGTGACGTCGACCGGTTGCGGCAGGCCTGGCTGGCCGCGACCCGCGCCCGCAACGCGCTGGTGCTGGTGCGGGGCAAACCGACCGACCAGCTGCCCGGGCCGGGGCGGGCGCTCAACGCCGTCGCGGTCGCCGCCGGTTGGCCGGGCGGTGACGGCGGTGAGTTCCTGGACAACTACCTGCGGGTGACCAGGCGGGCGAAAGCCGTGGTGCGTAAGGTTTTCGGGGACTAGTAGGGAGACGACGCGGTGGTGCAATTCGGATCGGGTTCGAAGGTGCCGACGATCAGTGCCGAGGACCGGGACCGGCTGACGGCCCGGTATGCGCCGCTGGCCGCTGCGGTCCGCGACCTGATCGACGCCAGCCTGCGCACCGAAGCCGACGGCGCCGTCGTCGACGACGCGTGCGCACAGGTGCGGGCGGTGACCGAGGCGCTGCGCGCCGGCGGCCTCAGCGACGCACCGGGGATGCGCTACGTCACCGGTGAACCGCCCACACCGTGGGGCAACACGGTGGTGGGCCTGCGCAACCCGATCGCACCGCCACTGGCGATCCGCCGCGACGACGACGGCCGGTACCGGACCGACTTCCACCTCGGTGCGCCCTACGAGGGCCCGCCCGGCCTGGTGCACGGCGGCGTGAGCGCGCTGGTGCTGGACCACCTGCTCGGCGAAGCGGCCAGCGACGGCATGACCCGGCCGCTGTACACCGGCACGATCACGGTGAAATACCTGCGCGGCACCCCGCTGGGCGCGCTGCGCGGTGAGGCCTGGACGCACCACCGGGAGGGCGTCAAAACCATTGCGCGAGGCCACCTCTGCGACGCTCAGGGGGTCACGGTGGAGGCCGAGGGGGTGTTCATCCTTCCGGCCTGGGCGCGGGATCCGGCACCGGCCGGCGAGCGCTGAATCTAGCGCCGGATCAGCGCGTCTAGCGTGTATTTTCCACCGCCGGTGAACACCAGCAGCAGGAACGCGAAGCAGTACAGGATCGCGATCTCGCCGTAGTCCTGTGCCGGGTCGATCGGCCACAGTGCCAGCGGCTGATGCTGGGTGAAGTAGGCGACGGCCATCTCGCCGGCGGCCAGGAACGCCGCCGGCCTGGTGCACAGCCCGAGCAGAATCAGTGTGCCGGCGCCGAATTCGATCACCCCGGCCCACCAGATCGGCCAGCTGCCGACACCGGGGGCGGCGAATGCGGCCACCGGCCAGTCGAACAGTTTCGAGGTGCCGGCCACCGTGTACAGGAACGCGCAGACCACCCGGAACACGCTGAGCGCCGCGGGGGTCCAGCGGGTCAGAGTTTGATCAAGTCCGGCGAACACGCAACCACTGTAGATTCCGGCGCCGCACCTCGTCTGCTCCGGAGCGGACGCTGCCGCACGATCGTCGGCCACCAGAACCACGGCCCGTAGAGCCGGACCAGTGACGGCACGATGAACGACCGCACCACCAGGGTGTCCAGCAGCAGACCGATGCAGACCGTGGACCCGACCTGGCCGATGGTGCGCAGGTCGCTGGCGAGCATCGCCAGCATGGTGAACGCGAACACCAGTCCCGCCGACGTCACCACCCCGCCGGTGCTGCCCAGGGCGCGGATCAGCCCGGTGTTCAACCCGGCCCGGAGTTCCTCTTTGAGCCGCGCGATCAGCAGCAGGTTGTAGTCCGAACCGACCGCCACCAGGATGATGAACGTCAGCGGCAGGATCATCCAGTGCAGCGGCAGGCCGATCAGGTGCTGCCAGATCAGCACCGACAACCCGAACGCGCCGGCGTAGGAGAAGGCCACGGTGCCCGGAATCACCAAGGCGGCCACCAGACTTCGCGTGATGATCAGCATGATCAGGAAGATCAGTGTGAAGGCGGCGATGGCGGCGATCAGCAGATCGGACTTGGCGTACTGCGCGATGTCGCGGTTGTTCGATCCCGAGCCGCCGATGTAGATCTTCGCGCCGGCCAGCGAGGTCTCCTTCAAAGCGATCTTGATCGCGTCGGGGAATCGCTCGACGTGCTCGATTCCCTCCGGCCCCATGGCGTTTCCCTCGTGGGTCACGATGAACCGGGCCGCCTTGCCGTCCGGGGACATCATCAGGGCCATGCCGGTCTTGATGTCCTCGTTGTCGAACGCCTCGTGCGGGATGTAGAAGAAGTCGTCGCTGCCCGACGCGTCGAAGTCATTGCCGACGTTGATCATGTCGTCGAAGGTCTGATCGGTGTTCTCGGCCTGGATGTCGGCGGGACCGTACGTGTTGACGATCAGCGCACGCAGCGCGACCTGATCGTCGACCATCAGGTTCAACTCCGAGACCATTTGCGGCAGCAGCTGATCGACCACCTCCAGCGAGCCCACCGCGTTCTTGATGCTCTCCGCCAGTTTGTCGACGTTGTCCATCATGTCCCACGTCGACCGGAACGCCCAGCAGATCGGGATGTCGAAACAGTGCGGCTCCCAGTAGAAATAGCTGCGCAGCGGCATCAGGAAGTCGTCGAGGTTGGAGATCTCCTCGTTCATCTGGTCGGTGACGGACTGCATGTCCTCCATCGTCAGCACCGTGGAATGCATTTCGTCGGAGAGCTTCTGGGTCAGCGCGATCGTCGTCCGCAACACGTCGACGGTGTGCGCCATGATCTGCGCCTGCTTCTCGGTGTTGGCGTTCTGCTCCAGGCTGAACGGCAGCTGCAGGCCGTTGCCGCTGCCCTGGGTGGTGAACAGGTAGGGCAGCGAGGCGTGTTCGAGGGCACGGCCCATCGGCCGGGTGATGCCCTGCACCATCGCGACACCCGGCAGCCGGATCAGCGCCTTGGCCACCCGGTCCAGCGAGATGAAGTCGGCCGAGTTGCGCATGTCGTGGTCGGACTCCACCATCAGCATCTCGGAGAACAGCTTGCTCGGCGGGAAGTGCCGGTCCGCTGCCGCGAACCCGGCTTTGGCGGGGGCGTCGGCGGGCTGGTAGCTGCGGTCGTCGAAGTTGACCCGGTAGGTCGGCATGAACACCGCGCCGATCAGGACGACGGCGCAACTGGCGGTCAGCACCGGTTTGGGCCAGCGCACCACCGAGGTGGCGATGCGCCGGTACAGCCGGGCCTTGACCTGCTGGCGGGGATCGAAGAGCCCGAACAGGCTGCCCACGCTCAACACGGCGGGTCCGATAGTCAGCGCGCCCGCCACCGTCAGCACCATGCTGATGGCCACCGCCGGCCCCATCGTGTTGAAGTAGTTCAACCGGGCGAAGCTCAAACAGAACGCCGCCCCGGCGATCGTCAGGCCGGACCCGACGATCACATGCGAGACACCCCGATAGGCGGTGTAGTAGGCGTCTTCGCGGCTCTCGCCGTTCAACCGGGCCTCGTGGTAGCGGCCGATCAGGAAGATGCCGTAGTCGGTGCCCGCGCCCAGCGTCAGCGACACCACCATGTTCACCGCGAACGACGACAGTGAGATGACCCCGAAGTGCCCCAGGGTGGCGATCACGCCCTTGGCGGCCAGCATCAGGATCAGCACCCCGAACAACGGCACCAGCATCGTCACGACCGACCGGTACACCAGCAGCAGCATGAAGATGATCAGGAAGATCGTGGCGATCGTGATGTTGTTCAGACTCGAATTGGCGATCGCCACGGTGTCGGCGGCCAGCGGGGCTGCCCCGCTGACGTAGACCGTCAGGCCCGGCGGCGGGTCGGACGCGTCGACCAGGTGCCGCACGGCGGCGACCGATTCGTTGGCCTGCATCTGCCCGATGTCACCGGCGAGCCGCAGCAGCACGTAGGCGGCGCGCCCGTCGAGGCTCTGCGCCCCGGCCGCGGTGATCGGTTTGCCCCAGGTGTCCATGACGTACTGGACGTGGTCGGTGTCGGCCCGCAGGTCACGGACGAGCTTGTCGTAGTAGGCGTGGTCCTGCGCGCCCAGCGGGCGGTCGGCTTCCAGCACCAGCATCGTCATGCTGGTCGAGGTGGACTCCTCGAACTTCTCGCCGATCGCCAGCATCGCGGCCTGCGACGGTGCGTAGGTGGGGACCATCGGCCCGGCCAGTTCTTCGGCGACCCGCTCGACCTGCGGCACGAACGTGTTCGTCGTCGCCGCCAGCACCGCCCAGAACAGCAGGATCGGCACCGCGAGGGCGCGGACCACCCGGGCGACCAGCGGTCGCTTGTTCTGCTGCGCGCTCATGCGGACTTCACCCGGCACGTGACGTCGGCGTTCGGGTGCGTGCTCGACCGTTCGTCGCGGATCACGCCGTCGACCAGGATCCGGCAGGCGGCGTGTTCGCCGCGCACCTGGACCGAGATGCTGCCGGAGACGACCGCGAGCATCGTCGTCTCGTCATGCGTCCAGGGCAGGGCGGCCAACTCGACGGTGTGCGGGTGTCCGTCGATGTCGACGTAGGACAGCAGGCCGCCGGCTCCGACGTCGCCGTCCACCTGATAGGTGAGCAGCTTCGGGGTGAACTCCGGTGGCGCCTGCGGAGGATTGACGGCCAGCACCGGTCCGGGAGCCGACATCTGGTGGACGTTCCACACGCAGAGCGCACCCACGGTGAGGGCGACGACGGCCACCAGCGGAAGCCAGGCCTTCGCGAGGAAGGACGTGGGTGACGGCCGGCTCACTCGGCGACGGCTCTCGTGGGCACCGTGTCCGCGGCGAGGGGCAGTCGTTTCTTCAGCTTGGCCACCCGGATGAGCTGCCCGGTGATGTTCAGCGAACTGAACATCGGGATCACGCCGATGAACGTGCGCTGCGAAGGGGTGGCGCCGTGCAGCTGCTCCAGGCTGCCGAGCACATAGAAGATGCCGAGCGAGAAGATCGCGAGCGGAATGGAGAACGCCAGCGGTTTCCGGTGTTCGGCGACCACCCGGGTGACGAACTCCAGCTCCTCGGGTGTCAGCGGAGTGCGGTTGCGCACCTTGGTCAGGACCTTGTGCCTGGCCCCGACGCCTTCGCTGACCGGCAGTGGTGTGCGCTTGCGCAGTTCGCGGACGTGGAAGTAGACCCCGGTGCCGGATGCCAGCAGTGCCACGAAGGCCACCGCCGCCAGGTCGCCGAACAGGTGCCAGTTCGTGCCGAACATGTTCCAGTTCATCGCGCCCCTCCCGATCCGACGACAAATCGTAAACGGATCATAATGAGACGTCAAAATCTCATCATCGGCCGGTCGTGTAGTTATGATCGTCGCCATGGATCCTGCTGCACAGGAACTCAGTGGACCCCAGTTGCGGACGCGCACGGCGATTCTCGACGCTGCGGTGACGGTGCTCGCGCGCGATCGGACCGCGACGCTGCCGGAGATCGCTGCGGCGGCCGACGTCGCGCGGTCCACCGTGCACCGCTACTTCGCCGACCGGGATCGGCTGATCTACGAGACCATGGTGGACTCGATCCGCATCATCAAGGACTGCATTGCCACCGCGGCCACCGATGACGGGCCGGCGATCGACGCGATGCGCCGGCTGGTCACCACGATCGCACCCGAGGGTGACCGGGTGGTCTTCCTGTTCTCCGACCCGTCGGTGTTCCGCGACGTTCCGGCCGACCAGCAGCCGGACTACGGCCCGGTCACCGAGTTGATCGTCCGCGGCCAGCGGGAGGGCGCGTTCGATCCCGAACTCAGCGCGGACTGGATCCGCACCGCGCTGTTCGGGATCCTGATCAAGGCCTGCCGGGAGGCCGCGCGCGGGACGCTGCCGCGGCACAGCATCGTCCCGTCGATCATCCGGATCTTCGAGCGGGGGGTGACTCCGGGCTGAGCGGGTTCAGCAGTCGTAGTACAGCGCGAATTCGTAGGGGTGCGGGCGCAGGTTGATCG